>JAHFQY010000046.1 GCA_023259065.1 Nitrosomonadales bacterium
GACCGCCAGTTCCTTGAACTCGGCTGTGTATTCCCGCTTTTGCACCTTCATCGTCTTCCTTTCCTCTATGAGTGATATTCTACGTCACCTTTGGAAGACGATTTTTCGGGGGAAGGTCACACTTCTCAATTTCAGTTCCATCCCGCACAGAGCTACTTGAGCTATTTTCTGAGTTGCTTCTATTTTTTATTTGAAGCAAATTTCCTTGTTCATTTACAAAATCCACCGACTTGATGGTTTCACCCCACGCACAATGCCATCCATAAGCTTTCAATCGTGATGCGAGATACTCCTCCAACAAGAGGCCTAATATATTTTCAGCAGACATACCAAGGCGGTGTGCATACGATATTTTAACTAGGTCATCGTCTGTAAGATGATCCAATCTTGCACCGATTATCTTTTCAATAATTGGATCCGCGATAGTGCCCGGTGGGTTGGAGACTCGTTGAGAGGCTCTGTTATCGTGGCCCGCATTGTACTTTTCCAGCCATTTTTTTATTGCTTCTCGGGCTGAGCATCCAGAAATATTACCGGGCACTCGCTCTTCGTCGTTAGCAATAACGGTAAAAACAAACTTAACATCTGCATCCCAATCCAACGGTAGTTCAACTGACAATTCCTTTGCACATTTTAATGCGCCTGTTGCTCCGAGTTCTCGAATCGCTTGCAGCAATTTCATTTGTTTATAAACCTTTTTAATAGTTGGCGCAACACCCGGGGAAGTTGCGCATCGACCAGGAATTTCATGCAGCAAAACGATCCAGCCGTTTAACGTGTATCAGGCGAGCGGCATAGGCAAGCGCGGCCAAGATATCCTCACGCTCCAGGTCTGCATAGTCGGCCAGTATTTCTTCAGTGCTCATGCCGCTTGCCAGCCATTCCAGCACATTTTCAACCGGGTAACGCAGGCCGCGGAGCACGGCTTGCCGTGACTGACAGCGGGATAAATCGTAATACGGTCGCTCATTCTGAACCTCATGCTTTCTGAAATCGTGATCACGGTTTCGTCGAAGGAATCTTACACCAGCCAACATCTGAATGGGATACGAGTTGAAGCCAAATACATAGGGTTGAATCGATAGGGGCAGGTTGACTTGAAGTATTCTTCGTTGAAGCGGACGGATGGATCGAGTTCCGTGATGAAGCGGGTGTAGGCTTGTTGCAGCAGTGTGCTTTCTACTTCGTGCAACAAGTCCGGAGTTTCTATTCCCAGGCGATTTCTGGGAATGTCGGTGCCGGGAAGGTAGATATTACTTTCTGTGAACTGATACTTGGACACGGTGCTGTTCCATCAGGGCTTGAGCCTGCTTTTTGACCGCAGTGGACTGTACCGGCTTGCAGCCTTCGATCTGCATCGAGGTCTGGACAGCTTGGGCGATTTTTTTGTTCAGATTGGGGCTGACTTGCATCGTTCTCTCCCAAAAACAATTCGCCAGCGTAGCGAATTTATTGTTGCAAATTATACCAGTTTCGCCTGATCGGAGCCTTTAGCTTTGAGAAATTAAACAGCCCAGGCTCGCGTAAATAATTCATTCATTAAGATTTGTGAAGAGAAAATTTGCCAGGCTATCAGCCGTAGCGCCGCTGCGCCTCAACCGCCAGCCCCGCACCGACACTGCCGAACAAATCACCTTCCATACGCCTAGCCTTGGGCAGGATGGCAGCAATGCGTTCGCGCAGCATGGGCACACCGCTAGCGCCGCCGGTGAAAAAGATCGTATCCACCGCCTCGCGCTTCACGCCGGCGTTGGCCAGCAAGGTGCCGAGGGTGGTGACTATCTGCTCGACCAGTTCCACTGAGGCGTGCTCAAACTCGATGCGGCTGAGGGTGTGGCACATGCCCGGCGTGAGTCTGTCCAGACGCAGGGTTGCGCTGTCGCCGGCAGAGAGGGCGATCTTGGCTTCTTCCACTTGCGCGGCCAGCCAATGGCCGGCGCGGTCGCGGATGAGTTGGAGCAGGCGGTCCAGGGCTTCGGGTGCCTGGGTATCCAGATACAGCTCTTGCAGATCGTTCCAGGTGCGGCGGGTGTAGGCTTGGTTGATGGTGTGCCAGGTGGCGAGGTTGAGGTAATAGCTGGAGGGCATGATGAGGCCGCGCTTGAGCAGGCTGCCATGGCCCAGCAGGGGCATGACGCCTGCCAGGCTGAGCTGGCGGTCAAAGTTGGTGCCGCCGATGTGTACGCCGCCGTTGGCCAGCAGATCTTCGCGCCGGTCTGTTGCCAGTGCGCGCTGTGGCGAGAGGCGGATCAGCGAGAAGTCGGAGGTGCCGCCGCCGATGTCGGAGATCAGCACCAGTTCTTCGCGCTCGATCTGACGTTCGTAGTGATAGGCGGCGGCGATGGGCTCGTACTGGAAGCTCACTTCGCTAAAGCCGGCACTGCGGGCGATGGCGGCCAGCGTGGCCTCGGCTTTGTTATCCGCCGCGCTGTCGTCATCCACAAAAAACACCGGCCGCCCAAACACGGCCTGCTCGAACGGCCGCCCTGCTGCGGTTTCGGTGCGGCGCTTGAGCTCGGTGATGAACTGTGTGAGCAATTCCATATAGGGCAGCGAGCGCCCCTGGATTTCGGTTTTGCCTTCCATCAGCTTGCTGCCCAAGAGGCTCTTCAAGGCGCGCATCAAACGGCCTTCGTAACCTTCCAGATACTGGTTGAGGCCGGCCTGGCCGACGCTGGTGGTGTTTTCTTCGGCATTAAAGAAGATCACCGAGGGCAAGGTGGGCTTGCCGTCTTCCAGTGCCAGCATGGGGGGCTGGCCGGGACGCAGCCAGCCGGCCGTGGAATTGGAGGTGCCGAAATCGATGCCACATGCGCGGGCGGGAGCTTCAACAGACATGGGGCGGGCATGGGCCTGAGGGCAGGCCGTTGAAAATGGACGGCGATGCTAACGCCGGCGCTGGGAAATGTCGAATGACACAGTGAGTGGCAGGCGTGTGCATCAGGCCACGCCTGCATACAGGGCCGCCGCCGCGGCCTTGAGCCGCCCGCCCTGCTCCAGTTGCGCAAGCTGGTGCTGCGGCAAGGCGGCCACGCCATTGGCAGCGCCCCACACGGCACCGGCCATCGCGCCTATGGTATCCACGTCGCCGCCCACATCAACGCAAAATCGCTGCATGTCCACAAAGGGACGATCCATGAAGCGCAGGGCGATGTACACGGCGGTGACGCACGAGGTGCTCGCTGCGATGCCGTTGCCGAAGTGCCGGGCGACACTCGATGCATCCGGCTCGCTGCCTTCCTGCAGCCATTGCTCGGCGGTGCGCAGGCGCAGGACAAAAGGCTGCAGCGCACAGTGGGCCGCCGCAGCGCGCACGATTTCAAGTGGATTTCTGGTGCCGAGCGCCAGCGCTGTGGCGCTTGCCACCAGCACGGCGCCCTCCTGCCCGAGCGGATGCGCGTGGGTGATGCTGGCGGAAAGGCGCGCGGCATCGGCCAGTTCTGCAAAGCGGTGGGCGTAGTAGAGGCCGATGACCGGCGCGCGCATCGCACCGCCATTGCCAAACGAGCCTTCGGGAAAGACCGAGCGATTTGCCTCGCGCCAATCTGCACCGCGCGCAACCCGCCGTAGCAGCCTGGCCACACCGGGCCCGTAGCCGCGGCTCCAGCGGTAGCTTGCGGCAAAGCGGCGGGCGAGGTCGTCTGCATCCAGCGCGCCTTGGACCGCCAGTGACTCGGCGATATCCAGCGCCATCTGGGTGTCGTCTGTCCAGCGCATCTGCCCTTGCACGGTGGCGCCGATGAGCCGCCACACGAGGCGCTCAACGATGCCGCCTTCATGGGGCGCACCGAGCGCATCGCCCAGCGCCAGACCCAGCAGGCAGCCTTCAAACTGTGCGAGTGACAAGGGGCATCTCCTTTATGGGTGGGGCGGAGTTTGCGGCTGCGTGCCCTGGCGCCGTTTTTTGTATTTGACGATCACCACCTCAGCCGACGATTCGACTTCGGCCAGTGCTTGCTGCATCACTGCCAGCGCGCCGGATTCGCCGAAGCCGCCGGTGCCTGCGCCAATGACAGGGAATGCAATGGAGTGTATGCCTTCCTGGTTGACGATGGCCATGGCGGACAAGACCGATTGCCTGATCGACTGCGGCGTGGAGCGCCAGAACATGTTGATGCCTGCAACGTGGATGATTGCGCGGTACCCCAGCCTGCCCGCCCCGGTAACCACTGCCCCGCCCAGCGGAATGGAGCCACAGCGTGCGAGCTCGCGAAATGGCTGATAACCGGCACGCCGCTTTATCGCGCCTGAAACGCCCTGCGGGAGCAGTAGCCACCATGGAATGATGTTCCTGTTCCAGGCATTGACGATGACCTCGACGGGCTGATCGAGCAAGTCACCCTCAACGATGCGCACACTAACCGGCTTCATGCGCTAATCCTCGGCAGATTTTCTGGGGCTGAACGTGCGCGGAAAATACACGATCTCCCGCGGATGCGCGAGACGGTACAACTGCGCGGGACGGTTGGGCCCGGCACGCACCTTGTCCACCTCCTCCACCAATCCTGCCGCGAACACGCGGGTTCTGAACGCGCTTTTTTCGATAGGGCGCTCCAGCACCACTTCGTACATGCGCTGCAAGTCGCTCAGGGTAAATTCTTGCGGCAACAGGTAGGCGGGCAGGGAGGTGTATTCCACCTTGTTGCGCAGGCGCTGCACGGCTGCTTCCAGCAGCATGGCGTGATCAAATGCGAGCTTCACTCTCACACGCTGACCTTCCACCGGAAACCACGTCGCGTCATTCGAGCCTTGCAGCAGACTTTCCGGGGCGGGTATCAGGGCGAAATAAACATGGGTGGCCGACCATGCACGCGGGTCGCGCTTGCTGCCGCCCCAGCTGCCCACTTGTTCCAGATAGGGTGTCTTGACGCCGGTTTTTTGCTGCAGTTTGCGCAGCGCGCAGCTTTCCAGATCGGCATCCTTCTCCACATCCACAAACCCGCCCGGCAGCGCCCACATACCCGGGCAAGGCTCCCGCGGATCATCCGGGCGCTTTACCAGCAGTACATGCAGCGCCCCTTCCAGCACGGTAAAGATCACCACATCCACGCTGACCAGCGGGCGCTCGATGGCCTGCAGGTTAAAGGGCGCCACAACTGGTGATTTCTGTTTCATAGCGTTTTACCTATTGAGATTCTATATTTCATTGCACGCTTTTAAATCCCCTAACCCCCCTTTTACAAAGTGGGGAACCTGCCAGGATTGGTATTTTTCTGCGACGGTGTTGACAGTGTATTTTAATTAGTGCTACTGTGCAACTAACTTAGTTGTATAGGACAACTAAGCAATCAACCACAAGGAGGCTATCATGTTCGGCATACGCTTTATCAAGTCACAACCCACTACCTACTTGATCGAATACAAGTCAGGCAAAGTTGCCCGCCAGGGCGCCGGGCTTTCTTTTCTCTACTTTGCGCCTACCACCACACTAGCCGCCATTCCTGCCGGCAGCCGCGATGAATCGTTCATCTTTCAGCAGGTCACTGCGGATTTCCAGACCATCACCGTGCAAGGCCAGATCGCCTATCGCATCAGCGAGCCCACCAGGGCGGCAGCCATGTTGAATTTTGCGCTCCGTGCCGACGGCAAGTCATACGAATCGGATGATCCGGAAAAATTGCGCCAGCGGGTATTGAGCGCGGTGGAGGTGTTGTCGCAGAAGACCATCAAGGCGATCGCCTTGAAAGAAGCCCTGCTCGCCTCGGACAGGCTTGCGCTTGAGGTCAGCAACGAACTCAAGGTCTACCCCGAGATCACCTCCTTGGGCATCGACATTCAGGGCGTCTCGGTATTGGCCATCAAGCCCACACCCGAGACAGCGCGCGCCCTGGAGGCCGAGGCGCGCGAGGTGATCTTGCGCCAGTCTGACGAGGCCATTTTTGTGCGCCGCAATGCCGCCATCGAGAACGAGCGCACTATTCGTGAAAGTGAACTCGACACCGAGGTGGCGGTGGAGCAAAAGAAACGCACCATACGCGAAACGCAGATGGAGGCGGAAGCCAGCATACGCCGCAAGAAGCAGGAGTTGCGCGACAAGGAGATGGATGCGGACATCGCCCTGGAGGAAAAGCGCAAATCCTTCGTGGCGAAGAATGCGGAAAACACCAAGATGCTGGCCGAGGCGGAAGCGCACAGGGTGGCCGCAGTGATGCAGGCGTTGGAGAAGGCCGATCCGCGCATCGTGCAGGCGCTTTCTGCTTCCGGCATGCAACCCGGGCAGTTGATCGCCCAGGCATTTGTGGGCATTGCCGAACGCGCAGACAAGATCGGGCAATTCAATATGTCGCCGGATTTATTGCAGACTTTGCTTGATCAACCCGCCAACAAGGAGGCAAAAAATGGACGCGCAAGCTGACAGGAAAGTGATCCTGGTAACACGCAGGACCCGGCTGGAGGAGTTGCTGGTGCGCTTTCACACCCTCGCCCAGGCAAAGTTTTATATCGAGCACCTGGGGGCTGACTTCGCCGACTACGTAAAGGAACATGAGAGTTATGTGGCGGCGAAGCGCATCACGGTGGAAACGCTGGAGGCTTACGGGCGCTACCAGGTGATAGACCGCAGCTTTTTGCCCAACTTCCTGTTTGCCCCGGACGACATCATCGTGTCGCTGGGGCAGGACGGGCTGGTTGCCAACATCATCAAGTATCTGGATGGGCAGCCGCTGATCGGCCTCAATCCCGACCCTTATCGCTACGATGGCGTGTTGTTGCCATTCGAGCCGCGCGACCTCAAGGCCATATTGGGCGAGACCGCCAGCAACCAGCGCCAGCACAAGACGGTCACCATGGCTCGTGCCACGCTCAGCGACAAGCAGGTGCTGTATGCGGTAAACGATTTGTTTATCGGGCCGAAGTCGCACACGTCTGCCCGCTATGAAATCCAGTCCGGCAAGCACAAGGAGGTACAGTCTTCCAGCGGGGTGATCGTGGCTACCGGTCTGGGTTCAACCGGCTGGATGAAAAGCGTGGTAACGGGATCGGTGGGCATCGTGTCCGGTTTGCTGCACAAGCCATCCAGTTTCGCCTACCAGGCGGCAAGCTGGGACAGCAGCACCCTGCAGTTTGCGGTGCGCGAGCCCTTCCCCAGCCGCGCCTCGGAGGCCAAGCTGGTGTTTGGCGAGGTCAGCGCCGGCAAGCCGCTGACGATGTCATCACTGATGCCGGAAAACGGCGTGATCTTCAGTGACGGTATCGAGGCTGACTTTCTGGATTTCAACTCGGGCGCAAAGGCGGTGATCACCATTGCAGAAAAACAAGGCAGGCTAGTCGTATGAGGGCGCAGGTCGGGTTAGCTTGGAGTCACCCGACAGCTTGCTTTAGCCTGCGTTGTTTTAGCGCATTCTGTCTTCCAGCATCTTGAGGCGATTCTCAACATAAACGACTTCTTCCATATCCAGCGGCACCGCAATTTTCATGGCGATAAAGAAGCCCTGAATCTGCCCTACCAACTGGCGAACAGTGGCGGGATCGGAGTCTCCAGCCAGAATTTCCATTTTCGCATTCGAATACAGCTCTTCGAACATATCAATCATTTCAGCTTTGACTTCATCGGGTTCGAACATTTACGTCTCCATTTTCTTGTAGCTGCGTTGGCAGCACAGGTATTTTGTTCCAATACAAAAACCCACCAAGCCGGGCTTGATGGGTTTTCGTTTCATGCAGAGCTGCTTCAGGCGACCTGGTTGCAGTCATCGCCCGAAACCCAGGCGATTTTTACTTCAGCTTGGTTTCTTTGTAGGCAACGTGCTTGCGAGCAACCGGATCAAATTTTTTGATCTCGATTTTCTCGGGTGTAGTGCGCTTGTTTTTGGTGGTGGTATAGAAATGACCTGTACCAGCGCTGGATTCCAGTTTGATTTTTTCACGCATGTTGAGCTACTCCTTAAATTTTTTCGCCGCGAGCGCGCATTTCAAACAGCACAGCTTCGATACCGTTCTTGTCGATGGTACGCAGACCGGCATTGGACAGACGCAGGGAAACATAACGTCCCTCGCTCTCTACCCACAAGCGACGACGCTGCAGATTTGGCAGAAAACGACGCTTCGTTTTATTGTTCGCGTGGGACACATTGTTACCCACTGTTGTGCGCTTTCCCGTTACTTGACAGACACGTGCCATAGCAATTACTCCAACCAGTTTTCAAAAGAGGCGCGATTCTACCCTAAAACCCCCGGCCTGTTCAACCTGCAATTTCATTTATCCGGAATTAAGCCGGCTCCCCATGAATACACCCTGATTAAGTGCAAGGTATTCATCCATGCACCATGAGCAAGCCCCGCCCGGGGGCTTTCATCAGCCGCAACCAAACAAATTAACTTAATAAATACAAAATGTTATAAAAATATCAGTGCTCTGGCACAGAGCTTGCTGAGTGATAACTGTGTCATTCCCGCACAACCTATATAAAGGACAGCCATGAAAAAGCCTATAGATACAAGCAGCGTTACCCTTCCTGAAAGCGGCCGTCGCGATTTTCTGAAGAAAAGCTCCATGATACTCACTGGCGCGGCCCTGATGGCCATGGTACCCCCGGGGGTACGCAGCGCCGCCTGGGCAGCCGGCTCGGATGCGCCCGAGCTCAAGGAGGTGAAGGTGGGCTTTATTCCCCTGACTGATTGCGCCTCGGTGGTGATCGCCTCGGTGATGAAGTTCGACGAGAAATACGGCATCAAGATCACCCCCTCCAAGGAAGCCTCCTGGGCTGCGGTGCGCGACAAGCTGGTAAACGGCGAGCTGCACGCCGCGCATGTGCTGTATGGCCTGATCTATGGCGTGCATCTCGGCATCGGCGGCCCCAAGAAGGACATGTCGGTAATGATGACGCTGAACAACAACGGCCAAGCCATCACCCTGTCCAACCAGCTCAAGGAAAAAGGCGCAACCAGCGGCGAGACGCTGAAGAAACTGGTGGACAGCGACAAGCGCGACTACACCTTTGCACAGACATTCCCCACCGGCACCCACGCGATGTGGCTGTACTACTGGCTGGCCAACTACGGCATCGACCCGTTCAAGGACGTAAAGAACATCACCGTGCCGCCCCCGCAAATGGTCGCCAACATGCGCGTGGGCAATATGGATGGTTTCTGCGTGGGCGAGCCCTGGAACAACCGCGCCATCGCCGACAAGATCGGCTTTACCGCCGCCACCACCCAGGACATCTGGAAAGACCATCCGGAAAAAGTGCTGGGCAGCACTGCCGAATTCACCCAGAAATATCCCAATACCGCACGCGCGCTGATGATGGCCGTGCTGGAAGCCTCCAGATACATCGACGTGATGGCCAACCGCCGCGGAGTGGCCGAGATCATCGCCGACAAGTCCTACGTGAACTGCCCGGTGGAAATCATCGACCAGCGCATGGAAGGCAAATACGAGGACGGCCTGGGCAAGAAGTGGGACGACGCCAACTACATGAAGTTCTACAACGACGGCGCGGTCAACTTCCCCTACCTGTCGGACGGCATGTGGTTCCTCACCCAGCACAAGCGCTGGGGCCTGCTCAAGGAAGACCCGGATTATCTGGCTGTGGCCAAACAGATCAACCAGGTCGAGCTGTACAAGCAGGCGGCAGCCCAGGTCAAAGTACCCGTGCCCAAGAATGTGATGCGCAGCTCCAAGCTGCTTGATGGCACGGTGTGGGACGGCAAGGATCCGAAGAAGTATGCCAACAGCTTCAAGATCAAGGCGTAACAGAAATCCTGTTTGACCGGGCAGGCAAATTGGACCGCTTGCCCAGGCTGACCCGCAAAACCATTTTTTGAGAGCTTCAAGTTAAAACGATAATCAGGAGCACAAGATGCGCATCAAACAAGTTTTTTTTACCACATGGCTGCCGCCTTTGCTGGGCCTGGCCCTGTTTGCCCTGGTCTGGGGCATCGTGGCACAAACCAGCCCCAACCTGCCCGGCCCGGTCAAGACCTGGCACTCGGCAGTGGAACTTTTCAGCGATCCTTTCTACCAGAAGAGCCCGAATGACCAGGGCATAGGCTGGAATATCCTGAACTCCCTGCAGCGCGTGGGGATGGGGTTCGGCCTGGCCGCGCTGATCGGCATCCCGCTGGGGTTCATGATAGGCCGCTTTGATTTCCTCGACAAAATGACCTCGCCCATCGTCAGCATGCTCAAGCCGGTGTCACCGCTGGCCTGGCTGCCCATAGGCCTGCTGGTATTCAAAGCCGCCAACCCGGCCGCGATCTGGGTGATTTTCATCTCCAGCATCTGGCCCATGATCATCAACACCGCGATGGGGGTGCGCCAGCTGCCGCAGGATTACCTCAACGTGGCGCGCGTGCTGAACCTGTCGGAGTGGAAAATTTTCACCCGCATACTGTTCCCCGCCACCCTGCCCTACATGCTTACCGGCGTGCGCCTGGCCATAGGCACGGCCTGGCTGGTGATCGTGGCGGCGGAGATGCTCACCGGCGGCGTGGGTATAGGCTTCTGGGTGTGGGATGAGTGGAACAACCTGAATGTGGAGCACATCATCATCGCCATCTTTGTGGTTGGCATCGTCGGCTTGCTGCTGGAAAAACTGCTGGTCATGCTGGCCAGCCGAGTCAAATATTAAGGAATGAGCCATGCACAAATATGTATTGATCGAAAACGTACAAAAATCTTTTGACACACGGCAAGGCACTTTCATCGCCCTCAAGGACATCGACCTCAAGATTGCGCGGGGCGAATTCATTACCCTTATCGGCCATTCCGGTTGCGGCAAGTCCACCCTGCTCAACCTGATTGCCGGCTTAACCTTCCCCAGCGCAGGGGCGATGATCTGCGCCGAGCGCGAGATTGCCGGCCCCGGCCCGGATCGCGGCGTGGTGTTCCAGAACCACTCCTTGCTGCCCTGGCTCACCTGCTTTGACAACGTCTACCTCGCGGTCGAGCGCGTGTTTGGTGCAAAAGAGAGCAAGGCGCAACTGGCCGAGCGTACCCGGGCCGCTCTGGCGCTGGTGCATCTAAGCCATGCCGAGCATAAATATCCGGGTGAAATTTCCGGCGGAATGAAACAGCGTGTCGGCATTGCGCGCGCACTATCGATGCAACCCAAGGTGCTGCTGATGGATGAACCGTTTGGCGCACTCGACGCCCTGACCCGCGCTCACCTGCAGGACGAACTGATGAAAATCGTGGCGGACACCAACAGCACCGTGGTGATGGTGACGCACGATGTGGATGAAGCCGTGCTGCTGTCCGACCGCATCGTGATGATGACCAACGGCCCGGCCGCCACTATAGGTGAAATCCTCACGGTTGATTTGCCCAAGCCGCGCCAGCGCCTGGCCCTGGCCAACGACCCGCACTATCACGCCTTGCGCGGTGCGGTGCTGGAATTCCTGTATCAGAAGCACGCCAAGGCGGCCGCATGAATTAGGGTGATGTCGCAGGGCAAGCAAACCATTACGGTGCACAAGCAATCCCTGGCACCGTAACAGTGCGCCACGCCCATCTAAAATGGTGCACAAACACAAACACATTACTCATTTAAATACAGCAAGTTAATACCACACCAACAGTGTGGCATAAACATTGCTATGGAAGGGGTGTATCTCCAAACAACCATTTTTAAATGAGGATCACCATGAACAACAGCTTCTGGAGCGCCGGGCACAAGCCCACACTGTTTGCCGCCTTTCTTTACTTCGACCTGAGCTTTATGGTGTGGGTGCTGCTCGGCCCGCTGGCCGTGCAAATCTCCGCCGACCTGCAGCTGACTGCCGCACAGAAAGGCATGATGGTTGCCACGCCGATCTTGTCCGGCGCCATTCTGCGCATGCTGATGGGTGTGCTGGTGGATCACCTGAAACCCAAGATGGCCGGCCTGCTGGGGCAGCTTGTGGTATTGGGCGCACTGACGCTGGCCTGGCTCTATGGTGTGCACAGCTACCAGCAGGTGCTGATGCTGGGCATCGCCCTCGGTGTGGCCGGAGCCGCGTTTGCCGTGGCGCTGCCGCTGGCTTCGCGCTGGTATCCGCCCGAGCACCAGGGCACCGCGCTGGGCATTGCCGGCGCCGGCAACTCGGGCACCGCACTGGCCGCCCTGTTTGCACCGGGGCTGGCACTGGCCTTTGGCTGGAACAATGTATTCGGCTTGGCCATCATTCCCCTGCTGTTTGCCCTGGTGGTCTACACCATTTTTGCCAAGGACAGCCCGGAGTGCCCGCCCACCAAGTCGCTGCACCAATACTTGAACGTGCTTAAAGACAAGGATGCATGGTGGTTCATGTTCTTCTACAGCGTCACCTTCGGCGGCTTCGTCGGCATGGCCGCTTCGCTCACCCTGTATTTCCACGACCAATATGACATGTCGCCGGTCACCGCCGGTTACTTCACCGCAGCCTGCGTATTCGCCGGCTCGCTGGTGCGCCCCATGGGTGGCAACGTGGCCGACCGCATCGGCGGCATCCGCACGCTGACCGTGATGTACGTCATTGCCGCCATCGCCCTGTTTATCCTCAGCTTCGGCATGAAACTGGCCTTTGTCGGCCTGGGCGTGACTGTCGTCGCCATGCTGGCGCTGGGCATGGGCAATGGCGCGGTGTTCCAGCTGGTACCGCAACGCTTCCGCAAGGAAATCGGCGTGATGACCGGGCTGGTCGGCATGGCGGGCGGCATCGGCGGCTTCTACCTGGCTTCCAGCCTGGGCTACTCGCGCCAGGTTACCGGCAGCTACCAGATCGGCCTGATCGTCTTTGCCTCGCTGGCCGTGATCGCGCTGATCGGGCTGACCGCCGTGAAGAAGCGCTGGCGCACCACCTGGGGCTCGTCGGCAGCGACTACAGCGCGCGTGTAGAATCGGTGATGAATGGTGATGGGTGATGGGTGATGGGTGAATGGTAGCCGCACTTTTCACTTTTCACTTTTCACTTTTCACTTTTCACTTTTCACTTTTCACTTTTCACTTTTCACACACCATGTCTCTAAAAATAATCATCGGCCAGACCACAAAAACCGGGGCGCGCGAGCGCAACGAGGATTTTTGCGGCGCGGTCAACCCGCAAAATGAACAGCTCGCCAGCAAGGGCGCGCTGCTTGCCGTGGCCGATGGCGTGGGCGGCAATGCGGGCGGGCGCGAAGCGGCGGAGATGACGGTGCGCGGCGTGCTGTCCGACTACTACGCCACGCCGGAAACCTGGGAAACCACCGCCGCGCTGGACAAGGTGCTGGGCGCACTCAACCGCTGGGTGGTGTCGCAAGCTGCCCGGCAGCGTGAGATGGCGGGCATGGCCACCACCCTTTCCCTGCTGGTGCTGCGCGGCAAGCGCTACACCCTCGCCCATGTCGGTGACAGCCGCATCTACCGGCTGCGCGGCAGCGAGATGCAGCAGCTCACCACCGACCACGTGTGGGACAGGCCGGACATGCGCCATGTGCTCAAGCGCGCCATCGGCCTGGACCAGCAGCTGCAGGTGGACTATGCCGAGGGCGAGCTGCAGGCCGGCGACGTGTTTGCCCTGATGAGCGACGGCGTGTGGGACAAGCTGGGACAGAAAGGCATCCACGATATTTTGCGCCTGTACCACAGCCCGCAAATGGCGGCGGACGACCTGGTCAACCGCGCTCTCGAACTGGGCAGCCAGGACAACGCCACCGCGCTGGTGGTGCGCATCGAGCAGGTTGGCGAAGACAATCTCGCCGACCTGGCGAGCGAGGCCAAACGCCTGCGCCTGCCGCCGCGCCTCAAGGCGGGCGCGCAGCTGGACGACTTTGAAGTGCTGGAGCTGCTGCACGAGTCGCGCGCCAGCCTGTTGTACAAGGTAAAGAATCTCGCCAATGGCCAGGTGTGCGTGCTCAAAACCTTGCAGCCCCTGCTGGCCGACGATGCGGAAAGCTGCAACGGCCTGCTCAATGAAGAATGGCTGGGCAAGCGCGTGGTGTCGCATTATTTCTCGCAGGTGTTGCCGCTGGCGGCCGAGCGGCGCAGCTGCCTCTACTATGTAATGAGCTGGCATGAGGGCGCCACGCTGCAGCAGAAGCTGGATATCGGCCAGCACTTTTCCGCAGCCGAGGCGGGCAGCATCGGCATCCGCCTGCTGAAAGGCCTGGCCGCCCTGCACCGCCTCAACATCGTGCACCGCGACATCAAGCCGGCCAATATTCACCAGGGCGATGACGGCAAGCTGCGCATCCTCGACCTAGGCGTGGCGCTCAGCCCCGGCCACAGCAGCGAGGCGGCGGGCAGCCCGGGCACGCCCAGCTTCATGGCGGCGGAATTGTTCGCGGGCGAGGCGGCCACGGCGCAGAGTGACCTCTATGCCGCAGGCGTCACGCTGTATCACCTGCTCACGCGCCACTACCCGTACGGCGAAGTCGAGCCCTTCCAGCGCCCGCGCTTCGGCGACCCGCTGCCGCCCACACGCTACCGCCCGGACATTCCGCAATGGCTGGAAAACATCATCCTGAAAGCCGTTGCGCACGATCCCAAGGTGCGCTTCGAGACCGCCGAAGAAATGCTGCATGCGCTGGAAGTCGGCGAACGCAAACCCATCCTGCCGCCGCCGCGCACTCCCTTGCTGGGGCGCGACCCGCTGCTGCTGTGGCAATGGGTTGCGGTGTTCTCACTGGCAGTAAACGTGCTGCTGATTTATCTGTACATAGTCGCGTAGCCAGCGGCACTGGATTGCAACGGCCATGAATTTTGTTGTGCCGCGCCGGCTTTGCCTTAAAATCCTGAATGAAGCGTAAAAACCAACAGGAGAAAAAACATGGCCGCACTTATGCAAGCACGCGGGAAAACGATCTGGGCAATTTCCCTGGTCGCAGCCGGATTCGGCCTGCTGACCATCAAGGAGGGCGGCGCGGTGCTGTTCGGCAATGAGGCTGCGCGAGCCGCCGCCGGCAACTACGTCCCCTTCGTGCTGTGGTTCAACTTTGCCGCCGGCTTCGCCTATGTCGTCGCCGGCATCGGGCTGTGGATGCAGCAGCGTTGGGCGGCATGGCTGGCCATCGCCATTGCCGCCGCGACGGCGCTCACATTCCTGGCCCTGGGTGCGCACATATTTTCCGGTGGCGCCTACGAGCTGCGCACGGTGATTGCCATGAGCCTGCGCACCCTGGTGTGGGCGGCAATCTCGGCTTGCGCCTGGCGCTGCTTGTTGCAGCGCAGCGTGTAAGACATGAGCATCCAGATTCACCCCCGCACCGTCTGCTGCACATTGCAATGAACACGCTTGAACAACTGCGCTCCGGCAAGCTGGCCGGCAGCCGGCGCCTGAATTTGTCCTGCGGACTAAGTGAGTTTCCAGCGGAGATTTTTGACCTGGCCGACACCCTGGAGATCCTCGACCTCTCGGGCAACGCCTTGTCATCCCTGCCGGATGATCTGCCGCGCCTGCGCAAGCTGCGCATCCTGTTCTGCTCCGACAACCAGTTCAGCGCAGTGCCCGAGGTGCTGGGGCAGTGCGCACAGCTCAGCATGGTGGGTTTCAAGGCCAACAAAATTCGCTCAGTGCCGGCAGCCGCATTACCCCCTGCACTGCGCTGGCTGATCCTTACCGACAACCAGATCGGTGAGCTCCCCGCCGAAATCGGGCGCTGCACACAACTGCAAAAACTCATGCTGGCGGGCAACCAGCTGCAGGCCTTGCCGCGGGAGCTGGCAGCGTGCACCCGGCTGGAGCTGCTGCGCATCGCCGCCAACCGTTTGACTGAACTGCCGCAGTGGCTGCTGGAACTGCCACGGCTATCCTGGCTGGCCTATGCGGGCAATCCGTTTTGCGACACGCATGAAGCTGCTGCATTGGCACACAGCCCCATCAACAGCATCGATTGGAGCGAGTTGCAACTGCAACACAAATTGGGTGAAGGCGCTTCGGGGATCATCCATCAGGCCGCCTGGCAGGATGGCGGCCAGCAACAGGATGTGGCGGTAAAACTGTTCAAGGGCGCGCTGACCAGCGATGGCCTGCCGCACAGCGAAATGGCCGCCTGCATCAGCGCGGGCCGGCATCCCAACCTGATTGCCGTGCATGGCAGAGTAGACGATCACCCTGCCGGCGCCCACGGGCTGGTGATGGAGTTGATCGATACCAGCTTCCGCAACCTGGCCGGCCCGCCCAGCCTGGAGTCATGCACGCGCGACATCTATGCCGATGACGCCAGCTTCACACTGGATACCTCCATCCGCATCGCACTGGGCATCTCCTCTGCCGCCCGGCAATTGCACGAGCACGGCATCATGCATGGCGACTTGTACGCGCACAACATTTTGCGCTGCGGCGAGGGCAATGCCTTGCTGGGTGATTTTGGCGCGGCCTCTTTCTATGCAATCGGGGATAAGCAGCTCGCCCCCAGGCTTCAGCGCATCGAAGTGCGCGCATTTTCCTGCCTGCTGGAAGAATTGCTGGAGCGCTGCAGCGTGCCTGACGTTGCCCGGCACAAGTTGGAAACACTCAGAGAATTGCACACCCGCTGCGCACAGGAAGACATTTCCGCCCGCCCGCTATTTGCGGAGATACAAGAAACACTGGCAGCAGTACAAAAGTAAACCCCATCCTGTAAACAACCT
>JAHFQY010000012.1 GCA_023259065.1 Nitrosomonadales bacterium
ATGCTGGTGGTTCTGGCTCTTCTGGTGACCGTATCGTTACTGAACTATGCGCTCAAGCTGTTGCCCACAGGCGTGGAGGAAAATTCAGTCGAAGCGCCCGATACGCGTTACGAGTTGCTGGAGGCCATCGGGAAAGGTGATCAGGCAACGGTGTTTGCGCTGCTGAACCAGGATGTTGAGATCAACTTCATGGACAATGGCCAATCTCCCCTGCATCTCGCCGTTGCCAAAGGCTATCCGGATATCGTGCGCATGCTGGTAAACAGCGGTGCGAACATTGAAGCGCTGAATGCCGATGGCAAGACGCCCATAGATATTGCGCTGGACAAGCGCTTTATCCGCTCCTCGGAAATCCTGTTCAAGGCCACCAAGTTTTATGCGGCCCAGGCAAATGCCGCAAAAGAAGCAGAACAACATCATGCCCTCCAGCCCCAACCCTCTACACCCGCTGTCGATCTGGAAAAGTGCGGCAAGTATGCCGCCTACAAGTAAGCCGCTGCATCCCTGTTGAACCTGACGGCTGTATGCGCCGTCAGGTTTGTTTTTTGCTGCAGAGCTGGCTGATTTGACCCTTGTTGCATCCTCCGTTACTGTGTTGCTTCTGTTAATTTTCTGAAGCAGTCATGAAATATCTACGTTCCGAATTTCCGATTGCCCTCGCTTTGCTTGTCCTGGTGCTGGGTTTTACTCTGGAGCATGCCGCTGTCGCTCATGGTGGCGCCATGCTGTGGGGAACGCTGCTGGTGATTCTGGCGGCCATCATCGGCGTGGCATTTCGCATCAGCCATCATGCCGAAGTGCTGGCGATGCGCTTTGGCGAACCCTACGGCACGCTGATCCTGACGCTGGCCGCGGTTTCGGTGGAAGTGGTGATACTGGTGGTGTTGTTGCAGGGCGCACCCAATCCAACGCTGGCGCGAGACACGGTGTTTTCCGCGGTGATGTTCGATATCAATGGCATCCTGGGGTTGGCCGCCATTGTTGGCGGGCTCAAGCATGGCAGCTCCAAATACAATCTGGATTCAGCCAACTCATTTATTGCCATGTTGCTGGTTGCCATCGGCATCGGCATGTTCATTCCGGACTTTGTGCCGGAAACGCAGTGGAAGTTTTACTCGGTGTTTTCGGTGGTCGTGATGGCGATGATGTATGTCGCGTTTCTGCGCCTGCAGACGGTGGAGCATCGCAAGTTTTTCGAGTACTCAAGCGAGACTGATGAAGAGGCACATGACGAGGCGCACAGCCCCAATGCGCTGCACGTTGCGCTGATGCTGGGGGCAATTGTACTGGTGGGGCTGCTCTCCGAGGTGTTGTCGGTGCTGCTGGATGCAGGCCTCTCCGGCAGCCTGCCCAAGACCATCCCCGCCGTGCTGGTGGCGCTGATTTCCGCCAGCCCGGAGATTCTCACCGCCCTCAAGGCGGCGCAGCAGGATCGCATGCAGACTACCGTCAATATTGCGCTGGGAGCATCGCTGGCGACCGTGCTGCTTACCCTGCCGGTGATCGAGACCATCGCACTGATTAACGGCGAGCGTATAGACATGGCGCTTACCCCGATGCAGGCCGGGTTGCTGTTGCTTACCTTCATGACGGTGATGAACAACCTGCACGACGGCGAAACCAATGCCATTGAAGGCATCAGCCACTTCGCCCTGTTTGCAGCATTTCTTGCGCTGGTGGGTATGGGGCTGGTTTAACCGGAATGAATTTCCCGAACAAAACTCTCTTTGCCGTTATCCCTGTTTTGCTGCTGGCAATCATTACGGCAGTCAGCGTGAGGTTATGGCTCGTTTCCGAGCCATTGGCGACAGTGATTGCGCCGCTTGATGCCGCTTGTGATCTGCAAGCCGGGCCGTGCAGCAGCGCCATTCCCGGTGGCGGGCGTGTCCAGTTGAGCATCACGCCTCACCCTGTCCCGCTGCTGCGCCCGCTGCAGATTAGCGTCGCAGTCGAGGGCCTGGATGCGCGCATGGTGGAGGTGGATTTTTCCGGCGTGGAAATGAATATGGGGTACAACCGGCATGTGCTAAGCGCGCAAGGTGACGGCACGTTCAGCGGTGAATCGACTTTGGCGGCGTGCATCAGCGGGCGCATGGCTTGGCAGGCATCGGTGATGATCGCTACAGGCAAGGTCAAGGTGATCGCGCCGTTTCGCTTTGCTACCGGCAGGGCTGATCCCGCCGGGCGCTGATGTGTTGCGTTTAAACCTTGGCAAGCGTGTTGTATTGGCACATCATGAGCCAGCTGCGCCCTATTTTGTCACGCAACATTGCAGGATAAATTTTTTTCAACCATTTTGGGGAGAGACCGTATGAAGTTTGCGTTGACCGTACTTACGCTGGCCATGATCAGCGGCAGTCCAGCCTTTGCCGCTGGCAGCGCTGCCGATAATGTCAGCGTCACTGATCCTTATGTTCGCCTGATGCCCCCTGGTCAAAACGTGACCGCTGCCTTTATGGTGTTCAAGAATGCCGATGACAAAGATCACAAGGTGGTCAAGGCTGATAACCCGATATCGCAAGTGACTGAGCTGCATACCCACGTCAACGAAGATGGCATGATGAAAATGCGTCAGCTAAAAGATATCGAGATCAAGGCCGGTGGGGCAGCAACCCTGCAACCTGGCAGCCTGCACCTCATGCTGATTAACCTCAAACAAACACCCAAGGAGGGTGACAACGTACCGATCACCGTTACCTTCGAAGATGGCAGCAGCAAGAAATTCGATGCTCCGGTGCGCAAGATGCAGACCATGTCGCCAGCGCCGATGCACATGGATCACGATCACGGCAACATGCGGCACTGAGTGTTGCTCCACGAATAATCAGGATTGATGAATCGATGAATAAATTAATTTCAATGACTATGCTGCTAGCCACACTATCGGGCGGGCAAGCACTGGCGGCCGAATGGGCGCCGATCAAGATGGATGACAATACGGTACGCGAGGTCGATACGGGCAGTGTGGCAAGAAAGGGCCCGGTGATAACGTTTGCCGCGCGTCATACCTTTGCCAATCCGGATGAATACAAGGTGTCACGGAGCAAGGTGAAGTATCTCTTGATTTTCAACCGCGTTAATTGTGATGCGCGAACCCTGGCGCAGCTCTCTACCGAGGCCCATGATGAGCAAATGGCGTTGCTCAGCAAGCAGCAAATCCTGCTGCCACAGGATTTACCTGTGACCAGAGACAGCATCGACGAAGCTATGCTGAATTTTATTTGCAAGAACAGAAAATAGCGTAGCTACCATCCAGGCATTGCAACTCAGCCAGCTTTTCGTTGACTGGATTGCTACCCGCCTTGTTCTGGGTGGGCGGGGCTGATTGGCGCCAGACAGTCCAAAAAACCACAACAGCCACTTTGCCTTGAAATTGTGCAAAGTGCGCCTCTTTGTCATCCAACTCTAATGAAGTTGGCAGCATAACGAAGGTTGCTGCTAGCCACGGATTCTGCATATCCCCAAGTGTTATTTATTCCGCTATAGAGAAAATGCACGCTTACCTGTGGTTTGACTGACTACTGCGGGGTGGCGAGGTTAATATGTTATTCAAATACAGGTTTGTTGATCCATATCAATAATCCCAGTAGTCTGCTCCCTTGTAAGGGTGTATAAATTACACACTGTGACAAAATGTCGCAGGCGCCATGCCGGCGCATGATGATATTTCTAGTTCAACTTTGTTCAATTTTTATAATGAAGGGAGTTTGTGATGGAGCCATTTAGCAAGCGAAAAACCTCGTTGCTCGTCGCAGCAACGCTGGTAATGGGCGCAGTAGGAAGCGCTTGGGCAGCTGAGTCATTGCAAGATGTGATGCAGCGCAGGGGTTTGTCGCAGCAGGATTTGCTTGCGGCATCCAAAACTTACGTTCCAACCGGCAAGCGCGATGATTTTATCGTCTTCAGTTCCGGCGGTCAAAGCGGGCAGATCATTGTGTATGGCATTCCGTCCATGCGCATACTCAAATACATCGGCGTATTCACACCTGAACCATGGCAGGGCTATGGTTTCGATGAAGAGTCGAAAAAGGTGCTGGCTGGCGGCAAGATAGACGGCAAGGACATTACCTGGGGTGATACCCACCACCCGGCACTGTCAGAAACCAATGGCGACTACGACGGCCAGTTCCTGTTCATCAATGACAAGGCCAATCCCCGTCTGGCGGTGATCGACCTGCGCGACTTTGAAACCAAGCAGATCGTGGTCAATCCGATATACAAATCGGAACACGGTGGTGCTTTTGTTACTCCAAACAGTGAATATGTGATCGAGGCTGCCCAGTACCCATCTCCTCTTGCAAACAAGAAATTCGTTCCGCTGGAACGCTTCAACGAGGAGTATCGTGGTGGTGTGACTTACTGGAAATTTGACCGCAAGGAAGGCAGGATTGACCCGAGCAAGTCCTTCTCCATCGAGTTGCCACCGTATAGCCAGGACTTGTCCGATGCAGGTAAGGCGGTATCCGATGGTTGGTCTTTCACCAACTCCTTCTGTTCCGAGCGTTATGTCGGCGGAATTGAGAAAGGCCGCCCACCCTATGAAGCCGGTTGTTCCGCCAAGGATACCGACTACCTGCACGTGATCAACTGGAAGAAAGCAGCCGAGCTGGTTGCCCAGGGCAAGGCCACCAAGATCAACGGCCATAACGTGCTGTCGATGGCAACCGCGATCAAAGAAGGCATCCTGTTCCTGATTCCCGAACCGAAGAGCCCGCACGGCGTGGACGTGACTCCCGACGGCAAACTGATCACCGTTGCCGGCAAGCTGGACACTCACGTTTCGGTATACAGCTTCGAGAAAATCATGGCGCAGATCAAGGCCGGGAAGTTCGAAAGCAAGGATCCCTATGGTATCCCCGTGTTGAGCATGAAGGACTCGCTGCATACGCAGGTTCAGCTTGGCCTCGGCCCCCTGCACACCCAGTATGACTCCAAGCCCTGTGTCGCCTACACCTCACTGTATGTAGACTCGCAGGTGGCAAGGTGGAACTACTGTGAAGGCAAGGTGCTGGACAAGATTTCCATCCACTACAACATCGGTCACCTGATGACGATGGAAGGCGATAGTGCGCATCCCAAAGGGCGTTACCTGGTTGCGCTGAACAAGCTGGCCATCGACCGCTTTAACCCTGTCGGTCCGCTGCATCCGCAAAATCACCAGCTGATCGATATTTCCAATGACAAGATGCAGCTTCTGTATGACATGCCGCTGCCGCTGGGTGAGCCACATTACGCTGTGGCGATCGATGCCACCACGCTGAAACCAGGCATACGCTACAAAGTGGGCACCAACAGCCGTACCGACAAGCCTCATCCAGGCATGGTAAGGGCGGGCGAAGAGAAAATCGTGCGCAAGGGCAACAAGGTAGAGGTATTTGGCACAGTGATCCGTTCGCATATCACGCCTGAAACCATAGAGGTGAACGTGGGCGATGAAGTGACCGTCAACCTGACCAATCTGGAGCGTGCCGAGGATGAAACTCACGGCTTTACAGTGAGCACCTACAACGTGCATGCCTCAATCGAGCCGGGCAAGACCGTGTCGGTAAAATTCAAGGCGGACAAGGAAGGTGTGTATCCCTACTACTGCACCGAGTTCTGCTCTGCGTTGCACTTAGAGATGGAAGGGTACTTGCTGGTCAAGCCCAAGGGTTACAAGGAAGTCAAGGCTGGTGCCGAGAAAGCCGTTTACACCAAGGCTGACTACGACAAGCAGGTCAAGACCAACGTGGATACCCAGGCTGTGATTGACAGCGTGGTGGGCTACATCACCAGCGTCAACTACAAGGACTTCCCACCTGTGGTATCACTGGTTGATGATGCAACCGACCAACTGGGTCGCGCCAAGGAAGCCAAGGCCAAGATGGAAGAAGCTGCCAAGAAGAGTGATTGGCAGAATGCGACCCTCTGGGCTGGCCAATGGTGGCAGTACCAGGTGAAGGCAGCGGACATCGGTCTGCGTGCAAAAACCTACCTGGAAGAGCATGGTGCCAAGAAGACTGGCAAATAAAGCCATCCTGATGGCGTAACAAAGAATGCGGGGGGGCGTGATGTCTCCCCGTGTTTTTTCTGCCTGGAGTAACCATATCTGCACAACGGTTATGGAGGCGGCGTTAAATTGACCTTTATGATTTTTAAGGAGCTTTGAAATGAAACTATCATCAATGTTGTGGGCTGTCGGTGTGTCAATGGTAATGCTCAGTG
This sequence comes from Nitrosomonadales bacterium, assembly GCA_023259065.1. Taxonomy (GTDB): domain Bacteria; phylum Pseudomonadota; class Gammaproteobacteria; order Burkholderiales; family Gallionellaceae; genus 39-52-133. The sequence continues at coordinate 6,205 of JAHFQY010000012.1, forward strand.
GTTCCGCCCTTGCAGGCGACGGGGCCAAGTTGTTTGCCGAGAAAACTTGTACGGCTTGCCATGGTGCCAAAGGCAACAAGCCACTGATGCCCGATTACCCTAAAATCGCAGGCCAGAACGAGGCTTATATCGTGAAGCAGATGATGGACATCAAGACTGGTGCGCGTGCCAACGGCAATAGTGCGGCCATGAATGGTGTGATGGTGCTGGTGAACGAGCAGGAGATCAAGGATATCGCTGCCTATGTATCCAAGCTCAAACCCTGATTGCTATCCTGCTTGATACATGTCAAAAGGGATGGTGTGCGGGGTGTCTAGAATGACCACGTCAACATTAAACCACGTCAACATTAAACAAGAGGAGTTGCACATGAACAAATATCTGGCAGTAGCATTGGCACTGGCTTTGGCACCCGCAACCATGGCATTGGCCAACCCCAATGTGGCGGAAAAAAAGGCCGGCATCGAGTCCAGTGGCTATGTGTGGAATGCCCAGGAAGGCGAGAAAATCGAAGCGCTGCACAAAAAGGGCGACGTCAAGGAAGGCAAGGAGGCCTATGAAATTTGCGGCGCCTGCCATCTTCCCTCCGGTGCGGGGCGTCCTGATGGCACTTTCCCGCAACTGGCGGGGCAACATACCACCGTGGTTATCAAGCAGATGGCCGACATCCGTGCCGGCCTGCGCGACAACCCCACCATGTACCCTTTTGCACAGACTCTGACCGATGCGCAGGAGTTGGCGAATGTTGCGTCTTATATCGAGAAGCTGTGCATTCCGCTCGACCACGGCAAATATGAAGGAGCCGATGCTGCCTTGCAGATTTCCAAGGGCAAGGAGCTCTACGAGAAGCAATGCAAGGAATGCCACGGCATGAACGGTGAGGGCAACAAAGAAAAATTCTATCCCGTAATTGCGGGCCAGCATTACAAGTATTTGTTGCGCCAGATGACGCAGATTCGTGACGGGAAGCGCCGCAACGCCAATCCTGACATGGTGAAGATCATCAAGCCTTACACCGACGAAGAGCTGGTGGCAATTTCAGCCTACCAGGCTAGCATGACGATGCCGGGCGCAATGTGCGCACCCAGCAAGGGCAAGAAGAAGTAACATCACACTCAGCCCGGGAGATGAAGTTTCTCTCCATGGCTGACATCATGTGGCCCAAAGCAACAGGCAAGGCAGGAATGCTGCTTGAGTTTCCCAATTCAATTCTTCGGCGGTGATGGAGTATGTACAATATCCCTGGTCTGGCGAGAGAGTAAAAGATGAGTGACCTGAAAAAACAAATGACGAAGGTAAGGCTGTTAACCCTGGGCGCACTGGTGCTGGTGGTGCTGGCCTATTTCAGCCCGATCTGGTGGGTATCCCTGACGGCGCCCAATTACCCCAAGGATGCCTTTCCAGACGGGATACGCATCCATTTCCATTTCAATGGTGTATTCAACGGCTGCAAGACGGAAATTGTCACCAAGGGACGCCAGGCAGAGTTGATGCAGTCCGACCTGGGCGACGACCTGGCGGCGCGTGACAATCCTGCACTGGATCTGAAAAAACAGGAGCTGGGCTTGAACTGCGTGGACGAGATGAACACCATCAATCACTACGTGGGGATGTACCCGATTGATACCGGTTCGCCAGTGGAGTTGCGCCTGTCAAAGTTCATCTTCGGATTTATGGCCGTCATGATGCTGGGATTCATGGCGACGCAACGCAAGCAGCAGCTTATGATCCTGGCAGCGGGCTTTGCCGCGGTTAGCGCATGGATGGTAATAGACCAGATCGTGATGGGGCAAATGGATGTTTTTGCCGCGCATTATCACGAAGAGGCAAGCAAGTTTTTTAATCAGCCCGAAGTGTTGGACAAGTGGGTAAGCAATCTCAAGTTTGCCACCCAGGTATCCATTGCCGGATTGGTTGCGGCCATGGTCGTGGTCATGCTGGGGGTGTGGAAGATACGCTATTTCACCCTGTTGCTGGTTCTGGTGCCGGCCTTGTTGCCGCTGTTCTTTGTGCTCGATTATGCCGGCTGGCTGTGGTTCTTCGGCCACAACCTTCACCCCTGGGGGGCGTTTACCGTCAAGCCGTTCATGCCCACCGTATTCGGCGAGGGCAAGGTGGCGCAGTTCAGCACCTACTCTTATCCCTATTACGGTTACGCCATGCTGATGGTTGCCAGCATTGCCGCCATGCTGGCCTTGCTGATTCGGCGCAAGTTGATGCGCGAAAATCCGGATATTAACTAGTTGGGGCGGCGGGTCCGGGTATGGGCGAGTCCGCAATCTGAACTGTAGCCTATGGATTCCTTGTCGATGAAATTGCTGCAAATGGTAATGCTGCTGTTGCTGGTCGTGACCACTGCGGTGGCCCGGCCTGTGGGCGAATCCGAGGTTCCGGACATTGGTGCAGATGATGCACCGGCGCATGCAGGCAAAGCCAGGGTGGATGCCAAAGATGCCGGCATGGAAGCTCCCCGTGTCGACGTCGACAAACCGGTGCAACTGGTGCCCCTTTACCTGAGGGACAAACGTATTCATGGCCTGACCCCGTTTCAGGAGCTGGTCGATGCTGCTCCCGCCGGTTCCACACTGCGTCCCAAGCCGGGCCTGTATGCCGGCCCGGTGCACCTGACCAAGCCGCTGATCATAGACGGCGGCGGCAAGGTCACCATCGACGGTGGTGACATGAGCACGGTCTTTGTCATTGATACCAATGATGCCACGCTGCGCGGCCTGCATCTCAGGGGTTCCGGAAGTTCTCACGACACCGATGATGCCTGTCTCAATGTGCGTGGCCACCGCAACCTGGTCGAATCCCTGGTCATTGACGATTGCCTGTTCGGCATTGACCTCAAGCAATCCAACAACAACATCGTGCGCAACAATACGATCAAGTCCAAGCCACTGGAACTGGGGGTGCGCGGGGATGCCATCAGGCTCTGGTACAGCATGGACAACCGCATCGAGGGCAATGACATTGCCGATTCGCGCGATACCGTGGCGTGGTATTCCAACGGCAACCTGTTCAGGAAAAACAGGGCTGTCAGAAGCCGCTACTCCCTGCACTTCATGTTTGCCGGCCACAATGTGGTGGATGGAAACTATTACTACGACAACTCGGTTGGAATCAATCTCATGTACACCGACAACATGGAGTTGCGCAACAATGTGATCTCGCATGCCACCGGGTCGGCAGGTGTGGGCATCGGTTTCAAGGAGTCGAGTGGGGCGATAGTGGAGAATAACGAGATCATCTACTGCGGTACCGGGATCACCCTGGATCTTTCCCCGTTTCAGCCCAATACAACCGTTCTGACGCAGGGCAACCTGATCGCCTACAATGCCATAGGCGTGATGTTCAGCAGTGACCGTGACGGCAGCATTTTCAAAAGAAATTCATTCAAGGGCAACCTGACTGACGTGGCGGTAGGCGGGGCAGGATCGTCCGGCCGTAACGAATGGCGGGGCAATTACTGGGATGACTACCAGGGATTTGACCGCAACAATGATGGAATAGGGGATACCGCGCACGATCTGTACGCCTATGCCGACCGTATCTGGATGGATATTCCCCAGGCACGATTTTTCAAGTCGGCTCCGGCACTGGAAGTGCTGGATTTTCTCGAACGTCTGGCGCCCTTTTCCAGTCCCATTCTGTTGTTGAGCGACAAAGAACCCTTGTTCAATGATCCCTGGAAAAAGGCAAAAAAGTGAGGGCTGAGCCATGAGCGATGAAAAACCACAGCCAACAGTACATCTGAGTGACAAGCGCAAACTGGAGGCGCGGCGGCGCTTTTTGCGCTCGATCTTCCTGGGGGCGGCCATGCTGTGCGTGTCTGCAGCGGGCTACATTCCGGTGTTGAGGGAGTGGCGCGTGCGCATGCGCCCGCCAGGTGCGCTGGAAGAGGCGGATTTCCTTTCTTCATGCATCAAGTGCGGCCAGTGCGTACAGGTGTGCCCGGTGCAAGCCATCAAGCTCGACGATATCGATCATGGTTTCGGTGTTGGTGTGCCCTATATTGATTCGCGCAAGCAGGCGTGCGACTTTTCCTGCGATGCGGTGCAGTGCATCCTGGCCTGCCCCACCGGGGCGCTGGTATACAAGAAGCCGGTCTTCATGCCGACGCGCAATGAGATGAAATTGGCGAGCCCCCCCATCCTGCTGGCCAAGGAAAGCAGTCCCGAGCCCACGCTCAATCTGAAAGAACGCAGCGGACTCGCCGTTCTGGCGCGCCCGGAAAAATGCCTTGCGCGCCAGGGCAAAGGCATCAAGGGCGCGGCGCGGGGGGCTGCATTCGAGGGAACTATGCGTTTCATGGAGGTGGATCGCTGGAAACCCATTCCGCTGCGCGACCATCCCTACGATCTGGAGTTGTGCGACCTGTGCGTGCGCACCTGCCCGATCAAGGGCGCAATCTCGCTGGAAAGCGTGGTGGAAAATGGCGTTACAATCAAAACGCCGGTGGTGCATGAACCCTGTGTCGGATGCGGCGTGTGCGAAATGGTATGCCCGCCCGAACTTGCGGCCATCGTTGTGGAAGCGCGCAGAGGCTGGAGCATATGATGAACAAATATCTTGAATCCGTACGGGTGATGCTGGGTGGCGAGCCGCGCAAGCCGCAGCCTGCCGACTACACCGAAGAAGCCAAGACCATCCATTTTTACAAGAAAACCGAAAAGCTGGATTTTGAGGCGCTCAAGCTGGAGGCGCGTGAACACCAGAAAAAGGGACGTTGGCTCAGGCGGCGCTGGACAGCATTGCTGGCAATCAACCTGCTGTTCACCGTGTCGTTCTGGTTTGACGTTCAGGTCCTGGAAGGCGCGCTTACCGCCTCGCGCATGCTGGGCTTCCACCTGATAGACCTGAACTCCGCGCTGCAGGTGATGCTTGCGCACAAGCACATCATCGTCAACCTGCTGATCGGCACCGGCACGGTTTTCGTGCTGTGGTTGTTGCTGGGCGGCCGCACCTTCTGCTCCTGGGTGTGCCCCTACCACTTGCTGGCGGAAATTGCCGAGCGACTGCACGTGTACCTGGTGGAAAAAAAGAAGATTACCGACCACGCCTTTCATCGCGGCACACGCACCGTGTTCTGGCTGATGTTTGCGCTGATGGCCATTGTTACCGGCTATACCGTATTCGAGACCATTTCCCCCACCGGTATCGTCAGTCGTGCGCTGATTTACGGGCCGGGGCTGGCGCTGGGCTGGGTGGCGGTGCTGCTGGCCTTCGAGATTTTTTATTCACGCCGCGCCTGGTGCCGCTATGTCTGCCCGATCGGGCTGACTTACGGTGTTGTCGGCGTGTTCTCTCCCGTGCATGTAAGCTACAAGCTGGCCAACTGCCATCATGAAGGCGACTGCCGCAAGGTGTGCGAGGTGCCGCATGTGCTGGAGTGCGTGATCAAGGGACGCGCCCCGGCTGCACAGATGGACATCGGCGCGGACTGCACGCGGTGCGGCATGTGCATCGACGTGTGCCCGAGCGGCGCACTGGCATTCGAGATACGCGGCCTGACAAAAATAATGTAGCCATTGGGGCGGAACACCAAAGATGATCAACTTCAATCAGGTCTCAAAGACTTTCAAGCGTAACCGCGTACTCGACAATATCGACCTGAGAATAGAGCTGGGCGAGCGCATTGCCCTGGTGGGCTCCAACGGGGCCGGCAAGACCACGCTGATCCGCTGCCTGCTGGGTGAGTACGTCTACGATGGCGCAGTCACGGTGAACGGGCTGGTGACGCGTGAAGAGCGCACCAAAGTGCTGCAGAAGATCGGCTTTGTACCCCAGCTTCCTCCCCCGCTGAAAATGCCGGTCAGCCAGCTGGTCGATTTTTCCGCCTCGCTGTGCAACAGCGAGCGCTCACGCATGGAAGACATAGCGCAGCGTCTCGGCCTTGATCTTGGCAAGATTGCCCGCCTGCCTTTCGTCAAGCTGTCCGGCGGCATGAAGCAGAAACTCCTGATCTCGATTGCCATGGGGCGCGACACCAATATTCTGGTGATGGACGAGCCTGCAGCCAATCTTGACCCCGAAGCACGCCATATCTTTTTTGAATTGCTGGAGGAGCGCCTGGAAAACACCACCATGCTGATTTCCAGCCACCGTCTCGACGAGGTGTCGGCACTGGTCAACCGCGTGATAGAGCTGGATCGCGGCAAGGTGGTGCTGGATGACCGTGTGGCGGACGAAGTCTCACTCACCAGCAAGCTGGCCTGCCGCCTGGTTCTGCGCCGCCCCGAGGCGTCAATCGCCAAGGCGCTGGCAAACTGGCACTTCACCGATACGGGCGACGGGCTGAGCTGGCAGGGCAGTGTGGCAGGGCCTGACCGCCTGCGCTTTGTCGGCATGATTTCGCGCTATGTGGGTGTGCTCACCTCCATCAGCCTCGATGAAAACGGCGGGGACAAACCATGAGCCGCTTGATTGGGTACTGCGCTGCATTTCTGCTGCTGTTCCTGTTGGCGGCGTGCCATCAGGAACACAAAACCGGCCCGGTGGAAGTCAAATGGGATCGCGACACTTGCGTGCGTTGCAGCATGGCGCTCAGCGACCGGCGCTTTGCGGTTCAGGTGCGCGGCGGGCAGAAACACATGACATACAAGTTTGACGATTTTGGCTGTGCGGTTTTCTGGCTGAAGGATCAACCCTGGGCCGGCGAGCCAGCGACTGAAATCTGGATAAGGGACATGCGCTCGGACATGTGGCTGGATGCAAGAAGGGCATATTATGTGGCGAACAACACCACGCCCATGGCCTATGGCTACGGCGCCGTGGCCGCACCGGAAGCGGGCGTGGTGAATTTTGACGAGGCCAGGAAACGCATCCTGGCGCTGGGGAAATAATGAAGAACCTGTGGCTGACAGCTAAACTTGATGTGGTGGAATCCCTGCGCGCGCGCTGGTTCATGATCTATAGCCTGGTGTTCGGCGGCATCGTTGCCATGCTGTTCGCCTTCGGCCTTACCGAGTCGCGCGTGCTGGGCTTTATCGGCCTGTCGCGCCTGCTCGTCACTTATATCCAGCTGTGCATGGCGATACTGCCGATTTTCGTGCTGATAACCACGGTGCGCTCGGTGGCCGGCGATCGCGAAGCGGGAGTGTTCGAATATTTGCTGTCCTTGCCGGTGTCGCTCTCCGCGTGGTTCTGGGGCAAGCTGCTGGGGCGTTATATCGTCGTGTTCATGCCGGTTTTCCTGGCCATGCTGGGTGCGGCGCTGTGGGCGCTGCTGAACGGCATCGAGGTGCCGTGGTTCATGTTCCTCTACTACACCGCGCTGCTGGCCGTGATAGCCTGGTGCTTCCTGGGCATCGCCATGCTGCTTTCCACCCTGGCGCGTTCCACCGATGTGGCGCAGGGGGCGGCGTTCGTGGTGTGGCTGGTGATGCTGCTGTTTCTCGATTTGATTCTGCTTGGCGTGCTGATACAGGGGCACATTGCACCCGAGCTTGCGGTGAGCATTGCGCTGGCCAATCCCATGCAGGTCTTCCGCACTGCGGCGCTGATGTTGTTTGATCCGCAACTGATCGTGCTGGGGCCGGCGGCGTACGTGGTTACCGATACGCTGGGCGCAACCGGATTCATGATCTACGGTGTGGTGTATCCCTTGGTCATCGGCACGGTATGCGCGACTGCTGGCTACTTCATATTCCGTCGCGGCGATTTGCCTTAGAGCTGGTTCATCGCTGCATGGGCGTTACGGAATATCCGCATCACCCATGCGCTCCAGAATGATTCCGGTCTTGCGCATCAATCCGGGTGCTTCGCGGTTGCGGTCGTAAAAGCGCGGGTTGGGCACCATGGCGGCGAGTTTGGCTGCCTGAAAAGAGGCGAGCTGTGCTGCACTCACGCCGTAGTAATGCCGTGCAGCCGCTTCCGCGCCGAACACACCGTTGCCCCACTCTATGGTGTTGAGATAAATTTCAAAAATCCGTTCCTTGCTCATCATCGCTTCCAGCATCAGCGTGATCAGCGCTTCCTCGCCCTTGCGCCAGGGCGTGCGCTTGGTGGAGAGGAACAGGTTCTTGGCCAGTTGCTGGCTGATGGTGGAGCCGCCGGCGACGATCTTGCCCTTCTGCAGGTTTTTTTCGTAGGCCTTCTGTATGCCTTCCCAGTCAAAGCCTTCGTGGTCGACAAATTTGTCATCCTCGGAAACGATCAGCGCCTGCTTTAGATGGGTGGAAATATTCTTGTACGGCACCCACTGGTGCTGCAGCCTGGCCTTGGGATTCTTGCTTAGCAACAGCTCCAGACGATCCTCCATAAAGGCGCTGGACTCGGGATTGTGGTTTACCCACCAGGCAATCTGCGCCGCTATCCAGGCCTGGTAGGCAAGCAACACCACCAGCAGCAGCACAACAATGTGCCACAGCCACGACCAGATGGTTTTGGGTTTGCTCTTTGCCATGTTCAGGATAGGGCCATGCTCAGGATGGGGCCATGCTCAGGACTGACGCAGTTTCGCGATGACAGGTGCGGTATCGGGTTGCACCCCGCGCCACTTCTCGAAAGCGACAGCAGCCTGTTCCACCAGCATGCCCAGGCCGTCTGCCAGCGTGGCAGCGCCGTGCTGCTGGGCAAAGCGCAGGAAGGGGGTTTGCTTGCCATACATCATGTCGTAGGCGAGCGCGCCGGGTTTGAAGATGCCCTCTGGCAGGGGCGGCAACTCGTCTGCCAAGCCGCTGGAAGTGGCATTGATGACAATATCAAACTGCTGTCCGGCCAGCGCCGCGTAGCTCTTGGCAAAGACGGTGCCGTAGCCTTCAAATTCGGCCGCCAGCTGCTCGGCTTTGTCCATGCTGCGGTTGCTGATGATGATGGCGGCGCCGGCGTTGAACAGGTGCCAGATCACCCCGTGTGCAGCGCCGCCCGCGCCCATCAGCAGCACGCGCTTGAACAGGAACTTGCAGCCCAGATTGGTTTCAATATCCGCAACCAGGCCAACCCCGTCGGTGTTGTCACCGAGGATTTCGTCGCCTTCGAAGATCAGCGTGTTCACCGCATGCGCCGCGCGTGCGCGGCCGGAGTGCTGGGTGGCCAGCTTGAACGCCTCGTGCTTGAACGGCACGGTGACATTGCAACCCTTGTAGCCCTCGGCGCGCAGGCGCTGGACAGTCGCGGCAAAGCCGTCCAGCGGCGCCTCGATGGCGACATAGCTCATGTCCTGGCCGCTCTGCTCGGCAAACATTTTATGGATCAGCGGTGACTTGCTGTGCGATATGGGGTGGCCGATTACGGCGTATTTGTCAGTCATGGTTTGATTATTGATCCAGGAAGAAACAGCTTTATCCGCAGATTACGCCGATTAAACCGATTACTAATACAATGAAGAAACTTGTTCATCTGCTGGATTTGACTGGAAGTGTTGGTTCTAATCCGGGCTAATCTGTGTAATCTGCGGACAAAGGCAGTTTGATAATTATAACGTTAATCTGCACGCGTCCTCAGCAGCATGCTCGCACCCAGCAGCGCCATGGCCCACACGATGGCGGCCCCCGCGGGCAGGTCCAGCCATACCGACAGCAGCAGCCCGGCGGCATAGCCCAGCGCGCCGATGGCATAGGCGGCGAGCATGCGCTTGCGATGCAACTTGTGCGTGGCCAGTGCAGGCACGATCAGGCTGGCGAACACCAGGTACACGCCTACCAGTTGCACCGAGGCGGTGACCGCCAGGGCAAACAGGGCATAGAACGCGAAGGTGCCGAGGCGGTGGTTGAAGGTGCGCAAAATAATCAGCAGGGCGCTTGTAAGCGCAGCAGTGGCGATCAGTTGGCTGTCGCTCACCCACAATATCTGGCCCACCAGCAGGTCTTTCAGGTGCTCGCCGGCATGGGTGTCGCGACTCATCAGCAGGATGCTGCCGCTGGCTGCCAGCACAAACAGCAATCCTATGCTGGCCTCGCGCACCTCGGGCAGAAAGTGCTCGATGTACGCCAGCAGCATGGCGCCGACCAGGGCGCTGGCAACGGCAATCAGCTGCACCGCCAGCGGTTGTTCGGCGTAGCCTGCCAGCCCGGCAATGACGACGCCGAGGCCGGCGATTTGCGCCACTGCCAGGTCGGCGAAGATGATGCCGCGTGCCAGCACTTTCATGCCCAGCGGTACGTGGGTGGCAAGCACCAGCACGCCGGCAATGAAGGCGGGAAACAATATGCTCAGATCGAGGCCGTTCATTTCAAACCTCCCAACAGGCGCGCGATAGTGTCGTCAAACAGGCCATACAAATCCCCGGCGCCATCCGTGCCGCCCACGCTGAAAGGCAATGCCACCACATTGACCCGGGCGCGCTGGGCTATCCATTCCGACGGCTTCCCATCCTGGTAGGCGGCGCGTATCACCATGCGCGCCGGCTGCTGCTGCAACCTGGCCAGGACCTGCGCCAGGTAGGCTGCGCTGGGTTCCATGCCGGGTTTGGGCTCCAGCTCCCCCACCTGCTTCAGCCCCAGCCAGCTTTCCAGATAGGGGTAGGCGCGGTGCTGCACCAGCACGGCTTGCCCCTTGAGCGGTGCGGCCTGCGCTTCCCAGCGTGTGAGGGCGGCTTGCCAGTTGCTGCTGAATGATTGAACGCGGCTGTTATAGAACGCCGCGTTGGCAGGATCGAGCTGGGCCAACCTGGCTGACAAGGCCTTGGCGATGGGCAGGTAGTTGCGCGCATCCAGCTGGATGTGCGGGTTGCCGGCGGCGTGCACATCACCCTCGGCGCGGTCGAGGCGGCCGGGTACTTCCAGCATGTGCACATAACTTGCCGCCTCGAAATTGCCCGGCTTGCCGGCGGCGATGTCGGGGTTGCCCGCTTCGCGCAGGATCACCGGCAGCCAGCCGACTTCAAGTTCCGCGCCGCTGCACACCACCAGCTGGGCGCGGCGGGCGCGGGCGATCAGGCTGGGGCGGGCTTCCACGTGATGCGGATCCTGCAGCGCGCTGGTGGCGGCATAGACGCTGACCTTGTCGCCGCCCAGCTCCTGCGCCAGTGCCGCCCATTCGGGTTCGCAGGCGAAGATGCTGAGCGCGGCGTGGGCGTTGCCGCACAACAGCAACAAGAATACGTACAGAATTTTTTGCATGGTGTACTCCCTAGAATTGATGTGCGCCATGAGCGCCCAGGCTCATCACGTACTGCAGAAACAGCTGGTTGTCGGTGAGCCCCTCGCGCGACTTGTCCTGTGCCAGCTGCAGGCGCAGGCGCGAGAATTCGCTGGGGTTGAAGTCAAGCATCAGCGTGCTGCGTGTCGGTGTGTAGGCATGGTTGCTGATCACGTTGGCGCTGTTCAACGCGCCAACCTGTGCCGTGCCGGGATCCAGCCGGTCATAACGCAGTCCGGCGCGCCAGCGCGGCATGAGCTGGTATACGCCCTGCACATACCAACCGGACTGGGTGATGCTGTAGCTGTCGGTAATGTTTGCACCAGCGGTAGTCGCATTGGGTGCGGTGTAGTCATAGGTGAGCAGGCCATCTTGCCGGCGCTGGAAATACTCGCCCTGCAGCTTGAGGCTACCCATGCCGGTATTGCCATTGGGTGTGTATTTCCACACCATATCCAGTCCATAAGTATTGCTGTCGCCGCTGAAGCGGTTGCTTACACCGTCAACCGTTCCCGGCAGGTCTGGCACGTTGTCGCTGACGGCATCCACGCGGCGCGTATGGTGCAGGGAGATACCGGCTCGCCAGCTGTTGCTCGCGCCAATGTCATCGCCGATATGGGCAAACAGTGCGGTAGCCCCCGCGCCATTGCTGTCCTCGCGATCAGTGCCGGGATGGCCGCGCCCGCGCCCGATCTCGGCGCCGATCTCGACAAAGGTGTCGGTGGGTGCCAGCCACTTGAGCTGCAGGCCGTCGTCGCCCAGCTGGTTGTCCCAGAATATGCGATACACCAGCGGCTGGTCGGCGAAATCCCAGGCATGGGCATGCTGTTCGTTGAGATAGCCCTGGCCGGAGAAAAATCGCCCCATTCTCAAATTCAGGCCGTTGCCCAGAGAGGTGGTCTGCACATAGGCATTTTCCACGCTGCTGCCGCCCTCGGGGGCCAGTGCAATGGTGGCCACGCCGCGAAACTGCGGATCGATATTGGCACTGATGCCCAGTTCCGATTCTTTCAGGCTGAAACTGCGGCTGTAGCCGTGGTTGTTGGGCGACATGGCAAAGCCTGTGGCGGGCACGTCCGGATTTTCGGCGATGCGGCCATAGGTGCCGGACAGTATCAGTGACACGGCGGGGTTGAAGGCGTTGTCGCCTGGGCTTGCCGGGGGCTGCGCGGTAGCCTGTGCGCCGCTGGTTTCGGCCTGTTGCATGCGCTGTTCCAGTTGGCGGATTTGTTCGCGCATGCTTTGCAGTTCCGCGTCGTTGGCGGCATGCGCAGGCAAGGCGGCGCAAACGGCCACAAAAATTATTGCGTATTGATACATGATGAAACTCCAAATAATAGTGCATGGGCCCGGCATGCAAGCCGGGCGTCAACTATGCGAATTGCTGGAGTGACGCAGGCGGGCCGCGTGCGCTGGCGGCCAGAGTGTGGATGTGGTGAAAGGAAACGCTATCGTGCAACCAGGTGGCGGCAGGCAACAGTGGCAGGGAAAAGGCGATGGAGTCGCTGTGCAGTGTGCTGCCGAGCTGGGCGTCCAGCGCGCACTGTTCGCAGTTGTGGTTATGCGGGGCTTGTTTGTCCTGTTGCTGCTGATGCCCGGCCAGGGTGTGCTGCAGTGTATGCGCAGCTCCCGCCTGCTGGGCAAACAGCAGGGAGAAGGCGCACAACAGAGGCAGCAACAGGCGCGAGAGCAACATGATCAGTCTTATTCGGTTTCCAGGTGGTCGTTGGTGGTGAAGGTCCAGGTACGCACGATGCTGAGGATGTCGGTATCCTTGCGTATATTCACCGGGAAGGGCGCGTACGGTGCGGCCAGCTTGACGATGCGTATGGCAGCCGCATCAAGCAGGCGCTGGCCCGATGATTTGTTGATCTCCACACTTTCCACGCTGCCGTCGGCACGGATGGAAACCGTCATGCGCAGTTGCCCGAAAATCTTCTGTTGCCGCGCCTGGGCCGGGTAGTTCATGTTGCCGATACGCTCGACCTTGACGCGCCAGTCTTCCACGTATTGCGCATAGCGGTATTCCTGGGTGCGTGCGCCGATAAAGGTGCGCTTGGGCAGCTTCTGGTAGGCGCTGAAATCCTTGTTGATCTGCGCTTCCAGGCGTGCGATCTCCAGCGAACGCTGCACCAGATCCTGCCCGCTCAGGCTGTTGTCCTGGTGTTTCTTTTCGGTTTTTTCCTGATCCACGCTGTGCGTGCTGGCCAGTTGCGTGAGCAGTCTTTTAACTTCCTGCTCCAGTTGTTTCACGCTCTTGGAGGATTGCTCCAGCACCAGTTGCTTGTCGTCGCTCAGGGTCGGCAGCGGGCTGCTGGCGCGCTTGTTGGCAGCCGTGTTGCCGCCGCCATCGAGGTTATGTTGTGCCAGCGCGTCGGCCTTGACCGGGCGGGATTTTGACTGGCTGTTGACCAGCACCACTTCCAGCGGCTGCAGGAAGTTGCTGGACTTGGTAACGTCGGGGAGTACAAAGCCGATGCCAAACAGCACAAAGGCATGCAGGGCGATCGACAGCGGCAGCGTGAGGCTCAGCGGCGAATAGGCCCGCGCCTGCGCCAGCAGCAGTTTGACCCGTGCCAGCATCAAGCCGCCGCCTCCACCACTACCTCGGGCGTGTTTGCAGAAACAAAGCGCGCATTGAAATCCAGATCGAGCAGATCAATCTTGTTGATCTCAAGTTCCACCATGGTGTTGGGGGCCAGTTCGGGCAGCGAGGAGATGCGCCCGACCAGCGGGATGCCGGACAGGCGCACCAGATTCTCGCGTATCACCATGGCAGATATGAGAAGCCCGCCGGCAGGCTCGTTTGCTCCCTCTCCCGCAGAGCGGGAGAGGGTTGGGGAGAGGGCTTCCAACTTGCTCTTTTCCTGTTGCAGCCAGCGCAAGCACCAGTAGCGTTCCATCTGGCGCTGGAAATCGTTGTAGGTTGTGTAGGCCGCGTCGAAATCGCGCAGTATGGTGAACAGTTGCGTGTCGTTCTTGCCATATATCGGTTCTGCATTCGCCAGCAGCTGGATGATCTGGCGCTGGTTGACCAGGTCGATATAGCGCCGCAACGGCGAGCTCGACCACATGTAGTGCGCCACGCCCAGGCCCTGGTGCGGCGCGGCCACCGTGCTCATCTTGACCTTGCCGTTGTTCTGCGTGCGGTAGATGCCCGCCACGTCGTGGTCGGCCAGCAGCTTGCCCCAGTTGCTGTTGACGAAAATCATCAGCTCGGAAACCACCTTGTCTATGGGCGAGCCGCGCAGGCGGTTGCTGATGGTCACCACGTCGTCGTGCACATGGAAGTTGTAGTCCACCTGCTGCATGTTGTTGTCGGCCTTGCCGCGCCCGGCTTCCAGCTTCTGTGCCAGATTCCACAGCAGGGTGAGCTCGCTCGCATAAGGGTAGTCCAGCTTGCAGTCGCGCAGGGTGTCCTCGTTGAACAGCGGCTCCAGCGTGTCATGGCGCAGGTTGGCCGCGATGTGCAGGCGCTCCAGGCGGCTTTCCGTACCCAGCACTGCGAGAGTCGCAGCATCCACTTCCATATACATCGACAGTGCCGGGCAGATCTTGTCGGCGCACAGGGTAAACGCCTGCACCACATTTTCCGGCAGCATGGTGATCTTGTCGCCCGGCATGTATACCGTGGACAAACGTTGTGCGGCGATGGCATCCACATCCGAGCCGGGCAAGATGCCCAGCGCGGGGGCTGCGATATGCACGCCTATGCGCCAGTTGCCGTTGGGCAGCTGATCGACCGAGAAGGCATCGTCGATTTCCGTGGTGCTGGCATCGTCTATGCTGAAGGCGTTCACCTTGGCGAGCGGCAATTCCGGATGCGGCTCCACGCTGACTTCGGGGAAGCCGGTGCCGCGCGGGAAGTTTTCCAGCAGGAAGCGGTTCAGGTGGTAGGCGCTGGTGGAGGGTATGGCACCGCAGTGGTGCAGCAGGTGCGCGGCAGACATATGCGTGGCTTCGCAGGCCGCTTCCAGCGCTTTCACTTCCAGCGTGTTGCGGTCGGGTTTGTACAGCAGGTGCTGCAGCTTGTCGACAAACTCGGGCGGCAGGGTGCTGGCGCACAGTTGCTCGGTATAGCGGGCTTGCAACTCCGCCTGCAGGCGCTTCTTCTCGGCGCTGGCCAGCGCCGACTTGAGCGCTTCCGGCGGCGCGGCCTTGTAGTGTCCCTTGCCTTTTTTGTAAAAATGCATGGGCGAGGTATGCAGGCGGATCAAGGTGCCGGCCGCTTCCACCGGGGTGGGCGTGTGGCCGAAGTATTCGGTGGCCAGGGCATCGAAGGAAAATTCCTCGGCGGGGCTGGACTCCCACAGGAACTCGACATCGATATCGGCAGCGACGGCCTCGGCCTGCGCCATGAATTCTCCCAAGGCGGGCTGGGTAAAGCGCAGCAGGCCATTGGCGGCCTTGATCTTGCTGCGCTTGCCCTGGATGCTTTCCACCTGCAGGGAGGTGGTGTTGTCAGTCATGATGCTGCCAACCTTGAAACTGCCGTCTTCTTCGTAAAAAATATTCATCGTGTCGTCCTGCATTTGGTGTTGCGCGTCTGTGCAGGGTGGGTAGGTGTGCAAAAGTGGCGTGATTATAACCCAGCGTGGTAGTGCATTAGTGGGCAGCGTATGAGCAAAACCAGGCCATAGCTGGATGGTCTTGCGGGTGCTGCGGTTTGCACGCGAACAAGCGGCTAAAGTCGTTCAATTGTCCAAAAAACCGGTGAAACTGGAGGCGGGTGAATTTGCAACGGGCTTACTTTGAATGGGCCGGATTTGCCGGCTGTTGGCGCAGATAGATATTTCCCGTTTCACTGTCCACAAAACGGATTTCCTCGAGTTGGCCAAACAGGTAGCGCTTTCTCAGGGTGAAATCTACCGGGTTGGCAAAATCGGCCTTCCAGAAAGTGTTGCTCTCTGCGTGCCAGGGAGATTTGAGGCGGAAAATCGCGAGCAGTTTCAGGTGTTCACGCGCGGGAAGTGCGGCTGCCTTGACGGTGGCGCCAAACCCGGCATTGTCATCCGCGCTGCGCGGATAGAAGTCATAGAGATTTTCGAAAGCCAGGAAATAGTCATAGCGCCACTGGTTTCTGACTTCCACCCGTTTCCCCGGATAAAGCTCCATCTCAAGCGGTGCAGCCTTTTCCTGACGGGTGGATTTCAGCGGCAGGAACTTGACGCGGTAATAATCTGCACTGGCCGGGTTGGCTTGCGGCTCCCAGCTCCAGCCTTCCGTGATGTTGTTGAAGGCCATGCGATACAGCAGGGTCAGCGTGCCGCTGCTTGCCTCATAGTCCATGCTGAATCCGGGGCTGTTGTCCAGATCCACGGCAAAGGAGAACAGCTGCCCGTCCAGTTTTGCCAGATCGGCAGGCGCCATGTGCGAGGCTGTGCGGAACCACTCCTCAATATCCTGCCCGGAGTCGCCTCCGGGCAAGGATGAGTCGGCGCAGGCAAGGCCGCAAGACAGGCCCAGAAGCAGCACCAGCAAGCCTTTGATCAGCGGATTAGTCACGTGGTTGTATCGAGGTGAGGTAAGCCAGGATGTCGCGGATATCGCTGTCCTGCAAGGTGCCTAGAATGCCGCGCGAGTCTTCTTCATCGTGCGGGCGCTCACCATTGCGGTAGCTGCTGACCTGCTTCTGCAGGTAATTCGTATATTGCCCCACGAGCATGGGATAGGCTCCGCGGCCGCGCCCATTTTTGTTGTGGCAGGAAGCGCATGCCTCCTGGTAAATCTTGCCGCCATTCTCGATATCGCCCTCGGCGCGGGGAACGATCATGACTTTTTCCATCATCTGCAGCCGGGTCAGCGCGTCTTCATGGCCTTTGAATACGGGCAGGGCGGTGGGCAGCCTGATGGACGCCAGATATCCGGCAATGATCCCGATATCCTCATCGGATAGCTCGCGTTCCTCGGTATAGGGAAACATTGGAATATTGATGCGCTTGCGCGCGCGGAAGCTTTGCAGCTGCTTTGCAATATATTTTTCCGACTGCCCCGCGAGTCGGGGATATTCGCCGCGCGCGCCCCCCTGGCCAAAATCGCCGTGGCAGGTGGCGCAGACTCCCATCAGTTCCGGGGCGTTTCCCGGGCCGGCCGCAGTTGCCTCAAGGCCGCAGCAAGCAAGCAGGAACGCGATAAAAAATGCGATGATTTTGGCGTCATTGCGGCGTTGCACATTTGCCCTGGCCGGCAAACAGGCTGACATTTCCACCAGTCTCTTCATATCAACACCATATCGAGAATAATGCGGAGATTCTAGCTGCCCAGTGCTGCGTAGAAAGTTGATCTGGAGCAAAAGTTGGCAACAAACCCTGATCCGTCCTAATTCCGCTGCCCATCTGGCGCGGCAGGATTTGCTTCCATCAGGCGCAATATGCGCTCCGCCACTTTGTCAGGCGATGTGGCATAGGCGAATTTTGTCAGGAATCGCCCATCCGGCCCCAGCAGGTACATGCCCGCCGAGTGATCGACAGAATACTTGTCTTTGGCCGCACCCGGCTCCCAGTGTTTTTCATAGCGCACCTTGAAATTATCCGCCACGCGGCGCACCAGCTCGGGTGAGCCGGATAGGCTGATGATGCGTGAATTAAAGTAAGCCGTGTAGTTGCGCAGCACCTCGGGGGTGTCGCGCTCCGGGTCCACGGTGACAAACAGCGCCTGCAAACGCCTGGATTTCTTGCCCAGCTTGTCCATGATCAGTGCCATTTCGGCCAGCGTGGTGGGGCAAACATCGGGACAGAAGGTATAGCCGAAGGAGATCAGCTGGAAACGACCGGGAAAATCCTGGTCGGTCACGGCGTGACCGCGATCATCCATAAGCAGATAGCGCGGGACTATCCCGTTTTCCGGCCCGTTTTCCGGCCCGCTTTCCGTCTGTTCTTCGCCAGTGGCAGGCTGATCCCCGGCCCAGGCGTGGGGCATGCCGGTCAGAACTGCGAGCAGGGCTGCAAGGAAAATTTTTTTCATGGCGCGTCTTTTACTGCTGTGCCATGGCCGGGATGGCGGCCTGCAATCTCAGGGCCAGCGTCTCTGCCTGTTTGGCAAGCGCCGCGCCATCCTCACAGGCGGCTTTATCATTCTTCACCTGTGCCAGGAAAGCCTGGTTGGTCGCAGCCTCGAAAGCCTCTCCATAGCGCCGTGACTTGGGCGCGTGCTGGATCATGATGGCCTTGATCCGCGATGCGGTTTGGGTGTGTGAGCAGGCCAGTGCCTGGCCATTGAGCAGGCCCAACTCGCGAATTTCCGTCAGGCCGGCGTCGGAGGGGGAATCTGCCGCTATTGCCGGTAGTGCAGGGCCAAGCAAACACAGTGTCAGGATAAATCGCTTCATCATCACTTTCTCCTTGTTCATTACAAACGGAAATATCGCTTATTTCATTGCCGGCGCGGGCGTTTTCAGCATTCTGAATAGCAGAATGTCGGAAACTTCGCGGCTCACGCTGGCCTCCGCATAGTCACGCGCGGTTTTGCCGCTATTGTCCCTGGCATGTACATTGGCACCCCGGGCGAGAAGAAGTTCAACATTGGCCTTGTGGCCGGAGAATGCGGCGATATGCAGTGGCGTGGCCCCGTTGTTGTCCTTTGCGTTAAGGTCGGCGCCATTGTCGAGCAGCAACCTTGCGATGTCCGGGGTAGGGTTGCCCGCGGCAATGTGTAGCGGCGTCGAGCCTAGTTCATTTCTGCTGTTTACAAGATTGCGATCTGTCGCAATCAGTTTGCTGACTTCCCGCACATCGCCGTCCCTTACAACTTTGTGTATGGCGGCGGCACAGGCGGTAAAGCTGGCAAACAGTGCCATGGCGGCGATAATTGATATGAACAAACGGGAGCGGGGCATATGCATGATCCTGTCGTAAGTAAATGCGTGCTGCGATGATGCCGGATTAAGGTTGCAACGAGTTTAATCCGAAAACTGGTGCGCGAGTGATTTTTGCCGTATCAAACCAACAAGGCCAGCAATCGCCGGCCTTGTTGGGAGGTGTTGCAGAAAACTATTGTTTTGCCAGCCCCAGGATATATTTTGCCAACACCTTGAGATCCGCCTCGCCCACGTTGTTGGAGGGAGGCATCTGCGCAGTGCCCCAGGTGCCGGTTCCGCCGCTGCGAATCTTGCCTGTCAGATAGGCTTCCGCGTCGGGGCGGCTCTGGTACATGGTGGAGATGCTCATCCAGGGCGGGCCGATGATTTTTCTGTCGAGGGAGTGGCAGGCGGTGCACATGTGCTTTTGCGCCAACTGGTAGCCGCCTTCGGCATACGCATTGCTGCCCAGGATTAAACATGCTGCCAGTACAAGGAAATATTTGCTTTTCATGGGCGAATCATTACGGGTGTATAAAATCAAGGGCGGCAATTCTAACAGTGATAGGCGCGCAGATATTGTCGTAAATCAAATGGCCCCCAGCTTAGCATGCGGCTTCCAGATTAGTGCTTTGGGTTGGTCGCCTTAACGGCCATGGCAAGAGTCACTCCGGAGGATGCTCCCGCCATGACCGTTTTCCCTCTCCCCACCCTCTCCCGAAGGGCGAGGGGGACAGGGTCCCGCTTCGCGGGAATCAGGTTAGATGCTAATATCCGCTCTGTTTTTAATTATGAATTCGTCGCGCATGGCGCGCGAATGATCATGGAGAGCGTCATGGCAGGTCACAGCAAATGGGCAAATATTCAGCATCGCAAGGGCAAGCAGGACGCCAAGCGCGGCAAGATCTTTACCCGCCTGATCAGGGAAATCACCGTGGCGGCCCGGCTGGGTGACAGCGATCCCGCCAGCAACCCGCGCCTGCGCCTGGCGATGGAGAAGGCCTACGAACAGAACATGCCCAAGGACAACGTGGAGCGCGCAATCAAGCGCGGTAGCGGCGAACTGGATGGCGTGGATTACATCGAGCTGCGCTACGAGGGCTATGGCATCAACGGTGCGGCGGTGGTGGTGGATTGCATGACCGACAACAAGACGCGCACCGTGGCGGATGTGCGCCATGCTTTCACCAAGTTTGGCGGCAATCTGGGCACCGATGGCTCGGTGGTGTTCATGTTCAAGCATTGCGGGCAGATGATATTTGCTCCCGGCACCGATGAGGATGCCCTGATGGAGGTGGCATTGGATGCGGGGGCGGAAGACATTGTTACGAATGACGACGGCAGCATCGAAGTGATTACCGGGCCGCACGACTTTATGGACGTGAAGCAGCGCCTGGAAGCGGCCGGCTTCAAGGCGGAAATGGCCGAGGTCACTATGAAGCCTTCCAACGAAGTGAGTTTTACCGGCGACGACGCGGTGAAGATGCAGAAGCTGCTGGATGCGCTGGAAAGCCTGGATGATGTGCAGGAGGTTTATACCAACGCGGTGATCGAGGAATAGCCGTGAAAGGTGAAACGTGAAAGGTGAAACGAAAACCCTCCCGGCAGGGAGGGTGGCGCGCAGCGCCGGGTGGGCATCACGTTTCACCTTTCACTTTTCACAGGAAGGGCGGTTGTGAAAAGCCCTTCCATCACTCGCATCCTCGGCATCGACCCCGGCCTGCGCATCACTGGCTTCGGTGTTGTGGACAAGACGGGGCAGAAGCTCAGCTATGTGGCCAGCGGCTGCATCAAGACCCCGGCGGGTGAATTGCCGCCGCGCTTGAAGGTGATACTGGATTCACTGGCGGAGGTTATTGCCACCTATCAGCCGCAGCAGGTGGCGGTTGAAAAGGTTTTCGTCAACGTGAATCCGCAGTCCACGCTGTTGCTGGGGCAGGCGCGCGGTGCGGCGGTTTGCGCGGCGGTGCTGGCCAATCTGCCGGTGGCGGAGTACACCGCCTTGCAGGTGAAGCAGGCGGTGGTGGGTAATGGCCATGCCGACAAGGAGCAGGTGCAGAACATGGTGCAGCGCCTGCTGGCCCTGTCCGGCAAGCCGGGGGCGGATGCGGCGGATGCGCTGGCTTGCGCCATCTGTCATGCGCACGGTGGCATGGGTTTGGGCGCATTGGCGACCAAGGGTTTTCGTGTACGACAAGGACGACTGGTATGACAAGGGAGACTGGCATGGCACAACCGAAGGAACCGACGCTGGAAATATTCAAGAACCCGCTCGCGCGCTATTTTGCCGCGACCCGGCCGGCCTTTCTCACCGCCAGCATGATGGCCTGCGTGATCGGTTTGGCGAGCAGCTGGCACGGCGAACACACCTTCAATATCCCGCTTGCGCTGGCGACCCTGCTGTTTGCCTTGCTGGCGCATGCCGGAGTCAATGTGCTCAACGATTATTACGATGCGCTCAACGGCACCGATGCGCAGAATACCGAGCGCATCTTTCCGTTTACCGGCGGCAGCCGCTTTATCCAGAACGGTGTGTTGACGCTGGCGCAGACGCGCAACTTCGGCTTTGCACTGATGGCCTGCGTGGCCGCCGCCGGGCTGTGGCTGATGGCGCGCTCGGCGCCGCAATTGATGTATGTCGGCCTTGCCGGCTTGTTTGTCGGCTGGGCCTATTCGGCTCCGCCGTTCAAGCTCAACAGCCGCGGCCTCGGTGAGTTGTGCGTGGCGGCGGGATTCCTCGCCATCACCGTGGGCACCGACTTTGTGCAGCGCAAGGGCTTTGCTGCCGCGCCCTTCATTGCGGGCCTGTCCTATGCCCTGCTGGTGACCAATCTGCTCTACATCAACCAGTTTCCCGATCGCAGCGCCGACACTGCCGCGGGCAAGCTGCACTGGGTGGCGCGCCTGCCGGTGCAGCTGGCGCGCTGGGGCTATGTGCTGATTGTGGCGCTGGCTTATGTCTGGTTGCTGTCCAGCGTGTTGCTCGGCTGGCTGCCGCTGCCAGCCTTGCTGGCGTTCCTGGCGCTGCCCTTGAGCGTGAACGCGGCACGCCTGCTGTTGCGCCATGCCGCACAACCGCAACAGCTGAGCGATGCGATCAAGCTCACCATAGGCGCGATGATGGTGCACGGCACGCTGCTGTCACTGGCGTTGATATTTGGCAAGGGCAATACATGATAGGAAGACTGAGCGGCATCCTGCTGGAAAAGAATCCGCCGCAAATCCTGCTGGACGTGCAGGGCGTGGGCTATGAGGTGGATGTGCCGATGAGCACGTTTTACAACCTGCCCGGCCTGAACGAGCGTGTGATGCTGCACACCTATCTGGTGGTGCGCGAAGATGCGCAGCTGCTGTACGGCTTTGGCTCGAACGAAGAGCGCGTGACCTTTCGCCAGCTGCTCAAGATCAGCGGCGTGGGCCCCAAGCTGGCATTGTCGGTGCTGTCCGGCATGAGCATGGCAGACCTGGCGCTGGCGGTGGCCAACAAGGATGCGGGACGCCTGACCAAAATACCCGGCGTGGGCAAGAAAACCGCCGAGCGCCTGCTGCTGGAACTGCAGGGAAAATTCGAGGTGCATGGCCTGAGTCCGGCGCAGGGCGCTGCTGCTGCATCTTCCGCGAACGATATCGCCAATGCGCTGCTGGCATTGGGCTATAACGACAAGGAAGCGGGCTGGGCCGCCAAACAACTGCCTGCCGATATCGGCGTGTCGGACGGTATCCGCCAAGCTCTCAAGTTGTTATCCAAAGCATGATCCAGCACGACGACCTGAGCGCCAGCCGCGTGATTTCTCCCGCTGTGGTTTCTCCACAGGAGGAAGCGCTGGAGCGCGCGCTGCGGCCCAAGCATCTGGACGAATATGTGGGCCAGGAAAAAATCCGCGGCCAGCTGGAAATCTTTATCGAGGCGGCGAGGAAGCGCAAGGAGCCGCTAGACCACGTGCTGCTGTTCGGTCCACCCGGCCTGGGCAAGACCACGCTGGCGCACATCATTTCGCGCGAGATGGGGGTGAATCTGCGCCAGACCTCGGGGCCGGTGCTGGAGCGCGCCGGCGACCTGGCCGCACTGCTGACCAACCTCGAACCCAACGACGTGCTGTTTATCGACGAGATCCATCGCCTGTCGCCGGTGGTGGAGGAGATACTCTATCCCGCGCTGGAGGATTACCAGATCGACATCATGATAGGCGAGGGGCCGGCGGCGCGTTCGGTCAAGCTGGATCTGCCGCCGTTCACGCTGGTGGGCGCGACCACGCGCGCCGGTATGCTCACCAATCCGCTGCGTGACCGCTTCGGCATCGTGGCGCGCCTGGAGTTTTACACGGCCGAAGAATTGCAGCGCATCGTCACCCGCTCCGCCGCCCTGCTGGAGCTGCCCATTTCTCCGGATGGCGCGTTGGAAATCGCCAAGCGTTCGCGCGGCACGCCGCGTATTGCCAACCGTTTGTTGCGCCGCGTGCGCGACTACGCTGATGTGCGCGCCGATGGCGAGGCTACGCGCAAGGTAGCCGATGCCGCGCTGACCATGCTGGACGTGGATGCGCAGGGGCTGGACGTGATGGATCGCAAGCTGTTGCTGACGGTGATCGAAAAATTCGCGGGCGGCCCGGTGGGGGTGGACAACCTGGCTGCGGCCATAGGCGAGGAACGCGACACCATAGAAGATGTGCTGGAGCCCTATCTGATCCAGCAGGGCTATCTGCACCGCACGCCGCGCGGGCGCATGGCCACCGCCAATGCCTACCAGCATTTCGGTTTGACCCAGCCGCGCAATGTGCACAACAAGGAACTTTGGGATGAGGGGCAATAGGGGATGAGCAAACGCCATCATGTGTTTGAGCTGCCGGTGCGCGTGTATTTTCAGGACACCGACGCGGGCGGCGTGGTTTATCACGCCAGTTATGTGAACTTTATGGAGCGCGCACGGACTGAGTGGTTGCGCAGTTTCGGCTACAGCAATGCGCAGCTGATGAAGGAGCTGGGCGTGGTATTCGTGGTGCGTTCGCTCAAGCTGGATTACCTGCGGCCGGCCCTGCTCGATGACATGCTGACGGTAACCGCACAGATCAGGGAAGTCGGGCGCAGCCGCATTGCCTTGCACCAGACGGTGCAGCGCGGCGAGGAAAAGCTGGTCGATGCCGAGATACATCTGGTGTGCGTGGCGCTGGAAACATTCAAGCCGGTGAGTGTGCCGGAGGTGTTGCGCGAACAATGGAAAGATTAAAGGGCGGAAACATATGGAAGTGACACACGATTTATCATTCTTGCCACTGATCCAGAATGCCAGTTTTCTGGTGCAGATGGTGATGGGGATGTTGCTGCTGGTTTCAATGATGTCGTGGTGGTACATCTTCCTCAAGATGTTCGCCATACGCCAGGCCAGAAGCCAGAGCGATGCTTTCGAGGAGGCGTTCTGGGCGAATCCGGATCTCAACAAGCTGTACAAGGATTATCTGGATGACAGTGATTCCGCCGGCAGCCTGGAGCGCATCTTTGGCGCGGGGTATGCCGAGTTTGTGAAGCTGAAGAAGAAGCACGGCATGGATAATGCGGCTGTCATGGACGGCACGCGCCGTGCCATGCGCGCCACTTATCAACGTGAAATGGATGTGCTGGAGTCGCATCTGTCGTTTCTGGCAACAGTGGGTTCGGTGAGTCCCTATGTGGGCTTGTTTGGCACGGTATGGGGCATCATGAATGCCTTCCGCGGCCTTGCCAACGTCGGCCAGGCGACCCTGGCGCATGTGGCTCCGGGCATTGCCGAGGCGCTGGTGGCAACGGCGATGGGCCTGTTCGCGGCGATCCCTGCGGTGGTGGCCTACAACCGCTATTCGCACGATACGGTGCGCTTGTCGTCGCGCTTTGAAAGCTTCATGGAAGAGTTCTCCAACGTATTGCAACGCCAGCCATGAAACAATCCTTGCAACTCGCGACGGTTTCAAGAGGTGTTGATGAATAATCGCCGTGCCTCTCTGCAGCCCATGAGCCAGATCAACGTCGTGCCTTACATCGACGTGATGCTGGTGCTGCTGGTGATCTTCATGATCACCGCGCCGCTGATGAATCCGGGGCAGATAGATTTGCCCAGCGTGGGCAAGTCGCTGGCGCCGCCGGTGGCGCCGCTGGAGCTGATCATCAAGAAAGACGCTACGCTGGCCTTGAATGACCGCAGCAAAGGGGGGCGTGAGCAGGTGGTCAGCCGTGAGCAGCTGTTGGCATTGCTGAAACAGAAGCAGGAACAGAATTCGCAGCAGGCCGTGGTGATTTCGGCAGACAAGAGTGTGCGCTACGAGGAAGTCATCAAGGTGATGGACATGCTGCAGCAGCAGAACATCAAAAAAGTCGGCCTGCTCGCCAGAACCAGGTAAAGCATGAGCACGCTGGCCTATTCGGAACCGTACAAATTGTCTGCCGGTGCGCTGGCATTGCTGGTGCACGGTGTGTTTTTTACCCTGCTGTATTTTGGCTTCAGCTGGCAAATGCAGAACCCGCAGGGCATGGTGGTGGACATCTGGGAGGATTTGCCGCAGAGCGAAGAGGCTGCTGTTGCGCCGCCACCGCCGCCGCAAGCGGAGCCGGTACGCACGGAACAGCCTGCACCGCCCAGGGCGGTAAAGTCAGCACCCGCCAAAGCCGAGATTGAGCTCAAGGCGAAGAAGAAAACCAAAAAGCCCAAGGAAGAAAAGGAAGAGGTGGTTGCCAGGCTGACGCCCAAGCAACTGGCGGCACAGAAGGCGGCCTATGCCAAACGGCTGCAGCAGGAAAGCGAGCAGCAGGCGCGTGAAGCCGAGCGGCTGGCGCAGGCTAAAGAGCAGGCTGCTGCAGCGGGACGGGTGGTGGATGAGTATGTGGCCAAGATCAGCGCCAAGATACGCCGCAATATCGTTGCGCCGCCCGGAGTTTCCAGCAAGATCAGGGCCGAGTTCGACGTGACTCTGCTGCCCGGTGGTCAGGTGATGGAAACCGAGTTGACCAGATCCAGCGGCAATAATGCTTATGACAGCGCAGTGGAGCGCGCCATATTAAAATCGCAGCCATTGCCCTTGCCGCCGGATGCTGCCATGTTCAACCGCTTTCGCGACCTGCACCTGAAATTCAGTCCCGATTAGGATTTTAAAGGAAGAGATATTTTTATGATTTTGCGTTTTCTGAGTTTGGCTATGCTGTTGTTTGTGACGCTGCCCGCACATGCGACATTGAATATTGAAATTATCGGGGCGGGTGAGCACCAGATTCCGATTAGCATCGTGCCGTTTGCCGGCGAGGGCAAGCTTGCGCAGAGCATCAGTGCGGTTATCGTCAATGACTTGAAGCGCAGCGGGCTGTTCCGTCCGGTTGACCCGGCAGGCAGGGCGCCGCACGAGCCGCAGGAGGTGAAATTCTCCGAGTGGGCAGGGGTTGATGCGCTGGCCATAGGCAGTGTGGTGCAGGGGGCTGACGGGCGTGTCGATGTGAAATTCCGCCTGTTTGATACGCTCAAGCAGATTGAGCTGACAGGCCAGGCGGTATCGGCCAAGAGTGACCAGATTCGCGCCATTGCCCACCACATCGCCGACCTGATCTACGAGAAATTTACCGGTGATGCAGGTGTGTTCAGCACGCGCATCGCCTATATCAACCGCGAGGGCAAGGCCAACCGCCTGGTGGTGGCCGACAGTGACGGCTATGGCGAGCAGACGGTACTGTCGCTGAACGACTCCATCATGTCGCCGGCATGGTCGCCGGACGGCAGCCATCTGGCCTATGTGACGTTTGAACAGGGGCATGCAGTCACCTATGTGCAGTCCCTGCTGATGCGCCAGCGCATGGTGCTGGCCGCATTCCCCGGCAGCAACAGCGCACCGGCATGGTCGCCCGATGGCAAGCAGCTGGCCATCGTGCTGACGCGCGACGGCAGCTCGCAGATTTACCTGATCCGCCCGGATGGTTCGGGTTTGAAACGCATTACCTTCAGCGATGCGATTGATACGGAGCCGAGTTTCTCACCTGATGGCCAGTTTTTGCTGTTTACCTCGGATCGCGGCGGCAGCGCGCAGGTTTACCGTATGTCTGTGGATGGCGGGTATGCGGAACGCCTGACCTTCGAGGGTACGAATAATTTCTCCCCCCGTTACAGTCCTGATGGCAAGGGCTTTGTGTTCATGCATAGCAATGGCAAGCAGTTCCTGATCGCGACCCAGGATTTTGAGACCAGGCAAATGCAGATTCTGACCGATGTGGGATGGGAGAAAAAACCCAGCTTTGCCCCCAATGGCAAGCTGGTTCTGTTTGCCACCGAGGCGCAGGGTCGTGGTATATTAGCGACCGTTTCTAGCGACGGCAGGGTAAAGCAGAAGATGTTCCCGCAACGCGGGGATATTCGTGAGCCTACGTGGGGACCTTTTTTGAAGTGAAATTATTGATGAAGGGAAATACGATGAAAAAACTGATCATTAGTGTGTTGCTGGTGAATCTGCTGGCCGCTTGTGCTAGCGAAAAGCCGAAGGAAGTTGCGCCTGAGCCAACAGCGGCGACTTCTTCCGCGGCACCGGCAGCAGAAGCTTCCTCGGCTAATGCAGCCGCAGCAGTTGCTGGCGATGCTCTGAACGATGCGGGCAATGCCCTGTTGTCCAAGCGCAGCGCATATTTCCCGTTTGACGTTGATGCGGTGCAGGCTGCCGACAAGCCCATGGTGCAGGCTCACGGTGAATACCTGGGCAAGAATGCGGCACGCAAGGTTACTGTTGAAGGCAATTGCGACGAGCGCGGCAGCAGCGAGTACAACCTCGGTCTGGGTAACCGCCGTGCCAACAACGTGAAGAAAATGCTGGTGGCCGGTGGCGCCAAGGCAGCCCAGGTTGGTACTGTAAGCTTTGGTGAAGAGAAGCCTAAGGCAGTGGGCCATGATGAAGCTGCATGGTCGCAAAATCGCCGTGCTGATCTGAATTACGGCAAGTAAGCATGAACAGGTTGCGCCTCTGGTTGTTTGCCGGATTGTGCCTTGTTGCAGCCCATGCGTCAGCTGGGCTGTTTAGCGATGATGAGGCACGCAAGCAAATTGAGCAGCTGGAGGCGCGACTTTCCAGGCTGGAAGAAGGTTACAAGCAGCAAACCAGTTCGATGCTCGACCTGTTGTCACAGGTGGAGATATTGAACCAAGAATTGCGCAAGTTGCGTGGCCAGAATGAAGAACTGGTGCACAATTTGCAGGACGCTGAAAAGCGCCAAAAAGATTTTTATGTAGACCTGGATGCGCGTGTGCGCCGTTTTGAGACGACAGAGAACGCGCCGCAGCAGGCAGCAGTTGCGGCACAGCCGGCTGCGGCGCCACCCCCCGCCAGAACGATAGTGGAGGATAGTCAGGCCGAGGAAAATGCCGCCTATGAAGAGTCCTACGGTTTCTACAAGGTGGCCAATTACGAGAAGGCGCTCGTATCGTTCCGCGAATTCCTGAAAAAATTTCCCGACTCTACACGCGCCCCCAATGTGCATTACCTGATGGGCAACTCCTACTTCGCGCTGGACGACTTCAAACGCAGTATTGCCAGCTATCAGGTGGTGGTCAGCAAGTTTGAATCCAATGCCAAGGTGCCGGATGCCTGGTTGA
This sequence comes from Nitrosomonadales bacterium, assembly GCA_023259065.1. Taxonomy (GTDB): domain Bacteria; phylum Pseudomonadota; class Gammaproteobacteria; order Burkholderiales; family Gallionellaceae; genus 39-52-133. The sequence goes on from JAHFQY010000012.1 coordinate 34,668, forward strand.
ATATAGCCGGCTGCCAGCAGAAGCTGAACGACATTCCCGCCGCACGTAAAACCCTCAAGCTGCTGGTTTCCAAATATCCGGACAGCACGGCCGCAGGCAAGGCCAAGAAACGCCTCGCTTCCCTGAAGTAATACACCCATGCCATTCCGTCACGCGAGCGAGTCATTGCGCATCAGCGAAATATTTTATTCATTGCAGGGCGAGACCAGTCGCGTCGGCCTGCCCACGGTGTTTGTGCGCCTTACCGGTTGCCCCCTGCGCTGCAACTATTGCGATACCGCCTATGCCTTTAGCGGGGGCGTCAGCATGACGCTGCAGGCCATCATGGATGAAGCGCGGCGTTATCCCGCAAAATATGTCACGGTGACCGGCGGCGAACCGCTGGCGCAGAAGAACTGCCTGCCATTGCTTAAAGCCCTGTGTGATGCGGGCTATCGGGTGTCGCTGGAAACCAGCGGTGCGCTGGATATTAGCGGCGTGGATGAGCGGGTGATGCGGGTGGTGGATATCAAGACGCCTGCCTCGGGCGAGCAGGAGAAAAACCTGTGGGCCAATCTGGCCCATCTTAATGCGCACGATGAAATAAAATTTGTGCTGTGCGGCGAGGAAGATTACGCGTGGGCGAAGCGGGTCTTGCAAGAGCGCGCGCTGGCTGATAAATGCGAGGTGTTGTTTTCTCCGGCGCAGGGGCAGCTGTCGCCTACCGACCTGGCTGACTGGATATTGCGCGACCAGCTGCCGGTGAGGATGCAGCTGCAATTGCATAAAATCCTGTGGGGCAATGTGGCGGGGCGCTAGGCTATGAAGAATGCGGTAGTTCTATTATCTGGCGGTCTGGATTCAGCCACGGTGCTGGCGATGGCGCGGCAGCAGGGCTTTCGCTGCCACGCGCTGAGCGTTGACTATGGCCAGCGCCATCATGCCGAGCTGGCAGCAGCACGGCGCGTGGCGGATGCGCTGGGCGCGGTTGAGCATCGCGTGATCAATATAGACCTGACCGGTTTTGGCGGTTCTGCCTTGACCGATAACAGCATTGCCGTGCCGGAGCAGGAAACCAAGGGAATTCCGCTGACCTATGTGCCGGCGCGCAACACCATCATGTTGTCGCTTGCGCTGGCCTGGGCCGAGGTGTTGCAGGCGCAGGACATCTTCTTCGGCGTCAATGCCGTGGATTACTCGGGTTATCCGGATTGCCGTCCGGAGTATGTGGCGGCTTTTGAGCATATGGCCAACCTTGCCACCAAGGCCGCGGTGGAAGGCAAGCCCCTGGCCATACATGCGCCGCTGCAGCACATGTCCAAGGCCGAAATAATCCGCCAGGGCACGCAGCTCGGGGTGGACTTCAGCCAGACGGTCTCCTGCTACCAGGCCGATGCGGATGGTCGTGCGTGCGGGGTGTGCGATTCATGCCGTCTGCGCCGCGCCGGCTTCGTTGAAGCGGGCATTCCCGATGCAACCAGATACTACTCTGTAGGGAAAAAGTAATTCTCGCGTTGACAGTCGGCGGCCAATCCGTATAATGCGCGCTTCCGTTTGGAATGTGGGTCGGTAGCTCAGCCGGTAGAGCAGCGGACTTTTAATCCGTTGGTCGCGAGTTCGAATCTCGCCCGACCCACCAGTATTTGACGTGTTGTTGCTGTTTGAACTGCGCGTACTGTTTTGCCGCCGCCATAGCTCAGTTGGTAGAGCAACCGCCTTGTAAGCGGTAGGTCATCAGTTCGAATCCGATTGGCGGCACCACTTCCCCTCCCCGTATCACAATCCAAGAAACTGTTTAACTGCACCGAGCTAGTGCCTTTGTGTTGGCTGTGTCCTGCACAATCCTCCGCGTTGGTTTGCATAATTCGGTAACATTGCACCCGGGCTGTGCGCATTGGTTTGCGCGCGGTAATGTGCAAGGGACGATTATGAAAATTCATGAGTATCAGGCCAAGGAAATCCTGCGCCAGTTTGGTGTGCCCACGCCACGCGGTCATGCGTGTTTTAGCGTGGCGGAAGCGGAAAATGCCGCACGCGAGCTGGGTGGTTCGGTGTGGGTGGTGAAAGCGCAGATCCATGCCGGTGGGCGTGGCAAGGGTGGTGGCGTAAAAGTCGCCCGCTCGCTGCAAGAGGTAAGCGAACATGCGCAGAAAATTCTGGGCATGCAACTGGTGACTCATCAGACAGGCAGTGCCGGGCAGACGGTCAAGCGCCTGCTGATCGAGGAAGGCGCAAACATCGCCAGGGAATATTACGTTGGCATGGTCATCGATCGCAGCCGCCAGCGCGTGGTGCTGATGGCGAGCAGCGAGGGCGGCATGGATATCGAAGAGGTCGCCGCACACACGCCGGAGAAGATACACAAGGTGTGGATAGACCCGCTGGCAGGTTTGACGGATGCCGAGGCGGATGCCGTGGCCGGCAAGATCGGCATACCCGCAGCCGCCTTGCCGCAGGCGCGCACCTGTCTACAAGGCTTGTACCGCGCCTTTGTGGAGAAGGATGCAATGCTGGCGGAAATCAACCCGCTGGTGCTGACTGCAGACCAGCGCGTGGTTGCGCTGGACGCAAAAATCAATTTCGACAGCAATGCCCTGTACCGCCATCCGGAAATCACCGCCTTGCGCGATATGGATGAGGAAGATCCGGCCGAGGTGGAGGCGTCGAAATTCGACCTCAGCTACATCGCGCTGGACGGCAATATTGGCTGTCTGGTGAACGGTGCAGGCTTGGCCATGGCGACCATGGATATCATCAAGTTGTACGGCGGCTCGCCGGCCAACTTCCTCGACGTGGGCGGTGGCGCCAACAAGGAGAAGGTCACCGAGGCCTTCAAACTGATGCTGAAGAACCCCGAATTGCGCGCGATACTGGTGAATATCTTTGGCGGCATCATGAAGTGCGACGTGATTGCCGAGGGCGTGGTGGCTGCCGCGCGCGAGGTGCATCTCAAGGTGCCGCTGGTGGTGCGCCTGGAAGGCACCAACGTCGATCTGGGCAAGAAGATATTGGCCGAATCCGGCCTGCCCATTATTTCCGCAAACAACATGGCAGACGCGGCACAAAAGGTCGTGGCCGCTGCGCAGGGGGTGTAATGTCTATCCTGATCAATAAAAACACGCGGGTAATGACCCAGGGCATGACCGGCAAGGTCGGCCAGTTTCATACCCTGCACAGCAAGAATTACGCAAACGGGGCTGAATGTTTTGTGGCTGGCGTGACACCGGGCAAGGCCGGGCAAAGCTATGAGGGCATCCCCGTCTACAACAGCGTGCTGGAAGCCAAGCAGCAGACCGGCGCCACGGTTTCGGTGATCTACGTGCCGCCCGCCTATGCGGCAGCGGCGATCGACGAGGCGGTGGCCGCCGACCTGGATCTGGTGATCTGCATCACCGAGGGCATACCGGTGCATGACATGCTGAAAACGCGCTACAAGATGCAAGGCAAGCGCACGCTGCTTATCGGCCCCAACTGCCCCGGCCTGATTACTCCGGACGAAATCAAGATCGGCATCATGCCCGGGCATATCCACAAGAAGGGCCGCATCGGCGTGGTGTCGCGTTCGGGCACGCTCACCTATGAGGCTGTCGGCCAGCTCACCGAACTGGGCTATGGGCAGTCGTCCTGCGTAGGCATAGGCGGCGACCCGATCAATGGGCTCAAGCATCTGGATGTGCTGAAGCTGTTCAACGACGATCCGGAGACCGACGCGGTGATCATGGTGGGCGAGATCGGCGGCAGCGATGAGGAAGAATGCGCACGCTGGATCAAGGGCAACATGAAAAAGCCGGTGGTCGGTTTCATCGCCGGCATCACCGCGCCTGCGGGCAAGCGCATGGGACATGCCGGCGCCATCATCTCGGGCGGCCAGGGCGGCGCTGAAGATAAGCTGGCGGTGATGGAAGAGTGCGGCATTCATATCACGCGCAACCCGGCCGAGATGGGGCGCACGATGCAGAAAATTTTGAAGGGTAACGCTTGATGCTGGAATTATTTTCGACACCGCAGTTCTGGATTTCCCTGCTGCAAATTATCGCGATTGACCTGTTGCTGAGCGGCGACAACGCCGTGGTGATCGCGCTGGCCTGCCGCAACCTGCCGCCGGAGCAGCGCAGGAAGGGCGTGCTGTTCGGGGTTGCCGGGGCGGTTACCCTGCGCGTGATCCTGACCTTCTTTGCGGTCAGCCTGCTTACCCTGCCCTACATCAAGCTGCTGGGGGCGGTGCTGTTGCTGTGGATAGGCATCAAGTTGCTGTTGCCCGAAGACGAGGATGGCGAGGCGCATATCAAGGCCGAGACCCAGCTGTGGGGCGCGGTGAAAACCATTATCGTGGCCGATTTTGTCATGAGCCTGGATAACGTGATCGGCGTGGCAGCTGCAGCCAAAGGGCATTTCGGCCTGCTGGTGTTCGGCTTGCTGATCAGCATTCCGATGATAGTGTGGAGCAGCCAGCTGATTTTGAAGCTGATGGACAGGTTCCCCGTCATTATCGTTCTGGGTGGGGCGCTACTGGGCTTCGTGGCGGGCGAGATGCTGATGACCGATATGCTGGTAAAGGACTGGGCTGCGTCGCAGCCGCACTGGCTGCACTGGCTGGTTCCCGCGCTGGGTGCGGCGCTGGTGGTGGTGGCGGGCAAGTGGCTGGCGGCGCGCAAACGGGCAGTCGGCAAGGCGGTTGATCTGGTGGACGAGCAAGTGCCTGCCAGAAGCGGCGATACACACTGAGGGGGAAAAATGAAAATATTGATACCTGTAGATGGTTCTTCCAGCGCCAACCGCGCTGTGGAGCAAGTCATTGCCAGCAAGGCGTGGCTGAAAGAGACGCCGCAGATATTCCTGCTCAATGTGCAGTGGAAGCTGGCCTCGGGCAACGTCAAGATGTTCATCAACCAGGACACCATCAATGACTACTACCGCGAGCAGGGGCTGGAAGCCCTGACTGCGGCGCGTGCATTGCTGGATGGGGCGGGGATGGCGTACACCTATCACATCAGCATCGGTACGCCGGCGCAGGCGATCGTGCAGTATGCGCAGGAGCAGCAGGTGGAGCAGATTGTCATGAGCGCGCATGGCCAGGGCGTGCTGACGAACTTGCTGCTGGGCTCGGTGGCAAGCAAGGTGGTGCACCTTGCCCCCATGCCGGTGATGCTGGTCAAGTAGGGCTATAAACGTGCATCTCGCAAAGCGAGACTTTGTCCCCCTCGCCCATCGGGAGATAACCAGCGACTTGCCCGCTTGCGGGCTAAGTCGAATGGCTAGTGGTTCCATCAGGGCAGGGGAGAGGGAAACGGTCATGGCAAGATCCATAATAAAGGGGGTTCTTGCCATGACCGTTGGGATAATTTGTAATAAATAAAGCGAGTTATGGCTTGCTGTTGAAAAATGTTTTAGTATTCGCCCGTAACCTTGCTAATTGATTGATGCGGATTAAGGCCTTGGCCGGAAAATATTTCACAACGTGGCGAACTTGAAAAAAATGTCGATCTGGAAGGCAGACTGGTTTGTTGGTCTGCTGGTCGCGTTGCTTTTCCTGTTCGGCGCCACCACGGATCTGATGCAAAGCCTGGAGCGCAAGGCATACGACTTGGGCGTGCGTGCCTCTTCGCGACTTCCCAGTGACAAAGTGGTGGTGATCGCAATTGACGACCAGAGCATTGCCAATCTGGGCCGTTGGCCCTGGCCACGCGCCACCCAGGCGAAAATGCTGGATTTGCTGGCGGCAGGAAAAGCCAGGGTGGTGGGCAATACGGCATTATTTTTCGAGCCGCAAGTCGACCCGGGTTTGGTCTACATCAACAAGATAGTCGACGCGCTTGGCAAGTCTGCACTGATCGGCAATGTCGACCCGGCGCGACAAGGCGAGTTGTCGCCGGTCGATGCCTTGTTGCTGGAGGCAGTGCAGAATCTCGATAACGACCGCAAGCTCAGCGACAGCATGGGCCGTGCCAATGACGTGCTGCTGGCCATGTACTTCGAGCTGGGCGATCCGCAGGGCAGACCTGACAAACCCCTGCCGGCGTACGTGCAAAAAAACAATCTGGCCAACATCAATGATCCGGACGGTCTAGGCATGGCGGGTGCACTGCCCCTGCCGGCTGCATCCGTGCAATTCCCCATTGCCCCGCTGGGCGAGCGTGCCGTCGGCATCGGCCACCTGAACACGATGATAGAGGTGGATGGTGCGGTGCGTGTGGAGCCGCTGGTGGTTGGCTATTACGACGAGCTTTACCCTTCGCTGTCGCTGTTGCTGGCGGCAAAAAGCCTGAACCTTGAAGCCAGGGATATACAGGTGAACCTGGGCAAGGGGGTGCAGCTGGGCAACCTGAATATTGCGACTGACCCATCCCTGCGCATGCATACCTACTTCTACAAGGACAGGGACGGCAAGCCGGCATTCCAGGTGGATTCTTTTTACGATGTGTACAGCGGCAAGATTGCGCCGGAAAAATACAAGGACAAGATCGTGCTGATCGGCGCCACGGCCGCGGGCGTGGGCGCGCCCATGGTGACGCCGATCTCGGCCAGCATGGCGCCCGTGCTGACGCTGGCGCATTCGGTGTCGAGCATACTCAAGCAGGATTATTTCACCGTGCCGGCCTGGAGCACCTGGGCGCAGATGGCAGTCTTTATCCTTGTGGCCTTGTATTTGATCGCGCTGTTGCCGCGTTTGGGCGCCATGTTGGGGGCGCTGGTGACAGCGGGATTGTTCATTGCCTTGCTGGCTGCACATTTCGTGTTGATGACAGTGCAGGCCATGTGGCTGCCCCTGATGTTGCCGGCGAGCATGCTGCTGGTCGGCCATTTGTTGCTGACCAGCAAGCACTTCTTCCTGACCGAAAAAGGCAAGCTCAAATCTGATGCGGACTCGGCCGAAAGCAACCGCATGCTGGGGCTGGCATTCCAGGGCCAGGGGCAGCTGGATATCGCCTTCGATAAATTCCGCAAGGTGGAGCTGGACGACAGCCTGATGGAAGTGCTCTACAACCTGGGGCTGGATTTCGAGCGCAAACGCCAGTTCAACAAGGCGGAGTCGGTGTTCAGATACATGTCGGAATACAACCCCAAGTTCCGCGACCTGGAGCAGCGCATGGCGCAGTCCAAGGCGATGTCTGAAACCATCATACTTGGCGGCTCCACCGGCAAAAGCAACGACAGCACGATGAAACTGGACCGCGCCGGACTATCCAAGCCCATGCTGGGCCGCTACGAGATCGAGAAGGAACTGGGCAAGGGCGCGATGGGCGTGGTGTATATGGGCAAGGATCCCAAGATAGGCCGAGTTGTTGCCATCAAGACCATGGCCCTGTCGCAGGAGTTTGAGGCGGATGAGCTGGAAGACGTCAAGGCGCGCTTCTTCCGCGAGGCCGAAACGGCCGGGCGCCTGAATCATCCGAATATAGTGAATATGTACGACGCCGGCGAGGAACATGATCTTGCCTATATCGCTATGGAGTTTCTCAAGGGGCAGGACCTGGCTCCCTATACCAAGCCGGATAATCTGCTGCCGCTGCCAAAAGTGCTGAGCATTGTTGCCCGTGTGGCGGATGCGCTGGGTTACGCGCATGCGCTGAATGTGGTGCATCGTGACATCAAGCCGGCGAACATCATGTACGACCCCGAGACCGATACGGTCAAGGTGACCGACTTCGGTATTGCGCGCATCACCGATTCCTCCAAGACCAAAACCGGCATGGTGCTGGGCACGCCGTCCTATATGTCCCCGGAGCAACTGGCGGGAACCAAGGTCGAGGGCGTTTCCGACCTGTTCTCGCTGGGCGTGAGTCTGTACCTGATGGTGTGTGGTAAGCTGCCGTTTAATGGCGACTCGATGGCGCAATTGATGTTCAGGATTGCGAATGAGCCGCACGTGGATGTGCTGACAATAAGGCCGGATCTGCCACCATGCGTGGTGCAAATTATCAACAAGGCATTGGCCAAGAAAACAACTGAGCGTTACCAGACTGGTGTTGAAATGGCTGATGCAATCCGCCAATGCGCGGCAAGCTTGCAAGGGTAGGAAGGATATGAATATTCAAGACGCGCTGGAAATCGTCAGCCTGACCAACCCGGGGATGGTCAGGTCGCACAATGAGGATAGTGTGTCCCATGATGCCGAATGCGGATTGGTGGTGCTGGCGGATGGCATGGGTGGTTATAATGCCGGCGAAGTTGCCAGTGGTATCGCGGTTTCCGTGGTCATGACAGAAATCAAGCATTACCTGGAAGAGGTCAGGCCGGAGGACAAGGATCCGGCCACTGGTGAGGATATGGCGGTGGTGCTGCTGCGCGATAATGTGCAAAAGGCCAATGCCTCCATCTACCACGCGGCACAGAGCCAACCGCAATATGCCGGTATGGGGACGACCATTGTTTCCAGCCTGTTTTATGACAACCGCGTGGCCGTCGCGCATATCGGCGATTCGCGCCTGTACCGTTTGCGCGGTGATGTGTTTGAAAGCGTGACGCGTGATCACTCCCTGCTGCAGGAGCAAATCGACAGCGGCATGATCAGCAAGGAAGATGCGCGCAATTCCAAGAACAAGAATCTGGTTACCCGTGCAGTGGGTATAGATGCTGAAGTTGAAGCGGAAGTGCACGTTTATGATGTGGAGCGCGGAGACATTTATGTGCTGTGCTCCGACGGCCTTAACGATATGGTCGAGGATGAGGACATCGGCAGCACCGTGCAGATGCTGCAATCCAATTTGCCGCTGGCAGCCTCACAGCTGATCCAGATGGCGAATGACAATGGCGGGCGTGACAACGTGTCAGTGATATTGGTAAAAGTAAATGGTGAGTTTGCAGCGAAACGAGGCTTGTTCGCGAAATTACTGTCCTGGTTCAAGAATTAATTACGGAGATTGATGATATGCCGGCAAAACTTATACTCAGCATGGATGGCGTGGTGCTGCAGGAATATGCGCTGAACAAGGAGCGCATGACGATAGGGCGCAAGGCGCACAACGACATCGTGATTGATAACCTGGCGGTGAGCGGTGAGCATGCCGCAATAGTGACGATACAGAACGACTCCTTCCTGGAAGATCTGGACAGCACCAACGGCGTGACCGTGAATGGCATGGCGACCAAAAAGCACTTCCTGCAGAACAATGACGTGGTCGAGATCGGCAAGTACAAGCTCAAGTATCTGAATGACCAGCCCACCCAAACTACGGCGGCTGATTTCGAGCGCACCATGGTATTGCGCGCCCCTCCCAAACAGGCGGCAAAAACTCCGGATCTCGGCGTGATGACCAATACCCAGGTGGGTATCCAGACTACGGCCCGCGCTGCACAGGGTGATTCCACCGGAAAATTTGACACTACCGGTTCGCCTTCATCTCCGGATAAAAGCGGCGGGCAGGCTGCGGTCGTGCAGATACTCAACGGGCCCAACTCCGGCAAAGAGCTGGAGCTGGTAAAAAATCTCACTACCCTGGGCAAGCCGGGGGTGCAAGTGGCCGTCCTGGCCCGCCGCCCGCATGGCTTCTTCATTACTCATGTGGAAGGCACCAGCTATCCCGTGGTGAATGGCGAGTCATTGGGTGAGCACCCGCGCCAATTGAAAGACCACGATATCATCGAGCTGGCGGGAGTCAAGATGGAGTTCTATTTCAAGTCCTGACAGGCGCCAGTGCTGCGCAGATGCTGGCGCAGCCTTAACTAAGCTGCTCACGCAAGGAAGATGCCGGTGAAAAAACACGCACTTCTTATCGGCCTGTGCCTGGTGCTGGTCCTGGTGTTTCTGGGAAACACCGCCAAATTCTATCAAATCGGATTTGTACAAGCGCTGGATGCGCAGCTTTACGACTATCGCCTGCGCCTGACCATGCCGCAAACGACGGATGAGCGCATCGTCATTCTCGACATCGATGAAAAAAGCCTGAAAGAAGAAGGGCGCTGGCCCTGGAGCAGGGACAGGCTGGCCGTGCTGATGGACAAGCTGTTCGACAGATACGGCGTTGCCATCGTCGGGTTTGACGTTGTGTTTGCCGAAAAGGATGAAAGCTCCGGCCTGAAGATGCTGCAGGAGCTGGGGCACAACCAGCTCAGGAACGTGCCGCAATTCCAGGCAGTGCTGGCGCAGATCAAACCCCAACTTGAATATGACAGCCTGTTCGCGGAAAAAATAAAGAACCGCAACGTCGTGCTCGGCTACTACCTGAGCAATAGCGCAAAAGGAGCGCCCAAAAGTACTTCTGGAGCACTGCCAGAGCCGGTGTTCAAGGCGGGAACCTTTATGGGCAAGCCCATAGGGTTTGTGCAATGGGACAGCTACGGCGCCAACCTGCCCGAGCTGCAAAAAAATGCACTCAGCGCCGGGCACTTCAACCCGATGGTGGAGACCGATGGCAAGGTGCGCCGTGTGCCCATGGTGGTGGAATACAACGGGGCATACTATGAAGCGCTGTCGCTCGCGATGGTGCGCACCCTGCTGGGATCGGTTCCCCTGGCGCCCGGCTACGCGGCAGTCAGGAACAAGGATTACGCCGGCCTGGAGTGGCTGGAATTGAATGTGGCGCAGGGCAGCCTGCGCATTCCGGTGGACCGCGAGGTGAGCACGCTGATTCCCTACCGGGGTGCGCAGGGGAGCTTCCGCTATATTTCTTTGACGGATGTGCTGCATGACAGGGTGCCCGCCGGGGAGCTGAAGAACCGCATCATACTGGTGGGGACCACTGCGCCGGGGCTTATGGACATGCGTTCGACACCGGTCTCCGAGGTTTACCCCGGGGTGGAAATACATGCCAACATGATCAGCGGCATGCTGGACCAGAACCTGAAGCAGCAGCCTCCCTATGTGCTGGGCGCCGAGGTGGTCATGCTGCTGCTGGCGGGCTTGGCGCTGAGCTTCCTGTTGCCGCTGCTCAGCCCGGTCAAGGCGGCGATCGTTTCAATATTGACCCTGCTTGCAGTCGTCGGGAGCAATATTGCGGTCTGGCATTACGGCAACATGGCATTGCCTGTGGCCGGCACCCTGCTGATGATCCTGGCGATTTATGCGCTGGATATGTCCTACGGTTACTTTGTCGAGGCGCGCACTAAGCGCCAGATTACCAGCCTGTTCGGGCAATATGTGCCGGGTGAGTTGGTGGATGAGATGAGCGAGCATCCGGAACAGGTTTCGATGGCCGGCGACAGCCGCGAGATGACCATCCTGTTTTCCGACGTGCGCGGTTTTACCACCATCTCCGAGGGGCTGGACCCGAAAGAGCTGACCCAGCTGATGAACGAGTTTCTCACGCCGCTGACGCGGGTGGTCTACAAGCATCGCGGCACGATTGATAAATACATGGGCGACTGTATTATGGCGTTCTGGGGTGCGCCGCTGGCCGATGCCCACCACGCCCGCCATGCCATTATGGCGGGCATCGAGATGCAGCAGACCTTGCATGACTTGCAGCCGCATTTCAAGCAGCGCGGCTGGCCGGAAATTCATGTGGGGGTCGGCATCAATAGCGGCCGCGTAAGCGTAGGCAACATGGGCTCCGAGCTGCGCGTGGCATACACCGTCATGGGGGATGCCGTGAACCTGGCGTCGCGCCTGGAAGGCATCACCAAGCAATATGGCGTGGGCATCATAGTCGGGGAAAACACCAGGGAGAGGGTGCCGGACTTTGTTTACCGTGAGCTCGATCTGGTGCGGGTAAAAGGCAAGGACCAGCCGATCAAGATTTTTGAGCCCCTGGGGTTGCAGGGGCAGGTGGAGCAGTCGCAACTGGAAGAGCTGAAAATATTCCAGCAGGTGCTGCGCTCCTACCGCAAACAGGAATGGGACAAGGCGGAACTGGACCTGTTCAATTTGCAGCGCATGTCGCCGCATAACAAACTTTATGAAGTGTATGCAGAACGCGTGGCCTATTTCCGCAACAACCCGCCCGGTGAGAACTGGGATGGTGTATTTGTGTTCCAGGCCAAGTAACGCGACAGGATGCTTGAGAAACGCTAATGGATAGCCAACAATGAAACTCAGGGTGCTAGGTTGCAGCGGTGGAGTGGGTGGCAATTTGCATACCACCTCGCTGCTGCTGGATCACGACGTGCTGATTGATGCCGGCACGGGCGTGGTCGGCCTCAGCCTGAGCGAGTTGAGCAGGATAGACCATGTGTTCGTGTCACACTCGCACCTTGACCATATCGCCTGCATTCCGCTGCTGGTGGATAGCGTCAGCTTCATGCGCGACAAACCGCTGACCATCCATGCCACTGCAGCCACCCTGGAAACACTGCAACAGCATATTTTTAACTGGAAGATATGGCCGGACTTCACCCAGATTCCCGATCCGCAAAAGCCCTATATGCGCTTCCAGGCCATCGAGCTGGGTAAAACGATTACCCTGGGCGGGAGGAAAATCACCCCGCTGCCCGCCAATCATGTGGTGCCGGCGGTGGGGTTCCAGCTGGATAGCGGTAATGCGAGCCTGGTGTACACCGGCGACACCACCACCAATGACGCCTTCTGGAAAGTGGTCAACCGCATCGATAATATGCGCTACCTGATTATTGAAACCGCGTTCTCGAATGCGGAAATAGAGCTGGCCGTGCTGTCCAAACATTTGTGCCCCAGCTTGCTGGCAGACGACTTGCGCAAGCTCCAGCTCGATCCGGAGATTTACATTACGCACCTGAAGCCCGGCGAGGTCGAATTGACCATGCGCGAAGTCATGGAGTGCGTACAGGGGCGGTCTCCCAGAATGTTGCAGAATGGCCAGGTTTTCGAATTTTAGTAGAGGCAAACTGAACATGATTTGCTTGTTCTGCCTGTGAATTAACTGGCGACAAACTCGCCGTAACAGCATCAACATCAAGTATCAGGAGTCGTGGATGAATAACGTAACAGCAAATCCGATGGAGCGCAGAAGCAACCCCAATGATGTAGGGTTACGTCTGGAGTTCACCAAAAATCTGAATCACGTCACCAACAAGATACACGCCACCAGCAATATCGACGAGATCATGCTGGATGTCAGCAAGGACATCTGCACCCTGTTCAATGCCGATCGCCTGACGATCTATGTGGTGGGTGAAGACAAGGCATCGCTGGTGTCCAAGGTCAAAACCGGCCTGAACTCATTCAAGGATCTGAAGCTGCCAATCGCCGAGCAGAGCATTGCCGGTTACGTGGCATTCAACAAAAAACTGCTTAACCTCAAAGACGTCTACGACGAAAGCGAGCTGGCCGCACACAGCGCACAACTGCGCTTCCTGCCTGACGTGGACAAGCGCACGGGTTACCGCACCAAGCAGATGCTGGTGGCGCCTATTGTGGAAACTGATAGCGGCGAGCTGATCGGCGTCATGCAGGTTATCAACAACAAGCTGGGCATCCCCTTCCCGGCGGTGGTTGAGGACGGCGTGCGCGAGTTGGCGCAAACCCTGTCCGTGGCGCTGCGCCAGCGCCAGCAGCAGAGCACCACGGTCAAAACCAAGTACGACAACCTGGTCGCCGATGCGGTGATGTCGGCGGCTGAATTTGAATTGGCCACACGCACGGCCAGGCGCAAGGGCATTGATATCGAGGACGTGCTGATTGATGAATTCCAGGTCAAGACGGAATCACTGGGGCAGGCGCTGTCCAAGTTTTTCGGCGTACCGTATGAACCGTACAAATCAGACCGGGTCAAGCCCGGGGAGTTGCTGCGCAATCTCAAGCGCGAATATGTGGAAAGCAGCCACTGGGTTCCGGTAGACGACACTCCCGATGGTCTGGTGATTTTGACCACAGACCCTGAACGTATCCAGGCGTCACGTGTCGTTAACAATATCTTCCCCAAGAATCGCTTGATCTACAAGGTGTGCCCGCAGCGTGAATTTAAAGCCACGCTGGACATGTTCTACGGCGGCGGTGGTGTGGGAGACCTGACCGGTGGCTTTGAGGCGGATGGCGGCTCCATGGACGATTTGCTCAGTGCCATGGGGACAGAAGACGAGGAGGCCGGTGGCGCCAGTCAGGATGATGTCAGTGCGGCGGCCGACAATGAGCTGGTCAAGCTGGTCAACAAGATCATTGTGGATGCCTACAAGATGGGAGCATCTGATATTCACGTTGAACCCGGCCCCGGCAAGGCCAAGACCGTGATCCGCTTGCGCAAGGACGGCTCCTTGCTGAACTACATCGAGATACCTTCAACTTATCGCAACCCGCTGGTGACACGTCTCAAGATCATGTGCGATCTGGATATTTCCGAGAAGCGCAAGCCGCAGGACGGCAAGATCAAGTTCAAGAAATACGGCCCGCTGGATATCGAGCTGCGCGTGGCGACCATCCCGTCGCAGGGCGGCGTGGAAGATGTAGTGATGCGTATCCTGGCCTCCGGCGAGCCTATCCCGCTGGACAACATGGGCTGCTCCGAGCGCAACCTGGATCAGGTGAAGAAAACCGTGACCAAGCCCTACGGCCTGTTCTTCGTGTGCGGGCCAACCGGCTCCGGTAAAACCACCACGCTGCACTCCATCCTCAAACACATCAACACGCCGGATACCAAAATATGGACGGCGGAAGACCCGGTGGAAATTACCCAGAAGGGTTTGCGCCAAGTGCAGATCAACAAGAAGGCCGGCCTCACTTTTGACATCATCATGCGCGCCTTCCTGCGTGCCGACCCCGACGTGATCATGGTGGGCGAGATGCGCGACAAGGAAACCGTGTCCACCGGCATTGAAGCCTCCCTCACCGGCCACCTGGTGTTTGCCACCCTGCACACCAACAGCGCGCCGGAATCCATTATCCGCCTGCTGGATATGGGCATGGACCCGTTCAACTTTGCCGATGCCCTGCTCGGCATTCTGGCGCAACGCCTGGCCAAGCGATTGTGCAAGGACTGCAAGAAACCGCACATTGCCACCCCTGACGAAATCAAGGCATTGTTGAGCGAATACGCAGAAGAACTGAAAAACACCGAGAGCTGGAACAAGGATCCCAATGCATCAATGCAGGCCTTGTATGGGGAATGGGTGCGTCTGTTTGGTGATGACAAACGTCAGCTTACTTTGTACGAAAAGGTGGGTTGCGAAAAATGTTCCAACACCGGTTATCGCGGCCGTGTGGGCTTGCATGAGCTGCTGATAGGCACTGACCCGGTCAAGAAGGCCATACAGGGGCATGCGCGTGTCGCCGAACTGTTTGCCATCGCGCTCGACGAAGGCATGCGTACATTGAAGCAGGATGGAATGGAAAAAGTCCTGGCGGGCATCACCGACATGCACCAGGTGCGTGCCGTGTGTATTAAATAACCCGGAAGCAGCGGGTAAACAGGAGCGACCATGTCGCATCAGGATACGTTGCAAAACAGGCAGGAAGAGCTCAATGCCATCGGCATTGCGCTTTCCAGCGAGCGCGACATCAATCGCCTGCTGGAAACGATACTGGTTGCAGCCATGCGCATTACCAATGCCGATGCCGGAACCCTGTACCTGCTGGAGCCGGACAAGCAGGAGCTGACCTTCGAGATCATGCGCACCAACTCCCTGGGCAAGGCGCTGGGCGGCACCACCGGCAAGCCGGTTCCGGCATCGGTTTTTCCCATACAGTTGTACAAGGATGGCGAACCCAACAACAGCATGGTGGTGGCGCATGCCGCGCTGAGCGGCAAAACCGTCAACATTCCCGATGCCTACAAAGCGGAGGGTTTTGACTTTACCGGCACCAAGGGTTTTGACAAGAAGAATGGCTACCGCTCCACCTCTTTTCTGGCGGTGCCGATGCGCAACCATGAAAATGAAATCATCGGCGTGCTGCAACTGATCAACGCGCAAGATCTCAAGAGCGGGGCCATTGTTGCCTTCTCGCGCGATGAGCAAAGGCTGCTGGAATCGCTCTCCTCACAGGCGGCCATCGCCTTGACCAATCGCCGCCTGATCCAGCAAATGGAAGACCTGTTCGAGTCTTTCGTTGGCCTTATCAACACCGCGATTGACGACAAATCCCCCTATACCGGCGGCCACTGCGAGCGCGTACCGGTGCTCACCATGATGCTGGCCGAGGCGGTAAACCGCACCAGGCAAGGTGCGCTCAAGGATTTTGTGATGACCGAGCGCGATCGTTACGAACTCAAGATTGCCGGCTTGCTGCACGACTGCGGCAAGATCACCACCCCGGTGCACGTGGTGGACAAATCCACCAAGCTGGAAACCATCTTCGATCGCATTCACCTGATCGATACCCGTTTTGAAGTACTCAAGCGCGATGCTGAAATCAGCATGCTGCGAAAGGGTGATGACTCCGCCATCCGCGCCGAATACGCAGCCCGCATCCAGCAACTCGACTCAGACCGCGAATTCCTGCGTCATTGCAATGTGGGCTCGGAAAAAATGGAAGCCGCAGACCAGGAGCGCGTACAGCGCATAGCCCAATATCAGTGGCGCAACGAGGCGGGCGAAATGGTCAATTTTCTGACTGCCGAAGAGCTGGGCAACCTGAATATACGCGCCGGCACCCTGACCGAGGCAGAGCGCCAGATTATCAATCACCATATCGACATCACCATCAAGATGCTGGAGTCACTGCCGTGGCCGCGCCACCTGCGGCGCGTGCCCGAGTATGCCGGCGGCCACCACGAACGCATGGATGGCAAGGGCTACCCGCGCGGGCTCAAGCGCGAGCAGATGTCGGTACAGGCACGCGTCATGGGTATTGCCGATATTTTCGAGGCGCTGACAGCAAAAGACCGGCCCTACAAGCGCGGCAAGACACTGACAGAGTCGCTTGCCATTCTGGGTATGTTCAAAGAGAACGGTCATATAGACCCTGACCTGTTCGATGTGTTCGTGCGCGAAAAGGTTTATCTGCAATATGCAAAGCAGTTTCTGGACCCTGATCAGATCGACGAAGTGGATGTCAGCCGCATTCCTGGATATACCCAGGCTGGGTGACGAAATTTGTCACCTGAACTGACGCAGAATGCAGCTTTGCGGGGCTTGCGGTAAGGCTGGCTAATACCGTAAACTGCGCGCACCCAGTAGAAACAATGAAATGCGAAGTTCTGTATTTGCTGGCACGCATCCTGCTTTAAGTAAACTACACATGCCTTATGCTGTGAGATCACTAAAGTGTGGGGCATCTAAGTGTGTTACGTTCAACCACCAAAGGAGCATTGACATGAAAAAAGTTCAACAAGGTTTCACCCTGATCGAACTGATGATCGTGGTCGCGATTATCGGTATCTTGGCCGCTGTAGCCATTCCTAGCTACCAGGACTACATGAGAAAGGCCCGCTTTACCGAGGTTGCTGGTCTGGCAGAAAATCTGAAGAAAGATGTCGTAATGTGCTATTCCGACAATGCTGCTTCTTTTGTTGGTTGTAACAACGGTGCTCTTGGCATTCCTCCAGCTCTGGCCGCCCCTACAACCAACACAGCTACGCTTACCGTTGCTAATGGCGTAATTACTGGTGTCTCCACCGCGTTGGCTAACAGCATCACGACTGTACTGACACCTGGGGTTCCTGGCTTGGATGGTATTGTTCCTTGGACCAACAGCGGTTCCTGCATTGGTGTTGGCTGGTGCAAGGCTAACTAAAACCTGATTCAGGTAGTTTAGTTTGAAAAACGGGGCACCTTCGGGTGCCCCGTTTGGTTTTGGAGCAAAAGGGTGGATTCTGGAAACAGAAAAATGGGGTCAGACTCGATTTTGCTACGATTTTGCTATTGATCCCAGCTACAATCATGGCTCACGATATCAATCGATGAGGCCTCGCTATGGCAAGACTTCCCCGCTACGTTCTTCCCGGTCAGCCGCAACACATCATTCAGCGCGGAAATAACCGCAGCATCATTTTTGGCGCCGAAGCCGATTACCACTTTTATCTTGAATGCCTTGCCGATGCTGCCCGTGAGCATGGCTGCGATATTCACGCCTATGTGCTGATGACCAATCATGTTCATATGCTGGCTACGCCTCAGCATAAGGACAGCATTGCAAAGATGCTGCAATCCATAGGGCGACGCTACGTGCAATATTTCAATCACGCTTACCAGCGAACAGGCACGCTGTGGGAAGGGCGCTACAAGGCCACGCTGATTGATAGCGAGGCGTATTTGCTGACTTGTTATCGCTATATTGAACTAAACCCTGTGCGGGCAGATATGGTTGCACACCCACGCGAATATCCCTGGTCAAGCTATCGTTGTCATGCTGATGGTGAATCCAATGTATTAGTAACTGATCATGCCTTATATCAAGCCTTGGGGAGAACTCCAGAGGTGCGGCAAGCGGCTTATCGAGCGTTGTTCAAGGCGCATTTGTCTGAGGTAGATGTGGTTGCGATACGTGAGGCTACCAATAAGGCTTGGGCGTTGGGTAGTGAGCAATTTAAAGCGCAAATTGCGGCAGTAAGCGAAAGACGCGTGCTTCCAATGCAGAGGGGGCGGCCAAGGAGTGAATAATCGAGTCTGACCCTAATTTGGTGTGACCCTAATTTGGTGCCAGAGCTGATCACATGGCACGAGGCAACTCATTGAGCATGCCCAATGCATAGTGTGAGTTGTTATGGTAACAGGGGGCTATAGGGAGCTTATCTATCGGGGACGGGAGTGCGGTGGGTGTGACACATTTACCTCGGTGTGATATCGGGCCTGATGTCGAGAATGTCCAGCAGTTCGCCGCTGTGTGCATCCACTATGGCTGTCAGCAGGGCGAGCTTGGTTTGTACCGGCAGGCAACGCAGCTCTTCGAGTTTGCGATTGGAACGCTGAACATATGATTCAAGCTTCTTGCTGTCGTGCGGCGTTGGCTTAAGGTCAGTCAAAGGGCGGCTTGCCTTGAGAATTTGCTCGCGCTTGCCGGCGTAGGGTACGTAATATCTGGGTAAATGCTGGATGCCCAAGCCGGCCAGCCCGGCAAAAGCAATATTCGAGAGTTCGCCGGGATCAGTTGGCGGCTCGGTGGCGACGAGTTTTGGCCCGGTCTGGCTTAAACTCCTGAACTCTTCAATGCGAGCCTTGGCCAGCTCTTCAGGATCGATTTCAGCGGCAGTGACCACAACCAGTTGGTGATCGGTAAATACCGTAAATACAGGGCGCCCGGCATGCATCGCATAAACGCCGTAGCATAGCGCCGCAATTTGCAGGGCGGCGACCACTGCCAGATCGAAAACCAACTCTTTTTTGCTGGTGTTGAATATGATCAGGGTGATCAGCGGGCCGATGATTACGTCAACGCCGACAATCAGCATGATGAGTTGTGCCCCGCCCATTCCCCTGAACAGTTCCAGCGGATACCACAACGCAAGCATTACAGAAAGTACCAGCACGGCTATGCCTGCACTGATAGCCAGATGAATTGAAGCTGCCTTGTAACGTGAGATGTTTTTGATTGTGATCAATTTTCAACTCCCAGATAATAAAAAGATTCCCATGATGGATGGTGCCTGGCTTGCTTATGCCCAAAATTGAGGCTTAATGCTTTGCATGTGCAGCTGCAATTTCACGAAATTGCTTAAGTTCGGTTTCAATGGTTGATAGCTCATGGAAATCATTGCCGGCATGCTTGGCGAGTTCCAGCTGCTCAATGGCGCCGCGCAGGTTGCCATGCAGTATGTAGTTGTAGGCGAGCGCATGGTGTTCTTCCTGATGCCTGCCCAAGGCGGCGTAAGTGCGCGCTTGCAGCTCGTATAAATGCGGGTCATTGGGGTGGGCAAGAATTTTCTGGTTCAGGATGGTGAGTGCATCGTTGTAGTGTTTTTCCTGCAGCATCACTTCCACATAGTCGTAAGTCAGTGCGCGGTGTTGCGGGTAATTCTGCGTGGCAGTGCGGTAATAACCCGCAATGTCCGGGTCGTCAATCGCCCCCGCGCGGCGCAGTTGCCCGCCCAGTGTGGTAATCATGGCATTGGACGGGGCCTGTTTGCGCAGTATGGCAAATTCCTGTGCGGCACGTGCCAGCTGGCGGCTTTGCAGCAGCGCAGTGACCAGGCCGTAGCGCTGTGCAAGCGGGTTGCCGAATTTCTGCGGGCCCAGTGCGCCGCTAAAGTAAGTGGTCGCTTCCTGTGGTGATTGCTGCATGGTTTTGAGCTTGGCGCGCACTAGCTGGTAATTGAGGCTGTCACCGACCAGATGGGCGGGCATTTGCTGCACACGGTTGGCCATGTCGGCGATGCGCTCGTTGGTGAGCGGGTGGGTGCGCAGATAGGGCGGGGTGTTGCCTTCCAGCAGGCGCGTGGCTTTTTGCATGCGTTCGAAAAAGTCGGGCATGGCGCGCACGTCGTAGGCCGATTTTTTAAGTATGCCCAGGCCTATGCGGTCGGCTTCCTGTTCATGGATGCGGGTAAAGTTGAGCTGGCGTTGCATGGCGCCGGCCTGCGCGCCGACCATGGTTGCCATGGCGGCATCCGGGTTGCTACGGGCGGCGAGGATGGCGGCTGCGATAAGGGCCATGGATGCCAGTGAATCATATTTCTGCCCCGATACCATGCGTGCCAGGTGGTGCTGGGTAACGTGGGCGATTTCGTGGCTGAGTACCGAGGCCAGCTCGGATTCGCTCTGGGTGGTGAGGATCAGGCCGGTGTTGACGCCGATAAAGCCGCCGGGCATGGCAAAGGCGTTGATGGCATTGTCGTTGATGGCAAAAAATTCGAATTCCAGACCGGGCTCGCTGCTGTTGGAAGCAAGCTGACCGCCCAGCTGGTTGAGATAATCGGCAACTTCGGCATCATCCAGGTAGCTCTTGTCGGCGCGGATCTGGTACATGCTTTGTTCGCCAATCTGGCGCTCTTGCTGGGGGGAGATGGCCTCCTGCGACACGTCACCCAGATCGGGCAGGCCTTCCGCCTGGCAAAACAAGGACGTGGAGCAGAGCGCAATAAGCAGGATTTTTTTCATGGCGGGTATGATAACCGCTTTGCATTTGAGTTCCCACCCTGGAAGGAGTGCCGCCGGGCGCTGGCGTGTTAAAATGAGCATCTTCATCGTGCTATGTTGAAGCACGTCAAATGGCTGTGCTGATTGTTACTGGTGGCTTATGGAAAACAAGATCGGTAAATACGAAATCCTGAAAGAGTTGGGCCACGGTGCAACCAGCACGGTGTACCTGGCGCTGGATGCTTTTAACAATGAGCAGGTCGCGCTCAAACTGTTCAACCTCGACGCGCTGCAGGACAACTCGCGCGCCAAGGCCTTGCGCAAGCTGCTGCTGAATGAGGCGTCGCTGGCCGGCAAGTTGCATCACCCTCATATCGTGAAGATACACGATGCCGTCATGGACGGTGACGTCAACTATATGGTGATGGAGTATGTGCAGGGCGAAACCCTGGAAAAGCTCGCCGAAGTGGATCACCTGATGCCGCTCACCCAGGTCGCCGAAATCATCTACAAATGCTGCAAGGCGTTGGATTACGCGCAGCACCAGGGCGTGATACACCGCGATATCAAACCGGCCAACATCCTGCTGTGCGGCGAGAGCGACATCAAGATTTCGGATTTCGGCTCTGCGCTGATTGAAAGCCAGCAGACCACCCAGGTAAGCGGGGTGGGCTCGCCGGCCTACATGTCGCCGGAGCAGATCAAGGAGCAGGTGCTCACCTTCCAGACGGATATCTATTCGCTGGGGGTGACCATGTACCGCCTGCTGACCGGCAAGCTGCCCTACGATGCGCGCAACAACTACAGCATGATCTACCAGATCATGAATATCGACCCGCCGCCGCCCAGCACCTTCCGCCCGGAAGCGCCGCCTGCGATTGATGCGATTGTGATGCGCGCCATGCACAAGGATCTGAAGCAGCGCTACCAGACCTGGGATGAGTTCGCCCATGACCTGGTGGCGTTCACCAGCAATGCTGTGCACGCCCATGACGAGACGTATGACACGGAGAAATTCGATGCCCTGCGTGCGCTGACTTTTTTCAGGAATTTCAGCGA
>JAHFQY010000013.1 GCA_023259065.1 Nitrosomonadales bacterium
AGATCAATGCCAATACGGGTAATATCCATTTCACACCTCCTCCTTTTGACTGATTGGTTGGACTTTCAGTCTGGCACATTACGATGCCGTTTAGGTGGGAGGTGTCCATTCCATTGCCCTCACTTAGCCATGCAATGACAGTCAGCACTGACCCATCCGCCTTTCTGCTTCGCCATGTCGGGATACTGCGCGCCAGCTTCCATCACTGGACCGGCAAATCACTGCTGGACGATAACCTTGATGACGCAAGCGCGCTGATTGCCCTGGCCGGTGCGCCGTTTTCCCTTGTCTCGCATGGCATTGGGGCTGAGCCGGTGTTCAATTACGCCAACCAACTGGCGCTGCAGCTGTTTGAAATGAGCTGGGAGGAGTTCACTGCACTACCCTCGCGCTTGTCCGCCGAGGCGCCCAATCAGGCGGAAAGAGCCAGGCTGCTGGAGGAGGTGACACGCCAGGGCTATATCGACAACTACTGCGGCATACGCATCGCCAAATCAGGCCGGCGCTTTATGATCAGGGATGCAACGATCTGGAATTTGCTGACGCCGGAGGGGGAGTATTACGGGCAGGCGGCGCTGATACGCCAGTGGGAGATGCTATAGTGGGAGCGCCGACGTCCTCGTCGGCTTCTTGATTAAGAAAACACCGAATAAGTTTCAATCGTCGTTCCCGCGAAGGCGGGAACCCAGTTCAATCAAGCAAGTGGATACCCGCCTTCGCGGGTATGACGACTTGTTCTCGGTGTACCCTTGATGCAAAGCCGACGAGGACATCGGCGCTCCAGTTGTTATTGTTCGCTCATCCTGAGTTCGGGCGAAGGAGCGGCGATATGGTTGCCCTGGGCAAAATCAACGCCCAGCTCGCGCAGCAGGGTGATGCTCTTTTCATCGATCACGCATTTGGCAATGGTGTGCATCTTCATCTCGGCGGCGATTTCCACGATGGCGCGCACGGTGACCCGGGCAATATTGTCCACGCTGACAGGCTCGATCAGCGTGCTGTCTATCTTCAGGAAATGCACCGGAAACTGCTTGATGTAATTGAACGAGCTGAAGCCCGATCCGAAATCGTCTATGGCAAAGCGGAAGCCGCGCTGCGTCAGCTCGGCAACGACGGGCTGCAATTTCTCCATGTTGCGCGCAATGTAGAGTTCGGACAGTTCAAAAATAAACTGGCTGGGTGCAACCTTGTGCGTGCTGACAATCTCATCCAGGAATTCGGGAATGTGCTCCTGGGCAAAGAACTGCTCGGACAGGTTGATGGAAAACACCATGCGCGGATTCTGCAGTGCTGCCAGCAACATGGCCACCTTCCTGATTACCTGGCGATCAAATTGGGCCATCAGCCCGAAACGCTCGGCCGCCGGCATGAACGCGCCCGGGCTAATCACCTGCTGTGCCGCATCGGGCAAACGCAGCAGCACCTCGTGAATATTCTCGTGCTGCCCCTGCAGCCCGATCAGGGGCTGGTAATAAAGAATCTCCAGCTGCTTGAGCAGGACATCCTGCAAGCGCTCGTGCCAGCCTGTGCCGGACTCTTCGTCGCTATCCTGGGTGTCGCGGGTGAAGGTGCTGAAACAGTTGCGTCCGCGCGCCTTGGATTGATGCACGGCGCTATCCGCTTCTTTCAGGTATTCATGCGCTGTGCGGCTGCCGTCGTCAATAACGGTAATGCCGATGCTGAAATGAATCTTGAGCGCGTCGCCGCCCTCGTAAAAAATGAAATCGCGCATCAGCAGGATGAATGATTCGGCGATTCCCTTCGCCGCATTGAGATCCGCGTTATAGGCCAGCAGGGTGAACTCGTCACCGCCAAAGCGGGCGACCAGATCATGGTCGCGCATGCGCTGGGTGAGCAGGTTGGCGATCTGGATCAGCAGGCGGTCGCCGGCGGCGTGGCCGTAGGTGTCGTTGATGTATTTGAAGCGGTCCAGGTCAAAGAAGAACAGTGCGGCGCTGGGGCCGCCGCGCGCAATGCGGCTCACTTCCTGCTCCAGCCGTTCCACAAAATATTTGCGGTTCACCAGCCCGGTAAGGCTGTCGTGATTGGCCATGCGGCGCAGGGTTTCATCGCGTTCCTTCAGCGCGCCTATGGTGGTGTTCAGTGCCATGCCGATGCGCGCAATCTCCCTGTCGCCGCTACTGCTCACGGTGACATCGGTCTCGCCGTTGGCCAGGCGCGTGAGCGGCTCCTCCAGATCGGAGAGGGGGCGCAGCGCCCAGCGCACCATGATGCGCGCAACAAATGTTGCGACCAGCATGGTCAGCGCGATGAACATGCTGGCATAAATCAGGCTACGGTTCAGATCCATCGATATCGTGCTGTAGTCCAGCACAATGTCGATAAAGCCTATGGTCTCCACCTTCTCCTTGGATTTCTTGTCCAGGCTGTAGTCGATCATGCCGTCGCTGGCGATCGATTTGATCCAGATCGGCGCGCTGATGCGCATCTGCGAATTGCTGCCCTTTTCAAAGCGCAGGGTTTTGCGTTCAACATCCACCTGGCCCAGCTGTTCGATGATAGCGGCAGATAGCGGGGAGAATTCTTTTACAGGCCCGCTCTTACGGGTGTATTCGGCGACAACCTCTGTACCGGTGTCATCCAGATAGCGCGCCTGCGCAATCTCGGGGAAGTTGCGCAAATAGGTAATGGCTTCCGCCAGGCGGGCGGGGTCATTCGTGGCATAAATGGGAATGCCCAGCTCATCCAGCTTGGCTATCCAGCCCTCGCCCTGGTGGCGCACACTGTTTTCGATAACCAGGTTGGTGGCAAGCCACAGCGCGGCAATCACCAGCACATAGATGACAAAGGCCCACACCAGCTGCAGCAACAGGATGCGGTTGGCCAGGCTTTTCGGTGCGTTGCGGTTGAAGCGGTCGATGGCCGCCTGTGGAAGCAGCCGCCAAACAATGCGGGCAAGCAGGGTGCGCAAACGCAGCCATAGCGCCCCAGCGCCACGCCACAAGCGCTTGCCTGGCGCATCGTCAGGGGGCGTTTGCATATTTCTTGAGTACCCCGGGTATGGCCAGATCCAGGCGTTGTGCCATGACTGCATTGATGCGCAGGTTGAATTTATCCGGGTAAACAATATCCGGCCCGGGCATGGCATCGGCATTCTGCGCCTGTTCCAGCCGCTCCAGCACCTGCTGTGCAATGTCCTGCGGGTCGGTGGTGACGCTGAACAGGCCGCCCAGCTTGAGCAGCTCATCGTTGAATACGGCGACCTGTTTGCTGTTGCGCACGCTGAATGTCATCACGTCGCGCAACACCAGCCCGCTGAGTACGCGGTTGTCCGGCAGCAGCCAGTAGCCCTGCACCTTGCCTGCCATCTGCTTGTGCGCGTACAGATATTCCTTGTCGGAATTGACCACCACGTGATGCAGGTTGATGCCGTGATTCCTGGCCTCGGCCTTTGCGGTTTGCATCAGGTCGTCAAAGCCGGGGCCGCTGATCACGCCGATATCGGTGATCCTGGGTGATAGTGCGCGCCAGGTGATGAAAGTCTTGCGCAGCGATGGCGTCATGCTGACACCCTTGTGCCTTGTCGACAGCAAGGCGTAATCCTGATAATTGAACACCTGGCAAAACACCACCTGCCGGTTGCCCAGGCGCTTGGCGGCAACCGAGGCATTCAGCCCGATGCTGACAATCTGCTTGTGCTCGTCATTGCTATAGGCGCCAACCATTTTCAGGTCGTCCACCTGGTGTCCGCTCAGGTAGCGAATACTGCCGCGCTTGCCCAGTTGCCTGGCCAGTGCATTGGCTACGTCGCTGTAGGCCGGAGTATCCTCGCTGACCAGTACGACAACCTGCATGGCCGGCTTGACCGGTGCGGGAGCGGGCGTTTCGGGGGCGGCAACTTCCTTCTGCACGGGCTGGGCGCAGCCGTGCAGGGCAAGCAATACAAGGACAATCAAGAAAACACGACTATGCATAAGCATCGGAAAGCCTTTACAGGTTGAGCTGCATTTCGCGCTCGGCTTCGGAGGGCTCGAAGCCACGTGTCTCATAATGCTTGAAGATAGCATCCACGACTTCCCTGGGCTCGTCTATGACCTGGATCAAGTCCATATCCTCAGGGCTGATCATTTGCTCCTGCAGCAATGACTCGCGGAACCATGTTACCAACCCGCCCCAGAACTTGCTGCCCACCAGGATGATGGGCATGCGGCGGGTCTTGCCGGTCTGCACCAGAGTGAGCGCTTCCATTACCTCGTCCATGGTGCCAAAGCCGCCGGGCATGACCACATAGGCGCTGGCGAATTTCACGAACATCACCTTGCGCGTAAAAAAGTGCTGAAAGGACTGGCTCACATTCTGGTAGGGGTTGTTGTGCTGCTCGTGCGGCAGCTGGATGTTCAGGCCCACGCTGGGCGACTTGCCATAGAACGCGCCCTTGTTGGCGGCTTCCATAATGCCGGGGCCGCCACCGGAAATGACCGAGAATCCGGCATCGGACAACAGGCGCGCAATCTCCTCGGTGAGCTTGTAATAAGGGTGGTCATGCGGGGTGCGCGCGCTGCCAAAGATGCTGACTGCCGGCTGGATATCGCCCAGACGTTGGGTCGCCGCAACGAACTCTGACATAATGCCGAATACACGCCATGCCTCTTTCGAATGCGATAAATCCGGTATTTGCGCACGAGGCAAATTGGACTGACTGTTCATCTCAATTCCTTAACAAAAATGAAAACGAGTAATACGAGTTTCGCTAAAACACTGCTGCTAGTAGACGGTTCATCTTACCTGTATCGCGCCTTCCACGCGATGCCCGATTTGCGCAGCCCCACCGGCGAGCCCACCGGCGCCATTCAGGGCGTGCTCAACATGCTGCGCAAGCTGCGTGCCGATTACCCCTCGGATTATAGCGCCTGCGTATTTGACGCCAAGGGCAAAACCTTCCGCGACGAGTGGTATCCCGAGTACAAGGCAAACCGCCCCTCCATGCCGCCCGAGCTGGCCGCACAGATCGAGCCGCTGCACCAGGCCGTGGCCGCGCTGGGCTGGAACATCCTGATGGTGGATGGGGTGGAGGCGGATGACGTGATCGGCACCCTGGCGCAGCAGACCGCGCAGGGCGGCGGGCGCTGCATCATCTCCACCGGCGACAAGGACCTTACCCAGCTGGTAAACAGCCAGGTCACCCTGATCAACACCATGAGCAATGAAACGCTGGATGAAGCCGGTGTGCAGGCTAAATTCGGCGTGCCTCCCGAGCGCATCGTGGATTACCTGACTCTGGTGGGCGACAGCGTGGACAACGTGCCCGGCGTCACCAAATGCGGCCCCAAGACTGCGGTGAAATGGCTTGCCCAATACAGCACGCTGGATAATCTGATGGTGCATGCCGCTGAAGTGAGCGGTGTGGTGGGTGACAATCTGCGCGCCGCGCTGGACTGGCTGCCGCAGGCGCGCCGCCTGCTCACGGTGAAATGCGACGTTGCGTTGGAGCAGCAATTTGACCAGCTTGCAGCGCCGCCGCAGGACAAGGAGAAGCTGATCGCCCTGTTCAAGAGTTTTGGCTTCAGAAGCTGGCTGCGCGAAGTTGAGGGTAACGGCCAGACTATGGCCGCAGCCCCGGCGCAAGGTGATCTGCTGGCTAGCGCACCGGCGACAGTTGCTGTTGATCCTGTAGTCTCTAGTGGAAACTACGAAGCCATCCTCACCGATGCCGAGCTCGATGTCTGGCTGCACAAGATCATGCAGGCCAGGCTGGTCAGTCTCGATACCGAAACCACCGGCCTCGACGGCATGACCGCGCAACTGGTGGGTATCTCCTTCGCCATTGAAACGGGTCACGCGGCCTACCTGCCGCTGGCCCACCACTACGCAGGCGCACCGGATCAGCTCAAGCGCGAGCACGCACTGCACAAACTCAAGCCCTGGCTGGAAAGCGCGCAACACAAGAAGCTGGGGCAGAACCTCAAGTACGACCAGCACATCTTCGCCAACCACGGCATCGCGCTGCGCGGCATCGCCGAAGATACCCTGTTGCAATCCTATGTGCTGGAATCGCACCGGCCGCACGACCTGGAAAACATGGTGCTGCGCCACCTCGGGCTGAAAACCATTCCCTATGCGGATCTGGTCGGCAAGGGCGCCAAGCAGATCGGCTTTGATCAGGTTGATGTGGAAACGGCGACAAAGTATGCAGCCGAAGACGCCGACATCACCCTGCGCTTGCACCAGCACTTCGCCCCGCAGCTGCACGGCAAACTGGAGGAGGTGTATCGCAACATCGAGCTGCCGGCACGCGAAGTGCTGTTCAAGATGGAGCGCAACGGCGTGCTGATCGACAGCGCCATGCTGGCGCGGCAGAGCCACGAGCTGGGCGAGAAGCTGGTAGCACTGGAAGCGCAGGCCTATGAGGCCGCCGGCCAGCCGTTCAACCTCAGCTCACCCAAGCAGCTGCAGGAAATCCTGTTCGACAAGCTCGGCCTGCCGGTGAAGAAAAAAACCGCCACCGGCGCGCGCTCCACCGACGAGGAAGTGCTGCAGGAGCTGGCGCTGGATTACCCCCTGCCCAAGCTGCTGCTGGAATATCGCGGCATGGCGAAATTGAAATCCACCTACACCGACAAGCTGCCGCAGATGATCAACCCGCACACCGGCCGCGTGCACACCAGCTACTCGCAGGCGGTGGCGGTGACCGGCCGCCTCGCCTCCAGCGACCCCAACCTGCAGAACATCCCGGTGCGCAGCGCCGAAGGCCGGCGCATCCGCGAGGCGTTTATTGCCGATGCCGGCAGCAGCATCGTCTCCGCCGACTATTCGCAAATCGAGCTGCGCATCATGGCGCATCTCTCCGGCGACGCGGGACTGCTGCATGCCTTCGCCCATGGCCACGACGTGCACCGTGCCACTGCCGCAGAAATTTTTGCCGTTGCGCCGGATGCAGTCAGCAGCGAGCAGCGCCGCTACGCTAAGGTGATCAACTTCGGTTTGATCTACGGCATGTCTGCATTTGGACTTGCCAGCCAGCTCAACATCGAGCGCAGCGCCGCCCAGGCCTATATCGAACGCTACTTTGCGCGCTACCCCGGCGTGAAGCAGTACATGGACAGCACGCGCGAGCAGGCCAAGGCGCAGGGCTATGTCGAGACAGTGTTCGGTAGAAGACTGTGGCTGCCCGAAATCAACGGCGGCAACGGCCCGCGCCGCCAGGCCGCCGAACGCGCCGCCATCAACGCCCCCATGCAGGGCACCGCCGCCGACCTGATCAAGCTTGCCATGGTCGCGGTGCAGAATTGGCTGGAACAAGAAAGCATGAAAACGCGCCTCATCATGCAGGTGCACGACGAACTGGTGCTGGAAGTGCCCGAACACGAATTGGCAAAGGTTAAGGAAAGTTTACCCGGCCTGATGTGTAATGTGGCGCAACTGAAGGTGCCGCTGGAAGTGGGCTTGGGTGTGGGGACGAACTGGGAAGCGGCGCATTAAAAATACAGTCCAGCTTGAACTTGGCAAATATTAGGGGAGAAAGATTGGTACTCAGATGAGAATATGCAGAGATAGCCACCGGCTTATCTCTCCAGCACATCGATTACCTCCCGGGCAATGAATATACGATTTCTCTGCTGTTTTACCGGCTGCACAATAATGCCCAATTCCTCAAATCTGGACAAAGCTGAATTGGCGGCAGGAAATGAAACCCCGAGTGATTCCTTCACCTGATTCGCAGTTAGAACCGGGCTCCCGATCAGCAGCTCAGGGAGCCGGTATGCCGCAGAATCAGAACGCAGCCCGAGACTGGCAACCTGCATTCTCCAGCCCTCCAGAATGGAAAGCAGCGCTTGTGCTGTCTTCATTGATTCCTGCACCGCAACCTCAATGCCCGTCGCAAAGAATCTCACCCAGTCACTCCATTTTTCCTGCAACTGCACATTGGCCAAGCCGTCGTAATATTCCTGCTGATTGCTCTTCAGAAATCCGGCGAGATAAACCGGAGGGTATCCCTCTGCTGCAAGCATCAACGGCAGTAAAATTCGGCCTACCCGCCCGTTGCCGTCAATAAATGGATGTATCGTTTCAAACTGTGCATGCGCAATCGCCATGCGAATGACGATGGGCACCTCAAATTGATCAGCTTCGCCGGGCGTATAGTGCAATAACTCTTCGAGATCGTTCATGCACGTCTGCACATTGTCGGCAGGAGGCGGCACAAAGCGAGCCTGATTGATTTTGAAACCACCTATCCAGTTTTGTTTATCCCTGTAGACGCCGGGCGTGCCTTTGAAATCTTTTACTCCTGCCATCAAATGCAAATGCAAGGCCTTGATCAATTCGCACGTTAGCGCCTTTGCGCCCCCCAGATGCCTGACCTGTTCAAGGCCGTAGTCGAGCGCTTTGACATAGTTCAACGTAACCAGCACATCAGGCGGCAAGCCCTCGCCGCTGCCTGTCGCCTCGTAGGCAAACAAATCGTTCACGTCGGAATGCGTGCCTTCAATCTGGCTGCTGCGAACTGCCTCGCGGCGATCCAATGTGCGGCTCACCATACCCGGATTGGGAAGTTTGGCGGTCAACGCCTTGAGCGCGCCTAATGCCTCGTGTGCACGGGCCACTTCATTCTGAATTCCAGGCAGGGGAATCCAGCGCGGTGTAGGTGGCGGAACCAGCGCAAAAGCACCGGGGTGCTCGGCTACCGGCACCAGCAATTTCTGCCGTGCTCGGCACAAATCAGATTTCTTCATGCTGGAAACAGCCTTTAACAGGAATTGCGGTTATTAAAGGTTATATATTTATCTGTTAATATGCAAGCAGCTTGTTCAAGGGTAAATAATTGCAAAATTACCCACCGCGCATCAAGCGAACCCACCCCCATCGGCTTGGGCTGCGGCGCGTAAGCGAGGTTGCGCTTTACAACACACAGCCTATCGTTAATGCTATGCCTGCCTTGTCCATAACGAAGGCAACCAGGTTTAAGGAACAGCGCTTATGACGCACCCGAACACAGTGCAAAAATTCGACCTGGCTACCGGCAAATCTTGCCAATTGATTACGATTCGAAATGATTTGATCCGCAACTATTACCTGCTGGCGTTTCCCATTGAGCAGGGCGAGCCATCGCCAGCTGAAATCACCGAGATGCTGAACCTGGGCGTGGCGCATGCCCAAAGCCTGGCTGATGAGCTGCTGGGCGACAAGGAGGCGTTTACGGTTTTATACAGCGGCTACAGCGCCCGGCGCGAGAAGGGCTGGCACGTGCACATTGTGCTGCTGGGCAATCGTTGGCGTAAGGCGTGGCTGTACGCCCTGCTGGCAGGCAAGAATCTGGCCCAGGTCCTGGGGCTCAGAAAAGACGACGCGCCGAGAATTGGAAAATGAATCGCGAACGCTGGCTGGCCCTCATGCGCGTGCTCGGCTTTCCCGCCAATGCAGACACGTTCGATGCACTGTGCGCCGCGTACGCGCAGCAACACCGGCATTACCACACCGCCGAGCACGTGCAAGCCTGCCTGTACCATCTGGACACCTGTGCCAGGCAGGCCGAGCGGCCGGCTGAGATTGAGCTGGCGCTGTGGTTTCATGATGCCATCTACCAGCCTCTTTCAAACAATAACGAGGCAAGGAGCGCGGCGTGGTGCGCTGAGTTCCTGCAAGCCAATGCCGCAGCCCCTGACGTTGCAGAGCGCTTGCGCCGCTTGATCATGGCCACGCAGCACGATGTCGCGCCGCAGACACGCGATGAGTCGCTGCTCCTGGATATCGACCTGGCGATACTGGGCGCTGATGCGGCGGCATACGCCCAATTCGAAGCCGCCGTGAGAAAAGAATACCGGATCGTTCCCATGCTGGTGTACCGTAAGAAAAGAGTGGCGGTGCTGAATGGCTTCTTGCAGCGTACGCACATTTACCTGAACCAGCCGTTCCAGGCCGAACGCGAGCAGCAGGCGCGGGCGAATCTGGCCCATGCTATTCTGCAACTGTCGTCACGCAATCCCGCCTAAATACCCCGTGCCAACCAGCATCCTCATCATCGAAGACGAAACACCCATCGCGGATGTGCTCGCTTATGCGCTCAAGTCCGAGGGCTACGTCACGCAGCACTGTACGCTGGGCGGCGAGGGGCTGGCGCAATTGCGCAGCGGCAAATTCGCGCTGGCGATCATGGATGTCGGTCTGCCCGACATGAGCGGCTTCGACGTGTGCCGCCAGGCGCGCACCTACACCGACATTCCCATCCTGTTCCTCACTGCGCGCTCGGAAGAGGTGGACCGCATCGTGGGCCTGGAGATCTGGGCGGATGATTACGTGACCAAGCCTTTTTCATCGCGTGAAGTGGTGGCGCGGGTGCGCGTGATTCTGCGGCGCTTGGGTCAGGCGGCAACGGGTGCGAACTCCAGCTGGTTCGAGGTGGATGCCGCGAGTGCGCGCATCCGCTTCTGCGGGGCGCTGCTGGAGCTGACGCGCTACGAATACCTGCTACTTAAATTCCTGCTGGAGCAGCCGGGACGCATCTACGCGCGCGACCTGCTGATGGACGCCATCTGGCGCGACGCGCTGGACACCTCCGACCGCACCGTGGATACCCACATCAAGACCCTGCGCGCCAAGCTCAAGGCGGTGCGCGACGACCTAGACCCCATCGTCACCCATCGCGGCATGGGCTACAGTGCAGCGAATGGAAACGGCCAATGAACATCACCCTGCGCCTGCTGCTCGGCTACTTCCTCATTGTCGGCCTCGCCGCGTGGTTCGTGCTCACCAGCTTCTCCGAAGAGGTCAAACCCGGCGTGCGCCAGACCATGGAAGACACCCTGGTGGATACCGCGCATCTGCTGGCGGAAATGGCGACCGAACAAATGCCCTCCGGCAAGCTCGATACCAGACGCTTTGCCGCCGCATTCGAGCGCTACCAGGCGCGCGAGCCGCACGCCAATATCTGGGGCTTCAAGAAAGATTCGCTCGACCTGCGCGTCTACATCACCGATGCGCGCGGCGTCGTGGTGTATGACTCCGAGGTCGAGGCCGTCGGGCAGGATTACTCCAAGTGGAACGATGTCCATCTCACCCTGCAAGGCCGTTACGGGGTGCGCAGCACCCAGGAAGACCCCGGCGACAGCCGCAGCAACGTGATGCATGTGGCCGCACCGATACTGCGCAAGGGCAAGATGGTGGGCGTGCTCACCGTGGCCAAGCCCACTCTGAGCGTGCAGCCCTTTATCGACCGCAGCCGCCAGCGCATCGAGCGCGCCGGCTGGTGGCTGATGGGCGGCGCGCTGGCCATCGGCCTGCTGTTCACCTGGTGGCTGACCCGTTCCGTTGGCCTGCTGCGCCGCTATGCGCGCGAAGTCAGCCAGGGCAAGAAGGCGCAATTGCCCGAGCTGGGCAGCGGCGAACTGGCCGAGCTGGGGCGGGCGCTGGCCGAAATGCGCGAAAAACTGGACGGGCGCGAGTATGTCGAAAACTACGTGCACCATCTCGCGCACGAGATGAAGAGCCCGCTCACAGCACTCGTAGGCGCAGCGGAGCTGCTGGATGAAAACCTGCCGCCAGAGGAGCGCTCCAGGTTCACCACCAGCATCAAGGAGCAAAGCAGCCGCCTCAGGGACATGCTGGACAAGCTGCTGGCGCTGGCACGACTGGAGCATCGGCAAGTGCTGGAAGAAACCGTCACAGTGGAATTGCGCGAACTGGTGCACACCGCCATCGCCGATCTGGCGCCAAGGCTGCAACAGCGCCGCCAGCAGTGCGACAACCGTGTAACGCCCGGCGTGCAGGTACGAGGCGATGCCTTCCTGCTGCGTCAGGCGCTGACCAACCTGCTGGAGAATGCCAGCGACTTCTCAGCGGATGGCGGTCAGATCGAAATCTCCGCGCATGCCGCAACGGGTAAATGCGCAATCAGCGTGCGCGACCACGGCAGCGGCATTCCCGACTACGCCCTGCCGCGCATCTTCGAGCGCTTCTACTCCCTGGCCCGCCCCGGCACACAACGCAAGAGCACAGGCCTGGGTCTGCCCTTCGTCAGGGAGGTGGCGTTGTTGCATGGGGGCGAGGTGGTCTTGAGCAACCACCCGGAAGGTGGCGTGGAGGCAAGGCTGGTGCTGCGGGTGGGCTAGGGCGTGGCGGTTACTCATGTGTGGCCATACGTCCCTTTTGAAACCAGACATACGGCATGGCAGCTTTCAACATGCCCCAGCTCAACTCGCTTAATATCGCTTCGTGGTAGGATTCGCCCGGTCATAACAAGGGGTGAATAATGGCCACAAAGGAAGCCAAGGCACGCATCAAGCCCAACAAATTGCTCGAAGAATCTGGCTGGCGGTTCTTCGATGATGCCAAAGGTAAGGCCAACATTGTGCTTGAGCCCCAATTGTTTGCTGCCTTCGTGCTGGCATATCAGGTCGAAGCGACATGACTTCTCCCCTATCCAATCTTCTGGCACGCGGTTATTTCCCCAAGGAATTGCCGCCCCCGTTCAATACGAGGTCCTTTGGAGCATTTGCAGATACGGCACCGGCAGATCTACATCTGGATACCTCAAAGGAGGGAATGAGGTCGAACCTGACAACACAACCGGCGATTCATAACCTGGCACGTTCTGGAACCTTGCGTAGAAAACTGACTATACCGAACCCGGTCAATCAATATCAGGTGGCGCGCGCCATTGTCGATGGATGGAAAAACCTGAAGAGAATATGTAACCAATCACCGTTTTCCCTGACTACACCGCGATACCTGAAGCACGGCGCACGAGCTATTAACCCGGCGAGCGCATTTGATGTAATCCCGGTGGCGCGGGCACGCTCCCGCACCGCGTCAAGATACCTGCTGACGACAGACCTGAGTCAGTTCTATCCGAGCATTTACACGCATTCCATTCCTTGGGCACTGCATACCAAGCGCGTTGCGAAAGCAAAACAGAACGACTACACCCTGCAGGGAAATGTGCTGGATTTGGCGATACGAAACGGCCAGGACAAGCAGACAATTGGTATTCCCATTGGGCCGGATACTTCCCTTGTCATCGCGGAGGCTATTCTCTCGACTGTTGACGCCAAGCTTGGTGGCGCAATCACGAAACGAGGTTTTCGTTATATCGACGACATCAGCTGCGGTTTTCGGACCATTGCTGAAGCGGAAGAAACATTGGGGCAATTACAGCACCTGATCGGCGACCTTCAACTTCAACTGAATCCGAAGAAGACGCGGATCACTGAACTTCCTTCGGAACTTGAGGCATCTTGGGTGCCGCACCTTCGGTTGTTTTCTTTCCGCTCCCTATCAGCTGGTGCGCAACAGACCGACTTGTTGAGTTATTTTGGTCGTGCGTTTGAGCTTGCTGCAATGCATCGTGAAGAGTCCATTCTCCGTTACTCTGTTTCACGTCTCAGGTCAGTGAATATATTTGAGAAAAACTGGGGGCTATACGAAAGTATGCTTCTTCAGTGCCTCTCGGTCGAGCCGGGTACGGCGCCGGCGGTGATTGGCGAGCTGTACAAATATCACCTGCGCATGCCTCTTGATCGATCCCGCATCTCCGAATCCTTGCATCAGTTGATTGAGGATCATGCACCGCTACATCACGGCAGTGAAGTGGTTTGGGCGCTCTGGGGTGCGATCTGCCTTGACTGCAAGGTCGAAGCAAAAATTGTCGAAAAAGCACTGCTTACAGCCGATCCGTGTGTAGCGCTCTGTGCTTTGCACGCTAGAGCGAGAGGGCTTGTTATCGGGATAGTGGATGTGTCCAGCCTTGAAGCGCTGATGCACGAAAAGGAGTTGAACGAGGGCCAATGGCTTCTTGCATATGAGGCCAACGTGAAAGGTTGGCTGCCCAGCAAGGGTGGGAAGGATTTCGTAACAGCCCACAAGCATTTCGAGCCAATGAAAGCAGCCGGCGTTTCATTTTACGACGAGTACGCAACGCTTCCTATAATCGTTAAACCAGTTGCCTCTCAAACTTACGGTGATTCCGACGATGATTTTGATCTAGATATCTTGCTTAGCGAGGTTTCAGGTTAGTATTTTGTTAGCCTAATGCACCACAGTATTCTATGAATACTCTATGTAACCTCTTGGCCTCATAACCATCCAAATTCAGGAGACATTCGGCCATCCGGAAAATCATCGCTGCCTTATGGATTTCGATTGCCGATGCGCGTGGGCAAATTACCGTCACCCAAACTTTTTTCGCTAAGTTTTCGCCCCGAATAATTTCTTGAACTCGGTGTGCTTGACCTCTTGCCAGGTGCGCGGCAGGTCGTCGTTGGTTTCAAGAGCCGCGAAGATTTCACGCACCAGGTCGTTGCTGATGGCCTTTGCGCTCAGCATTTTTTTCAGCAGTTCGTGGCCATGCCAGATGTCTAAATCGAAATCTGCAGCGAGCTTGTGCATGCCGAGATCATCCGTTACGACAATGGCATCCCGCATCTGACCGAAGGCCAGGATGAAGCAATCTGTTGGGGAGGGTGGCGATCGGCCTTGGCTGGTATATGCGCTCGGATCGGCCAACACATGGGCACGCAGCACACTGGCTGCCGCTTCGCTTTGTATCCGTTCTGCTTTACTCAGGCGCATCTGTTTTGACATGCGCTCGTCGCTCAGTTCTTCTTCTGAAAACCAGGGATAGAGAAATTGCAGCCGGGGGCTTTTGCCCACTTCGTCCGCGACTTGTTTCAACACGGTGGGACAGTATTGTTTGGTTCCGAATTCCACGCCCAGCAAGGGGCGGATGCGCTTGGCCAATCGCAAATAAGCGTTGGTATCAAGCAGCACCAGGATCAACGTTGCAGTTCCTCGTGGAGAGTCAGGGCGTCCTGTAGCGAGGTATCCAGCACTTGCTGGATGTAGGGTGCGCCGGTGCCGCTGCTGTGGATCATGCGTTTCAACGCTTGAAAGAATCCGGTCTGGAAAGTTTTTTCACAGGCAGCGATGTATAGCTGCGGTGATGGTGGCATGGGGTCGAACATGGTTGCGCTGATCAGCGGGCCGCGCAGGCTGTTGCGCACGGCATGGATAGCCGTTTCCTTGATGGGGAGCATTGTCAGGTTGTGTGCCATGGCATAGTGCTGCACCTGCTGGAAAACAGTATTCAGCGAAATCATGTGTGCATGCGCCTGTTTCCGCAACACGGCCATGCCGCCGTCATAAGTGGATTGCTTTGTAATCTCGCGATAAGCCTGCTCTGCGCAGGACTTGGGGTAAAGCAGCGCGCCAGCGTATGCATCGGCAAAGTCCTCGCCTTCGTTCTTGCCGGAAAGGTCGGGCGTGAGTACATGCGCCAATTCGTGTGCCATCCAGAATTTGAAGTCTTCCAGGTGGGTATCGAGGTTGAGGAAGATGAAGGTGACATCTTCCTGTGGCAAGCGAATGTGCAGCGCATTCTCATGGTTGCCTTTTGCGCCCCAGAGCACTGGCACCAGGACTGCGCCGCATTCCTTGAATTCGCTGATCAGATGCTTGTATTCGAGCTCCGCTTGCTCACCTATGCCCAAGCGTGTGCGCGTTTGCGACACAATGAGCTGGAGCTTGTCGTATTCGGTAGAAGGCGACGTGATCAAGGTGCGCAGAGTTTGCAACTCAGGGAGGTGCGCTACCAGCGGCTTGAGCAACATGCCGATGCCTTCGGCCTTGGCGATGTGGGCATCGGTAGTCTTGGTGTTGGCCTTTTTGCGGTAAGCAATTATGGGGCGACCCGCACTGCTTGTTTGCACAAGCTGGTCGAAAGTCAGTCCGAGTGTGGTGGCGAGCTTGAGGAGTGATGCCGGACGGGGGAAGTCTTTCCCCTTAAGCCAGTTGGTTACCGCCTGGGATGAAGTTCCCACCGCGCTTGCCAACTGCTTTTGCGTAATCCCGCGTTCTGCGAGAGCACTCTGAATTGCTGCCGAATTCAGTAGTTTTTCCATAGGGCGGGGATTATATCCATTGCTGTGGGGAAATCAAGTTTGATCAAGTTTTGTTGGCGGTGATGGAATCGTTTGGGGTAGCCATGGGGTTTGGCAGAAATCTCCTTCTGGCTTGTTGCAGTATTCGCTCTCTTGGGATTTTTCTTTACGCAGTAGAGATAAATTTTAATCTGCACGATGAAGCATAATAGTTTAAGTGGTATATATTTACCCTTAATTGTATTGAATTGGTTTAATCGGCATATAGCAGCTGATTGACACTGTTATTATTTTATGAGATAAATATCCAGCATAAAGTGACCGTTTAACATCAGAAAATTAATTAACCGGTACAAATAAACCGAATGAAATCGTTAGTATTTAATACTCCAAAAGAACTCCAAGCCGCCCTCGGGGAGAGGTTGCGTCGGCTGCGGCTTAATCGCAATCTGGATCAACGCAGCACTGCCGAGAAGGCGGGCATTTCGGAGAAGGCGTTGCGCAATCTCGAAGGCGGGCATGGATCAACGGTGGAAACGTTGTTGCGCGTATTGAAGGCGCTGGATTACCTTCAAGGTATCGAGATGCTGGCGCCAGAGATCAGTGTCAATCCGCTGGATTTGCTGCGTCAGACCAAAGCGCCGCAACGTGTACGCCGTGCTTCCAGGCAGCCCAGGGAAGGCTGATGGATACCAGGGTCATTGAGGTTCGTATCTGGGGTGAGCGTGTAGGCGCTGTGGCGCCGGACGAGCGCCTGGGGTGTTATGTGTTTGCCTACACCCCGGCCTGGCGGCGTGGCGGAATAGAGTTGGCGCCGCTCACCATGCCGCTGGATGACCAGCAGGACGCTTTTACCTTTCCCAATCTGTCTGAGCCGAGCTACAAGCGCCTGCCTGGGCTGTTGGCCGATGCCTTGCCTGACGATTTCGGCAATGCGCTGATTGATGCATGGATGACTGGCAAGGGTGTGGAAAGACGCTCTGTTACCACGCTGGATCGCCTGGCTTACATGGGCAAGCGCGGCATGGGTGCGCTGGAATTCAAGCCTGCTCGCGGCGCGCACCGCGAGAGCTCCGAACCAATTGAAATGAAATCTCTGGTGGAAGCTGCTCGCCAAGTGATACATGGCGACCTGACCGGAGATGTGCAGGCGCAAGCTGCACTGGCCAACATTATCCGGGTGGGAACTTCCGCTGGCGGGGCGCGTGCAAAAGCGGTGGTCAGCTGGAATCCTGAAACCAACCAGATTCGCAGCGGCCAGTTTGATGCCGCTCCCGGCTTCGAGCACTGGTTGCTCAAGTTCGATGGCATGGGCAAAGATTTGGAGTTGGGCGGCAGTGCTGATTACGGTCGCATCGAATACGCCTATTACCTGATGGCCAAGGCTGCCGGCATCGAAATGTCCGCAAGCCGTCTGCTGCAAGAAGGCGGCCGCGCCCACTTCATGACCCGGCGCTTTGACCGTGAGGTGCATCAAGACAACACCCTCAAGCATCATGTGCAGACTCTCTGCGCGATGGATCACCTCGACTACAAGCAACGCGCCACCCATGCCTACGCCCAGCTGTTTATGGTAATCAGTAAACTCAAGCTGGGCGATGCGGCTATCGGGCAAGCCTTCCGCCGCATGGCTTTCAATGTCATGTCCAGGAACTGTGACGACCACACCAAGAACTTTGCTTTTCGCCTGAAGCAAAACGGCGCATGGGAGCTGGCACCAGCGTATGACGTAACGCATGCCTACAACCCCAAAGGCGAGTGGACCTATCAGCACCTGATGAATGTGAATGGCAAGTTCAGCGGAATCACGCGCGCAGACTTGCTGCTTGAGGCCGACCGCTTCGGCGTGCGCCGCCCTGTGGATATGCTGGCAGATGTGCGCGCTGCGTTGGACAGCTGGCCGAAATTTGCCAACGAGGCTGGCTTGAGTGTCACGACTACTGACAACATTGCTGCAGATTTTGAGTTGTTGTGAGAGCGACAGCCCATATTGCAGCCAGCTCTCGCCGGGTTGGTGCTTGAGAGGGTGACGCTCAATTTTGCAGCTTTAATTTCTGACTCCTGCGCAAAGCCGGATGGGGCCGCAGAGCAAGCCGCTCTACACATTCACCACACACAACCCCATCCTCTCCACACATAGCCCCGGCATCCTGCAATCTCCTTCAACCCACAGGAGATCATCATGCCGTTCACTCCGTTTCACTTCGGCCCCGGGCTGCTGCTCAAGACGCTGATGCCGGGCCGCTTCAGCCTGTCCATGTTTGCGCTGGCCAATGTGGCGATGGATATCGAGCCGGGCTACCAGATGTTGCGCGGCGCTTATCCCCTGCATGGCTTCAGCCACACCGTGTTGGGTGCGGCGCTGATCGGCGTGGCCACGGTGCTGCTGGGGCGCATCGTCATCCGGCGGATATGGCGCTGGTATGAGCGCCTCAGTGCGCATGCCGGTTGCGCCGCACACATGACAGCACAGCAGGCCTGGATGGGCGCATTGACGGGCGTCTTCAGCCATGTGCTGCTGGACGCCTTGATGCATGCGGATATGCATCCGTTGGCGCCGTTCAGCGAGGCCAATCCTTTGCTGGATGTTTCCTATACGCAGAACGTGTATCTCGGCTGTGTTGTCGCCGGCATGGCCGGCGTGCTGCTCATTCTCGTTCGCGCCGGGTTCAGGCCCGAGCGCACACACCAATAATCTTTCAGGGAGTTCACCATGTTACGCAATCCACTATTTTCCAAGATTCTGATGATCAGCCTGCTGGCGCTGCTGTTGCTGATTCCGCTGGGGATGATCCAGTCCAAGATCAGCGAGCGCCAATATTTGCAAAGCCAGGTGCAGCAAGACATCGCGCGCAGCGCCTCCGGGCCGCAGACGCTTGCGGGGCCTTACCTGGTGCTTAAATACAAATTGCGTGAGCGTTACACCACCAAGGACAGCAGCGGCAATGAGCGCACCACGATTACTGAATCCAGGGTGCAGGAAAAGATCATTGCACCGCACAGTTTGAAGCTTGATGGCGATGCCGGCGTCGAAAGCAGAAGCCGTGGCATTTATCAGGCGCGCTTGTATAACTTGCACGGAAAAGTGAGCGGGGATTTTGTGGTGCCGCAAGGATACGGGCTCAATAAAGCGCTGGGCGATATCATTCCGGTGTCGGCATATTTTGTGATGAGCGTGAGCGATGCGCGCGGCATACGCAATGCGCCGGTGTTGACGCTCAACGGGAATGCGTTCGAGTTTGCGCCGGGCGCCATCAGCCCGATTGCCGGAAACGGCATGCATGTCTTGCTGAAGTCACCGGGTGTGGACGAGACGCGCACATACAATTTTGAATTTCCGCTCGAGCTGCAGGGCATGACGACGCTGTCCATGACGCCTTCGGGCAGCAATACGGAAATGTCGCTCAAATCCAGCTGGCCGCATCCGTCATTTGGCGGAAGCTATTTGCCGCGTACCCGCAATGTGGATGCAAAGGGGTTTAGCGCGCAATGGCAGGTGAGCAATCTGGCGCGCAACGACAAGGTGCGCGCCGAGGACGGAGAAAAGAATGGCGCCGAGGTGTTTTCGGTGGACTTCATCGACCCGGTCAACGTCTATCTGTTGTCGGAGCGTGCGGTGAAATACGGCGTGCTGTTCGTGGTGCTGGTGTTTACCTCGTTCTTCATGTTCGAGGTCATGCGCAGCCTGCGTATCCATCCCATGCAGTATCTGCTGGTCGGGCTGGCGATGGCGATGTTCTTCCTGTTCATTATCAGCCTGTCCGAGCACATGCCGTTCCTGGCCTCATATGTTGTGTCTGGCGCTGCTTGCGCCGCACTGATAGGCATCTATCTGGCTGGCGTAATGAAGAGCAGGAAAGCTGCGCTGGCATTCTCCGGCGGCATCGCCTTGCTTTATGCCGTGCTGTATGGGGTGCTGCAATCGGAAGACAATGCACTGTTGATGGGGACGCTGGTCATGTTCTCCGCGCTTGCCGCAGTCATGATGCTGACCCGCCATATGAACTGGTATGAGTTGAACAAGGCAATCGGCACGGACTGAGCTGGAAGCTGTGAACGTTGCTTGCATAATTTATGGCAACGTTCATGATGTGAAAGGTCACGCATTGATATTGGAACCAGGTGTTTGAAGCAATTTCATTTTGCGAGGTGATGAGATGCCCAAAAAATCCTTTCCGTTGTCCAAGGTTTACACCCTGCTGGAGCCCGGCCCGGTTACGCTGATTAGCACTGCGCACAAGGGTAAGGCCAATGTCATGGCGCAGTCCTGGCACACCATGATGGAATTCGAGCCGCCACTGGTGGGGTGTGTGATCAGCGGGCGCAATTACTCCTTTGATGCCCTCACGGCAACGCGCGAGTGCGTGATCAACATCCCCACTGTTGAACTGGCAAAACAGGTGGTGGGGGTGGGAAACTGCTCGGGAAAGAAGGTCGACAAGTTTGCCAAGTTTGGCCTCACCGCAATGCCGGCAAGCCATGTCGAAGCGCCGTTGATAGACGAGTGTTATGCCAACCTGGAGTGCAGGGTGGCGGACAGCCGGCTGGTGAACAAATACAACTTCTTCATACTTGAGGTGCTGCAGGCGTGGATCGATCCTTCCGTAAAAAATCCGCGCACGCTGCACCATCGCGGCAAGGGCGTGTTCATGGTGGCTGGTGAAATTATCAAGCTGCCCTCAAAAATGAAATGACCCGGGCTATCGTTCCCATGAGAAAGGGGTAAGATGGTTTTTACTTCTGGTTTTTTCCAAACTTCGACACTGGCAATTTCCTCAATATGAATCCTTCCGCAACATGCCCTCTGGCAGACAAGATTTTTCAGGCGTTTGAGCGCAATGAAATGAAGTTGCCGACGATGCCGGATTGGGCCACCAGGGTGTTGCGGATGCTGGATGACATGAATGTTTCTACCGGCCAGATAGTGTCAGCAGTGGGCGGTGATCCGGCATTTGCCGCCCAGATCATCAGGGTGGCCAACAGTGCTGCCTATAGTGGCAAGCCCAGGGCCGAAAATGTGAACAAGGCGATATCCAGGATCGGCTTCAAGATGCTGCGGAATCTGGTTGTTGCAGCCTCGATGAACAAGCTCGCGACTATAGAAATCCCGGCCATCAAAAAACACCTGGCGGCATTCTGGGGGCATAGCCATGAAGTTGCGGCCATCAGTTACGTGTTGTCGAAAAGCCAGGATCACCTGATTCCGGAACAGGCCTTGCTGGCCGGATTGACGCACAATATTGGCGTGCTTCCGCTGCTGCTTTATATAGACCAGCACGCCCGTTTCGCCAATGATGCGGACGTGGAGGTTGTGATGCGCAGATGTGCCGCCATTGTGGGCGAAAGGCTGTTGCAACTGTGGGAGTTCCCTGCCGAGTTGGCCGTGGTTCCCCTTGCCCATGAGGATTTGCATCGTGACACGGGCGGTGATGCCGCGGATTATGCGGATGTTGTTACCGTGGCAAACCTGTTGAATCAGGGGGCGGCAAAAATAGTCAATTGGGACGATATTGCTTCCGTCAAACGGATGGGCATTCACGCAAATCTGTATCGCGAATTTTTTGAGCGCTTTGAAAAAGATTTGAGTGCCGCACGCGAAATATTGCGCCCGGCCTGACCGCTTCAGCAGGCGCCCGATTCCTGCGGGAGACAGACAGGCTGGCAGTGATAAGCTACACTTCCTGCCATGTCAGATCGCATTTTTAACCGCCACCGCACCCATCTGCGCAGCTACCTCGCTGCCGGTTATGCCCTGTTCATCGCGTATGCGAGCCTGTCGCCTTTCTCGGGCTGGCAGGAGCAGGGGCTGGATTTTCTTGAGATATTGTTCTCGCCGCTGGGGCAGACATTTACCTGGTTTGACTTCGGCATCAATCTGCTGGCTTATCTGCCGTTCGGCTTTCTACTGGCCATGATGCTGCGCAGCCGCTTTCCGGCGAGCGGTGTATTGCTGGCCGTCGTGCCGGGTTTGGCGATGTCGTTGCTGATGGAGTATGCGCAAATGTATTTGCCCGCGCGCGTCAGCTCCAACAGCGACCTTATCAGCAATGGTGCGGGCGTGGTGTGCGGCGCCTTGCTGGCGGTTAACATCGAAACACAGGAGTGGTTTGCGCGCATGCAGCAATGGTACGGGCGCTGGTTCCAGCGCGGCAGCGTGAGCGA
Organism: Nitrosomonadales bacterium; assembly: GCA_023259065.1. Classification (GTDB taxonomy): domain Bacteria; phylum Pseudomonadota; class Gammaproteobacteria; order Burkholderiales; family Gallionellaceae; genus 39-52-133. Next base: position 21,993 of record JAHFQY010000013.1, read on the forward strand.
TTTTGGCCTGGCGCTGCTGGCCTTGTGGATGTTTGCGCAGATCAATCCCTCCCTGCCCATGCTGGGCAGCGTGTTCATCAGCGAGGTGGCGCGCTCGCCCTTCGAGGTGGTGCCGGTGCTGCCGTTCAACTGGCTGGAGTGCGCTGCCGTGGCGCTCAATTTGCTGATGCCAGGCGTGCTGCTGCTGACCCTGCTGCGCGAGCGGCGCCATACGCTTAATTTGTTGCTGCTGGCACTGGGTGTGGTGACGCTGGCAAAGTTCGTGATCGCGGCCGTGCTGCTCAAATCATGGGCCTTGCTGGTGTGGCTGAACAGCGAGGCCATGTTCGGCATTGTTGCCGGGGTGCTGCTGGTAATGCTTGCCAGTCGCCTGGCGCAGCGGAAATTGATTTTCTATGCCGTGCTGGCCGTGCTGGGCTACATGGTGCTGGTGCACTGGGTGATGGGAGGCGGCGGCACGCCAGCCGGCGCAATGCGCTTGTACCACTGGCATTACGGCCACATGCTCAATTACAACGCCCTGTCACAAATCGTGGCGCTGCTATTCCCCTTGCTGTTGTTGGGGTATCTGGGCTGGCTAAGGAGCAGGCTGTCCAAGGCTGTATAATCACGCCTCTTATTCAACGAGGCCGGCCATGAGTCATTTCGACAAACACGTATTTTTCTGCACCAACCAGCGCGGTGAGGGCGAGACCTGCTGCAACAACCTGGGCGCACAGCGCCTGCGCGATTACGCCAAGGACAAGGTCAAGGCGCTGGGCATTTCCACCGAAAAAAATCGCATCCGCATCAACTCGGCCGGTTGCCTGGACCATTGCGATTACGGCCCGGTCATCGTGGTGTATCCGGAAGCGGTTTGGTACACCTATGTGGATGAAAGCGACATCGACGAGATTATCGAGTCGCACCTCAAGAACGGCAAGGTGGTCGAGCGCCTCAAGATCTAAGCCATGGGTCTGCACAAATTTTCCATTCCCGCGCCGTCCGGCGTGCTGTACGGCATGGTGCACATGCCCGAAGTGGAGCCGCGCGCCATCGCGGTGGTGGCGCATCCCCTGCCCATCATGGGCGGCACCATGGACAACAAGATAGTCACCACGCTGGCCAAGACTTTTGCCGAGCTGGGTTTTATCGCGCTGCGCTTCAATTTTCGCGGTGTGGGCGAGAGCAGCGGCGCTTATGATGAAGGCAACGGTGAGGTGGAAGACGCGCTGGCCGTGGTGCATTACGCGCAGCAGGAATTTGGCGAATTGCCGCTGATACTTTCTGGGTTTTCCTTCGGGAGTTATGTGCAGGCGCGCGTTGCCGAGCGCCTGCATGGCCATGCCACAGCACGGCACAAGCTGGTGTTGATCGCCCCTGCAGTAGGGCGCTTTGCCATGCCGGCAGTGCCCGCCGACACGCTGGTGGTGCACGGCGAGAAGGATGAAGTTGTGCCCTTGAGCGACATGCTGGAGTGGGCGCGGCCGCAGCAACTGCCGGTGACGGTGTTGCCCGAGGCCGAGCATTATTTTCACGGACGCCTGCACCAGATCAGGGAAATAGTCAGCAGGCACTTCAACGGTCAGACAATATGAATGCGGTGATCTCGGTTGAAAATCTGCAGAAGTCCTACGCTGGTCACCGCGTGGTGGATGGCATCAGCCTGACTATCCGGCGCGGTGAATGTTATGGCCTGCTGGGACCTAATGGCGCGGGCAAGACGACCACCCTGCGCCTGATGCTGGGGCTGATTGATCCCGATGCGGGGCAGCTCAGCCTGCTGGGTCACGCCGTGCCGCGCCATGCGCGCGCAGCCAGGCTGCGCATCGGCGTGGTGCCGCAGATGGACAACCTCGATCCGGACTTTACCGTGGCGGAAAACCTGCTGGTATACGGCCGCTACTTCGGCATGCAGGACGCCGAGATAGAAGCACGCATTCCGCAGTTGCTGGAATTTGCCAACCTCACCAGCAAGCGCGATGCCAAGGTGCCCACCCTGTCCGGCGGCATGAAGCGCCGGCTGACTTTAGCGCGCGCACTGGTGAACGATCCCGACATCATTTTTCTGGATGAGCCGACCACCGGTCTCGATCCGCAGGCGCGCCACCTGATCTGGCAGCGCCTGCGCGAACTGACTGCGCAGGGCAAGACGCTGCTGCTCACCACCCATTTCATGGACGAGGCCGAGCGCCTGTGTCACCGCCTGGCCATCCTCGACCAGGGACGCATGATCGCACAGGACACGCCGCGCGGCTTGATCGCGCAGCACATCGAGCCGCAAGTGGTGGAGGTGTTTGGTGAAGGTGTGCCAGCGTGGGCGCAGGCTAACGCTGCCAAATATTCGCAGCGCTTTGAGGTGAGCGGTGAAACGGCATTTTGTTATGTCAGCGATGCGCAGCCGCTGGTGGAGCATCTGGGCAGCCATGCTGAGTTGCGCTTCCTGCATCGCCCGGCCAATCTTGAGGATGTGTTCATCAAGCTGACCGGGCGCGAGATGCGCGAATGAAAACTTCTATAAGTTGACAATAGATTCTATTAAGTTGACAATAAACCTCGTTTGGGTTGACAAAACAAGGTGGGGGCAATGAATACTGTTCGGGTGCGTGGGGAAGTTGTTCGCCGATTTATTATTGAGCATGTTGAGAAGCATCCCGCTGATATCGCAAAGGTTGTATCCGAAAAATTTGGTATTACTCGGCAGGCAGCCAACAAGCATATCCAGAATCTTGTTCTAGAGAAGGCGCTTATACCGGATGGCAAGACAAGGGGGCGTAGTTACGGACTGGCTCCCTTGTTAAGCTGGAAAAAAACATACCTCATTAACGCGGGCGTTACAGAAGACCAGATTTGGATGGGTGATATAGCGCCATCTCTGGGACAAATGCCCAAGAATGTGACAGACATTTGGCACTATGGTTTTACCGAGATGTTTAATAATGCAATTGATCACTCTGGCGGGCAAATTCTTGAGGTTCAATTTGAGAAGACCGCAGTAAAGACAGAAATTGTCATTATTGATGATGGTGTTGGCATTTTTAAGAAGATTCAAGCAGCTTTAGGGCTTCTTGATGAACGCCATTCAGTTCTTGAACTCGCTAAAGGCAAGCTCACTACTGACCCGGCACGACATTCTGGAGAAGGTATTTTTTTTACATCCAGAATGTTTGACGATTATTGGATATTGTCTGGCGGCGTTTATTTCTCACATGAATTTGGAAAAAAAGAAGATTGGATATTGGAGCCGCATAAGCCAACACAGGGGACTGTGGTCTGTATGAAACTGAACAATCATACGGCACGTTCTACCAAAAAAATATTTGATCAATTTACCTCAGATGAGGATTACGGATTCAACAAGACAATTGTGCCAGTAAAGCTGACTAAATATGGAGATGACAATCTTGTGTCACGCTCTCAGGCGAAGCGGCTAATTTCGCGGGTGGAAAAATTCAAGACAGTCATTTTCGATTTTCGGGATGTTGATGCCATAGGGCAGGCGTTTGCGGATGAGGTGTTTAGAGTTTTTGCAATTCAGCACCCGACCATAGAGCTAATTGATATTCATGCCAACCCGACAGTGAGTGAAATGATTTCCAGGGCGCGTTCAAATTTGAAGTCCTACAAAGCATCTCTTGGATAATGCGATATGAGAGGTGAAGCATTATTCTGTTATGTCAGCGATGCACAGCCGCTGGTGGAACATCTGGGCAGTCATGCGGAGTTGCGCTTCCTGCACCGCCCGGCCAACCTTGAAGATGTATTCATCAAGCTGACCGGGCGCGAGATGCGCGAATGAACCTGATCTTCCGCATGCTGTATGTTGCACTGCGGGCACTGTTCAAGGACAGGCTGCCGGTGGGCGTGGCGGCCAGCCATTTGTCGCTGCGCGTGCTGCCGAATGATCTGGATCTGAATTTCCATATGAACAATGGCCGCTACCTGACCATTTGCGATCTCAATCGCGTGGACCTGTTTATCCGCAGCGGCCTGCTGCAGGCCATGTTCAGGCGCGGGTGGATACCGGTGATCGCGGAGCAGACGATCAAGTACAAGAAGACGCTGGGGTTGTTTGAGCGCTATGACGTGATCGTGGAGGTGACGCATTGGGATGACAAGTATTTTTACATGACGCACACCTTCAGCAATACGGAGCGGGTGATTGCGGAGGGGACTTCCAAGGGTGTGGTGAAATCGCGCAGCGGCGTAATTGCGCCGGCAGAGGTGATTGCCGCAGTGGAACAGGATAAAAAATCGAAAAACTGAAACGGTTGATTCGCAGATTATGCAGATTATGCTGATTTTACTCAGCAGCCAGTATATATGGCGATATTAATGACTCTCAATTTCACGGGGCTATGCAGGGCTGTAGGAGCTGGCCATGCCTGCGACAAGCATTACCACTGTGCTTTCGCGGGCATGGCCCGCTCCTACAAAAACACGCTGCTTGAATAAATGTCATGAGTATTCTTGTAGCATTAATTACTGACTGCTGAGTAATTGCTTGGCGTTGCCAGGGGGCAAGCCAGAAAAACGGCATGGCTAATCTGCATAATCTATGTAATCTGCGGATGCATTTTTGAAGTCGGTACAAATGAAAACACAATTTTACACATTACCCCACATCAGCCTGCGCTTCGTGCCCATCTGGAAGCGCCATTTTCTGGTGTGGCGCAAGGTGGCCATTACTTCCGTCCTCGGGCACTTGGCCGACCCGGTCATCTACATGCTGGGGCTGGGCTATGGTCTGGGCAGCCTGTTGCCGGAAATGGGTGGCACGTCTTACATGCTATTCCTGTCGGCGGGCACGGTGTGCTACAGCACCATGAACAGCGCCTCCTTCGAGGCGCTGTATTCCGGCTTCTCACGCATGCACGAGCAGCGCACCTGGGAGGCAATCATGAACACGCCGGTGACGCTGGATGACATCGTGCTGTCGGAAATTCTGTGGGCCGCCACCAAGAGCCTGATGGCCGGCGTGGCGGTGTTGCTGGTGATCTGGCTGATGGGCATGTCGCACACCTTGCTGTCGCTGTGGGTGATTCCGTTAGCACTCTTGCTGGGGCTGTGCTTTGCCGCAGTCGGCCTGATCATGACCGCGCTGGCGCCGAGCTATGATTTCTTCATGTACTACTTCACCCTGGTGATTACCCCCATGATGGTACTATGCGGCGTATTTTTCCCGGTGACGCAACTGCCTGCGGTGTTGCAGAGCGTGTCGCAACTGCTGCCGCTCACCCATGCGGTGGATATGGCGCGGCCCCTGCTCAATGACAGCGTGCCGCAGCATGTGTTGACGCACGTCGCGGTGCTGGCGTTGTATACGCTGGTTGGATTTTATGTGTCGCTGGTGTTGTTCCGTCGGCGTCTCTCCAAATAAGGAGATCGCGCTACTCAGTACCTTTGGCGAGATTCAGATCCATTTCCAGTCATTCGACTGGCGTTAAAAATGATGATTGCATTGATTGCAAATATGGGGTAGATTGCTATCAATGATTACATTATTAGGAGGTTACTGTGGCAACCAATCTCGTCGTTCGCAATGTTGATGAAGAGGTCGCACTGGCTCTCAAGCAGCTTGCGGCATCGCATGGAAGAAGTGCTGAAGCAGAGCACAGGGAAATCCTGAAATCCGTCCTGCAACGCCCAAAACGCCGGTCAGTCGCCGACGTTTTTTCAAGCATGCCTAACGTTGGGGAAGATTCTGATTTTGATAGCCGAAAAGGCTAGGACAGGAATGTATCTAATCGACACAAATGTTGTCAGTGAAGCCAGAAAGGGAAAGCAAGCAAACCCTGGCGTTCAGAAATTCTGGAAAAATGTCGATGAAAATGATCTCTATCTGCCGGTGCTGGCGATAGGTGAAATTCGTCGGGGAATTGAAAATATTCAACATCGTGGTGATCTTCCGCAAGCCAGGAAATTAGAGCAATGGCTGAATCTGATTGTGAATGATTACGGTGAGCGGATACTGGTGTTTGATGAGGCGTGCGCCCAAGTATGGGGAAAGCTGATGTCGCCGCATAATCAGAATCCAATTGACAAGCAGATTGCTGCGATTGCGTTAATTAATGGCCTCACCGTCGTCACCCGCAACGTTGATGATTTTCGCGGGACGGGAGTTGAGCTGCAAAATCCTTTTCTGTAGCGGATCGCGTGATTGGAGCAGGAATTGGAATGTCGTTTTGTCTCAATTGCAGCCGGTCGGAAACGCCCTCCAACTTCAGAAATATCTAAGCCAAAAGGCAATTGACGCATGGGGATGGGTGGATAGTGTGCACATCAGATACTCACAAGGGGGCGGCATGAGAACAAGCATTGGTTATGTACTGATTCTGATGGGCGCAATGGGAATCACGGGAGAAGTTGCGGCAGAGACGGCAAACACATCAATCCCCGCTTCTTTAGTTGGAAAACCATCGGGTCAATCGACCCCAATGATTATGTTGGCCCAAAGCGCCGACGTGCGCACTTCGTGGTTCAAACCCGTACTGACCGAGAATAACGACTCTGCATGTAAGAGCTTGCTTGGTGATGTACGGCAAAAATATTTTTCCGACACCTCTTTTTATGAGGCATATGGCGTGCGTGGGCATGGATATGCCAAAACAGGAAAGATACTGGACTGGGGAGTAGAGTCCGGCCTCGGGAGTAGCGAAATCACGGCGTATGGTAAAACCTATTATCTCGACTACCTGAGGCACCCAGGATGCGGTGGCGCCTGCGAAAAAAATCAACCACTGGTCTCCGACAAACCGTTTCCCGAGGAGAGCGATTACGCCTATCGGGAAAAGCTAGCGACAGCGGCGCCCCCCGCTGATAGCTATGAATATACGATCGCAAGACGATCCGCAGACGAGGTCTATCTGTTTGTCGTTAAAGACGCAGGCCAAGGAATATCGATCTACCGTTTGGCTCGGGAGGGGCAGTGGCAACCTGCTTGCAAGATCGCCACTGCACCGGAACGCTTGACCGAGGCAGCACCAGCCAAAGATGAAAAGATTTTCGGTTCGCTGCAAGCGCTGCAGCAAAAAGTTTTTGGGCTGATGCGCGGCGCGGGTGACTGCGGTTCGATGGCAACGCATTGGCGATGGCAAGGCAATGTACGTGGTGCGATGCAAGCTGTGCTCTATCGCCCTTGGGCATTGCGTGAAAGCAGAAGCTACGCCGATGATATGAGGGATCTCGATCAGTGGTCATTGCTGGGTACTTCGGATTACAAAGCGTATCAAGACTTCAAGGCGCAACTGGCAGATACAACAAAGCAAGTGGCGGCCTTCTATCAGAAGGCCAATGGTTGGTCGCAGAAGCTCTCTACTCAAATGGCTACCGATGCGCTGAAGGGGGTCGTCAGCTTGGGGGTGCACTTCTATATGTATAACCCACAGTTTGCAGAAGGCGAAGAAGAGCTGCGCCTAGCGATCTTGGAAAAACGGAAGATGCAGGATATACGTGCAATCAAGTTTGATGCACAAGACTTAGACGCTCAAAGTGGTGAGTGGGGCGGTGACCACGGTGCAAATGAGAGCATTTTGAGCATCGCGGTAGATTATCCAGACGCGTTGAAGTTTCTTCTGCAATCGGCTGTCAGCAACGATCACGCCAATGATTTTGGTAAAACTCCCCTGATGTATGCCGTGCAAAACAACCAACTCGAAGCGGCAAAGTTATTGATTAAGGCCGGAGCCGATGTGAACGCGGTAACCATCAAGCCGTCTGACACCTGCTACTACACCTTGCAAACTTTCAACGTGACACCGCTACACTACGCTATCCGTAATGCATCAGCCGAGATGATTAAACTGCTGCTGAATAGTGGTGCACAACCTTTCATCAAGGCAGACCATGAGATGGTTGAGGAGAGTGTCCTCGACTGGCTGCATCGCTACACTGCTGCCGACGCTAAAGAAAAAAACCCGAATATTCTAGATGGGCAGATTGGCGAGATCGAAAAGTGGCTTGCTCCGCTAACGGGGAAGCTAGCGGAAGAGGCAGCCAACGCTTATGTTCTGAAAGCAGAGAGCTTGTATCAGAAAGGGGATGTGGTACATGCTTATCGTGATATCGCGCTGGCAGCACAGCTGCAACCAGACAATCAACGTACGCTATCCGACTTGTCTCTGATTGCTCTAAAAAATAGCAAACTTGGCGAATCGCTCAGTGCTTCCAAGAAACTGATTGATAGTCAGGCCAGTGACAAAGAGAAAGCCAATGCCTGGTTCAATCAGGGGCTGGCCTGCGAAAAACATCGTGCACAAAATCAGTATGGCTATCTCGATTTTAATGGCAATTCATATTGCGCCTACGGCACCCTCCATCCATATGTAAAGGCCTATGAACTGGCCCCAACAGATAGCCGCAAGAATAAGTTGATAACGCTCTTTGACGATCGCCTCGTGCCCTACTGCGCAATTCCTGTTGGGGGTAAACGAATCAAAATAAACTTTCAGGCGGGGGCGAATCCAGCACCGAATAAGCGTGGCCAGCAGTTACAGACGTTATATGTGCTGCACGAAAAAAACCAAATCGTAACTAGTGCGGACCTGGCATGGGATGTACGGTTCTACAAAGGTGAAATCAGACATGTCGTTCCCGAGAAGACTGTCACCTTCGATCTGGGTGACAGGGTTATGAGTGTGTTTGAAACCTCGGTAACGTTTGTGCAGTTTCCCTATAAGATTTTTGGCACAACCTGCACTCAAAATGAGTCGATGAAGTTACCAATAAAATAAAAGTGAAGAGTGGCGGCACTGTTGAGCAGTGAGTCATAGAGCGTGTGCAAATCGAGCACGGCGCAGGGGACGCCTTTAGATATTCGAAAACAATAGGGGACGAACCACGGTTTCTACTTGCTGAGCATCTGCGTTCGAGAAATCGCGATGTCTGGAATGGGCACATAGCTGCCTGTCTTGGAAGAAATGTTGAATTTATAAAGCTACCTTCAAGGAAAAATCTTCATGTTGTGGATCAAGGCATTTCATATAATTTTTGTGGTGAGCTGGTTTGCCGGCCTGTTCTATTTGCCGCGCATCTTCGTCAACCTGGCGATGGCGCAGGAGGACGCGGAGCGTGCACGCTTGTTGCTGATGGCGCACAAGCTGTACCGCTTCGTCACGCCCATCGGAATATTGGCCTTGGGCTTTGGTACCTGGCTGTGGCTGGGTTACGGCTTTGCCGGCATGTGGCTGAACATCAAGCTGGTGCTGGTCGCGGCACTGCTTGTCTACCATTGGTATTGCGGGCAGCTGCTGGCGCAGTTCAAACTGGGGCGCAATGCACACGGCCACGTGTGGTATCGCTGGTTCAATGAAATTCCCGTGTTGCTGCTGATGGCAGTGGTGATACTGGTGACGGTAAAGCCAATATGAGTGAACAATTTTTTGCACCGTGCCCGCGTGGCCTGGAAACCCCGTTGAGCAAGGAGCTTGCGGCGCTGGGCGCCGAAGGCATCAAGGCAACCGACGGCGGCGTACATTTCAGCGGGCCGGGTGCCTTGAGTTATCGCGTCAACCTGCACAGCCGTCTGGCCAGTCGTGTGTTGTGGCGCGTGGCCAAGGCGCGCTACAGCACGGAGCAGCATGTCTACGACACGGCGCGTGCCCTGCCGTGGGACGAATGGTTCAATGTGTTGCGTACCATCAAAATCAATATGACCGGGATCAAGTGCCCGTTGAAGAGCCTGGATTTCGCCACCTTGAAAATCAAGGACGCGGTGTGCGACAAGTTTCGCGAGGTGACGGGCGAGCGTCCCAGCGTGGATACACATGCGCCGGACATTCGCATCCATGCATTCCTCGAAGAGAGCTGGATGACGCTGTATGTGGACACATCGGGCGACGCGCTGTTCAAGCGCGGCGTGCGCCAGTACACCAACATAGCTCCCTTGCGCGAGAATCTGGCGGCGGGAATCTTGCTGCTGAGCGGCTGGCAACCCGGCACGCCGCTGCTCGACCCGATGTGCGGCAGCGGTACTTTCCTGATTGAGGCGGCGCAGATGTCGCTGAACATCGCACCGGGAATCGGTCGCCACTTCGCGTTTGAGAAGCTGCATACTTTCAACGAAGAGAAATGGCAGGCCATGCGCGCCGAGGCCATCGCCGCGCAGAAGCCGGTGACGCCGCTGCCTATCTACGGCAGCGACCTGTACGGCGATGCGCTGAAAACCGCGCACCTCAATCTGGAAAATGCCGGCCTGCTGCAGGCGGTGTCACTCAAGCAGGCCAATGTGCTGGAAATCACCGCACCTGCCGACCACGGCGTGCTGGTGGCCAACCTGCCCTACGGCGAACGCATGGGCGAGCTGGATGAAATGCGCGTGCTGTACCCGCAACTGGGCGACGTGCTGAAACAGAAATTCAAGGGCTGGAATGCCTACCTGCTCACCGCCGATCTGGAGATGCCCAAGTTCATCCGCCTCTCGGTTTCGCGCCGTACGCCCTTGTTCAACGGTGCGCTGGAGTGCCGTTTGTTTGAGTACAAGGTTGTGGCGGGCAGCAATCGCAAGTGATTTCAATTCCAATTCATTGGCGAGACTGCGTTGGCTTCGGATTGAAACTGAAATAATGAATGCAGTGACAGAAGAAAACCCCTGCCAGCCCTGTGGCGCCTGCTGCAGCCATTTTCGTGTTTCCTTCTACCATGGCGAGCTGGACGATATGCCGTGCGGTGTTGTGCCCGCGCACCTGACTGAGAAGCTGAACGAGTCGCGTGCATGCATGAAAGGAACTAGTCAGAAGAGTCCGCGTTGCATTGCGTTGTCAGGTACGCCGGGCGTGCATACTGCCTGCACGATCTACGAAAACCGCCCCTCGCCCTGCCGCGAATTCAATGCCTGGGATGTGCAGGGTGAGCCTAACGCCGAGTGTCAGCAATTGCGAGCGGTGCTTGGACTCGCAATGTTGAAAGCCAGATAATCAGGGCATCAATTATGATTTGGCCGGTGGCCAGTTGTGGGTCTCTTTCTGGCAACTTTTGCACCAGGCATACAGCGCGTCATACATCACCATGCCATGGGTCAGCATCTCATGGTCGTCCTTGAAGTTGTGCGACAAGCCCAGCGAGATGGCATACAGGCCGGCAGATTCGGGTGTGATATCCAGCCTGGAAGTATCGGCGCCGCGCACGATGGCGGCGAGTTGCTGCAGGGCCGGATCAGTCAGCGCGTATTTCTGCAGGAAGGCATCAAAGCTGCATAGCTCGCCCACATGGGTGAATTCCACACCTGGAACATCGTAAGGCGTGGCGCCGGTTTCGCCGGCGATGCGCATGATGTCTGCGCTCGGTACATAGAGAAACTCGGCATTCTTGTCGATAAATCTGTCTATCAGCCAGGGGCAGGCAATGCGGTCTATCTTGGGATGTTCACGCGTGATCCATTTCATGATTGGTTAGTTCCTCAATGTTCTAGAAAGCCAGCAACAATTACGCTATGCCGGCATCGTTGCTCATGCCTATCAGGCGAGGCGAGTTCAATTTGCGTGGCGTGACGACTTTTTTATCGCGCAACCACTTCGCAACCACGTCCCAAATCGGTTCGCCAGTTGCGCCTTCGGACACTGGTGCCCAACCTGCGACCCGGTATTTTTTTTCTGCCTCGATAGGCTTGCCATCGAGCCTCATTTCGCTGATACGTTTGCCTATTGTTTGTCTGGGGTCGCAGGTGTAGGTCATGCCTCCGACCCGGACCATATCACCGCCCTGCTGGTAGTATGGGTCGGCGTTGAACAGGTTGTCACACACGTCCTCCAGCACCAATTTGATGGTTTCGCCCGTCATTTCAGTCAAGGTGCTATAGGGATAGGTAATCGCTGTCTGATCCATCAGTTGCTCCATGGTGATGGGCTGGTTCGGCAAAATAGTGCTGCCCCAGCGGAAGCCTGGTGAAAATGCGATTTCAGCATCCTTTACCTCCATCATTGCATCGATAATCAGTTGATCCCATGAACCATTGAAGTTGCCACGGCGATACAGTAATCCTTCTGTCGTCGCGAGCTTTTCCTCCAGCGTTGCCAGATAAGGTTTGCGGTGCTTCTCAATCAGGGCAGTCATGGCAGGATCGGGTTCAAGCAAGTTGGAGAAAACCGGCAGCAGCTTGTAACGAAGATCCGTGACTTTTCCGCCCTTGACCTCCAGATCAAGCACCGCGAGGAATTTGCCGCTGGAACCGGCGTTGGTTACCAGCGTCTGTCCCTTGGCGTTCTTCACCACAATGGGTACGGGCACTCCGTCGTGAGTATGCCCCCCCAGAATGGCATCGATACCTGTTACCCGGCTGGCCAGCTTGAGGTCTACATCCATGCCGTTGTGTGACAACAGGACCACAGCCTGTGCACCATTGGCACGCGCCGCATCGACATGCTGTTGCATGGTTTCTTCCTGAATGCCGAAATTCCACTCTGCAACAAAATGACGCGGATTGGCTATCGGCGTATAGGGGAACGCCTGGCCGAGGATGGCAACCCTCGCGCCGTTGATTTCGCGCATCGTATAGGGCTTGAACACTTGGTCGCCAAAATCCGAGGTCTTCACGTTTTGCGCCAGAAATTCGATCCTGCCCTTGAAGTCGTTATCCACGATCTGCTTGATGCGGTCGGTGCCGTAGGTGAAATCCCAATGGCCAGTCATGATGTCTACACCCAGCTGTTTCTGCGCGTCCACCATATCCTGCCCCTTGCTCCACAAGGCCGTAGCAGAACCTTGCCAGGTATCTCCACCATCCAGTAGCAATGCGCCGGGACGTTGTGTGCGCAGCTGCTTCACCAGTGTTGCAAGGTGGGCAAAGCCGCCGATTTTTCCGTAAATCTGCGCCGCCTGCTCAAAATCCAGATGAGTGAATGCGTAGGCCTCTGCTGTGCCCGGTCTGATTTTGAAATGCTTGAGCAGCGCTTCACCCACCAGATGAGGTGGCCTGCCTTGGCTTGCTCCTGCACCAATATTGAAATTCGGTTCGCGGAAATAAACCGGCAGCAATTGAGCGTGGCAGTCGGTGAAATGCAACAGGCTGACATTGCCGAATTTTGGCAGATCGTAAAATCCCGTGGAAGCAGGATTGGCTGCCAAGGTGCGGCGACTGTCCAGCATGAGCCCGGATGCGGCAGCCACAGACAACACCTGCAGAAACTCACGACGGCTTATTGAAGGCATACAATCTTCTCCATGTTGTTATCAGTCACTACGCTGAATAGAAACAAGTTCTGCATTGAAAAAGCAGACAGGCTATTTCTTGACGGTTTCTCCGCCTATCGCTTTCCAGCCTTCGATGCCGCCTTCGATATAGCGTGCCTTGAATTCCATTTTCAACAAGTGATCCAGTACGGAATTGCTGACAGTCGCTCCACGGACGCAGTAAAGAACGGTCTCTTTATCTTTCGGAAGTTCCCTGCTCCACTGCTCTATCTGTTCGGGATCTAGCCAGATGGCGTTAGGTATGGCGCTGTCGTCTTTCTCGTAGTCGGCCTTCCGGCGCACGTCGAGGATCATCATGTTGGTGTTACTGGCCAAGCTGTCTTTTAGCGCTCCAGCGCTAATCGTGCGTTCTTTAACTTGCATGGCGGCAGATGCACGATGATAGAGTCGCGTAACATTTTCCCAGCGGATATTGTGCATAAACGCGTCTACATAAGCCGCTGCCTTGGCGCCGAAGTCCATGTGATAGGAGTGTTCGTACATGTCCAGCGCCAGTAGCGGCACTGCATCTGCCAGCAAGTTGGTATGGTCTGCGGCCCATTGATTGCTGAGTTTTCTGTCACGCATGGAATATGTCAATAATACCCAACCGGAGCCGCCTCCTTGAGCCTTGCCCATAGCTGAGAACTGGGCATGCCAGCGCTCGTGGCTGCCGAAGTCGCGCACGAGTGCATCATATAGGGCGCCGCTCGGTCCTACATTGCTGCCCAGGCTGTCGAAATACAATTCATGCAGCACCATGGAGTTGTAGGCGATCAGTTCTTCGCGCTTGAGGCCGTTGATGACAAACACGGGCGCAGTGGCGAAATCCAGCTCGGCCAGCTTCTGCTCGATCACGTTGAGACGCTTGACCGCGCCGCCGTAGTTGTTCTCATAGTGGCTGACGATGATTTTTTCCGACAAGCCGGACAAGGCGCCGGGATTGCACGACAGTGGTTTCATTTCATAGGGCATGATTGCTCCTTAAACGATATAGGTGTAAGCAAGGCCGATGACGGCACAGGCGGCGATGACGCGCATGACGTCCTGCTTGTATTTCCACAGCGCAAAGAAAGCGGCTATCGAGATCAGCGCGTAAAACCATTCGAGCCCGCCGGTGAATGGCGCCGCCTCACTGGCATGCGGCCAGATCACGTGCCAGCCGAAGAACAGGGCCAGGTTGAGAATTACGCCCACCACTGCGGCGGTAATGCCGGTAAGCGGCGCGGTGAATTTCAGGTCGCCGTGAGTGGCTTCCACCAGCGGTGCGCCCGCCAGAATGAACAGGAAGGAAGGCAGGAAGGTGAAGTAGGTCGCGACGCTGGCGCCAACAAAGCCAGCCAGCAGCAAGGCGTCAGGACCGAAAACCTGTTGCGTCCATGCGCCGACAAAGCCGACGAAGGCCACCACCATGATCAACGGCCCGGGTGTGGTTTCGCCCAGTGCCAGACCGTCTATCATCTGCGTGCCGGTGAGCCAGTGAAACTGCTCGACCCCCCCCTGATACACATAGGGCAATACCGCATAAGCACCACCGAAGGTGACCAGTGCAGCCTTGGAGAAAAACTCCCCCATATCCTTCAATACCGGGTGGCCCAGCATCATCATGCCGGCAGCCCACAGCAGCAGGAACACAACGACCAGCTTGATCAGGTGCAGGGTGTTGAATTTTGTGTGTGCGGGTGGCGGAGTGTCGTCGTCGATCAGCGCCGGGCCAAAAGTCTTGTTGCTGGCGCCATGGCCGCCACCAATCTTGAACAATTCAGGAGCAAACTTGCCGCCGATAAAGCCGAGTATGCCTGCACCGAGAACGATGAAAGGGAAGGGAACCTTCAGGGCAAAGATGGCAATAAAGGAGACTGCAGCCATGGCCCACAGCAGCTTGTTTTTCAAGGCGCGTGAGCCTATGCGCCAGGCGGCGAACACCACGATGGCCACCACCGCCGGCTTGATGCCGTTGAATAGGCCTTTGACGAAAGTGACATCACCAAAGACAAGATAGACGTAAGTCAGCCCCGACAGGATGAATAGCGAGGGCAGCACAAACAGCGTGCCGGCAACGATGCCGCCCCAGGTTCTGTGCAACAGCCAGCCTATGTAGATGGCGAGCTGCTGTGCCTCGGGGCCGGGCAATACCATGCAGTAGTTGAGCGCATGCAGGAAGCGGCGCTCGCCTATCCAGCGGCGCTTCTCCACCAGCTCCTGGTGCATGATGGAAATCTGCCCGGCAGGGCCGCCAAAACTGATGAAGCCCAGTTTCAGCCAATACACAAAGGCCTCCCAGAAAGTGGGATGCTGCGGACGTTGTTGGGACTCAGGTGGTGTCATGCTGTCTCCTTTGTGTTCTTGGTGGATTGGTAGAGAAAATCAAAAGCATTGCAGGCCGCTTCCAGCAATTGGTCATCGTCGGTCAGTGCGCTGCGCATGCCGTCCAGCATCGCCTCCACACCGGCAGCTTCGGCCACAGGGGCGCCGCCCACATCGAGAAAATGCACCGTGCGGCTGATGCGCTTGAGTGCGGGGTCGCTGTCCAGGTTGAAGCTGGACAGCAGGGTTTCAAAAGTGACCTTGTCCCCTGTATGCGTAAAAGCGGCTCCGTCGAAATCAAAGCCCAGCGCGTCGGGCGGGCAATGGGACGGAGACTCCAGCCACAGGAAACGTGCTTGGTGGTCGATGAAGCGGCGTATCAGCCAGGCGGATGCCATGCGATCTACCCACGGGCGCTTTCTGGTTGCCCAGATTCGGCCCTGATATTGGCGGGCATCGAGACGCGGGACAAAATCTGCAGCCGCTTCGGGCTCGTCCGGGGTGTAATACTTGCCCAGTTTTTTTTCCGCATCCGCCAGTGCAAATTTGGCGCGAGCTTGCTCATCGCCCGGAAAAAAATCGGTGGCAATGATGGCATCCAGCTCCTTGCGCGACTGGCGCAGCGAGCGGCGCGCATCGGTTTCAGCGAGTTCGGGGAGTTGGTCCAGTGTTGCAGTAAGTGCCGCCAGCCACTCCTGGTAAGCCTCGCCGCGGTCAAATAATGCGCGCCATGAGCGTTCGATCTCGTCCGATTGGGCTGGAATGTCCAACAGCCAGGCTTGCCCATCTGCTGTGAGCAACTCGTCGCACAAGCCCAGCAGGGGCGGGCGCAGGCCGGCCTGCCCCGGTAACAGATAGACGCCATCGCGCAGATTGGCCGCGCCCTGGCTTTTTAACTGCCGCCAGAAGCGTAAACGCAGGCTGCCAGCCTGACCGGGGAGTGTTGCAATAAGGAGGAACCAGTTCATTATGTAACAATCAATTCATAAAATGAATTGATTGTTACATAATTTCTGAGCTTATTTCAAGAGTATTTTTTTCTAACGGGTAAAAAAATGCCGCACCTGGAGTGCGGCATTTTCAATTTTAGCGCAAGTTGTGTCAGGTCACGCGCAAGCTGTCTATGCCGGACATGACGTCCCTGTCCTTGGACAGCTTGCTGTTGAGCTTGATGTTCAGGCGCAGGTCGTTGACCGAGTCGGCATTCTTGAGCGCTTCTTCGTAGCTGATTTTCTCGGATTCGTAGAGATCGAACAGCGCCTGGTCGAAGGTCTGCATGCCGAGTTCGCGCGAGCGCGACATGACGGCCTTGATTTCGTTGACTTCGCCCTTGAAGATCATGTCGGCGATCAGCGGCGAGTTGAGCATGATTTCAAATGCTGCGGAGCGGCCCTTGGAGTCCTTGGTGGGAATCAGGCGTTGCGAGATCAGCGCCTTGATGTTGAGCGACAGGTCCATCAGCAACTGTGTGCGGCGCTCTTCCGGGAAGAAGTTGATGATGCGGTCGAGCGCCTGGTTGGCGCTGTTGGCATGCAGGGTGGCCAGGCACAGGTGGCCGGTTTCGGCGAAGGCCACAGCGTGTTCCATGGTGGCGTGGTCGCGTATCTCGCCGATCAGGATGACATCGGGCGCCTGGCGCAGGGTGTTCTTCAGCGCAATCTCCCAGTTGTCGGTGTCGACGCCGACTTCACGGTGGGTGATGATGCAGTTGATATGGTCATGCACATATTCCACCGGGTCCTCGATGGTGATGATGTGGCCGTAGGAGTTCTTGTTGCGATGCCCGAGCATGGCGGCAAGCGAGGTGGATTTACCGGAGCCGGTGCCGCCTACCATAATGACCAGGCCGCGCTTGGTCATCACAATGTCCTTCAGCACGGGCGGCAAGCCCATTTCGTCGATGTCGGGGATTTTTGTGGTGATGGTACGCAACACCATGCCCACGCGCTGCTGTTGCTGGAATACATTGACACGGAAGCGGCCAATGCCGGGTGGGCTGATGGCAAAGTTGCATTCGTGCGAGGCTTCAAATTCGGCGGCCTGGCGGTCGTTCATGATGCTGCGCGCCAGTTCCTGCGTGTGTTGTGAACTCAGTGCCTGGTTGGAAACAGGGATCAGCTTGCCGTCCAGTTTGAATGCGGGGGGGAAGCCGGCCGTGATGAACAGGTCGGATGCCTTCTTGGAAACCATGCCGCGCAACAGATTGTGCACCAGCTCGGTGGCCTGATCTCTTTCCATGATGTGCTCCTAAATGAAGTTCTAGTTTCCGGGGAACAGGTCTTTGTTCATGGCCTTGGAGCGCGCTTCCGAGGCGGCGACCGTGCCGGCCTTGACCAGGTTCTGCAGGCACTGATCCAGGGTTTGCATGCCGATGGAGCCGCCGGTCTGGATGGCAGAGTACATCTGCGGCACCTTGGCTTCGCGTATCAGGTTGCGGATGGCGGGGGTGCAGATCATGATTTCATGCGCGGCAGCACGGCCGGTGCCGTCCTTGGTCTTGAGCAGAGTCTGCGAGATTACCGCGCGCAGCGATTCGGACAACATGGCGCGCACCATTTCCTTTTCGTCGGCGGGGAACACGTCGATGATACGGTCTATGGTCTTGGCGGCAGAGCTGGTGTGCAATGTGCCGAACACCAGGTGGCCGGTTTCCGCCGCGGACATGGCCAGGCGTATGGTTTCCAGGTCGCGCATCTCGCCCACCAGAATCACGTCAGGGTCTTCACGCAGTGCGGAGCGCAGCGCGTTCTGGAACGACAGGGTGTGCGGGCCGACTTCGCGCTGGTTGATCAGGCATTTCTTGGATTCATGCACGAATTCGATCGGGTCTTCCACGGTCAGGATATGGCCCATCTCGTTTTCATTGCGATGGTTCACCATCGCCGCCAGCGTGGTGGATTTGCCGGAGCCGGTGGGGCCTGTGACCAGCACCATGCCGCGTGGAAAGTCGGAAATGGATTCAAAAATCTTGGGTGCCTTGAGGTCTTCCAGCGACAGGATCTTGGAAGGAATGGTACGCATGACGGCGCCGGCGCCGCGATTGTGTACAAAGGCGTTGACGCGGAAACGGGCGAGGCCGGGAACTTCGAAGGAGAAGTCGATCTCCTTGTTTTCCTCGTAGATCTTGCGCTGGCCGTCGTTCATGATGTCATACACCAGCGCATGCACTTCCTTGTGCTCCATGGCGGGCAGGTTGATCCTGCGCACGTCGCCATGCACACGTATCATGGGGGGGAGTCCTGCGGAAAGGTGCAAGTCGGAGGCCTTGTTTTTAACGCTAAAAGCAAGCAGTTCGGTAATATCCATTATAATTTCCCATTCGCCATTACATTTTTCCTATCCAACAGGCAGGCCGTACTGATGCGCTTGCTGTGCAATGCTGAATAACGTCAGGGATTATGACCGCAATCCTTTCCAACTTGCAAGCCGTCCACAGCGCCATCGCGCAGGCTGCGCAGCTTGCCCGGCGCGATGCGGCAAGCATTACCCTGCTGGCAGTCAGCAAAACCATGTCTGCAGAACTGGTGCGCGAGGCCTGTGGCGCAGGACAGCGTGCGTTTGGCGAGAATTATTTGCAGGAGGCGCTGGATAAAATGCAGGCGCTGCATGACTTGCCGCTGGAGTGGCATTTCATCGGCCCGATCCAGAGCAACAAGACGCGCGCCATTGCGGAGAATTTCAGCTGGGTGCACAGCGTGGACAGGCTGAAAGTGGCCGAGCGCCTGTCGGCGCAAAGGCCGCCGGAGCTGCCGCTGCTGAATGTGTGCCTGCAGGTGAATGTAAGCGGTGAAGACAGCAAGGCCGGCGTTGCGCCGCAACACGCGCTGGAGCAGGCGCGCGCCATTGCGGCTTTGCCGCGGTTGCGGCTGCGTGGTTTAATGTCCATCCCGGCGCCGGCCGATACAGTGCAGGCGCAACGTGTGCCGCATGCCATGCTGCGTGAACTGCTGCTGCAGATGAATCTGCCCCGGGACGGCAAGCCCGGCCTGGGGCTGGATACCCTGTCGATGGGGATGTCGCACGATTTGACCGCGGCCATACTGGAAGGTGCAACGATAGTGCGGGTGGGAACGGCAATCTTTGGCAAGCGTAATTACGGAGAAACAAAATGAATATCTGTTTTGTCGGTGGTGGCAACATGGCCAGCGCACTGATAGGCGGCTTGCTCAAACGCGGGTTTTCGTCGGCGCGCATGCACGTGGTGGAGATCAATGCCGACAGTTGCAGGCGCTTGCACAAGGATTTTGGTGTCAGGGCCGAGTCGGACATGATCGCCGGCGGCACGCATAGTGACGTGGTGGTGCTGGCGGTCAAGCCGCAACAAATGCATGAGGTGACCCAGCGGCTGAAGCCATTGCTGGGTGATCGCTTGGTGATTTCCGTTGCCGCAGGCATACGCGCGGAAGACCTGGCGCGCTGGCTGGGCTCGCAAAACATCGTGCGCGCGATGCCCAATACCCCGGCCTTGATACGCAGCGGCATCACCGGCCTGTATGCGCTGCCGGGGGTGAACGAAGAGCGCAAGGTGAATGCACAAACCATACTGGCCGCAGTGGGCAAAACCCTGTGGCTGGAAAGCGAGGCGATGATGGATGCGGTGACGGCCGTGTCCGGCAGCGGGCCGGCGTATGTGTTCTATTTCATGGAAGCCATGCAGGAGGCCGCGCGCGAGCTGGGATTCAATGACAAGGATGCGCGCCGCCTGGTGCTGGATACCTTTGTCGGCGCAACCAAACTGGCCGAGGCCAGTGATGAAAAGGTGAGCGAGCTGCGTGCCAAGGTCACGTCGAAAAATGGCACGACCGAGCGCGCCCTGCTCAGCATGGAAAAAAATGCCGTGAAACAGCACATCATCGGCGCGCTGCACGCCGCCGCTGAGCGCTCCCGCGAGCTGGGCGACGAATTGGGTAAGGAGAAATAAAATATGCTGCGTGATGCTGTACAGTTTTTGCTGGATGTCCTGGTGCAATCTTTTGCCGTGGTGTTGCTGCTGCGCTTTCATCTGCAATGGTTGCGCGCACCGATGCGCAACCCGATAGGCGAGTTTGTCATGGCGCTGACTGATTTTGCCGTGCTGCGCGCACGCCGCCATATTCCCTCGCTGCACGGGCTGGATAGCGCAACGCTGGTGCTGGCGCTGGCGGTTGAGTCAATCTACCTGTGGGCTACCGTGCTGGTGCAGGGCTTCCCGGTAGAAGGTTTTGCGTTGCTGGGTGTGGTGGTGTGGGCGCTGGTCGCCCTGCTCAAGCTGAGCATTTACCTGTTGATGGGGGCCGTCATTATGGAGGCGATCCTGTCATGGATTAATCCGCACTCCCCGATTGCGCCGTTGCTGGCAACCATCAACCGGCCGTTTGTGGCGCCGTTGCGCAGGCATATTCCGCCGCTGGGCAATGTGGATCTGACGCCTTTTGTGCTGATCATCATTTGCCAGCTGATGCTGTACCTGCCCGTGGGCTATCTGGAAATCTTTGTGCGCCATATGTTGTGGAATGGCCGTGTGGTATAGCAGCAACAATGACAGCATCACGCTGTCATTGCATGTGCAGCCGGGTGCGAAGCAAACCACTGTTGCCGGCCTGCATGGCGAGGCACTGAAAATACGCCTTGCCGCTCCCCCGATAGAAGGCCGCGCCAACGAAGCCTTGCTGCGCTTTATCGCGGATTTTTTCCAGGTGCCGCTGCGCAATGTGGAACTTGTGAAGGGCGAGCAGTCGCGCCAGAAGCGCGTGGCTGTGCATGGCAGCAAAGTGGCCGCGCAGGATTTACTGCTTGCCGGCAGCTGAGCTGGCAGCCGCCAGACTTGCACCGCGCAGGTAGCGGCGCAAGGCGCGATACAAATTCCCCAGCAGCAAGATTCCATTCAGCATAAGCGCGGCGCCTGCCGCATACATCCACGGCTGCAACCACAGCGTGCTCAACAGAAACAGCGGCAGGCACAGCAAATGGGCGCGCAAGTGCCAGCGCGCGCCACTGTCCGCGATAATCTCCTTCATGTGCGGCACCTGTTTGGCCGGCAGGATGCTCTGCAGATGAAACCAGATCAGGAACGGCACGATCTTGTACAGCATGCCGATGATCACCGACAGGGCAAATCCCAGGATAAACAGCATGCCCAGCACCAGCGGGAATGCGGCGCTGGCGGCGATCGCAGTGCTTGCCTGGGCGCCCAGCCACAACACGATTGCGGCCAGCAGGCTGGCCATGCCCAGCTGCCAGAATTGCCGGGTGACATCCGCCACGCGGCGCTTGCGCTTGAACTGCAGGTGCAGGGTAAGGATGGCAAAGACGCCAAGGCACACGGCAATGCCCATGCCCGCCAGCCGCGCCAGCAAGCTGGCGGCGTCGTCAGGCAGCAGCGGGTGCGCCGACCACAGCAGCAGCAATACAAACAGCGAGGCGGCCAGCCAGCGCGTGGCAAGGCGCGGGTAAGCCGGCGTCAGCTGGAACATCGGCACCACTTGGTAAGCCACGCCCGCCACCAGCAATGCCGTCCAGCCCAGCAGCCCCCAGGCCGCGTGCAGTGCCGTCAGCGACAGCACGGGAATGGTTGCCAGATTGGCAACGCCTGCGGCCAGCAACAAGCCCAGCCCCAGCGTCAGCGTGAGTGCCGCCAGCGCCAGCAGCATGGCGCGCGTGCTGTCGTTGCGCGCGGGCGCACGCGCCAGGCTGTAAATGGCGGCAAGCAGAAAGGCGGCCAGGGCGAAAGCCAGCAGCAGCATGGCAAGCTTGAGCGGAAGCGCCGCATAAAAATACAGGCCATAAGCCAGCAGCAGCGTGCCTCCCAGCAGTGGCAGGTGGATGAGCCAGGCCACCAGGCGCGGATGGGGCACGGGTGCGCCGGCCAGCACCGGCAGCAGTTGCAGCATGGCGCCGCACATGATCATGGCCATGAAGCCCAGCGTGAGCAGATGGGTAATGCCCAGCATGGCCGGGGTCCAGCGCGATGCCAGCGCATCGCTGCCGGCCAGCAGCCAGGCAGTGGCTGCGAGCAGCAGGAACAGCGGCGCGCTGAGGAAGAAGCGGAACGGCACCGAAATCGGCGGCGCCTGTTCCAGTGACAGGGCGGCCATGCTCATCGCGAGATCAGTATTTCGTAACTGCCATCCGCCAGCTCGGTGGTGCGGTGGCTGAAGCCGCGCTGTTGTAGTATGGAGTAGAGCGGGTAGGGTTCGCGATGGTGCAGCATGCGCAATTTCTCCCCCTCCCCGAGCGCGGCGATGGCCGCCAGGGCCAGTTGCATGGGCTCCGGCGGTTCGAGGTCGCGCACATCGAGTTCCACTATCGTTGCTGGAGGTTCCTGCTGCATGGCGGTTTACTTTACTGCCTGCATTTGCGCGATGAGCCGGGCGGTGTCTGCCAGTGCGCGATCGGACATCGGGTAGAGAATCTGCTCTTCCTTGAGGTTGTGCTGCTGCATCAGGATCAGCAGGGTTTCTGCCAGGCCGGCGAAGCTGCTGGCGTTGCCGGCCGCGAGTGCATTGTCCATCTGGGTAAACAGCTCGCGCATCTGCTCGTGCTCCATGCGCATCATACGTGTGGGCCCCATGCTGCTGCCGGTGGCCTGTTCAAAAGCGGGAAACAGCACGGTCTCCTCCATGGCCAGATGGTGCAGCATGCCTTGGTGAAACGCCGTAAATCCAGCCTGGGCAGCAGGCAGATTGTTTGCCCCGGCAGCGGCTTCGGCATCGGCAAACAGGGTGTCGCAGCGCTGGTGGTCGGCGGAGAGGTAGTCGGTAATAGTCATCACGGGTTCCCTTACTTCAGGCCGCAAGGCCATTTATCTTAAAAACGGCAGTTGTCCGCAGATTACGCCGATTAACGCCGATTAAACATCGTGCTATTTTCACTGCGCAGCCCACCAAATAGGTGAACATGATTCTTCAGATTTTTCTTTTAAATCAATCTAATCTGCGAAATCTGCGGATAGGACTGCTTGTTCTGTAGTTTATTGACGCTTGAAATCTATCACGATCTGGCCTGGTTCGCGCGCCACATAGTTGATGGCAACGGAGGTCGCATAGCGCTGTTGCAACTGCGCCAACAGCGGCAGCGGGTCGTGGTCGTTGACGAAGCGCATGGTTTCGCCGGGCTGCAGTGCGTCCAGCGCGCCGAAAATGGCTGCATGGCGAAAGCGCTTGGCGATGCCGCGCGCGTCAAAAGGGTAGAGGGCGTCAGCTTGCAGGTGGAGATGCGGGTGTGACATGTGTGGCTCCTTGTGATTGATGTGGATGGTTGCAGGTAGTGATTGTAATAAGCTGTATATAAAATGCAAGTTAATATGCAAAAAAATTTCAGCCGCCAAGAACGCCTTACTTGCGGCGGGTGGTCTGCGGCATCTTGACGATGTTGCTGATGGGCTCGGCGCCGACGATGGCATCGGCCAGCGAGTATTCGTCGAGGATGTCGAGAAAGGCTGTCTTGGCTTCCCAGAAGATCAGTTTGAGGGCGCAGCTGGGGGCGATCACGCAGCTGTTATTCTTGATGTCAAAGCATTCGGCGATGTTGAAATTGGGCTCGGTATTGCGCGCCACATCGCCCAGGTTTATTTCCGCAGGGCTGCGTGACAGCGCCATGCCGCCATTCCTGCCGCGTGTGGTGGTAATAAAGCCCTTGCTGGCCAGATTGTGTATGACCTTGACCAGATGGTTGCGCGAGATGTCGTGAAACGCGGCAATTTCAGTGACGGTGGAGAGTCCTGTTTCTTTCTGTGCCAGAAATATCAGAACGCGAAAGGAATAATCTGTGTATTGGGTGAGCTGCATAAAGTGGTTCGTTTAGGAGTGCTAAATTAAACACAACTTTGCGGATACAAAGGCTGCTACAGCTGGCAAGCAACAATTCGCTTCTCATCCCTGTTTCCCTGAGCGTCATTATGTTTTGTTTATAGGGGATGAAAGAGCATGGAAATTGTAGCAAGGTTTAACAGGTAGATGCCAGACATATTTAACGGGAAGCTATATTAAATACGGCTAATGCGCACCTACATCAGGATGATGTCGTACTGCTCCTGGTTGTACAGCGTCTCTACCTGCAGTGATACCGGCTTGCCGATAAACACCGAAAGCTGCCCCAGGCTTTGCGATTCCTCGTCGAGGAACATGTCGATGACCGGCTGCGAGGCCAGGATGCGGTATTCGCGCGCATTGAACTGGCGCGCCTCGCGCACGATTTCGCGCTGTATCTGGTAGCACACGGTCTGCGCCGTCTTCACCTCGCCACGTCCCTGGCAGGTCGGGCAGGGCTCGCACAGCACGTGCGCCAGGCTTTCGCGGGTGCGCTTGCGCGTCATCTCCACCAGCCCCAGCGAAGAGAAGCCGTTCACGGTAATGCGCGTGTGGTCGATGGACAGCGCCTTCTTGAATTCATCCAGCACCGCGTTGCGATGCTCGGCGGTGTCCATGTCGATAAAGTCGCAGATGATGATGCCGCCCAGGTTGCGCAAGCGCAGCTGGCGCGCAATCACCTGCGCCGCTTCCAGATTGGTCTTGAAGATGGTGTCGTCGAAATTGCGCCCGCCGACAAAACCGCCGGTGTTGACGTCCACCGTGGTGAGCGCCTCTGTCTGGTCGAAAATCAGGTAGCCGCCGGACTTAAGGTCGACCCGGCGCGACAGCGCCTTCTCGATTTCCTCTTCCACGCCATACAGGTCAAACAGCGGGCGCTGGCCCAGGTAGTGCTCCAGCTTGGGTATGGCTGAGTCGATATAGTCCTGCGCGAAAGTGAGTGTGCGCTCATAGGTTTCGCGCGAGTCCACCAGAATGCGCGCGGTGTTTTCACTGACGAAATCGCGCAGCACGCGCAGCCCGATATCCAGCTCCTGATACAGCAGCACCGGGGTGGATATGCCCTTGGCGCGTTGCTGCAGGTTGCTCCAGAGCTTGTCGAGATAGGCGATGTCGGCCTGGAAGTCACTGTCCGTCGCGGTCTCGGCCAGGGTGCGGATGATGTAGCCGCCGCTATGCTTTTCGGGCAGCAAGGCTTGCAGCTTGTCGCGCAGCAGCTTGCGGTCGGCTTCGTTCTCGATGCGCTGCGACACGCCGATGTTGCTTTCCTGCGGCAGGTAAACCAGCAAACGCCCGGCGATGCTGATCTGGGTGGAAAGGCGCGCGCCCTTGGTGCCTATCGGCTCCTTGATCACCTGCACCAGCAGGCTTTGCCCCTCGAATAGCACCTTCTCGATGGGCTTGGCCGCGTCACCCGTGGTGGTGCGGTTTTCCCAGATGTCGGCCACGTGCAGAAAGGCGCAGCGCTCCTGGCCGATGTCGATAAACGCGGACTGCATGCCGGGCAGCACGCGCTTGACGCGGCCCACATACATATTGCTGACCATGCCGCGGTGGCTGCCGCGCTCGATGTGCAGCTCCTGCACGATGCCCTGTTGCAGCACGGCTACCCGCGTTTCCTGCGGCGTTACGTTGATAAGAATGTCGTCACTCATGGTGCGGGATATCCAAAAGAATGCAAAATTTCTGTGGTCTCGTACAGGGGCAGCCCCATCACGCCGGAGTAGCTGCCTTCCAGTCGCTGTACGAAGGCGCCGGCGATACCCTGTATGCCGTAAGCGCCAGCCTTGTCATGTGCCTCGTCGCCGAGCAGATAGCGCTGGATGCGCGCCTCGCTCAGCGGGCCAAAGGTAACCTCGCTGGTGGAAAGGCGCATCTCGGTGCGCTCTCCCCTGGTGATCGCAACAGCGCTCAATACCTGGTGCGTGCGCCCGGCAAGCAGGCGTAGCGTGGCAGCAGCTTCCGCGCGATCGCGCGGCTTGCCGATGATTTGATGATCCAGCGTCACGGTGGTGTCCGCACCCAGCACGGGGAACTGCGGCAGCTTGCGGTACAGCAACGATTCCCAGCCGGCGCGCGCCTTGGCCTGGCAGATGCGCTGCACGTAATCGACCGGTGTTTCCGCCGGCAGGGGCGTTTCATCCACATCGGGAAGGCGGCGCGGATCGGCGCGCAGGGAAAGAATTTCAAAGTTGATGCCTATCTGCTTGAGCAGATCGCTACGGCGCGGGCTTTGTGAGGCGAGGTAAATTTGCGGCGTGATAGACATGGCTGTAAGCATACCTTAAAAAAATATGGCTACGCTAACTGCCGCCTGGAAAAGATATTTTTGCGGCAAATGAATTGAGCAAGAGAATAGAAAGTAATGCTTAATGTTTTACACTCCACGCCTGCGTGCTCGTTACCTGATTAACAATAATTCGCTTGAATATCTGGCGGATGAAGTTCGTATGAAAACTGCAAACCCTTCCCAGCCTCCCCTTCACAGGGGAGGAGCGGCACGGCTCTCCCCCTGTGAAGGGGGAGCTGGAGGGGGTTTGGCACCCAGCCAACCCGAATTTCAACTTTAAAGAATGCGCACAAAAAGCCATAAACGCCTAGTGGAGATTGCCCAGGCGAAAGCCAGAAAGCTCCATCCGCGCAACCGCCACCAGGGGTGCTACGACTTCCCGCGCCTGATGCAAGCAGACCCGAAGCTGGGGAGTTACGTCAGCGTGAATGCGCACGGCGAAGAAGGCGTCGACTTTGCCGATCCCGCAGCAGTCAAGGCGCTGAACCGCGCGCTGCTGCAAGATCACTACGGCATCCAGGGCTGGGATATTCCGCCACAAAACTTGTGTCCGCCCGTGCCGGGGCGCGCCGACTATGTGCATTACCTGGCCGACCTGCTGGCTGCCAGTAACCACACTGTCATCCCCAGGGGCAAGGCCATACAGGCGCTGGACATTGGCACCGGTGCAAATTGCATCTACCCCCTGATCGGCGCCAGCGAATACGGCTGGCACTTTGTGGCGAGCGATATCAACGCCGCTTCACTGGCCAATGCGCAAACCATACTGGCTGCCAACCCGGCGCTGGCCAGGCAGATAAGCCTGCGCTTGCAGCCCTCACCCCGGGCAATTTTCAAAGGCATCGTGCGCGATGATGAATGGTTCGACCTGACCCTGTGCAATCCGCCATTTCATGCTTCCGCAGGCGAGGCCAGTGCGGGCACACAGCGCAAATGGAAAAACCTGGGCAAGTTAGAGATGAAAGCCGGCCTGAATTTCGGCGGCCAGGATGCCGAGCTGTGGTGCGAGGGCGGCGAGGAAGGCTTCATCCAACGCATGATCAGCGAAAGCGCGCAGATCGCCACGCGCTGCTTCTGGTTCACCACGCTGGTATCGAAATCAGCCAGCCTGCCCGCCATCTATGTGGCGCTGAAACAGGCGGGTGTGCAGGAACATAAAACGATAGAAATGAGCCAGGGGCAGAAGCAGAGCCGGCTGGTGGCGTGGACTTTTCTGAATTCGGTACAGCAAGCTGGGTGGCGCAAGTTGCGCTGGTAAGGGGCTTCGCCGAATTTTAGTAGCCCGCTTCCCTCTGGTGTCGCACAGCCAAAATGACAGCGGTGTCATTTTCAAAGCGATATAGCACAAGGTAGCCGCTGGCGCCAAAAGGGATAGGCCACTCCCGGTATTCCGGCTCCATTTCTTCTGCCGGTCTTCCTATCGCCGCATGCTGAGAGAGTATGTTCACACTCGCGCGGATAGTCATGACTGCTTGCCTGGCGGCAACCGGATTCTTTTCTAAAAGAAAACGCTGCGCTCGTTGAACGTCAAGCAGCGCAGCGGGTGACCATATCAAACGTGGCATTCAGGCGGCTCCGTATCCTTTCCATCTGCCAATTGTGCGAGCCACTCATCTGCTTCTTCCAAGGTAAGGTGCAGGCCGGTAGCCTGATACTCTTCCCAGGAACGCCTTGCATCCTGACGTAATGCCTCGCGTTTTTCTTCGCGCTCAACGTATTCGCGAATCGCTTCCTGCATTAACCAGTGGGGTGTTCTATGACGGGATTCAGCGAGCGCTTTTACGCGCTGCTTGATGGATTCATCAATCTTGATCGTAGTCGTTTGAATAACGCTGCTCATGACTTGAGCCTCCTGTTGTGTCTTGGTGTCACGAAGTAACACTATAGCGCAAACCCAACTGGTTTTGCAGGCTTGGCCTACTCGCGGTGATAAGGATGGTTGTGCAACAGGCTGTGCGCCCGATACAGCTGCTCGGCCAGCAGCACGCGCACCATGCCGTGCGGTAGCACCATGGCGGACAGCGCCAGCATCAGGTTGGCAGTGCTGCGTATGGATTCGTGCAGGCCGTCGGCGCCGCCGATGATGAAGGCCACGTCGCGGCCGCCGCGCAGCCATTCCTGCAGGTGTTGGGTTAACTGTTTGGTGGTGAGGTGAGAGCCGCGCTCGTCCAGCACCACCCGGAAAACGTCGTGGGGCAGGGCGGCGCGGATGCGCTGGGCTTCGGCTTCCATGATCTGTGCCACAGACTTGCCGGTGGTGCGCGGCTCGGGTTTGATTTCCACTAGCTCGATTTTGGCCTCGCGCGGCATGCGCTTGGTGTATTCGTTGAAACCGCTGGTAATCCAGTCCGGCATCTTGTGGCCGACGGCGAGGATAAGCAGCTTCATGATGGATGGTTAAAACCGGGGCTGATCCGCAGATTACACAGATTGAACTGATTGAAAGCGAATCGGGATGAAGAGTTGACCACGTCTGTGTTACCAAGTTGAATCTGCGTGTATCTGCGTGTATCTGCGTAATCTGCGGATAAAAGATTGGGGTTTATTTTTCCGGGCGAGGTGGGTGCTTGCCCCACAACTCTTCCAGGTTGTAATAGGCGCGCACACCAGGCTGCATCACGTGCACCAGGATTTCGCCCAGGTCGATCAGCACCCACTCGCCGCTCTTCTCGCCTTCGCTGCTGTAAACCTGCACGCCGAGTTCCTGCATTTTTTTGATGACGTTGTCGGCGAGCGCGCGGGTCTGGCGATTGGAGGTGCCGCTGGCGATGATCATCTGATCAAACAGCTGGCTTTGCTTGCTGGTGTTGATCACGGTGATGTCGTTGGCCTTGATGTCTTCCAGTGCGGCGACGATGGCCTTGGATTTTTGATCTAGAGTTAGCATGATGTGTACAGTTTGTTGAGTTGTATGTATTGGTTGACCGTATCCGGCAAAAGGTAGCGCAGGTTTTTTTTCTGCGCACAGCGACTGCGGATGTCGGTGGCGGAAATATCCAGCAGCGGCATGTCCAGCACCACGATGGAGCCGCTGGCAGCCTCATGCAGCAGGCTGGTGGAAGGGGCAAGGCGCGCCTGGTAGTGTGCGCATAGTGTGGCATCAGCCTGTGCCATGGCATTGCCCACCGGCTTGCCCGGACGCTGGATCACGATCAGGTGGGCCAGATCAAACAGACGCAGCCATTGGTGCCAGGTATGCAATTGCAGAAAGGCATCACTGCCTATCAGCAGGCACAGCGGCGTGTCCTCGCCCAGTTCGGCGCGCAAGGCGCTGAACGTATCCACGCTATAGCAGGGATCGGTGCGCAGCGCTTCGCGTTCATCCAGCACAAAACCGGGTTGCCCCTGTATTGCCAGGCGCACCATCTCCACGCGATGCGCCGCTGCAGAATGAGGCGGCGCGCGATGCGGCGGCGTGCCGCTGGGGATGAAACGCACTGCGCTCAAACGGCATTGTTCCAGCGCTTCCTGGGCGAGACGCAAGTGCCCATGGTGTATCGGGTCAAAGGTGCCGCCGAAGATGCCGACAGGCGCGCTGCTCACGATTTAAAGGGCGAGGCGGCGGATATCGGCCAGCACCTGCGCCAGGTAAACGGTGAAGCGCGCCGCCGCAGCACCGTCGATCACGCGGTGGTCGTACGACAGCGACAGCGGCAACATCAGGCGCGGCACGAATTCGCCGTCCTGGTACACCGGCTTCATGCTGGCCTTGGATACGCCAAGGATGGCGACCTCGGGCGCATTGATGATGGGCGTGAATGCCGTGCCGCCGATGCCGCCCAGGCTGGAGATGGAGAAGCAGCCGCCCTGCATGTCGGCAGCGGTGATCTTCAGGTCGCGCGCCTTGGCGCTGATCTCGCCCAACTCTTTCGCCAACTGCACGATGCCTTTTTTATCCACGTCGCGCAGCACCGGCACCATCAGGCCGTTGGGCGTATCCACGGCCACGCCGATGTGGATGTATTTCTTCAGCACCAGGTTCTCGCCGCTGGCATCCAGCGAGGCGTTGAAGTCGGGGAATTGCTGCAGTGCTGCGGCCGCGGCCTTGAGCATGAAGGCCAGCGGGGTGATCTTGATGTTCTGCTTGGCGTATTCTGGGCCAAGCTGCTTGCGGAAGGCTTCCATCTCGCTGATGTCGGCTTCGTCAAACTGGGTGACATGGGGAATGGTGACCCAGTTGCGGTGCAGGTTGGCGCCGGAGATTTTCTTGATGCGCGACAGCGGCTGGGTGTCGATCGGCCCGAACTTGGCGAAGTCGATCACCGGCATCGCCAGCACCTGCATGCCGCTGCCACCGGCCGCGCCGCGTGGCTGGGACAGTGCCTGTTTGACGAAGCTTTGCACGTCTTCCTTGTTGATGCGGCCCTTGGGGCTGCTGCCGCGAACCTGCGCCAGATCGACGCCAAGCTCGCGCGCAAAGCGGCGTATGGAGGGGCTGGCGTGAGATTTGCCTGTGGAAGGTGCGCTGCTTGAAACTGCGGCGACGGGTGCGGCAGCGGCAATCGGCGCCGCAGCTGGAGCAGGTGCTGCAACAGGGGCGGGAGTAGCTGCGGGGGCCGGTGCACTTGCAGCTGCTGCGGGAGCAGCCGCACCGCCGCTGGCTTCAAGCAGCACAATCAGGCCGCCTTCGGAAATCTTGTCACCCACCTTGACCTTGACCTCTTTCACCACGCCGGCAAACGGCGCAGGCACATCCATGGTGGCCTTGTCGGTTTCCAGTGTGATCAGGGATTGCTCGGCCGCGACAGTATCGCCGGCCTTGACCATCACTTCGATCACCGGCACGTCTTTGTAATTGCCGATGTCCGGCACCAGGATTTGCTTCATTTCTGCCATGTGGTTCTCCCGCCCGATCAAACAGTGGTTGGATTGGGTTTGTCTGGATTGATCTTGTACAGCTTGATCGCCTTGCTCACTTCGCTGCTGGCGATCGTGCCTTCTTCAGCCAGAGCCTTCAATGCGGCAATGGTGATGTAGTAACGATCTACCTCGAAGAAGCCGCGCAGTTTCTTGCGCGTGTCGGAGCGGCCAAAACCGTCGGTGCCCAGCACCTTGAATTTCTGCGGCACGAAGGCGCGAATCTGGTCGGCAAACGACTTGATGTAGTCGGTGGCGGCGATCACCGGGCCTGTGCGCTTGGCCAAGCACTGCTCCACGAAGCTGGTGCGCGGCTTGGCTTCCGGATGCAGCATGTTCCAGCGCTCGGCATCCAGGCCTTCGCGGCGCAGCTCGTTGAAGCTGGTCACGCTCCAGATGTCGGCGGCAACGCCGAAATCCTTCTCCAGCAACTCGGCGGCCGCTATCGATTCGCGCAGGATGGTGCCGCTGCCCATCAGTTGTACCTTGGGGGCTTTGGTAGATTTTGCCTTGCCTTCGCTAAACAGGTACATGCCCTTGATGATGCCTTCCTCGGCGCCCTTGGGCATGGCCGGGTGGGTGTAGTTCTCGTTCATCACGGTGAGGTAATAGAACACGTCTTCCTGGTTCTGGTACATGCGGCGCATGCCGTCCTGCACGATCACGGCCAACTCATAGGCAAAGGTCGGGTCGTAGGACACGCAGTTGGGGATCAGGCCGGCCTGCACATGGCTGTGGCCGTCCTGATGCTGCAGGCCTTCGCCGTTCAGCGTGGTGCGGCCGGCGGTGCCGCCCACCATGAAGCCGCGTGCGCGCATGTCGCCGGCAGCCCAGGCCAGGTCGCCGATGCGCTGGAAGCCGAACATGGAGTAGTAAATATAGAACGGCAGCATGGTCACGCCATGGTTGGCGTAGGAAGTCGCGGCGGCAATCCAGTCAGCCATCGCGCCGGGCTCGTTGATGCCTTCCTGCAGGATCTGGCCGGTCTTGTCTTCCTTGTAGAACATCAGCTGGTCGGCGTCCTGCGGGGTGTACAGCTGGCCCACCTGGGAGAAGATGCCGAGCTGGCGGAACATGCCTTCCATGCCGAAGGTGCGCGATTCGTCCGGCACGATGGGCACGATCTGCTTGCCGATATTCTTGTCCTTGACCAGGATGCCGAGCATGCGCACAAAGGCCATGGTGGTGGAAATTTCGCGGTCGTCGGTGCCCTTGAGCAGCGCGTCGAAGGCGTCCAGGCCGGGGATGGGCAGCGGCTGGTTTACCGGTTTGCGTTCCGGCAGGTTGCCCATGGCGCGGCTGCGCTCGAGCAGGTATTTCATTTCCGGGCTGTCTTCCGCCGGGCGGCAGAATGGCAGCTTGGGCAGGTCGGCGTCGCTGACCGGAATGTGGAAACGGTCGCGGAATTTGCGCAGCGCATCTTCGCCCACTTTCTTCTGCTGGTGGGTGATGTTCTGGCCTTCACCGGCTTCGCCCATGCCGTAACCCTTGACCGTCTTGGCCAGAATCACGGTAGGCTGACCCTTGTGCTTCACCGCTGCAGCGTAAGCGGCGAACACCTTGAACGGATCGTGGCCGCCACGATTGAGGTTCCAGATCTCGTCGTCCGACATGTCGGACACCAGCTCCAGCAGCTCCGGATATTTGCCGAAGAAGTGCTGGCGCACGTAAGCGCCGTCCTTCGATTTGTAGGTCTGGTATTCGCCGTCCACCACCTCTTCCATGCGCTTCAACAGCAGGCCGGTCTTGTCTTTGGCTAGCAGGCGATCCCACCAGCGGCCCCACACCACCTTGATCACGTTCCAGCCGGCGCCACGGAATACGCCTTCCAGTTCCTGGATGATCTTGCCGTTGCCGCGCACCGGGCCGTCCAGGCGCTGCAGGTTGCAGTTGACCACAAAGATCAGGTTGTCCAGGCTCTCGCGTCCGGCCATGGAGATGGCGCCCAGCGATTCCGGTTCGTCGGTCTCGCCGTCGCCGAGGAAGGCCCATACCTTGCGCTCTTCGGTCTTGATCAGGGCGCGATGTTCGAGGTAGCGCATGAAGCGCGCCTGGTAAATCGCCATCAGCGGGCCCAGGCCCATGGACACGGTGGGGAACTGCCAGAAATTCGGCATCAGCCACGGATGCGGATAGGAGGAGAGGCCGTCGCCATCCACTTCCTGGCGGAACTTGCGCAGCTGGTCTTCGGACAGGCGGCCTTCGAGGAAGGCACGGGCATACACGCCGGGAGCAGAGTGGCCCTGGACGTACAGCAGGTCGCCGCCGTGATTCTCGGTCT
>JAHFQY010000014.1 GCA_023259065.1 Nitrosomonadales bacterium
ACCACCAGCATGATGGTCGGGCTGAATCCCATCTTTTCAGCAAACTCCTGCGGCAGATTGGCGCCCAGAGCAAGGATCGCAATCGCCAGGAACAACATCACCTGCAAATAGCGGAACAGCGCGATAACTACAGAAGTCGTCAGCACCAACAGTAGCAACTTCTTGTCCACCATATTGCCCACGAGCTGATCCGGCAGATTCGCGGCAAAGCTCATCAACGATACAAGAACCAGAATGACAATTTCATTCGACTTGGCCTGGATTTTCTTCATGGTGCGCTCCGATCAGCTATATATGACCAAAATCGGGCAACGCCAACAACAGGTCGGAAAGGGATAACAACAGGAGGGAACTGCAGAAAAACGCGAGGAAGCATCGGCTCATCTGGCAATCCCGCTGTCGTAGAATCGTGTGGATTCCTTAGACCGGTGATTTTGCGTCCCTGCCTTTTGGCAGGTTTGCCCTTGTTCAGATTCTTTATGCCATTTCAGCAGCAAGTGGCTGAAACTCATGCGTGGCATCCTACGCCACGGGTGGGATTTGTCAAGATTGGCAGCCCAGCCCTGCCCGGCCGCCGCCACAACGGGGCACCCTAGTAAACTGATTACACAGGAAATTCTTCGGCACACACCACCCTGTTGCGGCCGCCTTCCTTGGCCTGGTACAGCGCCGCATCTGCCGCACTGACCAGCTTTTCGGCCAGAGTACTCTCATCCCCCGCCAATTCTGCGGGCAACATGGCCACACCAATGGAAATAGTCACCGCCAGATTTTCGCCGGGCAAGGGCTGAAATGGATGCGCAGCTATCGAGGTGCGAATGCGCTCGGCAATTTCGTACGCCTGCTTGAGCCCTGTGTGCGGCAACAGGGCAACGAATTCCTCACCGCCATAGCGGGCGATGATGTCATTGCTGCGCAGCTGCAATTTGATCAGTCGCGCCACGTTACGCAACACTTCATCGCCGGCATGATGCCCCAGGGTATCGTTGATGCGCTTGAATTTGTCTATATCGAGAAACATGCAGGCCAGGTTGAGGTAATGGCGGCGCGCATGGGCAATTTCGTCGTGGCAACGCGTCTCGAAGAAGCGCCGGTTGTGCACGCCGGTGAGCGGATCGGTCAACCCAACCAGTTTCAGGCGTTCGTGATTCAGTGCATTCTCCAGACAGATGGAGAATATTGCGGCCAGCCTTTCAAGAAAATCCGTGCCGCTGTCCGCGGCAAAGCGCTCGGCCTTGCAGCTGGCAAGATTCAGGCTGCCTATCAATTCGCCCTGGCGCATTATCGGCAACAACACCATGGACAGGCAGCCGGAAGGCCAAGGGTCGAATATGGCCCCCTGCAACTCTGCATCAAACGCGCCCAGATAGGGATGCACATTGGCGATATGCAGCTTTTCCAGCAGCACCAACCCCGGCGACTCGGCACTGCCGCGCTTTTCGCTTTCCAGAATACGCGCAATTTCATATTCGGGGTCGGCCAGCACCAGGGTGACCGCATCGATATCGCAGGCGGACTTATAGTCTTCCAGCAACACCTGAATCAACCCAGCCAGCGAGCGCGTGGCAATCAGGCGCTGCTCCAGCTGGTCCAGGCGGCGCAGTTTTTTTTCATTCAGGCGCGCCTCGTCCAGCAGGGTTTGCAGCTGGCGGCGCAGGAGCTGGTTCTCGGTTTGCAGGGCATTCTCCATCGGGATGATTGCGGCTCGGCAAAATTGTAGCAGAATAAAATTGCTTTAATCCTCCATGTGTTTTGAGTGCGGCCACGCCCCGGACACAAGGCATGTGTCTGTTATGATTGCGCCATGCTCAACATCCAGAATCTGACCTATCTGCAGGGCGGCGTGCCGCTGCTGCAAAATGTAAACCTGCAGGCATTTGCCAACCAGCGCATCGGCCTGGTCGGCAAAAATGGCTGCGGCAAGTCCACCCTGTTTCGCTTGATACGCGGCGAGATCAAGCCTGAGAGCGGCGATATCACCCTGCAATCCGGCAAGACCATCGCCTTTGTCGAACAGGAGATTGCCACTTCAGATCAAGCCGCAGTGGAGTTTGTGCTGGATGGCGATGTCGAGTTGCGCCAGCTGGAAAAATCTCTGGCGCGTGAACATCACGACGCGGCCTGGTTTGAAGCGCAAAGCCGCTACGAGGCCATCAACGGCTATGTAGCCAAGGCCCGCGCCGCGCAGTTGCTGAACGGGCTGGGCTTCGCCAACAACACCCTGGAGCGCCCCGTGAGCAGCTTCTCCGGCGGCTGGCGCATGCGTCTCAACCTGGCGCGCGCACTGATGCACCGGGCCGACCTGCTGTTGCTGGACGAGCCCACCAACCACCTGGATCTCGAGGCCATCCTGTGGCTGGAGCAATATCTGGCGCGTTACCCGGGCAGTCTGCTGCTAGTATCGCACGACCGCGAGTTCCTCAATGCCTGCGTCAACCGCATCGCCCATGTGCACGACCACAGCATAGACACATACGCTGGCGACTACGACGACTTCGAGCGCGCCCGCGCCGAAAAAATTGCACAGCAGAATCAGGCCTTCAATCAGCAGCAGGCCAAGATTGCGCATCTGGAAGATTTCGTGCGCCGCTTCCGCGCCAAAGCCACCAAAGCGAAGCAGGCACAGAGCCGGGTGAAGGCGCTGGAACGGCTGACACGCATCGCCCCGGCGCATGTGGCCGACGGCCATTTCGAGCTGGAAATAGAAGCGCCGGAACGCAGCCCCGACCTGTTGCTGCGCACCGAAAACGTCAGCTTTGGTTACGGCGAAAAATTGCTGTTCAGCAATCTCAATCTGGTGCTGCGCGCCGGTGCGCGCATCGCCCTGCTGGGCCCCAACGGCGCCGGCAAGTCCACGCTGATCAAGCTGCTGGTGGGCGAGCTTGCCCCCACTGCAGGCCGGCTGGAACTCACCCCCGATATACGCATCGGTTACTTCGCCCAGCATCAGCTGGAAAACCTGGACAGCACCGCCACCCCGCTGCAACACCTGGAGCGGCTGGCCCCCAAAGAAAAAACGCTGGCACTGCGCACCTTCCTCGGCCGCTTCGGCCTGGCCGGGGACAGCGAAAACCGCCCGGTGGCCAGTTTTTCCGGCGGTGAAAAAAGCCGCCTGGCACTGGCGCTGCTGGCCTGGCAAAAACCGCACCTGCTCCTGCTAGACGAGCCCACCAACCACCTCGACCTGGACATGCGCGACGCCCTCACCCTGGCGCTGGAGGAATACACCGGCGCAGTGGTGATCGTGTCGCACGACCGCAGCCTGATACGCGCGGTGGCGGACGAATTGTGGCTGGTGGCGGATGGCAAGGCCGGATTGTTTGACGGCGACTTGGAAGACTACAAGAGCTGGATAGAGGCGCGCCGCCCGCGCGAAGTTGCCGCCCCTGTAGCCAAGACCCCACAGCCTGCGCTTGCGCGCCCCAATCGCAAGGCCCTGCAGTCAAAACTGTCGAAACTGAACACCGCTTTGGCAGCGGCTCAAACCGAGCTGACTATCGTCACCAACAAGCTAGCCGACCCTGCTACCTATGACAACCTTGCACGCAGCGAAGTCGACAAGCTGAATGCACTGCATGCCTCCCTCGAACAGAAAGTGGCCGAGCTGGAGGAAAGCTGGCTGGAGCTGGAAATGGCGATGGAAGAGGCGGGCTGACACACCCTAGGCAATTGCTACCAAATGTAATAATGTGCTGCACACTCCTTTCCCACAATTTCTCAAGGAACAAAACATGCAGAAATTCCTCCGGCTGAGTTTGTCCCTGTGCTGCCTCTTGCTTACCCTGGGCAGTGTGCAAGCAGCAGAGCAACAGCGCGACTATCCGCTAACACGCCTGGCTCCCCACACCTACATTATTCAAGGCCCGGTGGGCTATCCCTCGGTGGAAAATCAGGGCTTTATGAACAACCCGGGTTTTGTCATCACCCGCAATGGCGTGGTGGTCATCGACCCCGGTTCCAGCGTGCAGTCTGGCCGCATGGTGCTAAAGCAGCTGCGCACCATTACCCGACTACCCGTAACTCATGTCATCAACACCCATGTGCATGGTGACCACTGGCTGGGCAATCAGGCCATCGTCGAAGCCTACCCCAAGGCCGTGCTGATGGCTCATCCCGAAATGATCAGGCTGGCAAACAACGGGGCCGGTGCGGAATGGGTGGCGCTGATGGAACGCTCCACCAACGGCTTTACCAGGGGAACCGTAGCGGTCGTCCCCGTTGTGGCCATGAATGATGGCGCCGAGCTCAAGGCCGGTGGCATGACATTCCGCTTCTACGCCCCCAGTGATGCCCACAGCCACACGGACATCATGATTCAGGTGGTGGAAGAATCCGTGGTATTCGCCGGTGACAATGTGCTCAATCAACGCATCGCACGCATGGATGACGCCACCTTTGCCGGCAATATTGCCGCATGCGAAGTCGCTGCCGCCATCAAGGCAAAAGTATATGTGCCCGGGCATGGACCAGCAGGCGACATCAAGGTCGTCAACAACTTCCACACTTATCTGTCCACCCTTTTCAATGAAGTAAAAGCGCTGCACGAGCAAGGCAAGCTGGATTTTGAAATGAAAGACGCCGTCGTGGCCAGGCTGGTTCCCTATCAAAACTGGCCGGGCTTCAGCGACGAAGTGGGGCGTCATATCAGCCTTGCAGTTCTGGAGCTGGATAACGCTTTTTAGTTTCTCCCGGCATATCGTGCTGGCGCAGTACCCTTGTATTCTGCTCAAGCTTTAACTTGTTTTATGAACAAACCATGGCACTATTTGCAATGTGGATATAGGCAATAACACCAGTATCCCGGTGCCCGCAGTTGGCACTTGTTAGTCTGTATTCCGTCAGTTTTTTTAGAAGGGAAGATTAATGATCAGCGCTTACAAACGAGCCATTGCCGTAATTAGTTTCTTTGCATTATTCGCTGTCCATCCAGTGACGCAAGCGGAAGAAAAAAAACCTGAGAGCGCCGCGCAAAGCGGTGTGGCTGCACAGGGAACACAAGACCAGTCCAAGGATGCAAAGCCTGCCAAGGCCGATGAATCCAAAAAGAAATCCGCCGACGCCGAACCAGAATGTAACAACTAAGCGAATTCATTTCCCCCGTGGCGCGAACTTTGTGCCCCGGGAGATTGAGTATTCAACCTCCAGACATAAGGGGGAGCATTTATAAATCGAATTAACGGATGTCCAACCAAAGGAGAAGCAAGTAATGAAATACAGCAAACTCATTACCAACACCGCACTGCTGGCCGGCCTTGCACTTTCGGCGGTCACTGTGGCTCATGGCGAACCATTGAAGGTCAACATCACCAAAGACGTGGGCCAGGTTGAAGCCGTGCACAACGGCAACAAGGTCACCATCATGCGCAATCAGGATGAGAAAAACACGGTCAATCCTGCGTTTGCATTGACATCCCGTACCTGCCCTCCATTCTGTGTGCAACCTGCCACACTGGCTCCCGGGGTTGAAACCGTAGGCGAGGTTGAAGTGCTGGGCTACATCAAGAAAATGACTGACGGGGACAAGTCAGTTCTGCTGATCGATTCACGCACCCCGGACTGGGTGGTCAGGGGCACCATACCGGGCTCCATCAGTCTGCCCTACACCAAGCTCGACGATACCAAGGGAGCCGACCCCCTTTCCGTGGCAGAAGCCATGGAGCTGTTTGGCGCCAAGGAAACCAGCAAGGGTTGGGATTTCAGCAAGGCCAAAACTCTGGTGCTGTTCTGCAACGGCATGTGGTGCGGCCAGTCGCCCAACAACATCCGCACCCTGGTCAAGCTCAACTATCCGGCCGACAAGATCAAGTGGTACCGCGGTGGCATGCAGGACTGGGAAACCCTGGGCCTGACCACCGTCAAGTAATGTGCCGCAATTAACCACCGAATCTGGAGGATTTAAAACATGAATACACGTTCATCATCCCTGCTCAAGGGCGTTGCCGCGGTTGCGGCTCTGGCGTTGTTTTCCGGCTGTAGCAGTACAACCCCGAGTGCCGCCAGCACTCCCGCCGCACCAGCCAAAAGCACCGAAATAGCGGTAAAAATAACGCCTGCAATCGCCTCTATGGAAGTCATGCATAACGGCAAGCCGGTTACCATCATGCGCAATCAGGACCAGAAGAACACGGTCAATCCCGCGTTTGCGACCACATCGCGCGCTTGTCCGCCATTCTGTGTGCAGCCTTACACAATTGCAGCCGGCGTGGAAACCATTGCCGAAATGGAAGTGCTGGGCTACCTGAAAAAAATGAAAGAGGGTGACAAGTCCATCGTGCTGATTGATTCGCGCACGCCGGACTGGCTGGCCAGGGGCACCATCCCCGGTGCAATCAACCTGCCCTACACCAAGCTGGATGACTCAAAAGGAGCTGACCCGCTTTCTGTGGCCGAGGCCATGGAACTGTTTGGCGCCAAGGAAACCAGCAAGGGTTGGGACTACAGCAACGCAAAAACCGTGGTGCTGTTCTGCAACGGCATGTGGTGCGGCCAGTCTCCCAACAACATCCGCACCCTGGTGAAAATGGGCTATCCTGTTGCCAAGATCAAGTGGTACCGTGGCGGCATGCAGAACTGGGAAAACCTGGGCTTGACCACAGTCACTCCCTGATTCAACTTTCTGCTGAACAAGAAAATGGCTGCCTGGTGCAGCCATTTTTCATTGCCCATCCCGCCTGGGGGCAAGCCCGGGCCTTAGTATCAGACGTACTCCGCTGCAAACTGCAGTTGCACCCGGCTGGAAATCTCACCGCGCCGCAACAAGGCTGTATATCCCGCCTCGCCATGGGCAAGCACCTGGGCCAGGTAAGAAATATTTTTCTCCATCGACTCGATATAGTAATTGTGCCGCACTCCCATGCACTCCTTGAAATGATGAGACAGCCTTTCCACCATGCCACCCAGCTCGTTTTTCAGCTTGCGCAAGGTGTGCTCATAGAACACAAAGGATTTGCCCAACAGGTCGTGAATGTTCTTGTAGTTACCCAGCCTGGATTCCTTGAATTCGAAATACAGGAACATCAGTTTTTCCAGGTACAAGCGGTCTGCCATTTGCCCCACCAGATCAGCCGTGCTGACGATCTGCCCGAGCAGGCGCGTACGCTCATCGGGAAAATCGACCCTGGCAAAGCCTTTCATATGGTCGGTGCTTTGCAGCAGGAACCCCACGGTCAGGGTTAAATCAGCGGGGAAATTATGCTCGCTTGCATAGCGCCGCATAAACTTGATGCCACGGCTGACGTGGGTCTGGGTGAAATGCGCCCCCGTGCCAATTTCGCTGCCGCGCTGCTGTGCATAGCCCACGTCATGCAACAGGGCCGAAATCATGATCGCGTTCATTTCCCGTTCAGTCAGGGGCAGGCCGGAAATATGCGCACCGTGCATCAAGCGGATTGCGCAGATAAAGACAGACAGGGTGTGCGACAGGTCGTGATAGGGGGTGGCGATGGCGGCATAGCCGGGATATTCGCCACGGAACATGCGCACTACGTCATCAAAGGTGGTGCGCGCAGCTAAAAAATCAAAGGCCGGATTGATATGCCTGACTATTTCCACCCCGCTAGCCCAAACGGTTTCGGGATCACTATTGCTGAAAAGCATGCGGACTTCGCTGGGAGCAGGTGCGCACTTCTTGTTCATGATCATCCTCATGTTTCAGGCGGCGCGGCAATATTAGGGGAGAAACCCTGCTGCGTATACATGTATATCGAACACATCTAAGCCGTATTATTCAGCCCCCTATTTCCAGTCACAAGCTATCTGAATCACTAGCTATGCAAGCCCGTGGAATTACCCACATCCATTTGAAAATATTGATCAATTGGATTCGCATGCCAGCTTGCATGTTTATCACAGCCGCAAGACGGGAAAATGGAATCCGCCAGGCAAGCTGATTGGCGCCCACGGCTGGCAACCCGGCAATTTACCCTCCGTCTATCCGCATTTTTTCTTTACAATAGCCGCTTCGCCGCTGAATTCAGCATGGATTCTGGCCCATTTATCTCTGCTCCACACCCATGTCCCACGTACTTACGCTCGACACGGCACAGGAAAAACGCCTGCTGCTGAGCTTGTCGGGAATTCAATTCACCCACATTCTGGATGTGATGATCATCATGCCATTGGCCCCCATGCTGATGCGCACCTTCAACCTGAGCACCGTACAATTTGGCTGGCTGGTGTCTGCGTATACACTCACTGCTGCGGCAGCCGCAATCCTGGCGGCAATCGTGGTGGACCGCTTTGACCGCCGCCACGTCGTGCTTACCTTTTATGCCGCATTCATCGTCGCCACAGCCCTGTGTGCCGCCGCACCCAGCTATACCCTGCTGCTGATTGCGCGCGGCATGGCCGGTGCATTCGGTGGCGTGTTGGGCTCACTGGTGCACGTTTACATCGCCGACACCATACCCTATGAACGCCGTGGCAAGGCGACAGGAAGGATCATGGCAGCATTTTCCCTGTCCACCGTGCTGGGCGTGCCGCTCAGCCTGCTGCTGGTGAATCATTTGCCCGGCATAGGCTGGCGCGCCCCGTTCATTCTGGTTGCGCTGGTCGGCATACTGGTGTGGTGGCTGGCACGCTCGTCCATTCCCTCCATACCGACACGCATGACAGACAAGCGCATCAGCCAGTCACTGGTCCCCATGCTGCAGGTGCTCAAGCACCCCAACCACTGGCGTGCCTACATTTTCATGCTGCTGATGATGCTGGGCGGCTTTACCGTCATCCCCTACATCACGCTGTATGTCACGCTCAACCTGGGCTACCCGGAAACCCTGCTGCCGTTGCTGTACCTGGTGGGCGGCGCCTTCATCTTTTTTACCTCCAGATGGTTTGGCCATCTGTCGGATGA
Organism: Nitrosomonadales bacterium; assembly: GCA_023259065.1. Taxonomy (GTDB): domain Bacteria; phylum Pseudomonadota; class Gammaproteobacteria; order Burkholderiales; family Gallionellaceae; genus 39-52-133. Next base: position 8,852 of record JAHFQY010000014.1, read on the forward strand.
ATACGGCAAGCCGCGCGTGTTTCGCAGCATCGCCATACTGGCCATGCTGCCCATCCTGGCCATGACTCACGCCACTTCCATGCCCTGGTGGGGAGTGCTGTGCATTACCACACCATTCTTCATCCTGGTCAGCGGCCGTTTCGTGCCGGGCATGGCCATCATTACCGCCGCCGGCCAACCGCATCTGCGCGGCACCTTCATGAGCATGAACTCGGCCGTGCAGTCAGCCGGTTCTTCCATCGCCACCATCATTGCCGGCTACATCATCACGCGCAACGATCAGGGCATGCTGGAGCACTACAACATCGTCGGCTATATTGCCTGCACCGCGATTGTGCTCACGCTGCTGCTGGTCGGGCACATCCGGGTAGGCGTGCACAAATAAACAAGCGCTAGAATTCGTATTCCACCTGCATCCTGAAGGTGGTATCCGGCGCCGCAGTGCTCGCACCTTTCAGCAGGGCCGCGTTGTATTTGACAGCCTCACGATTTCCCATTGGAATTTTCCCAAATATTGCCGGGCCGACCTTGTGTATTTGCTCGGATTCATTTGACCATTTGTTCCATTCGCCCATTTCTCCAAATCCCTGCAAGCCGAATTCAAATGTGGGCATCAAACGGTATTTGATCTGCCACTGGTAGCCGAATTCGGTAGGGAATGGCTCGCCATTTTCATCCGCCATGCCGAAGGCACGCTCAAAGAGCAGGTTCAGGTTCAACTGTACTTTTCCAATCTCGCTCTGCAGCAAGGGGCCCACCTTGATTTCATTGGGTGCGCTGGCATTTACCGGCGTCTCCAGTTCGACAATGAAGCCCAAGTCTATCGGGTATTTCCCCGTTTCCAGAATCTGGAATTTGTTTTCCCATTCGGCCAGTGTGATGCCGGTGTTCCCCTCCAGTTCACGCTTCAAATATATTTCGGTAAACCAGTATTCTGTTACACCATAGCCCAAGCCCAGGCTGGTGACTGTTTTACGCTCCGCATTGGGCGGGGTTGCAGTGCCATATTTGAAATCGATCTCGCGCTCGCCATATTCGACGGCAGGCGTGTACACATAATCAGCGGGACCCGCCAGTACAGTTGTTGACATAAGACTACCCAGCAGAAGCAGTGACATTGGTGCAATAAATTTCATTTTCGTTTTCCTAAGTTATCAAGTTAAATAAATTCCAACAGGGTTTTAAACTGCAGCCTTGGGTGCAATGCCCGCAGGCCGGACACGCCCCACCCAGCGCATCGCCACAGCTATTGCCACCAGCACGCCGATATAAAACACCAGCTGCATGCCTGCGGGGTGGGAGTCATAGCCAACCAGGCTGTGCAACAACATGCCCATGGCCGATTGTTCAGACAGGATGCCGGAGCTGTCCCACACCGGCCCGCCCAGGCTGGGTAACAAATCGGCCTGAATCAGGAAACGTGCAGCCTGCGACGCCATGCTGGCAGCCAGCAACAACACCAGCACCCCGGTTGCCGCAAAAAACAAACGCAGGGGCAAGCGCAATAGACCGGCATAAATGGTGTAGCCCACGGCAACGCCGCCCAGCAGACCGATCAAGCCCCCCAACAGCATGGCTGAGCGGGAACCCTCGTCAGAGGCCGCGATACCATACAGAAACAACACGGTTTCAGAACCTTCGCGCAACACTGCAATGCCGACTATCAACAGCAATGCGGAACATTCACTGCGCCCGTCGCTGATTTCACTGCCCAGCGTTTTGGCGTGAGCAGCCAGCTGCGCACCGTGCGAGGACATCCAGATGTTGTGCCAAGCCAGCATCAGCACAGCGACGCCCAACACAATGGCATTGAACAATTCCTGCCCGATTCCGTCGGCCAAGGCGCCGATCGCATCGGTAGAGGCGGCAACCATACCGGCCCCCGCCAAGCCAGCCAGGATGCCAGCCAACAACCAGCGCCGACTGCCCGGAATTTCGCGCGTTGCCGCCGCGAGGATGCCGATGATGAGGGAAGCTTCAAGCACTTCCCGGAAAATGATGATAGCGGTAGCGAACATAAGATTCTCCTATTGAGCAGTAATCACGCCGTGGGCGCTGTCAGGATGAAACTCACCCATAAAGGTATAGCGCCCGGCCGGCAGCGGGCCTATATAGATCGTGGTAGAACCATGGCCGGCAATAACCTTTTCCCGGTTCAGGTCATGACTCTCAAATTCTTCAGGCGTCGTGTCCAGGTTTTCCACCAAAATCCGGATTTTTTTGCCTGCCGGCACCACGATTTCGGCAGGCTGAAAACGGTGATCCTTGATCTGCAAGGTCACATCAGTATCAGCTGCATGGCCTGCAAGCGGTAACAACAGCGCGAAAAGCAGTATGTATTTCATCATCACTCCTTGATTAACTTGTGCAAATGATAACCATTCTCATTCTCATTTGCAATATATTTTATTTTAAGAAACAAATTCGCCCGCTGGCGCACTTGTTTTTTTGCCAAACCCGGAGCAATTGTCGTAATCTTCGCCCTGCGGCTCCACCTCACCTGACCACCCAACTAAATAATCAACGACTTGAAAAATATCCCCATGCACCAGCCCAAAGATCTGCAAAGCGCCGGCCTGAAAGCAACACTGCCCAGACTGAAGGTGTTAAGCCTGTTTGAAACCAGCAAGGAACGCCATTTAAGCGCGGAGGACATCTACAATATACTGCACAGCAGCGGAGAGGATGTGAGCCTGGCCACGGTTTACCGCGTACTCACCCAGTTTGAGCATGCCGGCCTGCTGATGCGCCATCACTTCGAGAGCGGCAAATCGGTTTTCGAACTCAACCACGGCGAGCACCACGACCATATTGTGTGCCTGCAATGCGACCATGTTGAAGAGTTCTACGATGCTGCCATTGAAGCGCGCCAGAAAAAAATTGCCGCAGAGTACGGCTTCACCATCCACGAGCACTCGCTGTACATATACGCTGACTGCACCAAACCGAACTGCCCGAACAAGCGCTAACCTTCTGCATGCACCACCTCAGCCTGGCTCCTGATTCCCAGCCAGGCTCATTGCGTTAATTCGCAGATTTCCCTCACGCCTGCCGCACAACTTCTTTACAATACCCACAATACAAGAGCAGGTGTGCCATGACTGAAGTTCACGAGACGCATTACACGGAAAATGTGCAGGATCACCTGCAGCAGGTGCAACACCTGCTGGAAAAACATGCGTTGATTGAAACCGTGGTTCACCAACAGGAAATGCCGCGCGCAGAGCGCCATGAGCTGGTGGACAAATTACTGCACAAGCGCCACCTCGCCGAGCTGCGTGAAAAACTAAGCAGCCTCCACCCCGCCGACGTCGCCTACATCCTGGAAGCGCTGCCCATCGATCAGCGCCTGCTGGTATGGGATCTGGTCAAAGCCGACCGCGACGGCGAAATCCTGATTGAAGTTTCCGATGCGGTGCGCGAATCCCTGATCGCCACCATGAGCCGCGACGAGTTGCGCGAAGCTGCCGAGCAACTCGACACCGACGAAATCGCCGACCTTGCCCCCGACTTGCCGCACGCGGTGATGCGCGACGTGTTCAAGTCACTCTCCATCGAGGAGCGCGAACAGCTGCGCGCAGCCATGTCCTACCCGGAAGATGCGGTAGGCGCACTGATGGACTTCGACATGGTAACCATACGCGAGGATGTGACGCTGGAAGTTGTTTCGCGCTACCTGCGCCGCTTTGACGAACTACCGGATCACACCGACCAGCTGTTTATTGTGGACAGGGATGATCGATTCAAGGGCGTGCTGCCGCTCCATCGTTTACTGGTCAACGAACCCGAACTGGAAGTTGCCGCCCTGATGATAGTTGATACCATCACCCTGCACCCGGATGACAAGGCAGACCAGGCTGCCCAGGCGTTCGAGCGCTACGACCTGGTGTCCGCGCCAGTGGTGGATGAGGATGGCAAACTGGTGGGTCGCGTCACGGTCAATACGGTAATGGACTTTATCCGCGCCGAATCAGAAAGCGATGTGCTTAACCTCGCCGGTTTGCGCGAAGAGGAAGATATTTTCGCCTCGGTATGGAAGAGTGCGCAGAACCGCTGGTTATGGCTTGCGCTGAACCTGTGCACCGCCTTCTTCGCTTCGCGCGTCATTGGCAGCTTTGAAGGCACCATCGAAAAATTCGTCGCCCTCGCCACGCTGATGCCCATAGTGGCAGGCATAGCGGGCAATTCGGCCAACCAGACCACCACCATCATCATCCGCTCCCTGGCACTGGGCCAGATTACGCCGGCCAATGCGCGCCGCCTGATCAGCAAGGAACTCGCCATCGGCGCACTGAACGGACTGGTATGGGGTGGCGTGGCCGGATTGTTCGCCTACTACCTTTATCACAACACCCTGCTGGGTATCATCATGACCAGCGCGATGCTGCTCAACCTGCTACTGGGCGCCATGGCCGGCCTGCTGATTCCCCTTGCCATGCAGCGCATGGGGCGCGATCCGGCCATAGGCTCCAGCGTGATGCTCACGGCCATCACCGACAGCGGCGGCTTCTTTATCTTTCTGGGACTGGCATCCGTCTTCCTGCTGCACTAAGTCCGCAAGTTCCATCCCAAGCGCACACAAGAATATCCTGCAGAAGCCGTGCAGATCCGCCATGCGCAACAATACCGCAAGGCATAGTTTGCCTTGGCGCGCGTTCACTTAAGCAATGGAAAACAAACAGAGACAGCGATGAGCCTGAAAGCTCACGCCTTAACAGGGGGAAAATGAGACCCGCGACTGTCGTTATCGACAGCGTTAGGAAATGCTTGCCACTTGCCGTGGCAGATCAATAACCGTCAGCAGGGCGAAACGCAACATCCCGGCGCCCGCCCAAAACTTACTGCGGTTAGGCGCCGAGTATGCCTTTGCCTGCAACTGATGCTGCTGGCTTTTTGGCAACTGCTTTCTTGGCGGCTGGCTTCTTGGCTACAGCTTTTTTCGCTGCTGGCTTTTTGGCAACTGCTTTCTTGGCAGCCGGCTTCTTGGCTACAGCTTTTTTAGCGGCTGGCTTTTTGGCAACTGCTTTCTTGGCAGCTGGCTTCTTGGCGACAGCTTTTTTTACTGCTGGCTTCTTGGCTGCTACTTTTTTAGCGGCTGGCTTTTTAGCTGCAACGGCTTTCTTGGCTGCTGGCTTCTTGGCTGCTGCTTTTTTAGCGGCTGGCTTCTTAGCTACAGCCTTTTTCGCTGCTGGCTTGGCTGCTGCTTTCTTTACTGCAGGTTTTTTGGCAGCTGTTTTTTTAGCAGCTGGTTTTTTGGTGGTGGTGCTTTTTGCTTTGGTATCTGCCGTAGCCATTTTCGTTCCTTATGAAAAATTATGTGACTGAACCCAGGTACTACATTGCGTGCACACTGCACTCCCAAACTCCAGTATTACTGCTAAATTTTGCTTGGTGGTCGCATTCTATGCGCGATTAAAAATATAGCGCAATATATTTTTGCAATTTTCAACAAAAAACTATAAGAAAGTTTTTTCACCGGCGAACAATTGCTGCACTGTTTCGCGCTCGCGGATGAGATGAATAGCGTCCCCATCCACCATGATTTCGGCTGCGCGGGGACGCGTGTTGTAGTTGGAGCTCATGCTCATGCCATACGCGCCGGCCGACATCAACGCCAGAAAATCGCCCTGCTCGATCGCCAGTTTGCGCGCATGCGCCAGGAAATCGCCGCTCTCGCAAACCGGACCAACCACCTCGTATTCCTTTGCTGTAGCGGCTCTCCGCAATAATGGCTGCACCCCGTGGTAGGCATCGTACAGTGCCGGGCGCATCAAATCGTTCATCGCCGCATCGACAATGGCGAAGTGTTTTTCCTCCCCCGGCTTCAGATATTCGACTTTGGTCAGCAACACCCCGGCATTGCCAACCAGCACCCGGCCCGGCTCCACAATGAGTTTCTCGCTGCGGCCTTGCACGGCTCCCAGCAATGCTTGAGCGTATTCGGCAATCGAGGGGGGCGTTTCGTCGTTATAGCGTATGCCCAGGCCACCGCCCAGATCGAGGTGCTCCAGCTTGATACCCTCGGCTGCCAGCGTATCTACCAGCGCCAGCACCTTTTCGGTCGCCGCGATAAACGGGCTCACCTCGGTCAGTTGCGAGCCGATGTGGCAATCCATGCCGGTCACGCGCAGGTGCGCCATGGCACTGGCCTTGCGGTACAACGCCAGCGCATCGGTATAAGCCACGCCAAATTTGCTCTGCTTCAGCCCGGTGGAGATATAAGGATGCGTCTTCGCGTCCACGTTGGGATTCACCCGGAAGCTGATCGGCGCCACCTTGCCCATGCTGCCCGCCACCTCGTTCAACCGCAGCAACTCCGCCTCGGATTCCACGTTGAAGCACAGAATGCCTGCCGACAGAGCCAGGCGCATCTCCGCCTCGCTCTTGCCCACACCGGAGAACACCACCTTGTTTGCAGCGCCACCGGCCGCCAGCACGCGCTGCAGCTCGCCGCCGGCGACGATATCGAAACCGGCCCCCAGTTTGGCAAACAAATTCAGGATGGCCAGGTTGGGGTTGGACTTCACCGCAAAGCAGATCAGGCTCTCGCGCTCTTTGAATGCCTCGGCAAACTGGCGATAGCCATCGCTCAGGGCGGCACGCGAATAGACATAGGTTGGAGTGCCGAAGCGCCGGGCGATGTCTGCCAGTGCCACATTTTCGACAAAGAGTTGGTCCTGCTGGTAATGAAAATAATTGCTCATGGCTGTTTTACGGGTTCAGTTGAATTTGGAAGCACAGGGGTTGCAGTAGCCGGGCTGGAAGCCGGCACGGCTGCTGCCGGTATAGTCGCCACTGCCGGCGGAGGCGTTTGCTGCAGATACAATGGCCCTTTGCGGCCGCAACCTTGCAGCTGCAAGGCCAACAGCAACATAATGCCAACCGCGATATGATTCTGGCCGCGCATAACGCCCCCTTTAAAATTAACAGGGCGAGATTATAAATGAGCGCCAGCATTAAAGCTGCGAATGGCGATGTACTCCTTGCGCGACCCACAGAACAACTTTGACCTAAGGAACACTCATGACAGAAAGCGAATTCAACAAACTCACCGATGCCATCCTCGCTCGCATCGAGCAGGCCATTGATGCCAGCGGCGCCGATATCGAATGCAGCCTCAACGGCCCGGTACTGGAACTGGAATTTGAAGACGGCTCCAAAGTCGTCGTCAACCGCCACACCCCCAACCAGGAAATGTGGCTCGCCGCCAAATCCGGCGGCTTTCACTATGGCTACCAGGACGGCAAGTGGCTCAGCAAGCGCGACGAAGGGGAGTTTTTCAGCAAGCTGAGCGAGATGATTGAGGCGGGGTGCGGGGAAGTAGTAACTTTTTAATGGGGCTTGCTGAATAAATCTCTGAGAACTGTGCGCATGGATTGTCGGGGGTAGCCCGACAAACCACGCGCACCTCTACACTCAATACCAACAAGCCCCCTTGCCAAGAGAGGAGCAACTCCGTAATCAAATCTCCGGCATCCCCGGACTCCACTCCCGCAATTCCTTGCGCACCTTCATATAATCCGGACACGCTCCCTCCACCACCCGCCAAAATGCAGGAGAGTGATTCATCTCCACCAGGTGAGCGAGCTCATGCACGACCACGTAATCGATCAGGTGCAAGGGCATGGTGACCAGCTGCCAGTTCAGGCGCACCACCCCTTGCGCGGTGCAGCTCCCCCACTGCGTCTTGGCGGAGGTCAGCCTGATTTCCCTGGGGCTGACATTCATCAACGGCGCAAAATGCTCGACACACTCATTGAACACCCGCTCGGCTTCGCGCTTGTACCAGTGCAAGACCTTCTTGTTTACCACCTCCTGATTGGTGGTGTCATACACGGGGATGATCAGCTCGGTCTCGGTGAGTTGCGGGTTGGCACGCACCAGACCGGAAACAACGCGCAGGGTAAAGTTTTCACCGCGAAACAGAATCGGCTCGCCATCTGCCCATTTCTGCACGGGCGCTTTCTTGCCTTGCCAGTTGTCCAGCTTGTCCACCACCCAGCTCGCCTTGTCCTGCAGCACGCTGTGCAGCCACTGCTCCGAAGCGCGCAGCGGCATATTGACGGTGAGCCCCTGGTCGTCGATGCGCAGGCCGATGCTGCGGCGTTTGGGGCTGCGTTTGAGGGTGTAGGTGATGTGCTTGTCGGCGAGCAGTATGCTGCGCTGCTCTTCAGCGGGGGGATGGGTGAGCAATCGTTGCAACTGGTTGAGCATTACTTCATCCGCGCAACTTCGGCTTCTATCCAGTCTTCCGCGCGCTGGTTGATTTCTTCCGCCTTGAGCCCGGCGGGATCGACAGGCGCACCTATGCTCATGGTGATCACGCCCGGATGCTTGAGGAATGAGTTGCGCCCCCACAGCTTGCCCGCGTTATGCGCTACCGGCACCACAGGCACACCGGTGGACGCACCCAGCAGGGCGCCACCGATTTTGTATTTGCCGCGCTGACCGTAGGGAATGCGCGTACCCTCGGGGAAAATCACCACGCAAAAGCCCTGCTCCAGGCGCTGCTTGCCCTGGCGCAGCAGCTGCTTAACCGCCCCCTTGCCATCACTGCGCTTGATTGCGATGGGGCTGGTCATGGCCAGGCCCCAGCCGAAGAACGGCAACCACAGCAACTCGCGCTTGAGCACCCACACCTGCGGCGGGAACACCTTTTGTAGCGCAATGGTCTCCCACGCCGACTGGTGCTTGCATAACAGGATGCTCGGTTGCCTGGGGATGTTTTCCGCACCGCGCACTTCCATGCGGATGCCGCACACCACGCGCAACAGCCACATCATGCTGAGCGCCCAGCCGGAGATGATGCGGTAGCGCGTAACGGGATGAAACGGAAAAGTCAGGATGGCAATCAGCGCATACACCGGGGTGATGACGAGTTGCAGCAGGAAAAAAATCAACGAGCGAATAACAATCATGGATACAAACCTGGAAAAAAACTTTATCCGCAGATTACGCGGATCACACAGATTAAAGCAAAGTGAGTCTTCCGGAGTTAATCTGCATCATCTGCGTAATCTGCGGATACAAACACCCCTAAACCAGAGTGGCAACGGCTGCCGCGAGATCGTGATAAATCAGCGTACCTGGCGGCAAGCCGCCCTTGGCCTGGGTCTTTGCACCCTTGCCGGTCAGCACCAGTATAGGCTGCGCGCCCAGTCGCGCGGAGGCTTCCAGGTCGCGCAGCGAATCGCCCACCGAAGGCACGCCATTCAGGTTGACGTTATAGCGCTCGGCGATTTCTTCTATCATGCCGCTGCTGGGCTTGCGGCACTGGCAGTTTGCGTCCGCCGCATGCGGGCAGAAAAACACCGCGTCTATGCGCCCGCCGGCCTGGGCACAAGCCTTGTGCATTTTGTCGTGGATGGCGTTCAGCGTGGGCATGTCGAACAGGCCGCGCCCCACCCCCGACTGGTTGGTCGCCACCACCACGCGGTAACCCGCCTGGCACAGCCGGGCTATGGCCTCCAGGCTGCCGGGCAGCGGCTTCCACTCTTCCGGGCTTTTGATGAATTGATCGGAGTCGTAATTGATGACCCCGTCGCGGTCCAGAATTATTAGTTTCATTTTTGGAATTGTGAAACGTGAAAAGTGACTCGTGAAAAGTGACAGGCAAAAGCAATTACCCTCCGGGCAGGGAGGGTGGCGCGCAGCGCCGGGTTGGCATCACCTTTCACTTTTCACCTTTCACAGTCTTTAAACCGCCAGCTTGGAAATGTCAGCCACCTGGTTCATCAGGATGCCCAGCTGCTGCAACAGCGCCGCGCGGTTCACGCGCAGAGCCTGGTCTTCCGCCATCACCATCACCTGGTTGAAGAAGTCATCGATAAACGGCTTCAGCGTGACCAATGCCTTCAGGTTCTGGCCGTACTCGCCGCGATCCAGGTAGCTCTGCGCAAACGGCGTGATGTCTATCATGGCCTGATGCAGGTTGCGTTCCGCCTCTTCCACCAGCAACTGCGGCTTCACCACGGCATTGTGCATGGCGACGCCCAGCTCTTCCTGGTTCTTGCGCATGATGTTGCGCACGCGCTTGTTCGCGGCGGAAAGATCCTTCGAAGCTTCCAGCGCGGCAAACATGCGCACGCCTTCCAGGCGCGGCAGGGTGTCATGCAGGCGGCCATTCAGCAGGTGCAGCACGGCCTCGATGTGTGAAGCTTCGAAGCTGCGATCGCGCAAGTATCCGCGCAGGCGGTCCAGCATGAAACCTTCCACATCGCCGGCCACTGTCGCGCTCAACATGCCCGCGGGGAAGTTGTCCGCAGCTGTCTTGAGCAGCGCGGGCAGCGGCAGGTTCAGCGGGGTTTCAATCAGGATGCGCAAAATCCCCAGCGCGTTGCGGCGCAGGCCGAACGGATCCTTGTCGCCGGTGGGAACCTGGCCTATGCCATAAATGCCGAGCAGGGTTTCCAGCTTGTCGGCCAGCGCCACCGCGCACGCCAACCCGCCCTGCGGCAGCGAATCACCGGCAAAGCGCGGGTGGTAATGCGCCTCGATCGCGTCCGCCACGGCCGGCTTCTCGCCATCGTGCAGGGCATAATAGCGCCCCATCACGCCTTGCAGCTCGGGGAACTCGCCCACCATATCGGTGAGCAGGTCGGCCTTGGCCAGGCGCGCCGCCAGCTCGGCCTGCGCCTTGTCCGCGTCCAGCAGGCGGGCGATGGTGCCAGCCAGGGTGGTAATGCGCTCCACGCGCTGCAGCTGCGACCCCAGCTTGTTGTGGTACACCACATCGGCCAGCCTGGTCACGCGCGACTCCAGCTTCTGCTTACGGTCCTGATTGAAGAAGAAGCGCGCATCGGACAGGCGCGGCCGCACCACGCGCTGGTTGCCGCCGACGATGTGCTTAGCGTCCTCCACCTGCATATTGGACACGATAAGGAATTTATTGAGCAGCTTGCCGCGCGCATCCAGCAAGGGGAAATATTTCTGGTTCTGCTGCATTGTGAGGATCAGGCACTCCTGCGGCACTTCCAGGAATTCCGGCTCAAACTCGCCCACGTACACCACCGGCCACTCCACCAGCGCAGTCACCTCGTCCAGCAGCGTGCTGAGCACGCTGCGTTCCGAGTTGGACATGACCAGCAGCTCTTTCATCGACTGCGTGCCGTGGCCTATCCAGATCGCGCGCAGCTTGTCCGCGGCCTGGTCCAATTGCTTGGCTATCGTATCGCGGCGGCGGCGGAAACCCGGCACCACACAACCTGCACTCTCCATGATGTCGGCATAGAATTCGGCATTGTTCAGCGTGATGGGCCCGCTGGACAAAAAGCGGTGGCCGCGCGTAACGTTACCGCTGCTCTGCCCCAGCACATCGCCCAGAATCACCCGCTCGCCGTGCAGCATCACCAGCCCTTTTACCGGGCGCACAAACTGGTGCTCGGTATCGCCCCAGCGCATCATCTTGGGGATGGGCAGCTTTTTCAGGGCTTGCGCCACCATGTCGGGCAGGTAGTCATCCAGCGGCTTGCCCTTGTGTGCCACGCGTGCCATGTAATACTCAGCCTTGCCCTCCTGCAGCGTCAGCAGGTTCTCGAATCGGGTATTGCTTGCGCGCATAAAGCCTTCCAGCGCCTTGCTGATCTTGCCCTCGGCGTCCTTGCCCGCAGAAACAGGCGGGCCTTTGCGTTCGATGGTGCGGTCGGGCTGCTGTGCCAGCACATTCGTTACCGTGAATGCCAGGCGGCGCGGTGTGGCAAATACCGTGCGCACGCTGTCTTCGCCGGCCAGCCCCTGCTCGCGCAGTGCCGCAAACACATCATCGGAAAAACTCAGCGACAAGCGCTCCAGCGCCTTGGGAGGCAGCTCTTCCGTCAACAACTCGACCAGCAGTATTTGTTTCATCTGTTCCTGAACCATCTTATTTGCCCCCCTTGCTTACGGAGGTTTTGCACATGGGGAATCCCAGTTTTTCACGCGAATCGTAATAGGCTTGCGCCACCGCGCGCGACAGGGTGCGCACGCGGCCAATATAGCCGGCGCGCTCGGTCACCGAAATCGCCCCGCGCGCGTCCAGCATGTTGAAACTGTGCGAACACTTCATCACCATCTCAAAACCGGGCAGCACCAGCTCGGCCTCGATCAGGCGCTTGGCCTCGGCCTCGTATTCATTGAAGTGGCGGAAGAACATCTCCACATTGGAATGCTCGAAGTTGTAACGCGACTGCTCTACCTCGTTCTGGTGGAACACATCGCCGTAGGTGATTACGGTGTCGCCCTTCTTCGCCCATACCAGGTCGTACACGCTGTCCACCCCCTGCAGGTACATGGCCAGGCGCTCCAGGCCGTAGGTGATCTCGCCCAGCACCGGCTTGCACACCAGCGAGCCCACTTCCTGGAAATAGGTGAACTGCGTCACTTCCATGCCGTCCAGCCAAACCTCCCAGCCCAGCCCCCAGGCGCCCAGCGTGGGCGACTCCCAGTCGTCCTCGACAAAGCGGATGTCGTGCTCGGCGGTGTTGATGCCCAACTCGCGCAAGCTGTCGAGATACAGCTCCTGGATGTTTTCCGGGGAAGGCTTCAGCACCACCTGGTACTGGTAATAATGCTGCAGGCGGTTGGGGTTTTCGCCATAACGCCCGTCCTTGGGGCGGCGCGAGGGCTGCACATAGGCGGCGCGCCAGGGCTCCGGGCCGATGGCGCGCAGAAAGGTGGCGGTATGGAATGTACCGGCGCCGACTTCAATATCGTACGGCTGCAGCAGGGCGCAGCCCTGTTTGTCCCAGAAATTTTGCAGGTTGAGGATGATTTGCTGAAAGGTAAGCATTAACTTAAGGCCGGGATGATTGGTGAAAAAAGAATTGTGGTATTTTACGTGTTTTCGGGCATCAGCGTCACCCTGCTTGGCCGAAAGAAAGTTGATCGTTATTAAGGGGGTATTAGAGGGTATTAGATTGTTATTACATTCTAATAGGAATACAGTTTTACCATCATTTAATCATCCGGGAGGGCAATTAAAATGTTAAAAATTATCAGCGGTTTTGTTGCAGCATTGGTACTGGCCGGCGTCCTCGCCTACAGCTTCATGAGCAGTCTGATGTTCTGGGAAATCCCCAGCCCTTTCGGCGTGGAAGAAACTGCCGCGCGCATCCAGCAAAACATCCAGAACGTAGGTAATGGCTGGACGCTTTCAGGCCTGCGCAATCCGGCCAAGGCGGTTGAAGCCGATGGCAGCAATACCTTGCCGGTCATGATGGTGGAAGCCTGCAGCACCAAATATTCCGGCCCCATCCTCAAAGACGATAAAGTGCGTTACCTCTCCATCCTGATGCCCTGCAAAATTTCCATCTACAAAAAGAATGACGGCAAGACCTACATAGGCGGAATGAATGCCGGGCTGATGGGCAAATTCTTTGGCCCCATGGTTGGCGAAGTCATGGGCCATGTCGCTGAAGACCAGGCCAAATTCGTGATTTTTGATGCCAGCAAACCAGCTCCAGCCCTGATCAGGGGAACACCTGGCGCAGCCGGCGGTGCAGCAGCGGGTGGCGGTGGCGGTTGCTAAAACACTGACACAGCACGCACTACGTTGAGCATTCGAAAAATGAACGCACCAGGAGGTATCATGTTATCCAAGCTCAAGATTGCCCTGTCCACACTGGTGGCAGGGGCCACGGTGGCAGCAGCGCTGACTGCTTACGCCACCACCGCGTCAGCGCCGGCTGCAGCCAATGCCGCCCCGCCACAGGCAGCCATGCCCGCAGCAACGGCCGAGCCGGCCAAAAAGGAAAGCAGCTCAACCGCAGACCACAGCAAGTTCAAGGCATTGCAGGTTAAGTTCAAAACCGCACCTGAAGTCACCAAGGCTTGCCTGACCTGCCACACCGAGGCCGCCAAGCAGATTCAGAAAACCAAGCACTGGACCTGGGAGTTCCTCAATACCGAAACCAACCAGAAGCTGGGCAAGAAACACATCATCAACAACTTCTGCACTGCCGTGGAATCGAACCAGAAGTTCTGTACCGCCTGCCACGTGGGTTATGGCTGGGAAGACAGCAAATACGATTTCAGCAAGCAGGAAAACGTCGACTGCGTAGTGTGTCATGAATCCACCGGCACCTATCGCAAGGTTCCGGGATTGTCAGGGCATCCAACCTACAAGGACATGGAATACCCACCGCACTCCGGCAAGATTGTCAAAGCACCCGACCTTGCCAAAGTCGCACAGAGCGTGGGCAAAACCAGCCGTGCCAACTGCGGCGCCTGCCACTTCAATGGCGGCGGCGGTGATGCGGTCAAGCACGGCGATCTCGACAGCACGCTGAAAGATCCGCCCAAGTTTCTCGATGTACACATGGAGAAAAAAGGCCTGAACTTCAGCTGCGGCGCTTGCCACATGACTTCCGCCCACCAGGTTCCGGGCAGCCGCTATACACCGACCGTGGACGTCAACCAGGGCGTGCCTCCGCACATGCGCGGCAAGGTCGATGGCAGCAACCCGGCCAGCTGCCAGTCCTGCCACGGCTCCAAGCCGCATCCGGCAAAAATGGCCAAGCTGAACGAGCATACCGACAAGATTGCCTGCCAGACCTGCCATATTCCTGAGTTTGCACGCGGTCAGGCCACCAAGATGTCATGGGACTGGTCTACTGCAGGTCAACTCTCGCCCGAAGGCAAGCCCATCACCAAGAAAGACAGCGGTGGACACAACGCCTATGACAGCAAGAAAGGCGACTTCACCTGGGAAGATCACGTGATTCCGGAATACATCTGGTTCAACGGCAAGGTCAATTACACCCTGCGCGAAACCAAGCTGGATCCCACCCATGTGGTCAAGATCAACAGCTTCGAGGGCAGCCCCACCGATGGCAAATCGTTGATCTGGCCGGTCAAGGTATTCCGCGGCCAGCAGCCTTACGACTCGGTAAGCAACACCCTGCTGGTACCCCACACCTTTGGTGCCGACGGCGACTCTTACTGGTCCAACTTCAACTGGGACAAGTCTCTGGCAGCCGGCATGAAGGCAGCCAATGCCCCGTATAGTGGTCAGTATGGCTTCGTCAAAACCGAGATGAGCTGGCCGATCACCCATATGGTTGCTCCCAAGGCTGACGCCCTCACCTGCGCGCAGTGCCACAGCAAGGACGGCCGCCTCAAAAACGTCCAGGGCATCTACATGCCCGGCCGTGGCGACCAGAACAAGTGGCTGGACTATGCCGGCTGGACATTCGCCCTGCTGACTCTGATCGGCGTGATTGTTCACGGCGCTGGCCGCATCTATACCCACAGGAAAGGATAAGATCATGACCGTCGAAAAAATCTACGTGTTCAAGCGCTTCGAGCGTCTATGGCACTGGTCGCAGGCCACGCTGATCATCTTCATGCTGATCACCGGCTTTGAGGTGCACGGTTCCTACCACCTCTTCGGCTTCGGCAAGGCCACCAGCCTGCACACCATCTCGGCCTGGTCGCTGATCGGCCTGTGGATCTTCGCCATCTTCTGGCACATCACCACCGGTGAATGGAAGCAGTACATTCCAACCACCGACAAGGTGGTGGCGATGATGAAGTTCTACTCGGTGGGCATCTTCACCAATGCGCCGCATCCGTTCCGCGCCACCGTGCTGAAGAAACACAACCCGCTGCAGCGCCTGGCCTATCTCGGCGTGCTGCTGTTCATCGGGCCGCTGCTGTGGTTCTCGGGCTGGTTCTACCTGTTCTTTGCCGACTGGAACTCGTGGGGCGTAAGCAAGTATGTGTCGCTGGAGTGGGTGGCGTTCTTCCACACCGCTGGCGCCTTCATGATGCTGCTGTTTGTGATTGCCCACGTATACCTGACCACCACCGGGCACACACCCACCTCGCACATCAAGGCGATGATCACCGGCTGGGAAGAAGTGGAATAAAAAACCTGTGCTGCTGAAAAGGGGGAAGGGCCGCTGATGTTAGCGGCCCTTTTTTATTCATGCATCAATTGAATCAGCGCCTGCCTGGGCAAACACAGCCGGGCTACTTCCCTGACCTCGCCTCCACATCGCGCAAGAAAGGCAAATATTGTGACCAGCCCTCTATCGTCCCGACATGCGCAAACACCACAACGCCATGCTTGTCCAGAACATAGGTGGTAGGAAATGCGACCGCCAGGCGGCGATCTGAAATGGCCTTGCCGTTGGACAACTGCAAATTTTCGCCACCCGATTTTTTTACCCCGGAATCATACAAAGGCAGGCTCAGATTTTTTTGCCGCACCCACTGGTTGGCAGTGGCAAAATCCTCGCGCACCTGCAGCAACACAAACTGTATGCCGGAAGCTGCGCCCAGCTCCTGATACAACCGGTGCAATTCCGGCATTTCCAAGCGGCAAGACGGGCACCAGGTACCCCAGAAGTGCAGCACGGTCACCTTGCCGCGCAGATCGGACAACTTCATCGCCTTGCCCGCAGCATTCCTGATGGCGAGATCAAAAAAACGGTCGCCACGCTCCTTGCCGGTATGCGCCCTGGCCGCTTCTGCCCGGCTCGCATAAGGCCCCCACAGGGTGGGCCACTGTTTTGCATCAAACACAATCTGGTCATCCACGGCAAAAGGCACACATGGTTGCTCGGTGCCCTGCTGGCATTCCTGGATCGCGCTGTCGACTATCGAGTCAACATCCACCCCGTCGCCCTTCCACGCCCACGCCCCACCCGGTGCAATCACAAAGGCACGGTGCTTGCCAACTGCCAGAAACTCCCTGAACGCATCCTTGCCATCCTGGTCTATGTGCGGAATGGTTTCGCCATCACTCGCTTTGGCAGCCATCGCAGACGTGCAAAAAATGTAGGTGAGCGCAATAACGACAGCAGAAATGATCCTCAATGGCACACGATGATTTTGCCGGGATATAAACATTTAAGAGCCCTGAATGATTGTAGACAGAGGCAATTCTACGGCTTACTGGGCGCTTGCGTCACCCCGCATGACATTCGCCAGCACAGTACTGCAATTACAAGCTTGCACATAACCCTGTTATATTTGCCGCAGTCAACCAACAAAAGCGGCGCACAACAATGGAAAAAGAATTTTGGCTGGAACGCTGGGAACGCGCAGAGACAGGCTTTCACCAGGACGAGACCAACCCCTACCTGCGGAAGCACTGGTCAGAACTCGGCCTGCCACTCGGCAGCGTTGTGTTCGTGCCGCTGTGCGGCAAGAGCATGGACATGGTCTGGCTGCGCCAGCAGGGACACCCGGTGCTGGGTGTTGAACTAAGCCCCATTGCGCTACGGGATTTCTTCAAGGAAAACGGGCAGACCCCGCTGGAACTGAGCAGCGGCAAATTCGACTGCCTGGAAGCGGATGGCATCCGCCTGCTGTGCGGCGATTTCTTCGACCTGAGCCGGCGCGAACTCTCCAGCATCAGTGCCGTATACGACCGCGCCTCCATGGTGGCCCTGCCGCCCGAAATGCGTGAACGATACGTGCGCCACCTGGTTAGCGTGCTGCCGCCTGCCACGCAAATATTACTGGTGGCCTTCGACTATCCGCAGAATCAGATGTCCGGGCCACCGTTTGCGGTTTCGGCAAGTGAAGTCGAGGCACTTTATCGTGATCACGCCGAGATAAGATTATTGGCCCAGCATGACGTGCTGGCGGAGAATCCGCGCTTTCAACAGCGTGGTATAAGCCGCTTACAGGAAAACACTTTCAGCTTACTCTGAACCAGAGCAAGCACTAGAGGCAAGGAAAGCGCTTAGTATTAAGAGTTGTTTCAATCGCACTTCACCACATTACTGTTTTATTTGTATAACACCTGCTCCTTCAGATTGTCCATCGCCTTCTCCGCCACCTTTTTGTATTCAGCCATGAACTGCGCTGAGCACACGTTACCTTTGGTACGATCGTCCAGCAAGCGCTTCACACTGAGCACGTTGCCTTTTAATTTATACGATGCTGAGTAAGACACAAAATTGTTGGCTACCTTCACGTTTTCCGGTAGCGACAACACCTTGAGTGTTTTAGGCAGTTCAATGACGTACTCTTCGCTGGCATTGATGTTGCTGCAGCTCACATCAGCCTCCTTTTCTGTTTCTACCGAAGCTTGCAGAAAGACCGGGATCGTCGCAGCGATACCGATGGGTGGATAAATATAGAGGGCGCCAGCCCCGGGCAGCTTGATATATTTCTCTGCGCTAAAGCTGGCCTTGAAGTGATAGTCATCAGTCAGCTCGGATGGGTCGTCCTTTTCAAATTTGCCGCTGCCAATCAGCCCCTGGCGGCGAAACATGTTTTTGACCAAATCCGCTTCAATATCCTTGCTTATCCGGCGTGACGAGGCCCGCGATTGCACAGCGGAAGACCCGTGCTGGAACACCTCAATGCTGCCACTTACCGAGCCATCTGTGCCTATCTTGTACTCTGCCTTGATCTGCTGCTTGTTACTACCAACAGGTGCGGCTGGTGTGCGCATACCCTCCTTGAATCCATCAACCAGGAGTACTGGCTTATCCTGGTCACCATAGGGGAGCATGCCAAAGGGTGTGGAGTCGGAAGTGGAGTCAACGTAAAGGTCCAGTGCAGGTAAATAGTTGAATACGTGGTTGACGTTTGCAACTACGGGAATCTTCGGCAAACGGTAAAGTGAACCGGAATTCACCAGCGCCTGACTGCTCTTGATGCCGCGCGCTGCCAGCAGCGCTTGCAGCAGCGTGGCATGATCCTTGCAGTCACCCATCTTGTTGTCGAGGATGAAATCTAGGTCGCGAGGCACTACAGCGCCAATACCGATGCAGTTGCCTGCATAGGTGATGTTGGTGGCAACCCATTCATACAGTGCCCGCGCCTGCTCTTTGGCGGCTGTCTTGTTCTTTACAATCTCTGCTGCAAGCTTGTTGATTCTTTCGGTGACAACAGCCTTTGCCTGTGCGCGCTCACCATAAGCTGCGGCGATATCAGCATAGCTCTTGAAGGTGGAGATGGCATAGCCCACTTCCTTGTCCGGGTCGAACACAGAATAGTCTCGTCTATCGTTCTGCCGTGGATCCGGATTGGCATACGCCCACTCGACGCTCTTGCGATCACCCAAATCCTTTCTAGCTTCCTTCATGCCGTGCGCTTCGTATTTCATCCACATAGCCGCTGGATATTCGAACGTGACGCGTATGTCGTCGTAGGCCGCCTGGCTATTGAAATATTGCGTGGCTGAATAGTGGCCGGGAAACATCGGCTCAGTTTGTGTGATTTTGTAAGAGAACACGACTGAATCGCCAACCGCAAGGTCTGGAAACACTACGCTCAGAGTGGTCCAATCTGAATAGACTGGCGCATCCTTGCCTTTTCCGCTGTGCACTTCGATCTGGTAGTTATCCTTGGGAACATTGATGCGACTGCCATTTGCCTTCAAGGTATAGGCAGCGACAACTTCTGCCTTCTGAGCACTGGTACTGTAACTGACATCCGCGCTTTTTGATCTGTCCAGCGCTGTTTCTTTCAACACGGTTCTGGACCATTCATGCGATTCGACAACAGTGCCATCCGCATTGATGTGATAATTCGCGTAGTAGTGCCCGTAACGGACTGACGAATCGATCGGATCGCCTGCATCTGCGTGTGCTTGGGTGAAGAATATGAGTGCTGCAAAAAAAGAAGCTATAACGACTTTCATTTAGTCTCCTGGATGTTCATTTAAAGCGTACGCACAAATTAAATTTTTTCTTGAGACTCACTCACTGTAACCTTAACCTTTTGCCCACCCAATCAACTCAGAGCAAAGCAAAGCGCACTGCTGCTAAATAAAATACGTCGGGTATGCTGACAACCCCCTTTGCTGAACAAGCATGCTGCTGGCGCGACATTCAGTGATGCGAAATATTTACTTGCGCCAGCCTCGTTCTGGAGAGTACCGCCATAAGCCTACACCATGAATGCGGTGCACTGTGCGTGGGGCGGATTTGCAAGTTGGGTGCAACTTTAGGTGAGTTGCTCCGCTGGTGTCAATACTGACTGGTTGGATATACCAATCCGCATAAAGCCAGCTTCTCGCTACGCGACAGACGCTTGATCTGCAGCTCTCGTTTCAACGCCGCAGACTTGTCAGCACAAGGTTCCACGTAAACCAGCTGCATCGGCGTGCGTCCGCGCGTGTACTTGGCGCCCTCGCCGGCATTGTGCGCAGCGAGGCGCTTGTCGAGGTCGTTGGTGATGCCGCAATACAGGGTGTCGTCGGCGCAGCGCAGGAGGTAGCACACCCAGCTCATTTTGAGCTGCCCTCTCCCCCCTGCAGGTGGGAAGGAAGCTGTTTAAATTGCCATGCGGCGATCAGCATCAAGATGAGCAGAAGCAGCACCGCCGCATTCCCCCAGCGCACATACGGCGTGCTGCCCACGTAACCCTGCACTTCGGCAGTGAGCACGCCCTCTTCATGCTGCGGCAACATGTGCTGGATACGGCCATCGCGGCCGATTACCGAGGTGACGCCGGTGTTGGTGGCGCGCAGCATCATGCGTCCGCTTTCCAGCGCGCGCATCTGCGCAATCTGGTTATGCTGCATGGCGGCGTGCGATTCGCCGTACCAGGCATCGTTGCTGACATTCACCAGCAGCGTCGCTTCCGGCAGGTAGCGGATGATTTCCTCGCCGAACACGTCCTCGTAGCAGATGTCCACCGCCACGCGCTGCCCCGCCACCTGCAACACCTGCTGGCGCTGGTCGCCGCGCGCCTGGTCAGACATGGGGATGCGCAGCACGTCATTGATGAGCCAGCCCAGCAGCGGGCGCAGGGGAATGAATTCGCCGAACGGCACCAGGTGGCTCTTGCGGTAGCTCTGGCTGTCGGCGCTGCCCAGCGAGAACACGCTGTTGTAGTAGAGGCCGTGCTCGCGCTCGAAGGCGCCGATCAAAATATCGCCGCCGTTTCTCCGCACATGGTTGCGCAACAGCTCGGCATAGCTCAACGGCAACTCATGGCGCAATAAAGGCAGTGCGGTCTCGGGCATCACGATCAGGCGCGCATCGCTGCCTTGCGCCAAACGGCGGTAGGTTTCCATGGTGCCGATCAACTGGCCTTCTTCGAACTTGATGTCCTGTGAAATATTTCCCTGCAACAAGCTCACCTTGAGCAGCCCGCCTTCAGGCTGCGTCCATTCCACGCCGCGCAAGGCGGCGCCGCCCAGCCACAACAGCAGCAGGGCGGCGAGCGCCAGCTGGCCCTGCCTGCCCCAGCGCACAATCCAGATCAGCGCCAGCAAGCCCGCACTCAGCGCCACCGTCAGCGACACGCCATATACGCCGAGCAGCGGCGCGTAACCGGCCAGCGGGCTTGCTGCCGCCTGTGCATAGCCCAGGGTGAGCCACGGAAAGCCGGTGAAGAGCAGGCCGCGCAGCCACTCCAGCAACACCCACAGTGCGGGCATCAACAGCAGTAGGGACACCTGTAGCGGCACCCCGGCACGCCCACCCAGCCTGGAACGCAGCCTGGCTTCGGCATAACCCACCGCCGCCGGGAACAGCGCCAGCATGGCGGCAAACACGGCAATGGCCGGCGCGGCCAGCAGCATGGGCATGTCGCCGTAATCATGCAGTGCCACATACAGCCAGCCTATGCCCGCGCTGAACAGGCCAAAGCCGAAGGCGAAGCCCAGCCGTGCCGCCTGCCATTTACCCTGCGCATGCTGCCAGCGCACAAACAGGAAGGCGAGCGCCAGCAACGGCAGCGGCAACAAGCCAAAGGGCGCGAAGCCCAGCACGGCCAGCAGGCCGCTACAGAAAACCAGCAGGTATTTATTCAGGCGAGAAGAGTTCACGGCAGGCAGTCACGAATTGATTCGCGCAATTATACGGCAGAGGATTATTGGCGGCGTTTATCGTGACTGATGCCGCATGTTAAACTTCAGCAGACCCCAGCTGACCTCGCTGGTACATGATCTCTCTGATACATGATCTCTCTGGCACGCCGACTTGTGGATATCCCATGAATATTCTTCTGATAGAAGACAACCGCGATCTCGCCACCAACATGTTCGATTACTTCGAGGCGCGCGGCCACACCATGGACCTTGCCGGTGACGGCATTTCCGGCCTGCATTTCGCGGCCACCAATCAATACGATGTGCTGGTGCTGGATTTGATGCTGCCCGGCATGGACGGGCTGACCTTGTGCCGCCGCCTGCGCGATGCGGGGAAGCACATCCCGATATTGATGCTGACCGCGCGCGACTCGCTGAACGACAAGATTGCCGGCCTGGAGGCGGGGGCGGACGATTATGTGGTGAAGCCATTTTCCCTGCGCGAGGTGGAGGCGCGCCTGCTGGCGCTGGTGCGCCGCGCACAGGTGCGCGAGGGCATCTCCACGCTGCAGGTTGGCGACGTGTCGTTTAACACCGGCACGCTCAAGGTGATGCGCGGCGAGCGCAACATCGAGCTGCCGCCGATACCGCTGAAGCTGCTGGAAGTGCTGATGCGCCAGGCGCCCCGCGTGCTGTCGCGCGAGGAGGTGGAGCGCGCCATCTGGGGCGATTCGCCACCGGACAGCGATGCCCTGCGCGCGCACCTGCACATCCTGCGCAATGCAGTCGACAAGAAAGGGGAGCCGCCACTGATCAAGACCCTGCGCGGCATCGGCTACCAGATCAGCAATGAATAGACTGCACCACAGCCTCAGGTTCAAGCTGGCACTGACCTTTGCCGCATTCGGCGCGGCGGTCAGCCTGTTGCTGGCGCTGGGGCTGTCCTTTACCGCGCACAACCTGGGCGAGCGCCTGATGGATGAAACGCTGCGCGCGGAGATTGACGACTACATGTCGCGGCGCTTGCGCAACCCGAATTCATTGCCGCCCGCGACGCTCAGCATACGCGGCTATGTGCTCACCCGCGGGCAGGGCACGGATGACATTCCCCCCGAGCTGCGTGCCCTGGACGCGGGCAAATACCAGTTAACGCTGGAGCAGACTCCTTACCGGGTGACCGTGGTTGACCAGGGCGGCGAGCGTTACTTCATGCTGTTCAACGAGATGCGCCAGCGCCACCGCGAGGAAGCCTTCCTGGCCTATCTGGTGGCGGGCGCGCTGATCATGATCCTGCTTTCCGCCGGGGTGGGCTGGTGGCTGGCCGGCCGCGTGGTATCCCCCATCACCGAGCTGGCGCGGCGCGTCAACCGCACGCATCCGGAAGACGATGCGCTGGATGTGGCACAGGGTTTTTCCGCCGACGAGATCGGCCAGCTGGCGCAGGTGTTTGGCGCCTACCTCAGGCGCATGCGCGCCTTTATCGACAGGGAGCGCGATTTCACTGCGGATGTCAGCCATGAGCTGAGAACGCCGCTGGCAATTGTGCAGGGCGTGGTGGAAATCATGGAAGACGACAGCCTGCTGCAGGACAAGCAGCGCGAGCGCATTGCCAGGATAGGCCGCGCCAACCGCGAGATGGTCAGCCTGACCACAGCCCTGCTGCTGATGGCGCGGGAAGACGCTGCGGACGAGGCGGTGAAGCAGACCTGCGATGTATGCGAAGTAGTCAACACCACCATCGAAATGCAACGCCACCTGCTCAGCAGCAACACCCGCGTGGAGCTGGTGTGCAACAGCCACCCCCATATCGCGGCCGAACGCATGCTGCTGAGCATTGTGGTGGCCAACCTGATACGCAATGCATTCACCCACACCGCGAGCGGAATTGTCTCCATCACGGTCGAGGAAAACTCGCTGACAGTAAGCGATACCGGCACCGGCATACGCGGCGAGGAGATAGGCAAGGTTTTCCAGCGCCATTTCAAAGGCTCGGGCAGCACCGGTTCGGGTATCGGCCTGTCGCTGGTCAAACGCATCTGTGACAGATACGGCTGGGAAACCCTTATCGACAGCACCGAAGGCCGCGGCACCTCGGCGCAACTGCTTTTCTCCACCACTCCTTAACACTCCCTTGACGTTACGCTAACGCAGCCATCACACGCTGGCTCGTATGATCGCGCCCATGTAGTAGTCCGGGCCCGAAATCTCTCGGGCTCTGTGCAGCCCAATTTGGGCAGCTCAATTTGGGAGCAAATCAACATGAAAGTCTCTTCATTATCCGCCGGCAACATGATGCAGGTAGCCGCGACAAATTCCGCACCCGACCCCGTGCTTGCACAGCTGCGCGTGGCCATCAGCACCTTGCTAGCACAGCTGGATCGCGTGGGCACAGCCATTGCCCTGGGCGAGGCGGGCGACCTGGACGGCGCCCACGCGTTGCGTGACCAGAATTCCGGCAGCAAGAACCGCCAGTAGCAGGATTCAGGCAGGCGCAAAGCACCGCCGCCGGGCATTGCCTGGGCTCGCACTGCCCGCTAATTGACTGATCCGCAGCGCTGCGCAACTCGGCACCAGCAGCCCCGGAACGACGCAACTCCCTGAGCAACATTAAATTCCCGGAACAACATTTTCCACGTAGCAACATTTGAGAGAACCAAGCAAATGAACGCCAGAACCATTTCCCTGCCGCTGACCAAGATGTTTTCATGGGACTTCAGCACACTCAAGCATGATTTGTTTGCGGGCATTACCGTGTCCCTGGTAGCCATTCCGCAATCACTTGCCTATGCCCAGCTGGCCGGCGTCCCCGCTTACTACGGCCTGTATGCCGCCCTGATACCGACCATAGTCGGCGCGCTGTTTGGCTCGTCACGCCAGCTTTCCACCGGCCCGGTGGCCATGACATCGCTGCTGACCGCCGCCAGCGTCGCACCACTGGCCGCCCATGGCAGCGACCTGTTTTATACCTATGTCATCCTGCTGGCACTGCTGTCTGGAATATTCCAGGTTGCTTTCGGCCTGCTGCGAGTGGGCGTGGTGCTGAATTTCCTGTCCAACCCGGTGCTGATGGGGTTTATCAACGCCGCCGCCATCATCATCGGCCTGTCGCAGTTGCCGACCCTCCTCGGCATACCGGCGCAGCAATCGGAACATTTCATGGTCGACATGTGGCAGGTGGTCTCCCATCTTGACGGTGTGCATGAACTCTCGCTGATTTTCGGTGCTGCGGCAATCGCCATGTTGCTTGCGTTCAAACGCTGGGCGCCGAAGCTGCCGGGCGTGCTGAT
The DNA here is from genome assembly GCA_023259065.1 of Nitrosomonadales bacterium. Taxonomy (GTDB): domain Bacteria; phylum Pseudomonadota; class Gammaproteobacteria; order Burkholderiales; family Gallionellaceae; genus 39-52-133. Next base: position 33,839 of record JAHFQY010000014.1, read on the forward strand.
CACCGTGGTGTCGCTGACCTGGATCAGCTATGTGATCGATTACGCCAGGCTGGGCGGCAAAGTGGTGGGAGAGATTCCACAGGGCTTACCATCCATCAGCGTGCCGCCATTGGACTGGCACGCCACCATCGCGCTGCTGCCCGCAGCCTTCGTGATCGCACTGATCAGCTTTATGGAAGCGATGTCCAGTTCCAAGGTGATTGCCATCAAGACGCGCCAGCCATGGGATGAAAACAAGGAGCTGGTGGGTCAGGGCCTGGCCAAGATCGCCGCAGCCTTCTGCCACTCGATGCCGGTCAGCGGCTCATTCTCCCGCTCCGCGCTGAACCTGTCGGCGGAAGCAAAAAGCGCGTGGTCATCGGTTATTGCGGCTGTATTCGTGCTGCTGACCCTGCTGTTCTTTACCTCGCTGCTCTACCATCTGCCCAAACCGGTTCTGGCGGCCATCATCATGATGGCTGTGATCAACCTGGTGAATTTCAAGGTGTTCAGGAGCGCCTGGCACGCCAACCGCGACGACGGCATCGCCTCCATCATCACCTTTGTCGCCACCCTGGCGTTTGCGCCCAACATCCAGAACGGCATCCTGACCGGCATCCTGCTTTCCCTGGCGCTGCTGATGTACCGCATGATGCGCCCCAGAATCGCCATCCTCGGCATGCATCAGGATGCCACGCTGCGCGATGCCGAACGTCATGACCTGCCCCCATTGCACCCGCAACTGGGCGCGCTGCGCTTTGATGGCGCGCTGCGCTTCGTCAACGTCAGCTACTTCGAGGATGCGCTGCTGAAACTGGAACGGGAAAACCCGCAAATGAACCAGGTGCTGATCAAGTGCAGTGGAATTAACGAGCTGGATTCGTCGGGCGTGGAGATGCTGCGCAACCTGCTGGCGCGCTTCAGGAGCAACGGCATCATTCTTTCATTCAGCGGCATCAAGAAGCAGGTGCTGGAAGTCATGGAACGCACCGGACTGACGCAAGAGATCGGCCATAACAACCTCTTCCCCACCGACAAGGAAGCACTCGAAGCGCTGTACCAGCGCGTTGGATAAACCCACGCCGGAATGCCGGCAAGAATCCATGAAGGAAACAATGAACAGGTCTACTCCACTGCGAGGACGGCCTGCTCCATGCTTTAAGCCGTAACACATACAATCAAGAGGAAAGCAGGGAATGTCGCGCACAGTTCAGGGCAGTAAAGGTTTGCAAGGATTCAGGGCAACAATAGGCAGCGACGCGTTGGCGTCAGTAGTGGTTTTTCTGGTGGCGCTGCCGCTGTGCATGGGCATCTCGATTGCTTCCGGCGTACCCCCTACGGCAGGGCTGATTACAGGCATAGTTGGAGGGCTGGTGGTTGGGGCGCTGGCGGGTTCCCCCATGCAGGTGAGCGGCCCGGCAGCGGGCCTGACCGTGCTGATATGGCAACTGGTGCAGCACCACGGCCTGCCCATGCTGGGCATTATCGTGCTGATGGCCGGCCTCATCCAGGTTCTCGCCGGCATGCTTAAACTGGGGCAGTGGTTCCGCGCCGTGTCGCCCGCAGTGATACACGGCATGCTGGCCGGCATAGGCGTGCTGATTCTGGCATCACAATTCCACGTCATGCTGGACAAGAAGCCGCTGGGCTCGGGTATCGAGAATTTCACCGGCATTCCCGCCGCGCTGATGGATACCATCAATTCCGGCACAAGCTCGTTGCAGGCGCTGTCTATCGGGTTGCTGACCATAGCCGTGATTGTGCTGTGGCTCGCCTACGCCCCGAAAAAACTCAGGGTGCTGCCGGCGCCGCTTATCGCGGTGGTCATGGCTGTCATTGTGTCCGCGCTTTTCCATCTGAAAATAAAATACATTCCCGATCTGCTGGCCAATCCCGCTGACATCAACAATATCTGGACCGTCATGCAATTCCCCAGCATGGAGAATCTGAAACGCGCATTCGACCCGACCATCCTCACTGCTGCGGTGTCGGTAGCCTTTATCGCCAGCGCCGAAACATTGCTGAGTGCGAGTGCGGTGGACAAGCTGCACCAGGGGCCGCGCACCAACTACGACCAGGAGCTAGCGGCACAGGGTGTGGGCAACACTGTCTGCGGTCTGTTGGGCGTGCTGCCGATGACCGGCGTCATTGTGCGCTCCACCGCCAATGTGGATGCAGGCGCGGTAACGCGCGCATCCGCCATCATCCACGGCGCCTGGCTGCTGCTGTTTGCCACGGTGCTGCCGTTCACCCTCAGTTACATTCCCGTGTCCAGCCTGGCTGCGATACTGGTATGGACGGGCTACAAGCTCGCCTACCCAAAGGCGGTTCCCGGCCTGCTCAAGTTTGGCAAGAGTGAGGTGGCGATCTACCTCATCACCATCGTCATGATAGTCGCCACCAACCTGCTCGACGGCGTGCTGGTCGGGCTGGGGCTGTCGCTGCTCAAGCTGATGCAGGCATTCTCGCACCTGGAGATACACCGTGATGACGACATCGCGGGAAATCGCGTCGAGCTGCAACTGAAGGGGGCTGCCACACTGATACGCCTGCCCAAGCTGGCTGCCGCGCTGGATGAAATCCGCCCGGGAGCAGAAGTGCGTATCCATTTCGAGTATCTCGATTACATCGACCATGCCTGCCTGGATTTGCTGTCCAATTGGGAAAAACAGCATGAAATCACCGGCGGAAAACTGCGAATAGAATGGGACGAGCTCTCCTCCAAGTTTCATCAGCGCCGCACCGGTGCACGCAAGATGGACACCTATGTCACCACCTGAAACAAGAAATTCCCTGACCTTTATTTACCAACCGGAGATTTGAAAATGAAACAAATAGCAACTGTTGCAGCCCTGGCATTATTGCTTGCCGCCTGTTCTTCCACACCCAAGACCAGCGCGCAGGATGACAAGGCATCACCCTCAGCCACTCCCGGCACCGCTGCAACTGGCTCTGCATCACAGGCGGAACTGGAAGCGCAGAAGATGGCGGCGCAGCTGCAGGCACTGCAGAAGGAAAGCGTCTATTTCGATTTTGACCAGTATGCCGTGAAGCCCGCCTTCCGCGAGGCCGCGCAACACGAGGCAGAGTGGATGCGCGCCCACAAGAATGACACGCTCACCCTGGAAGGCAATACCGACGACAGGGGCAGCCCGGAATACAACCTGGCGCTGGGCGGCAAACGCGCACACGCGGTGCATCAGGCGCTGGTTACACTGGGCGTGCCTTCAGCGCGCATCAAGGATGTCAGCCTGGGCGAGGCCAAACCGCGCGCTACTTGTGACGAGGAAAAATGCTGGCAGGAAAACCGCCGCGTGGATTTTGTGCACAAGCTCAACTGATTTCCAGCGCAGCAAGTGGCAAAACAAAACAGGGCTCTCAAGCCCTGTTTTTTTCTGGCCCGGTTTTTTCTGGCTAGGCCATCTCGCCCAGCGGTCTCGGCTTGGCTATGCCATAGCCCTGCAGGAAGTCCACGCCCAGCTTGCCCAGCTCGGCGGCGATCTCCTGGTTTTCCACAAACTCCGCGATGGTCTTTCTTCCCATCACGTGGCCGATATGATTGATGGACTCGACCATGGCGCGGTGGGTGGCGTCGCTCACCATGTCCTTGACGAACATGCCGTCGATTTTCAGGAAATCCACCGGCAGGTTTTTCAGGTAGGCATAGGACGACAGGCCGCTGCCAAAATCGTCCAGGGCGAAGGTGCAGCCCAGCGCCCTGAGCCGCTTGATAAAATAAATGGCCTTGGACAGATTGCCGATGGCCTCGGTTTCGGTGATCTCGAAGCAGATTTTGTGCGCAGGGATATTGAACTCGCGCAGCTGGCTTTCGATATGCAGCAAGCACCCCTCATCCCCCAGTGAACGGCCGGAGAGGTTGACCGAACCGAACTCCAGCTTGGCCAAATGCTGCGGATGCTCCGCCAGCCAGCGGAAGTAGGTGCTGATCACCCAGCGGTCTACGGTGACGATCAGGTTGTAGCGTTCTGCCGCGGGAAGGAAATTGACCGGTGTGACCAGGTTGCCCTGTTCGTCATGCATACGTATCAGCACCTCGTAATGAGTGCAATGATCGCCCGCGTCACCCGGCCGCACGATGGGCTGGCAGTACAGCACCATGCGCTGCTCTTCCATCGCCTTGGTAATGCGCGGCGCCCATTCCATTTCACCCAGGCGCGCATGCAGCGCCTGGTCGGCTTCGTCGTGAACGTAGGTGCGATTGCGCCCGGTTTCCTTGGCCATCTGGCGTGCCGCATCCACGCGGCTCATCACGCGCATGACCGACTCGCTGTCGCTGTTGATGCCTATCAGCCCGATGCTGACACCAATGCTGAAAGGTTTGCCTTCCCAGACAAAACGGAAATTCTGCGTCACCCCCTGAATCTGCTGGGCAATCTGCAGTGCAGCGGGCACTGTGGCGTTTTCCAGCAACATGCCGAATTCGTCGCCGCCGATGCGCGCCAAAGCATCGCCATGGCGCGCCACTTCTTTCAGCTTGCTTGCATACAGCTGCAATAACTCGTCACCGGCGATATGCCCACAGGTATCGTTGATCACCTTGAACTGGTCTATGCCCAGGTGCAGCACGCTATGCTCGCTGCCCTTTACCTGCATATTGCGCATCGCCTGCTTGACCTCATACTCAAACTCGTGGCGATTGAGCAGGCCGGTCAAGGCGTCATGGGTTGCCTGATAAGAGATTTGCTTGGTCAGCGCGCGCGCCTGGCTGACATCGCGAAACACCAGGGCCACACCGGAAATTTTCCCGTCGTGGCCACGGATAGGCGCACAGCTGGGCTCGATGTAGAACTCGCCGCCGTCCCTGCGCAGCAGCACCAGGGTGCGGAATGCATAGGGCAGCCCGGTATCGCTCATGCAGGCACCATCCAGATCGTCTACCGGCTGGCGGTCATCCTCGTAAATCAGCGTACCCAGATCAGCCATCTGTTTTGATTTTGCGCTGGCCAGGGAGGTATCGAAGAGGCGCTCGGCAACCGGGTTAAGGTATTCAATCCGCCCATCGACATCGGTGGTGATAACCGCATCACCAATGGAAGAAAGTGTGACCTGCGCCCTTTCTTTTTCAATGGCCAATGCCTGGTTGGCCTGCTCCAGCTGCTCGATCAGGCTGTTGTTGTCGATGGCCGTGGCGATCTGGCTCGCCAGCAGGGTGAGCAGATCCAAGTCATTCTGATCGAAATCGGCGCCGCCTATCTTGTTGATGCACGCAATGCCGCCCAGAAAATGGTTGCGCCCGATCAGGGGAACCAGGATCAGCGTACCCACCTGCTTTTCCCACTTGTTGCGTTCATCCTCGCTAAGCTCGCTCAACACGCCGCGCCACCACGGGCGCTTGTGCTTCCATACCCAGCCGCACACGCCCAGGCTCAACTCCAGGCTTTCGCCCACGATCTCGTCGGCATTCTTGCCGCAGCCGGCGCGATAGGTGTAGGTCGAACAATTGTCATCCAGCACGGGAACCAGCACGGTCTCGGCCTTGAGCAAGCCCTGCGCAAAATTGGCCACCATCTGGAAAATATCCTCCAGCAGGAAGCGCTCGCGCACTGCATGCACCACCTCCTTGAACAGGGCGATCTGCATGTCGCGGTTGTAAATCTCCTCGCGGAGTTTCACAACGTCTGCATTCAGTTCCTTGGGCGGTGCGCTATTCATTGTTGGTCGATTTTCTGCAGCCTGTTTGGTAAACAATCACATTAGGAAATTCTGTTGCACCACTGATTACAAAAGTAATTCGCACATACCCTAGCGCAGGGCTCAGTCTAATGTCAAAAGCCCGACAAATCTAGGGAATGTTAATATTATTTCGCGTGAAATGCTGAAAATACTGGGTGATCGCTACGCCATCGCCAGCGACACATAGGAGCGCGAGTACCTGCCTCACATGTATGGCGCCTGACCACCTGAAAAAAAAACGCCGACCATCAGGCCGGCGCAACAGGGATTTTCAGTTACAGGGGGACAAGCGCAGCTTAGTTGGCGGAGTAGTTATTCTCCAGGCTGGCCGTATGAGACTTCTTTGGCGAGTTGGCCGCCATCGCTGCCGCAGCCTCTTTGGCCTCGTTCCTGTTCACACAGCTGCTGATGTAATTGGCCTTGGCGGCGCCCTGCAGCGACTTGTTTTTTGCGTTCTGCTCGCAGCTCATTTTTTTCTGCAGCCCGGCAATTTTTTTAACATTGGCAGGCGAGCTGGAGTCTGCCAGGCACTGCTTGATATAAGCGGTGCGTTGGGCCGTGCTGAGCTGGGAATTTTTTGGCTCACAGTTGCCCGCGGCAAATGCGAGCACGGGAGCGAACACAGACAGCGCCAGTAGCGATTTCAAAAATGTAGTGGTTTTCATTTTGAGCACCTTTCCGTAAACAAATAAGCAGCTGCTTGCGAGCTTCATATGAAAATCATTGCAGATGCAGTGGGTGCATCATGCCCAAGCAACAGGCAAAAGTATTTCAGGGGAAGCTGAATCGCGGGTAGGAGAAGGCCGAATTTCCCATAGGGCAATCCCTATGCAGCAACTGCGGAAATTCGGTAACATTCCGACTCCGCAGCTATCCATTTGAAATTACAGACGCCCACTTATGATTCGCATATTGCTTGCTGATGACCATGCCATTGTGCGTAATGGCCTGAAGCAGATTATTGCCGGCGCGCCCGACATCGAGGTGGCGGGTGAAGCCGCAAATGGCGCGGAAGTGCTGGAGATGGCGCGCAAGCCGGGATTTGACCTGATACTGCTGGACATGACCATGCCGGGCATCAGCGGCGCCGACCTGATCCGCCGCTTGCGCGCTGAAAATCCTGCACTGCAGATTCTGGTGCTGTCCATGCACAACGAGGCACAGGTGGTAAGCCGCGCCCTGAAAGCGGGTGCTGCGGGTTATGTCACCAAGGATAGCGACCAGGAAATTCTGCTGTCAGGCATACGCAAGGTCGCCTCCGGCCACAAGTTTATAGACCCGACCCTGGTCGACGCCATGGTGTTCGACGGCAGCACCAGCGAAGGTGCGCCCCACGAAATGTTATCCGAGCGCGAGCTGCAGGTGCTGCAAATGCTCGCCTCCGGCCAGCCCCTCAAGGACATCGGCGAGTCCCTGCACCTGAGCGCAAAAACCATCAGCGCCCACAAGGCGCACCTGATGCAGAAACTGGGCATAGACAACAACGCCGACCTGATGCGCTACGCCATCAAGCATGGATTGACCCGGCAGTAGCCGGCTGCTCGACTATTCCTTCCCCGCCCATGGCAAGCTGAGGGTCACGCGCGTGCCCTTGCCTGCATGAGTATCCAGCGTGATCTCGGCGCCGATGATCTGGGCGCGATATCTCATGTTCATCAGCCCCATCCCCTTGCCGCCCTCCTGCATACCGGCAGGCAGGCCCACGCCATCGTCGATTATGGACAGGCGAATCTCGCCATCATCGACACCGAGTTCAATAAACAGCCTGGTGGCAGAGCTATGCTTGACCGCATTGTTGATCGCCTCCTGGGTGATGCGATACAGGTGGGTGGCTATCATGGAATCCGTGATTTCCGTGTTGCCCGTGAAACTCACTTCACAGGGAATTCCAGACAGGGTTGCCACATCGTTGGCCAGCTGTTCCAGCCCCTGCTTCAGGCCCTGGCTGGAAATATTGAATGGCACCAGGCCGTGTGAAATATAGCGCGTGCGCTTGATGGCATCCTGGGTGATGCGCTTGATTTCACCCGCCTGCTGGCTGGTCTCCTGATCGGTCTTATTCAGCCTGCTGGACAGGGCGCCGGCCAGATAGGCCACTCCCGTGAGCAACTGGCCCAGATCATCATGCAGCTCACGGCCAATGCGCGCCTGCTCCTGTTCGCTGATTTCCAGAATGCTGCGCTCCAGTTCCTTGCGCGCCTGGATTTCCAGCTCCAGCTTGGTCGCTGTCGCCAGCAAATCGTGGGTGCGCTCCTCCACGCGCATCTCCAGCTCGTCACGGGATTTCTGCAGCGCCTCCTGCAGCGCCGTGGCTTCGGTGATGTCGCGCATGATGCCGATGACGCCGGTGGGAGCCCCGTCCGCATCCACCAGCTTGACCTTGGTAATTTCCAGCAGATGCGGCTTGCCATCGGCAAAGGTCAATATTTCGCGGGAAAGGCAAGGCGCCTCGTGCTGCAGACACTCGTGATCCGACCACAGGAAATTGGCGCTGACCTGGGCGCCCAAGGATTCAGGCAGCTTCCTGCTCAGGAAGTCCTGTTCAGTCACCCCCAGGGCATTGCAGAACGCCTTGTTGACGAAGCGATAGCCCCCATCGATGCCCACCAGCCAGATGCCGATGGGAGAGTTGTCGAGTATGGCATGCAGCTTGGCCTCGCTGACACTGATTGCTTGCGCCGCCTGCAAGGCCCGCGCACGGCCACGCACCAGCACCCAGGTAAGCAGTGCCAGCAGCAAGCTGATACCCGCCCCGGTTCCGGCAATCAGCTCGGCTTTGGCCTTGTCCAGGCGCGCCTCAAAATCCGGCAGGGAGCTGATCGCCAGCGTCCAGGCATGTCCTGCCACGGCCACGCGCACGATGCTTTTCAGCCAGGGCTTTTGCATGCGCCCGTCATCATGGCTGTAATCGGGATCGTATAGCAGCGCCTCTTCTGACATCTCCTCGCCATCATAAATCTCCACATCCAGGTCGGATGCGCTGTCACCCAGTATGCCGAACATCAGGTCATTCATGCGAAACGCGGCGGCAGCCCAGCCTATGACACTGCTACGCCGCTCGCCCAGGGTATGATCGTCGCCGCCGTGCTTGTAAATGGGCGCGTACATCAGAAAGCCAGACTGCTTGCGCCCGTCCTTTCCCGGCGTCATCTTCAGCTTGCCAGTCACCGTGGCGGCGCCCATGGTCACCGTGCTTTCCATGATGGAGCGCAGTTCCGGCCGGGCAAACACGTCTTCACCGAAGGCTTGCCTGTTCCTGCCGGGATATTGCTCAATGTAAACGATGGCAGACGCGTCCTTCTGCGTGAAAAAATTCTGCTGCGCGGACGGCTTGATCAAAGCCAGCGTCACACCGTGGATGCCGGGAAAATTATGGTCGAGATGCAGCTCGTTGATATAGGCGCGGAACTCATCGCGCCCCACATTGGCCGAGGACATGAACAGCGCCTGCACCCCGGTCAGCACCTGCTCATAGGACAGGATGCGCTCGTCCAGACGATTGACGATTTCCAGCACGCGGTAGTTGAAGGTTTTCTGCAAGTCGCGCTCGGGTTCGCGCTGGGCGTTTTTCCATAACTGATAGGTAACAGCCAGCGACACCACCAGCACCAGCCAGGGCAGATGTCTGACAACACTGAATTGCAAGAGGTTACGCACGTGGTTTCCTGGTCCGGATTGATTGCAGGCGCAACGGCAGCCTATGCTGAATGATGGTTTATTCCCTGTACCAGTCGCGCAATTTCTGCACCAGCCTGTCGCGCAACTCATGCAGCTCGGCTATGTTCGTCTGTATCTCGGCCTGGCTGGCACTGGCACGCTGCCCGGCCAGCTGGCTCCCCAGAACATGCACGCGCTCATGCAAATCCACCACCTGAGAAAACTCCGCATGCTCACCGTAACTGACCATGCCTTCCGTGTCCAGCCAATGCCCGAAGCGGCATTGGTGAGAATCCATGGGAGGGGGAGCCAACTGGCTGCCGGCAACAAAAGTTTCCATCAGATGCACCCAGTGACGGTGCTCCACCTCGGCGTAAACGATAGCCAGCTTCTCGCGCCTGAAAGGCCGCTCGTTCCAGTCTGTCCAGCTCGCGTCGGGGCGCCATTTGGCCGCCCAGCCGGGCAGCTCTGCTGCGGGCATGGGACGGGCAATGCCGTAGCCCTGTGCCAGCTCGCAGCCCAGGGGCAGCAGCAGTTCGCCCAATTCCACCATTTCCACCCCCTCGGCAATCACCTCGCGGCGGAACGCAGTGGCCAACCCGATGATGCCTTCAATGATGGCCAGATCATCCGGGTCGTCGAGCATGTCGCGCACAAAACTCTGGTCTATCTTGAGCACGTCTGCCGGCAGGCGTTTCAGATAGGTAAGCGACGAGTAGCCCGTGCCGAAATCATCCAGCGCAAAGCGCACGCCCAATGCGCGGCAGGCATGCATGACTTCCGAGATCTGGTTGATGTCCTCCAGCGCGCTGGTCTCCAGAATTTCCAGCTCCAGGCGCTGGGGGTTCACTTCGGGGTGAGCGGCAAGCAAATCGGACAGGCGCAACACGAAATCAGTTTGCTGCAACTGGCGTGCGCCGATATTCACGCTGACCGTGATGTCCAGCCCGGCCGCATGCCATGCGGCCAGCTGCTTCAGCGCGCTGCCGATCACCCATTCGCCCAGCTCCACACTGACAGGATGATTCTCGATCAGGGGCAGGAAGACGCCCGGCGGCAACAGGCCGCGCTGCGGGTGTTGCCAGCGTATCAAGGCTTCCGCGCCAACCAGCGCACCGGTTTTCATGTTCACCTTGGGCTGGTAGTACAGCACAAACTCGCGCTGCTCCAGCGCATGGCGGATGTGTTCCAGGCTTTCGCGCTTGGTCTTAACCGCGGCATCCTGGACGATGTCGAACAAATGATAGCGATTCTTGCCCGACTGCTTGGCCAGGTACATGGCTTGGTCGGCGTGGCGCATCAGCTGGTCAGCATCCACACCGTCCTGCGGGTGTATGGTGACACCGATGCTGGCAGAAACCTGCAGCATGGCCTCGCCCACGGTTAGCGGATCTGCAGCGGCGCGCAGCAGGCGCACCAGCACCGGCTCGCAGTCGTGCATATTGCTCAGCTCGACCAGCACCGCAACGAATTCGTCACCACCGATGCGCGCCAGCGTATCGCCCTCGCGCAGCACTTCCTTCATGCGCTGCGCAACCGCTTTCAGCAGCTCGTCGCCCACATCGTGGCCGTGCTGGTCGTTGATCGCCTTGAAGCCATCGAGGTCGAGGTAAACCACCGCCAATGACTGGCCGCTGCGCTGGCACTTGGCCATGTTCTGCTGCAGGCGGTCCGCCAGCAACACGCGGTTGGGCAGGCCGGTCAGCGAATCGTAATGGGCGATATGCTCAAGCTGTTTCTGGTGTTCCTTTTGCGGCGTGATATCGGTAAACAGCGCGACGTAATTTTGCAGCTGCCCACTGGAATCATGCACCGCGCTGATGGTGATCATCTCGGCATATAACTTGCCGTCCTTGCGCTTGTTCCAGGCTTCACCCGACCAGCATCCCGTTTGCGCAAGTGCTTGCCACATATCCTCGTAAAACTTCCTGTTCTGCAGGCCGGATTGCAGCATGCGCGGATTCTTGCCCAGCACTTCTTCACGGCTGTAGCCGGTAATGCTGCTGAAGGTGGCGTTGACATCGACCAGCACGCCCTGCGGGTCGGTGATCATGATGCCTTCGCGCGCGTGGGTGAACACGCTGGCGGCAAGTTGCAAACGGATTTCCGCCTGCTTGCGCGCGGTGATGTCATGCCACACGCCCAGCACCACGGAGTCCCCGTCCAGATTGGTTCTGGCAAGACTCACATGGACGACAAATTCACTGCCATCCGCCTTCAGATGCACCCACTCAAAAGTTTGCGGCAAGCCGGACATCACGGCGTTAAGGATTTTCATCGCGGCACTGCCTGAATCCTCACCACCCGGCTGGCGTGCCGGTGAAATATCGGCCGGGCTCTTATTCAGCATGGAGGCCTTGTCCGCATAGCCCAGCATCCGCGCCGAGGCCATATTGCAATCCACGAACAGGCCGTGGGAAATAATAAGCATCGGCTCCGGCGACAGCTCGAACAGCGTGGCGAAACGCTGCTGGCTCTGGCGTATGGTTCGGTTCTGCAACACCAGGCCCGAGCTCGCCCCCGTCAGCAACAGCAGCAAAAAGCCCAGCGCGACTATCCATTCCCGGTATTGATGCCACATGTCTGCCAGCCTGATTTCCGGCACCGCATTGAACGGCGGCATGCGCAAGCGTCGCATCAGGCTTTCCACACTGCTGTAATTGCTGGGCGTGGTAAAACCGAAAATCCCGGCGCTGCGCGCCGCATCACTTGCCGGCGGCAACGCAAGCAAGGCGATAGTAATGCGCCGTGCCAGTTTTTCATCCACCTGCGGCAACACCGCCACCGGCCACTCCGGGTAAAGCCGGGTGGAGCTGGCATGAGGAAAGGCCGGCAGGTTTTGCCGGTTGATAATCTTGATGCGGGAAATATCCAGCTTGCCTTCGCGCGACAATGTTTCCAGTATGCCGCTGCGCATGAAACCAACCTCGGCGCGCCCCTCCAGCACGGCATCCAGAACGAGGTCCTGCGGCGTGCCGGTAATCAGAAAATTATCCTTGGCGGGCATTTGCATCCCCGCCTCCAGCAACTCCATGCTCTGCATCTGATAGTTGCCAAAGGCATGCGTGCCGGTACTGGCTACCGCAATGCGTTTACCGGCAAGATCGGCAAGCGTGTTGATGCCGGCCTCGCCGGCGCGGGTAAAGATCACCCCGCCAAACGCAGTAAGCTCCTGCTCGCCTTCACGATTGATTAGTGTGGCCAGCGGCGCCGACAGGCTGTTGCCATGCTGTAGCTGGATAAGGTGCGCAGGATTGGTAAGCACCACATCCACCGCATTCTTTTCGATGGCGGCATCAAGATCCGCATAGTTATACACCGTCAATTCCACGCGCATGCCCAGCGCCGTTTGGAGATACGCCTCCAGCGGCTGCCATTGCACCTTTGCCTGTGGCACCGGGCGATAGGTGAGCACCCCCACCTTGACGGGGACATCAGCCCATGCCGGCATGAGCGACACCACCACCAGCATCAGCAAGGCAATCAGCTTCTGCATGATGCGATTTGAAGTTCGTGAAACGAGTGCATACACCATCGCTGCTTCAGCCTTGTTTTGTGTATCGGAAAAGTTGTGGGACACGGCCAGCAGGGCTGGCGATCAGGTGTCCCATGCTTCACCCGTCTGCGCGAGGCAGCCATGTTGGGGTGATCAGCCTGTCGAATGTATCTTCGCGCTTGATCATGCCACGCCTTAGCATCAGTGTGGAAAGCGTCTTGGCCGCCCGCATCAGCCGGTTATCCTGGTCGGTCAGATATTCGCGATTGGCGTTGAGCGAGGGCAGGATCACGCCACCCAGTACCAGCTGCACTTCATTCGGGCTGATATTCTCGCGCGTGGCGATGCGGTAGATGGCGTCCTGGCGACTGGCGCGCAAATGCTCCAGGCCGCGAAAGTGCCCCGCCAGCAATGATTCCAGCGCCTCAGTCCGGCCATTGATGCGATCCATGTTTACCGCCAGCACGTCATAAATCAGATCCGGCATTTGCCTGCTGTCAAACAGGCGCTGCGCGCCTTCGCGCAGCAACAACGTGGCGGTAGGCTCAAATGTAATCACTGCGTCCACCCTGTTTTCAAGCCAGGCTTGCAACTGCTGGTCAGACGGGCATTCGACTATGGTGATCGCAGAGGCCGGCAGTTTTGCCGCCTCCAGCAGCTTTTCAAGCACCAACGTCCCCAGCGCATTTTGCTCCAGGCCTACTCTCTTGCCTGCCAGATCAGCGGGCTTGTTGATGCCCTTGTGCGCAAGCACAACGTCTGCGCCCGCGGAAATATCAAATACCAGCACCACGGCCAGAGGCAAACCTGCCGCCCGCAAGCGCAGCACCTCATCCAGCGTCATGCAGGCGGCATCGGCCTGGCCGGACTGCATGGCCAGCGCAGAATCACTCATTTCTTTTGTGACTTGCAATTGCACTGTGGTGGGAAGCCAGTTGAATTCATGCGCAAGATGCAATGTTTCGTAACCCACCCAGGTGTGCACCCCCACCACCAGCGGCCGTTGCGGCGCGCAGGCTGACAGCCATGGCATTGCAGCCATGCCCGAGAGCGTGGCCACACTGGCAATGAAACGGCGACGATTCATGGCATTGGGCATGCGGAAATACTATCCTGCCTGCGACAAGGCTGTCCAATGATTTAAGCGGGATAATCAAGCAGTTGCTTATTCAGCTCAGCACAATTTTTGCGACATCTTCGCGGCCGCTTCCATGTCGCACAGCACCTTGCCTGCAGCCCAACGCTGTCAACATTTGATTGTTGTTATAATTCAACAGTTAGTCGCCGGGCTGACCATATTGAACACATGGTTGTTACGGTGCCATGCAATTCCATAGAGCGTAATTATTAACCTGCCCCCATGACCACACACATGCACACCCCCAACCCGATTCTAGCCTCCGTCAAGTTTGCGGCCAGAGCACTGCACCAGCATGCCTATGGCCGCGTTGCGCTGATTATCGCGGCATGCCTGTTGCCGTTCAGCCTGGCGCGCCTGGGTTTGTACCTGGCTTACCACGAAGATTTTCAGAGCCTGGGCTTGCTGGAGGTGCTGTCGGCGTTTGTGGTCGGCTTGCGCTTTGACATTTCTATCGCGGTGATGGGCATCTTTCTGCCGCTGCTGTTCATGATGCTGCCGTTCCGCTGGGCGCACCACGCCTACTGGCAACGCCTGTGGGGCTGGCTGATTTATCTGGTCGTGCTGCTGCTGGTATTCATGCTGGTGGCCGACGGCATTTATTTTGGCGTGGTGCACCGCCATGTGGGCTCCGAGATCGGCGCCATGTCCGAGGACATCGGCCCCATGGTGGCGCTGGCGTTTGGCCAGTATGGCTTCATGCTGCTGCTGTTTGCCCTGGGTGCGGCATTCGGCGCGCTGCTGTGGAGACGCCTGCTACACCCGGTGCCGGCGGCGCCACAGCGCACATGGCCGCGCCTCGCCAGCATCGTGCTGGCGTTTCTGCTGTTTGTCGTGCTCGGCCGCGGCGGCTGGACGGGCAAGCCGATCAGCGTGGGCGATGCGTTCTTCTCCAACTCGGTTGCCCAGGGTTACCTCGCCCTCAATGGCGCTTTTGCGGTGACTCGCGCGCTCAATGACAGCGCGCCGCCGCTGAAGGATTTCATGCCGCAGGACGAGGCCGTCAGCAGAACCCAGCGCATGCTTGCCGGTTCCGGCGCAGCGTTTCATGATCCTGATTTTCCGATTTACCAGCAGGCCAAATTCAGCGGGCACGGCGCCAAGCCCAACGTGGTCGTGCTGATGCTGGAGAGCTGGGGCGCGCTGCATATCGATGCGATACGCCAGCAGATGCACCTGCCCGCGCTTGGAGTAACGCCCAACTTTGACGCCCTGGCCAAACAGGGGCGGTTGTACACGCACTTTTATGGCAACGGCCAGCGCTCCATACAAGGCGCAGAGGCAATACTGGCCAGCCTGCCCACCCTGCCCGGCATGCCATTTCTGGGCGAGGGCATAGAACAGAACCGGCAGAGCTTCCTCGGCGAGCTGGCGCAGTCGCAGGGGTATGAAACCTTCTTCCTGCAGAGCAGCGACCGCGGTTCAATCCGCTTTGATTCCATCGCCGCGCGCGCCGGTTTCTCCACCTACAAGGGCGCCGAGGATATGCCCGTGTTGCACGAGCACAAGAAAACCGCATCTACCTGGGGCACCTGGGATCACAACACATTTCAGGAGGCGCACAAACTGTTCGCCGCGTCGCGCAAGCCCTTCCTCGGCTACATTTTCACTTCCACCACGCACGTGCCGTGGATCATTCCGGACGCGCGCTGGCGCAAGTACACCAGTGACAGTGACCGCGACAAGTTTCTCAATTCACTACTCTATGCCGACTGGGCGCTGGGAGAATTTATCGCGGCAGCGAAAAGATCCGGCTATTACGACAACACGATATTCGTGCTGACTGCTGATCATGCCAACGAGTTTGTTGAGCATGCCGAGCACACCCCCAACCTGTATCACATTCCGCTGCTGATCGTGGGCCCCGGGGTCAAGCCCGGAATCGACGAGCGCGTGGGCAGCCAGTTCGACATCACGCCCACCATCGCCGAGCTGGGCAACTGGTCTACCGGCTATGCCGGCCTGGGGCGCTCGCTGCTTGACGACAAGGATGTGGGTGAGCGTGTATCGTTTGGCATACGCGGCAATGTGTTCGACCTGATCTCGGCGCACGGCTGGGTTTCGCACGACCTGGGACGGCGTCTGGGCAGCGCCCCCGGCATGAGCGCCAGCGCAGCGGATGAAATGGAGCGCAACCTGCTGGCCGAGTACCAGACCATCAGCAGGCTGCTGGTGGAAAACCACGTGGTGCCGGCAAGCGAGAGCGCCCACGGCGGCAAGTAATTGCCTACTGCGGCTGCTCGTTATGCAGCCAGTTTTCCATCTGCGCCAGCCGCTGCCACGCGCCCGGCAAGCTGTGGCCGGCGGCTTCCACCTGCTTCAGCAATGTCTTCGCCTCTTCCACCATCGTTGCAATGCGTTCTGGCGGGAACAGGGCCAACGCGGATTGCAGCGCATCTTCCGGCTCGCCGAGCAGCGCGGGCACGAGTTCATTTTCTGCAATCACTTCATCCGGGTTGAGTATGTCCGACACGATGGCATGGCCGCACAGCTGCAGATGCAGGGCGGTGTGCTCCTCATCCTTGAGCAGTTTTTCCAGCGCGTGCGGATCGCTCTGCGAGGCATTGCGCAGCGTTGTGCCTATGGTGCCGAGCAGCTTCCGGATTGCCGCCTGAACCGCGCTGCTGTCGCCGTGCATGCCGGTGCACACTGCATACTGTTGCTCCAGCTGCGCCTTGATCAGCAGGATGGCATCGCTCTCGGCATTCTTGTCCAACGCCACCACGCGCTGCACCAGCTCGCGGAACTGCTGCATGAAATCCTGCACCGCGGTGCGGTCCTGTTGCTGCGCCTGTTCGATTTGCTGCTGCGTTACGGCTTGCTGCGCGGCAAACAGCGGGTTGTTGTGCCTGCGTTGCAATTGCCGCTCGCGCGGCCCGGCTTGTGTCGAAAAATTCAGCTGCATGACTGCCACTTCACATATCCAATAGGGGTGCGGAGTATATAAGCAGCAGAGCGAATTGCCTATTACCTGCCCAGCCGGCTTCAAGCACATGCAAACCCATATCCCTGCAGGGTGATTTATCAGCTCACCAGAAAATCAGGCATAATCAATCTCTGTTCCGCCCCACATCCCCGTTTCACTTTATCAAGAGACCCCGTTAAATGTTGCGCATACCAGCCCTAGTCGCCGCCATTCTTCTTGCCAGCCCGCTTGCGCTGTATGCCGAAGAAGCGCCTCCCGTCAGCACTTTGCTGGGCGCCGGCATATGGTCGCGCCCTGCCTATGATGGTGCAGACAGGAACCAGGTCGTGGCGATTCCGGTGGTGCGCTACTACGGCCAGCCCTGGTTTGCCCGCACCACGTTTGGCATGCTGGAGGGCGGCGCCAGGGCTGAGCTGCTGAGCGGCTTTAACATCGGGGCGCAGTTGGCGTATGAAGGCGGCCGTGACAGCGCGGAATCCGCCTTTCTGGCCAGCCATCATCTGGCCACCCTTGCCCCCAGCGTGTCGCTGGGCGTGCACGCGGAGCTGGAAAAGAATATCGGCCCCATGCCGCTCATCGCGTTATTGCGCTACCGCCAGGATGTGGACAGCGAACGCGGCGCACAGACAGACCTGCGCCTGACTGCCGGCATTTACGGTAGCGCACGCCTGAATGCCGGCGTTTTTATCCAGACCACCTGGGCCAATGCAAAGTCCGCACAGTATTACTACGGCCTCACCGCGCAGCAGGCTGCCAGCTCGGGACTGCCTGGATACGAGGCTCAGGGGGGGACGCTGTTCAATGCTGCGGGTTTTTTGTGGTCGTTTGAACTCGACCCGAAATGGATGCTGCTGGGCAGCTTTGAAGGCCGCAAGGTCAGGGGCGATGCGCTCGACAGCCCGCTGCAGCAAAGCAGCTCCAGCCACTATGCCAGCGTAGGGCTGGCATATCAGTTCTGACACTAGACAGCACGACAACCATGCTGGATTTCACCGAGTACACCAAGATCTTCATCAGCCTGTTCGCGATCCTGGATCCGATCGGGATGATACCGGTCATCATCCTGTTCACCGCCAGCCTGAGCGCGCAGAAACGCGCCCATGTGGGCCGCCTGGCCTCGCTGTCGGTATGCGGCATTCTGCTGGTTGCGCTGCTGGTGGGCGAACCGCTGCTGGCCTTCTTCGGCATCAGCATCAGTTCATTCCGCGTGGCCGGCGGCATCCTGCTGATGCTGATGTCCATCACCATGCTGCAGGGCAATGTCTACAAACCGGTTCCCGACGTTGAAGGCAGCGTGGACCTGGAATCCACGGCCGCGCATGCCATCGTGCCCCTGTCCACACCCCTGCTGGCCGGCCCCGGCTCGATCAGTGCGGTGATCGTGGAAGCGCACAAGGTGCACAGCATCGAGCATTACCTGATCATGAGCCTGGAAATCATCCTGCTCAGCGTGACGGTATGGCTCACCTTTCTCGTTGCCCCCTGGGTCGCCAGGCGTTTGGGCAAGGTGGGCATCGACGTATTTACCCGCCTGATGGGGCTGATACTGGCCGCAATTGCCGTAGAATTCATCGCCAGCGGCGCACGGGGTTTGTTCCCGGCGCTGGGTTAACGCAAAAAACTGTTCTATCCGCAGATTACAAAGATTCCACAGATTATTTTTGCTAATGCGCGCTAGTTCATCTTAAATAACCGCCAGCTTGTGCATGGCTTCCTGTTTTGTCTGCGTCAATCTGTGTAATCTGCGGACAACTACGGCTTTTAAGCGCTCTATAACTATGGAAAAAATTCGTCTCTCCAAACTCATGTCTGCACAGGGCATGTGCTCGCGCCGCGAGGCAGACAGCTACATCGAACGCGGCTGGGTGCTGGTGGATGGCGAGCCGGTAAGCGAGCTCGGCACCAAGATATTTCCACATCAGAAAATTACGCTGAACAAGGCAGCGCAATCCCAGCAGAATACCCAGGTGACCATACTACTGAACAAGCCGGTCAGCTATGTTTCCGGACAGGCCGAAGACGGCTACCAGCCTGCGGTGGTGCTGATCAAGGCGGATACGCGCTGGTCCAGCGACACCGCGCCGCTGCGTTTCAGCCCTGCGCAACTGAAAGGGCTTGCGCCTGCAGGCCGCCTGGATATTGACTCGCAGGGTTTGCTGGTGCTTACGCAGGATGGCCGCGTGGCCAAACAGCTGATAGGCGAGAACTCGGAAGTGGACAAGGAGTACCTGGTGCGCGTCACCGGCAAGCTGGTGGGCAACGGCCTCAACATGCTCAACCATGGCCTGTCATTGGACGGGCAGAAGCTCAAGCCCGCCAAGGTCACCTGGCAAAATGAGGATCAGTTGCGCTTTGTGTTGCGCGAGGGAAAAAAGCGCCAGATACGCCGCATGTGCGAACTGGTCGGGCTCAAGGTGACGGGATTGAAACGCGTGCGCATCGGCAAGGTAAAGCTGGGTGAGCTGCCGCTGGGGCAGTGGCGTTATTTGCGCCAGGACGAGCGCTTCTGAACGGTGCCAGCGCCCACTGACCCAATGTATTCAAATAATGGTTTGACTTGGAAGCGGCGTATTTTAGGCATAAACTGCTTCCGCTGGCCTAGATGCGGCGAGCGCTTGTGTTGGCCCTGAACATTAAAAAATGTCATGCCCGCAGTTAAAACAATGCATGACATGGAGGTTGCAATGGGATTTTTTTCCAATCTGTTCAAGAAGTCGAGTTTCTTTTCATCCGAATTCACCGACAAGAGCTTGATGCCCTTGCCCGACGTAATCCACGCCCATTCCAACTGGAAAGACCGTTTTGCAAAATTCAAGGACGGCACGCTGGGCTACAACCTTGATCCTGAGGTGCTTGCCGCAGCAGATGACACCGAGCTGGGGCGCTGGATTCTGCAAATGGACGAGGCGGAAAAAAATTCGGACCGACGGAAGCTGATCGACCAACTGCATCAGGCAAACGTCGACATGCACAAGGCGGCCAGCACTATTGCCGCGTTGATCCTGGCTGACAGCCGGATAGACATTGGCAAGGACAATGTGCAATACATGTATTCGGCAAGGCAGGCAATGACCTTGCTGAAGGAGCTGGAAAAGAGCATCTGAAGCAGCCCAGCTGGCGCGACTGTACGAAACAGCAGGCTCGTGCCTCAGGCGGCCAGATCGTCCTTGCCCAATTCTATCAGCAGCACCATCACCCGTTTGGATGCTGCAATAAATGGTTTGTCATGTTTGGCAGCCTCTGCCAGATGGCCAGCGCACACTTGTCGAACAATGGTGTGCGCCACCTAGTGCAGTTCGACATTTGCCGTGTGCAATTGATCCAGCAACAGCCTTCTCGAATCGCGCATCTCCTGCGCATCCGACTGCAGAATCCAGCGCCCCAGCTCGG
>JAHFQY010000047.1 GCA_023259065.1 Nitrosomonadales bacterium
GTTTCCCGCCCAGGGTGAATTTCAGTGTGCCTATGCGCTGCCCGGCGCTGAGCGGCGCCAGCAATGGGCGCTGGGTCTCGATGGTGGCCTTGAGCTGGGCGCGCATGCCCTGCGGTATGGTGATGGTGAGGCCGTCGCGGTAGCCCACGTTGACGCGTTTCTCAGTGCCCTTCCACAGTTGCACGCTGGTGACAGGCTGGTTCTTGCCATACAGGGCCAGGGCTTCGAAATTCTGGAAGCCATGGTTGAGCAGGCGCTGGCTTTCGGTGGCGCGCTGGAATTCGGATTCGGTGCCGATGACCACCGATATCAAACGATGCTCGCCGCGCCTGGCAGACGACACCTGGCAGAAGCCGGCACTCTCGGTGTGGCCGGTTTTCATGCCGTCCACATAGGGATCCTGCCACAGCAGGCGGTTGCGGTTGAACTGCTTGATGTTGTTGTATTGAAATTCACGCTGGGAATACAGCGGGTAATACTCGGGAAAGTCGCGCACGATGGCCGCGCCCAGCAGGGCCAGGTCATAAGCACTGCTGTAGTGCTGCGGGTCGGGCAGGCCGGTGGAGTTTACAAAGTGCGTGTCGTGCATGTTGAGGCGCAGGGCAGCCTTGTTCATCAACTCCGCAAAGGCACTTTCGTTGTCGGCGATTGCTTCCGCCAGTACGCGCGCGGCGTCGTTACCGGACTCGATGATCAGGCCGCGCAACAAATCTTCTATCGTTACCGCCTTGTTGTGATCGAGGAACATGCGCGATTCCGTGCGCTGGGTGCGGATGGCCGCCGCAGAAGGCGCCACCTTGCTGGAGAGCGAGAGTTTTTCTTCCTTGAGCGCGGCAAAGGCCAGATAGGCCGTCATCAGCTTGGTGAGCGAGGCGGGCTCGATGCGTTCGTGGCTGTCCTGGTCAACCAGAACCTGGTTGCTGGAGTAGTCATACAGCACCCAGGTTTTTGCATCCAGATTCGGCGCGGCAAGAGTGGGAGCCGCGCTTGTGGTGGCAGCAGCTTGTGCATGGGGCGCGAGTGGCAACAGGGCAAGCAGGAGTGTCAGTGCAAACTTCATGTCAGGGAGCTATAAAATAGGGGATGCAATTATAGCAAGCCCTGCCTGTTGCATATGCCTAAAAGCCCATGCGGGCCAGGGCATCATTGCCAGGAGTGGGGTTAAAGCTGGGGGCAGAAGGCCGAATGGCAGCCGTGGCGGGCCTGGAGCGGCTGTAGTGTTTCAGGCAAAACTGGCGGCAAACTGCACCGCCTGGTCCGCCTGCTCGGCGATATGCAGCACAATTTCCTCGGCTTGGGCGGCATCTATGCCCAGCGCTTCCCAGTCTGCATCGCTGACGCCGGGCTCGACGTACTCGTTGATGCCGAAGGAGGGCAGCAGTTTCTCCGCGATGTAGACCATGCGCACCAGCGGCTGAGCCGCCACGGTGTCATTGACATCGGGATTGTGGTGGAAGCGTATCACCATGGCGATTTCATCCGGCAGGTTCCACTGGCGCGCCAGCTCACCCCCCAGTTCATCGTGGCTCATCTCCAGTATCGAGCGTTCAATTTGCAGCGCGGGGCGCTTGGTCTTGGCAGCCAGGTAGGTGTGCAACTCGTCGCTGCGCCCGGGGTCGAGATGGGCCAGCGCCAGGTAGCCAATGTCGTGCAGCATGCCGGCGAGAAACACCTGGTCATCGGCAGGTCTCCTTGCGCGCGGCATGGCGCGCACTATGGCCTGCATGGCAAAGGCTATGCCCAGGTTGTGCAGCCATAAATCCTCCAGTTTGAGCTGACCGGTGGATGTTTTTGACTTCAGCGACATCATGGCGATGCCGGTTGCCACCGATTTGACCTTTTTCAGGCCTAGCAGCATGGAGGCATCCTTGATCGAGGTGATCTTGCGCGTGGCGCCGAGGATGGGGGCATTGGAAAGGCTGATGAGTTTCGCCGAGATCAGCGGATCCTGCTCGACCAGCAACAGCATCTGGCGCTCGCCCTCATCCGTGTCCGTGTTCAGCGCCAGCAGTTTCTGCGCGATGACGGGCATGGCGGGCAGGGCGTCCAGTTTTTTTACTGCCTCCCTGAGGTTGATTGCAGGTGGGGTTACGCTGCTGTCATTCATTACGCATCTCCGGCGGTTTTATTTTGCTTGGATGTAACAGATACTGTCGTGACGCATTCTAACCAAAGGGCTGGCGCGGGGGAACGCCAATATTTAACTTGCCCTGGGGGTTTCAGTCGGGCGCGGCCGGATGCTTGGTGAGCTTGCGCTGCAGGGTGCGGCGATGCATGTTGAGTGCGCGTGCAGTCGCCGAAATGTTGCCGTTGTTTTCCTGCAGCACGCGCTGGATATGTTCCCATTCCAGACGGTTGATGGAGGCCGGCTGGGCGTTGAGGGGGTGTTCGGCGCTGGCGCTGTGGCCGAATGCGGCCACGATTTCATCCGCATTGGCCGGTTTGGACAGGTATTGCGTGGCGCCCAGCTTGATGGCTTCCACCGCGGTGGCGATGCTCGCGTAGCCGGTCAGCACCACGATGCGGGTGGCTGCGTCCAGCTCATGCAGCGACTGGACCAGAACCAGCCCGGAGGCACCGCTCATTTTCAGATCCACCACCGCGTATTCGGGCGGGTTGGCTGCGGCCAGGGGCAGGGCCTGCTCCACGCTATGCGCCACGGTGACGCTGTAGCCGCGCTTTTCCAGCGCGCGCTGCAGCACCTGGCAGAAGGTGTGGTCATCATCCACCAGCAGCAGGCTGGCCTGCTCATTCTGGGCCATGTTCATGCTGTGCCCTCCAGCGGCAGTGTCACTTCGGTGGTGGCGCCGCCGCCTTCGCGGTTGAACAGGCGCACGGTGCCGCCCAGCTTCTCCAGTGTGGCATTGGCAAGAAAGAATCCCAGCCCGCGCCCGTTTGCCTTGGTGGTGAAAAATGCGCTGCCGACGCTGGCTGCAACAGCAGAGGTCAGTCCCGGCCCGTGGTCGAGAATTTGCAGGGTGAGGCGCGCGCCGTCCCAGCGCGCATCGATTTCTATCCCGGCGGGAGAGGCATCGGCGGCGTTGTTGAGCAGGTTCATCAGGGCGGCGCGCAGCGCCGGGTCAATACGCATGCGCGGTGCGGGTTGCGCGCCTTGCGTCCGGTACTGATAGTGCACGGCGGGCCGCAGCAACTGCCACTCGTTCAGCGTCTCGGCGAGGAATTGATCGAGCGGTTGGGCACTGCTGGCGGCGGCGTCCTGGGCGTTGGCCAGCAGCTTGTCGAGGATGGCTTTGCAGGCGCGCACCTGCCCGTCCAGGAGGGTCAGGCTGTCGCGCCACTCGGGCAGTGCGGCGGTGTCGTGGCGCAGTTCGCCGATGACCACCGCCAGGGTGGAGAGCGGCGTGCCCAGCTCGTGTGCGGCCCCGGCAGCCTGCATGCCGAGCGCCACAATGCGCTCGTTGCGCAGGGTTTCTTCGCGCACGCGGGTGAGCTGGGCATCGCGCTGGCGCACCGCACGCGCCATTTCCGCCACGAAATACGCCACCACGATGGTGCTGATCACAAAGCCCAGCCACATGCCCAGTATGTGCGTGTTGAATGCTTCGTCACCCGTGCTGGCCATGGGGGCTGCCATCTGGTGGTGCATGTGCCCGGCCGGCATGGCATCGTGACCGCTCATCATGGGCAGCGGTACATACCACAGCATCAGCAGGCTGTAGCAGCTCAGCGTCAAGGTGGCCATGCCCCAGGTGTGCAGGCGCGGCAGTGTGGCCGCGGCAATCACCAGCGGCAGAAGATACAGGGACACGAAGGGATTGGTCGAGCCGCCGCTGTAGTAGAGCAGCACCGTCAACACGCCAACATCGCCCACCAGTTGCATGAACAGTTCGCTGTGGCTTACCGGGTAAGCCAGCGACAAGCGCCACCAGCTCAGTGTGTTGAGTGCGACCAGAAAGGCGACTGCCGCCAGCATGGGCGCCCAGGCCAGGTCGCGGCTGAGAAACTGGTACACCAGAACCAGTGTTGCGCACTGTGCGGCAATGGCCGCAGTGCGCAGCCAGAACAAACGCCGCAGCTGGGTGTGGCCGCTTTGGGCGGCAAGTAGGGAGTTATTCATTGCGGGATATTTTACCGGCTTGGGCGTGCGCGTGGGTGCGGCAATTTGCCACATTTTCAATGGGGTTGTTTTTGCATAAAGTTTCGCCCCGCCAGGAAGCGCGCTTTCCCGCAGTAGTCTCCTCCCTAGACTCCACCTAATGAAACGCGGCAGTTGTTCCTGGCATCAAATGCGAAATCATGCGCAGTTGTTTATTGCGCGGACAGGTTTTTTTATTCAGGAGATGGCAACGATGAAATTTTCCATGAAACCATTGGCGTTGGCGCTTGCCGCCGCGTTCAGCGCTTCGGCGCAGGCGGCGGATGACAAGGTTGATGCATTGCCCGAGCTGACGGTGACGGCGGTGCGCGAATTCAAGCCGCAGGCCAGCTATGGCGTGGACATGAGCAGCGGCCGCGCCAACTCTGCACGCGATGGCGCGGCCATGCTTGAGACGGCGCCAGGCGCGGCAGTCACGCGTAACGGTACGCAAACCGGCATCGTGCAGCTGCGCGGCCTGGGCGGTGACCGCGTCAATATCCAGGTGGATGGCATGCACATTACGCCCGCCTGCCCCAACCACATGGACCCGCCACTGCACTACACCACGGCACAAGGCATGGAAGTGCTTGAAGTGATTGCAGGCATTACTCCGGTCAGCATGGGCGGTGACAGCATCGCAGGGGCCGTCATTGCAGAATCGGCATCGCCGCATTTTTCTGGCAGCGCCAGCATGGAAGTTTTCGGCAAGGCCGCGGCCAGTTACAGCGGCGCCAATAACGGCAGTGACCTGCTGTTGCGCGTGGGCAGCGCTAACGATCACTCCAGCATTGCCTATACCGGCGAAAAGCAGCTTGGCAAGGATCTGAAATTCCCCGGCGGCACGGTTAAGGACAGCGGCTATGAACTGGTCAGGCACGACCTTGCCCTGGCGGAAAAAGCCGGCGATGGTGTGGTGCGCCTGGATCTGGGCAGGCACGAGAGCCGCAATGCCGGCACCCCGGCATTGCCCATGGACATGATCAAGGATGACGCGAATAAATTCGCCCTGGGTTACAAGGGCAACTTTGATTTCGGCGCGCTGGAGGCCAGGGTTTACCGCCACGAGATCACCCACCTGATGGACAACTACTCCCTGCGCGACCTGTCCAGCGGCATGATCGCGCCGGCGACCAGCAACGACACCGGCTATCAGCTCAACACCACGCTGCCGCGCGGCAGCAATACCTACCGCCTTGGCATGGAGTATCTCAGCAATGATTTTGATGCCTACTCGCAAAGTTCAACGCTGACTCCGGCGTCCCTGAAGGACAT
Source organism: Nitrosomonadales bacterium (assembly GCA_023259065.1). GTDB lineage: Bacteria > Pseudomonadota > Gammaproteobacteria > Burkholderiales > Gallionellaceae > 39-52-133. The sequence continues at coordinate 5,372 of JAHFQY010000047.1, forward strand.
CATCCGCAACGGCAAACGCAACCGTCTGGGCGTGTTTGGCGAGTGGGAGGCGGTGGCGGGAGCACAATGGAAAACCCTGCTGGGTGTGCGCAGCGATACGGTGAACAGCAATGCAGATGCCATTACGCATCTGGGATCGGGGGTGACTCCTGCAATTACCGCCGACGCCAACTCTTTTAATGCCAGCGAACGCAACCTGACCGATCATGACTGGGATGTGGCGGCACAGGCTCGTTACAGCGCCAGCGAGTCCAGTGACTATGAAGTGGGCATTGCGCGCAAGACCCGCTCACCCAACCTGGTGGAACGCTACCTGTGGTCGCCTTCCAATGCCAGTGCGGGTTTGGCTGATGGCCGCACCTATATGGGCAACCTGGGCCTGAAGCCTGAAATGTCCAGCCAGCTCAGCGTGGGCGCCAACTGGCACGGCACGGGCTGGCAAATCAAGCCCGGCCTGTTTTACAACCGTGTTGCCGACTACATACAGGGCACGCCGATTGCGCGCAATGACAGTTCGGGCAACCCGGTGTTGCAGTACAGCAACATCAGCGCCGAGCTTTACGGTATGGATGGCAGCTGGCAATACCGCGCCAGCGATGCGCTCAATCTGGACGGCACCGTGTCCTATGTGCGCGGCAAACGCACTGACGTGGAGGACAATCTGTATCGCATCGCACCGTTGCGCGCCAGCTTCAACGGCGAGTATGCCGCCGGACAGTGGACGCACCGTGCCGAGTGGCTGCTGGCTGCAAGCCAGGATAATGTTTCAATCTATAACGCGGAAACTGCAACAGCTGGTTATGCCACCGTCAATCTGCGCACCCGCTACCAGATGCAAAAGAGTCTTAAGGTGAGCGCGGGCATAGAAAATCTGTTTGACAAGTATTACGCCGATCATCTGGGCGGCATCAACCGCGTGGCGGGCAGTGATGTGCCTGTGGGCCAGCACATTCCGGGCGCGGGGCGCTTTGCTTATGTGGCGATGGAGTACACTTTCTGACCCCGCCACGAAGTAGCTGCAAGTAAAAACGCCCCGTCATGAACGGGGCGTTTTTACTTGCTCAGGCGTAGCAGCGCAGGCGTTGCGAGAATTCCTGCAGGGCGGCGATGCCGCTGTTCTCTGCGCGGTGGCACCAGTCTTCCAGTTGCTTCACCAGTTGTTCCTTGCTGACGGTGGAGCGCGCCCAGATGGCGGCCAGTTCCTGGCGCAGGGTATAGGCGGTTTGCAGGGTGGGGCTGGCAAGCATCACCGCGCCCAGCCTGGTTTTTTGCTGTTCGGTGAGGTGTATTTCATCCAGGTGCAGCCACTGCTTGATGCGCGCCGCGTCCAGCTTGTCGGCTGCCTGCAGCTTGAGGCGGGCGATTTCCGCAGAGTAGGTTTTCTTCAGCGACTTGGCGTATTTCGCCATCACTTCATACCGGTGGGTGATCACCGCCTGCAGGGTTTCCGCATCGCACATGGTCTTGCCTGCGGTGAGGCGAACCTGCGGTGCGCGTTTCTTTACCTGGGCCAGGCGCAACGTTTCCAGCGTGCGTATGTACAGCCAGCCGATGTCGAACTCGTACCATTTGCTGGAGAGTTTGGCCGATGAGGCGTAAGCGTGGTGGTTGTTGTGCAGCTCCTCGCCGCCGATGAAAATTCCCAGCGGCAGCAGGTTGGTGGAAGCATCAGCGCAGGCGAAGTTGCGGTAGCCCCAGTAGTGGCCGGCGCCATTGATGATGCCCGCCGCGTTGATGGGGATCCATGCCATCTGCACCGCCCAGATGGTCAGGCCGATAGGGCCGAACAGTACCACGTCGATTGCCAGCATGAGGACGATGCCGAGCATGCTGTGTCTGGTGTAGAGATTGCGCTCCAGCCAGTCGTCCGGTGTGCCGTGGCCGTATTTGTCCAGTGTCTCCTGGTTCTTTGCTTCCTTGCGATACAGCTCGGCGCCTTCCAGCAACACCTTCTTGATGCCCAGAATGACCGGGCTGTGCGGGTCTTCTGCGGTTTCACACTTGGCGTGGTGCTTGCGGTGGATGGCGGCCCATTCTTTGGTAACGGTGCCGGTGCTGAGCCATAGCCAGAAGCGGAAGAAGTGGCTGGGGATGGCGTGCAGTTCCAGGGCGCGGTGCGCCTGGTGGCGGTGCAGGAAAATGGTCACCGCTGCAATGGTGACATGGGTCAAGGCCAGTGTGGTCAGCACATAGCCCCACCATGGCAAATCAATCAAACCTGAGTACATGCTGCCTCCAAATACTGATAGTTATGTGCAACAAGGCGGTCTGACGCCGCCTTTAGTCAATGTGTCAGGCAGCAACCCAGGTTTTTGCTTCCGAGTAATCGGCAAATGCGCGGATGTCCGCATCCACGAACAGACGTGACAGCCATGCCTGCCAGGTCAGCCATTGGTCATCGGTGACCACCGCGATCTTGCTGAAGTCGTGCTGGTGTTCGCGGCTGAAAAACTTGATTTCTTCCCATGCTACGTCCACGGTGTAGCTGATCATGGCACGCAGATCAAACACCAGGTTAAGCGGACCCGGGGTCTTGAGTTTGTACAGGGCGTCCTCTTCAAATTCCTTGAAGTCAGCCAGGGTGAATTCGCCCAGAACGGCGACGTTGAGCAGGTTGCCCTTTTGTTCTATGGTAATCATGGTGTGTTCCTGTTGGTTAGTGCTTTGGTGCGAGTTTCAAGCTTACCACACCACTGATGATGATGAGCGCCATGCCCAGCCAGCCCATCAGCGGCAGTGTCTCGCCCCACAACAATATGCCGAAAATACTGGCGAATACCACCGCGCTGAATGACAGGCTGCCCACCACCAGCGTCTTGCCGGTGCTGTAGGCGCGGGTGAGGGCGAGTTGCGCCAGGGTGGCGCTGATGCCCAGGCCCAGCAGGACGGGCAGGCTGTGCAGGGTGAGGGGGTGGATAGCGCCGGTGAGCATGGCGATGCCGCTGATCACGCTGGCGATCAGGCTGAAGTAGAACACCACGCGCCATTCAGGTTCGCCGCTGCGACCGAGTTCGCGCACGTTGAGCATGGCGATGCCGGCAAAGAAGCCGGAGACAAGGCCGAGCACGCCGGGGAGGAGCTGGTTGCGTTCCAGTGTGGGATGCAACAGCAGCACCATGCCGGCAAAACCCAGTGCAATGGCGGCGACCAGCGGCACATGGAAGCGCTCCTTGAATACCAGCATGACCAGCACGGTGAGGAACAGCGGCGAGGTGTAGTTGAGGGTGACGGCGGTGGCCAGCGGCAACACGGTGATGCAGTAGAAAAACAGCATCAGTGCGATGGAGCCGGAGATGCCGCGCCACAGATGGCCCCTCAAATTGGGTGTGGCGAGAGAACCGCCGCGCTGGTGCACGATGAGATACATCATCACCAAGCCGATAAAGCAGCGGTAGAACACCAGCTCGATATTGGAGAAATCGTGCGCGCCGAGCTTGACGAATACGCCCATGCAGGCGAACAGGAAGCCGGCGACCAGCATCCACAGCGCGCCCATGCGACTCAGCTGCGTAAGGCGTTTGTCCGCAGATTACACAGATTACGCAAGATTGAATTGACGCTGATCACGCTGCTCGGGTTGTTCTGCTGTGCGCGACATTTTTAAAGATGCGGGCCCAGATTGCGCCGCAGAAACTCGTGGAAGTGCAGCATGCCGTCCTCGGTGGGGGACTGATATGGCCCCCCGTCCTCTATGCCCTGCTTGTATAAAGCTTTGCGTCCCTGGTGCATCTTGAGACAGATGATGTCATCTTCCAGTGCGGTTTCACGATAGGCTTTTTTCTCGGCCTCGACGTACTCGCGCTCGAACAGCACGATGTCCTCGGGATAGTAAAACTCCACGATGTTGGTGCAGGCATCCGGGCCACGCGGTACCACGGTGCTTACCACCAGGGTGTTGGGATACCACTCCACCATGATGTTGGGATAGTAGGTGAGCCAGATGGCGCCGTATTTGGGGATGACGCCATTGGAGTAGCGCAGCACCTGTTCCTGCCAGGCCTTGTACACCTCACTGCCGGCCTTGCGCAGGCCGTTGTTGATGCCCACCGTCTGCACGCTGTACCAGTCGCCGAATTCCCACGCCAGGTCGTCGCAATTGACGAAGTGGCCCAAGCCCGGATGGAAGGGCACGACGTGGTAGTCCTCCAGATACACCTCGATAAAGGTTTTCCAGTTGAAGTTGTATTCGTCTGTTTCCACGCGATCCAGCATGTAGCCGGAAAAGTCGATGTCCTTCATCACGCTGACCTTGGACAAGTCCTTGAGGATGTCGCGGCCGCTGGCGAACAGCAGGCCGTTCCAGCGTTGCAGCGGGGCCTTGTGCAGGTGCAAACAGGGGTTCTGCGGGAAGTGCGGTGCGCCCAGCAGGTTGCCGTTGGTCTCGTAGGTCCAGCGGTGCAGCGGGCACACGATGTGCTGGGCGTTGCCGCGTCCCGCGAGCATGGTGGCCTGGCGGTGGCGGCAGATGTTGGACAGCAGCTCCACGCCGTTTTCATTGCGCACCAGCATCCTGGCGTTGTCCATCCATTCCAGCACGTGGTAGTCGCCCAGGTTGGGGGTCATCAGTTCATGGCCGATGTAATTGGGCCCGGCGTCAAACAATACGCGCTGCTCGACCTCCAAAACCTTGGGGTCAAAATACCAGCGTAGCGGCGGTTGCGCTGTAACCTGCTTGAATTGTGCGACTTGGGCTATTTCGGACATACCCACACCCTTGCAAAAAATGGTGAATACGATTTGGGGGAAGCCCCAGATTGTCCTTTAAACGAGGGGGTGGCGCAACAAAAACTGTCCCAAGGCGGGGGCTTTGGGTAAAATGCGCTTTTTTCTCGAATGGAAATGCACATGGCGGGAAAATCCCCAAAAACGCCGTCTTTCGAGGCGGCCCTGGCCGAGCTGGAGCAGGTGGTGAGCGACATGGAAGGCGGCAAGTTGCCGCTGGAAGAAGCGCTGGCCGCCTATCAGCGCGGCGCCGAGTTATTGCAGCAGTGCCGCAGCCGTCTGGACGCGGCGCAGCTGCAGGTGCGCATACTGGAAGACGGTGCGCTGAAGGACATGAGCAATGACAGGCGTGACGATGCCTGATTTTCTAAACTGGTCTAGTTCCCACCAACACCGTTTCGAGGATGTGCTCAAGCGCTTGTTGCCGCAAGCTGAACTGGCGCCGCAGCGCCTGCACGCGGCGATGCGCTACAGCGTGCTGGATGGCGGCAAGCGCGTGCGCCCCTTGCTGGCCTTTGCCGCTGGTGAGCTGGCCGGCGCCGAACAGAAGCGCGTGGATATCGCCGCTGCCGCAGTCGAGCTGATCCACGCCTATTCGCTGGTGCACGACGACATGCCGTGCATGGATGACGATGTGCTGCGTCGCGGCAAGCCGACTTGTCACGTCGAATTCGACGAGGCTACCGCCTTGTTGGTGGGCGACAGCCTGCAAAGCCTGGCGTTTCAGCTGCTGTCCGAGCACAGCTTGAGCGACTCCCCAGCGACTCAATTGCATATGGTCAAGTTGCTGGCAGTGGCCTCGGGTTCGCGTGGCATGGCGGGCGGGCAGGCGTTTGACCTGGACAGTGTGGGCAAACAGCTGGGCCTGCCCGAGCTGGAATTCATGCACATCCACAAGACCGGCGCGCTGATCCGTGCCGCGATTTTGCTGGGTGCGCATTGCGGTAATGCCCTGGATGCGGCGCAGCTGGCTGCGCTGGATCGCTACGGCAAGTGTGTGGGCCTGGCTTTCCAGGTGGTGGATGACGTGCTCGATGCCGAGGCTGATACTGCCACGCTGGGCAAGACCGCGGGCAAGGATGCCGACAACGACAAGCCGACTTACGTGACTCTGCTGGGCGCGGCGCAGGCAAAAAAAATGGCGGCAGAGCTGCACACCGAAGCATTAAATTCTTTGGCGCAGTTTGGCGAGCGCGCACGCCGTTTGCGTGAACTGGCCGACTTTATCGTAATCAGAAAATATTGATGTATTCATTACTCGACAGCATTAACACCCCGGATGCCTTGCGTCAGTTGGAACGCAAGCAGTTGCCGCAACTGGCGGACGAGCTGCGTGCCTTCCTGGTGGAATCGGTGAGCAAGACTGGCGGTCATCTCTCTTCCAACCTTGGCACGGTGGAGCTGACCATCGCGCTGCACTATGTGTTCAATACTCCCGATGACAAGCTGGTGTGGGACGTAGGCCATCAAACCTATGCGCACAAGATACTGAGCGGGCGGCGCGATGCCATGAACACGCTGCGCATGGCGGGCGGCCTTTCCGGCTTCCCCAAGCGCAGCGAGAGCGCATACGACGCATTCGGCACCGGTCACTCCAGCACCTCGATTTCTGCGGCGCTGGGTATGGCAGTGGCGGCGCGCTTGGCCGGCAACGACCAACGCGCCGTGGCCATCATCGGCGATGGCGCGATGACTGGCGGCATGGCGTTCGAGGCGCTGAACAATGCCGGCGCGATGGATGCCAATCTGCTGGTGGTGTTGAACGACAATGACATGTCGATCTCGTCCCCGGTGGGCGCGCTCAACAATTACCTGGCCAAACTGATGTCCGGCCGCTTCTATGCCGCCATGCGCAAGGGCAGCGAAAAAGTGCTGAAAGGCATGCCGCCGGTGCTGGAATTTGCCAAGCGCGCCGAGGAACATTTCAAGGGCATGGTCATACCCGGCACCCTGTTTGAAGAGTTCGGCTTCAACTACATCGGCCCCATCGACGGCCATGACCTCGATGTGATGGTCACCACGCTGAACAATATCCGCAAGCTGGAAGGCCCGCAGTTCCTGCATGTGGTGACACAGAAGGGCAAGGGCTATGCGCATGCCGAGGCGGATTGCATCCTGTATCACGGCGTCAGCAAGTTTGACCCGCAACACGGCATCGTCGCCAAGCCGGCAGCCAAGCCGACATACACAAAAATATTCGGTGACTGGCTGTGCGATATGGCGGCTGCCGATGAAAAACTGGTGGGCATTACTCCGGCCATGTGCGAAGGCTCGGGCATGGTGGAGTTCGCGGAAAAATTTCCCCAGCGCTATTTCGACGTGGGCATCGCCGAACAGCACGCGCTCACCTTTGCCGCAGGCCTCGCGTGTGAGGGCTACAAGCCGGTGGTGGCGATCTATTCCACCTTTTTGCAGCGCGCCTACGACCAGCTGATCCACGACATCGCCATCCAGAACCTGCCGGTGCTGCTGGCGATCGACCGCGGCGGCCTGGTCGGCGCGGATGGCGCTACCCATGCAGGCAGCTTTGATCTGAGTTTTCTGCGTTGCGTGCCCAACATGACGGTGATGGCGCCCAGCGACGAGAATGAATGCCGCCAGATGCTGTATACCGCGCACCTGATGAACAGCCCCACTGCGGTGCGCTACCCTCGCGGCAGCGGTCCCGGGGTCAAGGCCGAAGCGAAGATGGAGGCGCTGCCGCTAGGGCGCGGCGAAGTTCGCCGCCAGGGCAAGAAAATTGCCATACTGGCCTTTGGCTCCATGTTGGCTGCTGCCGTTGAGGCGGGCGACAAGCTGGATGCCACGGTGGCCAATATGCGCTTCGTCAAACCGCTGGACGATGAGCTGGTGCTGCGTATGGCACGCGAGCATGATCTGCTGGTGACTGTGGAAGAGAACGTTATTCAGGGTGGCGCCGGCAGTGCCGTGGCGGAATGTCTGGCGCTGCATGGTGTAAGCGTGCCCTTGCTGCAACTGGGGCTGCCAGACCGCTTCCTGGAACATGGCGATCCGGCACGGATGTTGGCTGACTGTGGTCTGGATGGAGCAGGTATCGCCAAGAGCATCTCTCAAAATCCCAACTCCGTTGCGATGCGGCGCTGCTCTTGAAATTAGGTATAGAAAAAATACTTGAGTAAATTACTAGCGTATTGCATAATGCTGCAACTTTGAACCTTACCCACAGAGAACAACCATGAACTCTCCAGTTGCCTGCCCGATTCCAGATGTACAGAATTTAGCCGATACCCGCCATTTGGCCATCAACAAGGTCGGTATCAAAAGCATACGCCACCCCGTAGTCGTCAGGGACAAGAGCGAAGGCGTGCAGCACACTATCGCCAACTTTAATATGTATGTGCACCTGCCGCACAACTTTAAAGGCACGCACATGTCGCGCTTTGTGGAGATTCTCAACCACCACGGCCGCGAGATTTCAGTCGAGTCGTTCGAGAGCATATTGCGCGAGATGGTGGTCAAGCTGGAGGCGCAATCCGGTTACATTGAAATGTCCTTCCCCTACTTCATTAACAAGACTGCGCCAGTTTCCGGCGTGCAGAGCCTGCTCGACTACGATGTAACCTTTATCGGCGAGATTGTGGAAGGCAAGTACCGCTTCAACATGAAGGTGCTGGTGCCGGTGACCAGCCTGTGCCCATGCTCCAAGAAAATTTCCGAGCGCGGCGCCCACAACCAGCGTTCGCACGTCACCATTACCGTGCGCACCAGGAGCTCTGTGTGGATTGAGGATGTGGTGCGCTACGCCGAAGAACAGGCATCCTGCGAGCTGTATGGCCTGCTCAAGCGTCCGGACGAAAAATTTGTCACCGAGCGCGCCTACGACAACCCGAAATTCGTGGAAGACATGGTGCGCGATGTGGCCTCCGTGCTGAATGCGGATGAGCGCATTGAAGCCTTTGTGGTAGAATCGGAGAACTTTGAATCCATCCACAACCACTCGGCTTACGCCCTGATCGAACGCGACAAGACCAAGGACTGAATACAGGACTGAGAGGCGAGTGCTGAGGACTGAGTCACCCGTTTCATTACTCAACTCTCAGTCCTCACTCCTCAGCACTCACTTATGACTATTGCCATCTTCCAGCACGCTGCCACTGAAGGTCCCGGTTACCTGTCCCAATTTCTGGACGAGCACGCACTGCCTTGGAAAATCATCCGCATAGACCAGGGTGAGACCGTTCCCCATGATGTCAGCGAGTGGTCTGGCCTGGTGTTCATGGGTGGGCCGATGAGCGTGAATGACGACTTGCCGTGGATAGAGCCCGTGCTCAAGCTGATACGCGATGCCGTGGCGCAAGACATTCCCGTGTTGGGCCATTGTCT
>JAHFQY010000015.1 GCA_023259065.1 Nitrosomonadales bacterium
TCAATGCCAATACGGGTAATATCCATTTCACACCTCCTCCTTTTGACTGATTGGTTGGACTTTCAGTCTGGCACATTACGATGCCGTTTAGGTGGGAGGTGTCCATTCCATTGCCCTACATAAGTTCATTATTTGATACCCGCTGCAAATTTACTTTGCTTCGCACTTTCCTGGGCATCCAATCTTGTGTGCACAACTTTGATGGAGCTGACAAGTTTCTTAACAATGAGGTCGATGCCCTCATTGGCTGGGGAAATTGAGAAAACAAAAACACCTTCTTTAGATGCAAGCCCAATCAAACATACTTTTAGCTGTTTTCCTTCTTTGTTGTAGAGGGTGAGCTCGGTAACCTTAATGTCTTGCCTTGCTCCACCAAGATCGTCTCGGCTTGTACTTTCAACTTTACTGGCATGCTTTCGCCAATACTCAATTTCCCATTGTCTGTGTAGCTCTAACAGGTCTTTGCCGGTAGCAAACTCCTTTTTGTCTGCAAAGGTAACCATCAAACCAAGACCTGGTTTCAACAAAATATGATATGAATCCTGAAGTTTGATTTCGCTACCTACGAGAGAGTACTCTGCATATTCGTCGTTATGGGCATACAAACCTTTCCATCCATTATCAATGCGGATGTAAATCGGGTCTGTGGGTATGGGTGTGACGGCGAAAGCCGGATTAAGAAGCAGAAAGGAACCTGCAGCCAGAATGGCAAAGATTGTGCGGCTCATAATGCTCCTTTAGTACATTCTGCACACAGAATGCAGCGTGAGTTGCAGTTTTTAGCCGCAGTCATGATCAAGCCTGAGTGGATTTCAATCCCTCGGTTAGATGCGGGGCTATCACCTGCAGCAGCTGGGCAAACACCTTGGGATTGCCCGCGCACAGGTGGCCGGTGCGCAGGTAGCTGTCATTGCCCTGCAAATCACCAACCAATCCACCCGCTTCCGTTATCAGCAGGCAGCCGGCGGCGATATCCCACGGCTTGAGGCCGGTTTCAAAGAAGCCATCGTAGCGTCCGGCAGCGGTGTAGGCCAGGTCCAGTGCGGCAGAGCCGGGGCGGCGCAGGCCGGCGGTCTTCTGCATCATGTCGCGCAGGATGTTCATGTAGGCATCGATGTGATCAAACTTGCTGTAGGGGAAGCCGGTGCCGATCAGGCTGTCGGCCATCTCTACGCGCTTGCTTACACGGATGCGGCGGTCATTGAGGAATGCGCCGCGGCCGCGCGTGGCGGTGAACAGGTCATTCTTGGTGGGGTCGTAGATGACAGCCTGGGTGAGCACGCCGTTATGCTGCAGGGCGATGGAGACGGCGTATTGCTGGTAACCATGCAGGAAGTTGGTGGTGCCATCCAGCGGGTCGATAATCCACAGATATTCAGAGTCGCCTTGGCCGCCGCTCTCTTCTGCTAAAATTGCATGGGTGGGATAGGCGTCGAGCAGGGTTTCGATGATGGTGCGCTCCGCAGCGCGGTCAACTTCGCTGACGTAATCCGCATTGGATTTTTTGGTGACGGTGAGATGGTCGAGATTGTCGGCGGCACGGTGGATCAAATTGCCGGCGCGACGCGCGGCTTTGACCGCGATGTTGAGCATGGGATGCATGGAAACCTAACTTAGTTTTAATGAGCAGTTGCGTATTTTAGTGGGAATTGCGTTTTGAAGACACCAGAAGTTGCAGAAAACCCCGTGAATTTGACAAAGTGCCTGCAAAATGTGCGGGTGGTGCTCAGTCATACCAGCCATCCGGGCAATATCGGCGCGGCTGCGCGGGCGATGAAGACGATGGGGCTGGAGCAGCTGTACCTGATCAATCCGCGCACCTTTCCCGATGCGCAGGCCGATGCCATGGCCTCCAGTGCGGCGGACGTGCTGCAGAATGCGGTTGTGTGCAGCACCCTGGACGAGGCTTTGCAGGGCGTGGTGCTGGTGGCGGGCATGTCGGCGCGGGTGCGCGATATTTCGCAGGAGGTGCTGACGCCGCGCGCGGCCATGCCGCTGCTGGTGGAGCAGGCGCTACAGCAGCCGGTGGCCCTGCTGTTTGGCACGGAAATGTCCGGCCTGACCAATGATGAGCTGGCGCGCTGCCAGGTGATGGTGCGCATCCCGGTGAGCCCCTCGTACACCTCGCTCAATCTGGCGGCTGCGGTGCAGTTGATCAGCTATGAGCTGCGCCTGGCGGCGGGGCTGGGCGAATATGCGGCGCCACTGCTGAGTCCGGCGCCGGCAGAGCAGGTGGAGCGGTTCTTTGTGCATCTGGAGCAGGCGCTGCACGATATTGAATTCCTGCACAGCAAACATTCGACCAAGCTGATGCAGAAACTGCGCCGCCTGTATTCGCGCGCCAGGCTGGAGCAGGAAGAGATCAATATTTTGCGTGGTATTCTCACGCTTTCCACCGAGTATCACGGCAAACTTAAACAACAAGCGAAAGACAAAGCCTAGAGAGCATCATGTTCCGAGCCATTAAAGAAGACGTACTCAGTGTATTTGACCGCGATCCGGCAGCGCGCAGCGTGTTTGAGGTGCTGACCTGCTATCCGGGCATACACGCGCGCATGGTGCATCGCGTCTCGCACTGGTTGTGGCATGCGCGGCTGAAATGGCCGGCGCGTTTCCTTGCGCATATCGGGCGCGGGCTGACCGGTATTGAGATTCATCCGGGCGCAAGCATAGGGCGGCGCTTCTTTATCGATCACGGCATGGGCGTGGTGATAGGCGAGACTGCGGAAATCGGCGATGACGTTACCCTGTATCACGGCGTGACGCTGGGAGGGACCTCGTGGAAGGAGGGCAAGCGCCACCCCACGCTGGGCAATGGTGTGGTGGTGGGCGCCGGGGCCAAGATACTGGGGCCGATCCTGATCGGCGAGGGAGCCAAGATCGGCTCTAATGCTGTGGTGGTGAAGGATGTGCCGGCAGGCGCCACGGCGGCCGGAATTCCCGCGCGTATTCTGGATGAGGCCAAGAAAATCAGCGGTTTTAATGCCTATGGCATAGGCAATGACCAGAATGACCCGGTGTCAAAGGCAATACATGGTTTGCTTGGGCATAGCGTGGTGGTGGACAAGCGTATCGAGTTGATTTTGCAGCACCTTGAGCAACTGGGGGTGCGTGTGGAAGAGGAACGGGCGACAGCCGACAAGTTTGACCCCGGCCACCTGAATAAGATTGTTGACTAAAATGTTAAGGTATTCTATTATTCTCCAAAAGGCGGGTAGTTTTAGACACAACAATTTGATTGTGCAATTAAAACCTTTAAGGAGAAATAATGAGACTGACTACTAAAGGACGTTTTGCTGTTACAGCGATGGTTGATCTGGCAGCGCGCAGCGGCCATGGCCCTGTTACCCTCGCTAGTATAAGCGAACGGCAAAAAATTTCACTATCATATTTGGAGCAGCTGTTTGGGAAGTTGCGCAAACACGATGTGGTAGCCAGTGTGCGCGGCCCCGGCGGCGGTTATTGCCTGTCGCGCCCGGCCAACAAGATTTCGGTGTCCGACATCATTGTGGCGGTGGATGAGCCGGTAGATGCGACCAAGTGCGGTGGCATGGGTAATTGCCATGATGACCATGAGTGCAATACCCACGACCTGTGGATGGGTTTAAATGAGACAATATTCAACTATCTGGCACAGGTGACTTTGCAACAACTGATCGCGAGCGAAGCCAACAAGCAGGCGGGCATAGCCCCGATTGCCCTAGCAAAAAACGCGCCCAAGACAGCACAAGTTACAGCCTGATTCTCGCCGGACAGGGAGCGTAGCTTCCCTGATGGGCTTCTATTTAAAAACAAGGATTGTGAACATATCATGACGCTGCATTTCCCTTTGTACATGGACTATTCTGCAACTACGCCTGTTGATCCGCGCGTGGCAGCCAAGATGATCCCCTATTTGACTGAGCAGTTTGGTAACCCGGCCAGCCGTTCCCATGAATATGGCTGGACGGCTGATGCAGCAGTGGAAGATGCCCGTGCACAGGTCGCAGCGCTGGTTAATGCCGACCCCAAGGAAATAGTGTGGACATCGGGTGCAACCGAGTCGAACAATCTGGCCCTGAAAGGCGCGGCACATTTTTATTCCGGCAAGGGCAAGCACATCGTGACCGTGCAGACCGAGCACAAAGCCGTGCTGGATACCGTGCGCGAACTCGAACGCCAGGGCTTCGAGGCGACCTATCTTGATCCCGAGCCCAGCGGCCTGCTGGATCTGGAAAAACTCAAGGCTGCCTTGCGCCCGGATACGACTATTGTTTCGGTGATGCACGTAAACAATGAAATCGGCGTGATTCAGGATATCGCCGCCATTGGTGAAATCTGCCGTGAGCGCGGCATCCTGTTCCATGTGGACGCGGCGCAGTCGACCGGGAAAGTGGACATCGACTTGCAAAAGCTGAAGGTCGACCTCATGTCTTTCTCGGCGCACAAGACTTACGGCCCCAAGGGCATAGGCGCACTGTATGTGCGACGCAAGCCGCGCGTGCGCCTGGAAGCGCAAATGCACGGCGGCGGCCACGAGCGCGGCATGCGCTCGGGCACCCTGGCAACGCATCAGATCGTCGGCATGGGCGAGGCTTTCCGTATCGCCAAGGAAGAAATGAAAGCCGAAAACGAGCGCATTCGCGGTTTGCGCGACCGCCTGTGGGCGGGCCTGTCGACCATGGAAGAGGTTTACCTGAATGGCGACATGAAACAGCGCGTGCCGCACAACCTCAACGTCAGCTTCAACTATGTCGAGGGCGAGTCGCTGATCATGGCGATCAAGGATATGGCGGTATCCAGCGGTTCCGCATGCACCTCGGCCAGTCTGGAGCCATCCTATGTGCTGCGCGCACTGGGACGCAACGATGAGCTGGCGCATAGCTCGATTCGTTTTTCCGTGGGGCGCTTTACCACGGCTGAAGAGGTGGATTACAGCATCGACTTGCTGAAGAACAAGATAGGCAAATTGCGCGACTTGTCCCCTTTGTGGGAAATGTTCAAGGATGGGGTGGATTTGAACTCTATCGTGTGGGCAGCACACTAAATGTGTGTGAAACGTGAAAGGTGAAACGACATGTTCATCCGGCGCGATGCCCGACCTCTTTCGAGCGGAATGGGCTCGTTTCACTTTTCACATTTCACGTTTCACAGAATTTAATTAAGGAGTATTAAAAATGGCATACGGCGAAAAAGTTCTGGATCATTACGAAAATCCACGCAATGTGGGTTCCTTTGGCAAGGATGAGGCCGGCGTTGGCACCGGCATGGTGGGCGCACCCGCCTGCGGCGACGTGATGAAGTTGCAGATCAAGGTGGGCAAGGATGGCGTGATTGAAGACGCAAAATTCAAAACCTACGGTTGCGGTTCTGCGATTGCCTCCAGCTCGCTGGTAACCGAGTGGGTCAAGGGCAAGACCGTGGATCAGGCGCTGGAAATCAAAAACAGCCAGATCGCGGAAGAGCTGGCGTTGCCGCCGGTAAAAATTCACTGCTCCATCCTGGCTGAAGACGCAATCAAGGCCGCGGTGGCAGATTACAAGAAGAGCCAAGGTCACTAAGGAGGCAAGCATGGGCATTTCCCTGACTGACAATGCAGCCAAGCATGTGCAGAATTTCATCGCCAAGCGCGGCAAGGGTGTGGGTTTGCGCGTTGGTGTGCGCACCACGGGCTGCTCCGGCATGGCTTACAAGCTGGAGTTCGCCGACGAGCTGGGGGCGGATGACCTGCAGTTTTCCAGCCACGGCGTGACCCTGCTGGTAGACCCGAAAAGCCTGCCTTACATCGATGGTATGGAGCTGGACTACACCCGCGAAGGCCTGAACGAGGGGTTCAAGTTCAACAATCCCAACGTCAAGGACGAGTGTGGTTGCGGAGAAAGCTTTAAAGTCTGATGCAGCCTGCAGCCTACGATTTCAAGCAGAATTTCTTTCAACTGTTTGGCTTGTCGGAGAGCTATCAGCTGGATAGCACCGCGCTGGAGCAGCATTACCGCACGCTGCAGACGCAGGTTCACCCCGACAAGTTTGCCCACCTGTCCGAGGCCGAGCAGCGCGTTTCCATGCAATTGTCCACCCGTGTCAACGAGGCTTACCAGACTCTGCGCAGCCCGCTAAAGCGTGCGCGCTATCTGCTCACTTTGCACGGGGTTGATACGCAGGAGGAAACCAATACGGCGATGCCGGTCGAGTTCCTGATGCAGCAGATGGAGTGGCGCGAAGCGGTAGAGGAAGCGCAGCAGGCCAAGGATATCGCCGCGCTGGAAGAGTTTGAGACACGCTTGCAGCATGAAATGCACGAGCTGCAACGGCAGCTAGCGGTTAAAATAGACACCGAGCACGATTACCAGGAAGCAGCCGGTATGGTGCGCAAGCTCAGGTTTATGGAAAAACTTGCGGAAGAAGTCGTGTCCGCATTCGATGTGATTGATAACTAAATGGCACTGCTACAAATCTCCGAACCCGGCATGAGCACGGCACCGCACCAGCACAGGCTGGCCGTGGGCATAGACCTGGGCACGACCAATTCCCTGGTGGCAACGGTACGCAACAGCATCAGCACGGTGCTCAATGATGAGGACGGTTCGGCACTGCTGCCCTCGGTGGTGCGTTACCTGCCGGACGGCAATGTGCAGGTGGGTTATCCCGCGCAGTCGGTACAGAGCGACGACCCGGTGAACACCATCGTGTCGGTCAAGCGTTTTATGGGACGCGGCCTGGTGGATATCGGCGACGTCAGCAGCCTGCCTTACCGCTTTGTCGATGCGCCCGGCATGGTGCAGTTGCGCACGGCCGCCGGCGTCAAAAGCCCGGTTGAAGTCTCGGCAGAAATTCTCAATGTATTGCGCACTCGCGCGGAAGCCTCTCTCGGTGGCGAACTGGTGGGCGCGGTGATTACCGTGCCGGCTTATTTCGACGATGCCCAGCGCCAGGCCACCAAGGATGCGGCCAAGCTGGCCGGCCTCAATGTGCTCAGGCTGCTCAATGAGCCCACTGCGGCGGCTATCGCCTACGGCCTGGATAATGCCGCAGAAGGCGTGTATGCCGTGTATGACCTGGGCGGCGGCACTTTCGATATTTCCATCCTGCGCCTGTCGCAGGGCGTGTTTGAAGTGCTCGCCACCAATGGCGACTCGGCGCTGGGCGGGGATGATTTCGACCATCGCATTTATTGCTGGCTGCTGGAAAAGGGCGGCCATTTCGCATTGGGCGCGCAGGACACGCGCTTGCTGCTGACCCATGCCCGTGCTGCCAAGGAGCAGCTTACCGATCATGCGGAAACGCGCATTACCGCGATTCTGAGCACGGGTGGCGTGATCGACACCGTGCTGACGCGCCAGGATTTCTACGACATGACGCAGACGCTGGTAGCGCGCACCATGCAGCCTGTGCGCCGCGCGTTGCGCGATGCCGGGTTGACGGTGAATGACATCAAGGGTGTGGTGATGGTGGGCGGCTCCACGCGCATGCCGCAGGTGCAGCGCGCGGTGGGCGAATTTTTCAAGCAGACGCCGCTTACCAATCTGGACCCGGACAAGGTGGTGGCACTGGGCGCGGCAATACAGGCCAACGTGCTGGCGGGCAACCGCCAGGATGACGACTGGCTGCTGCTGGACGTGATCCCGCTTAGTCTCGGTCTGGAGACCATGGGTGGCCTCACTGAAAAAGTCATACCGCGCAACAGCACCATCCCCACCGCGCGTGCACAGGAATTCACCACCTTCAAGGACGGGCAGACTGCCATGGGCATCCACGTGGTGCAGGGCGAGCGCGAGCTGGTGAGCGATTGCCGTTCGCTGGCGCGCTTTGAATTGCGCGGCATCCCCGCGATGGTGGCCGGCTCGGCGCGCATACGCGTGACCTTCCAGGTGGATGCGGACGGACTGCTTAATGTCTCCGCACGCGAGATGGGCAGCGGGGTGGAGGCGGCAATTGCGGTGAAGCCTTCCTACGGCCTGAGCGATGCGGACATTACCCGCATGCTGGAAGATTCCAGCCAGTTTGCCCAGGACGACATGATGGCGCGCGCACTGCGCGAGCAGCTGGTGGAAGCCAAGCAGCTGCTGGAGGCTGTTGAGAATGCATTGCAGCAGGATGGTGAAGCCTTGTTGAGCAAGGAAGAACAGGTAAAAATTAACAATGCCATGGCCGCCCTGCGCGATATCCTGCAGACCACGGACCATCTGGCGCTGAAACGCGCAACAACAAGTTTGAACGATGCCACTGTGGCTTTCGCCCAGGCGCGCATGGACAGCAACGTGGCGCATGCGCTGTCGGGGCGCAAATTATCTGAACTGGAGAGCTAGTAATGCCGCAAATTATTGTATTGCCACACGTTGAGCTATGCCCGCAAGGCAAGGTATTGCAAGCCGATACCGGTACCGTGCTGATTGAGACTTTGCTCAAGAACGGCATTGATATCGAGCATGCCTGCGAGAAATCCTGCGCCTGCACCACCTGCCACGTCATCATCCGCGAAGGCTTCAACTCGCTGATTCCCGCCGAAGAGCTGGAAGAGGACATGCTGGACAAGGCGTGGGGACTGGAACCCAACTCGCGCCTGAGCTGCCAGGCCATGGTAAGTGACAAGGATCTGGTCGTGGAGATTCCCAAGTACACCATCAACATGGCGAAAGAGGGCTGAACATGAAATGGACTGATGTACGCCTGATTGCAATCGAGCTGGCCGAAGCTCACCCGGAAGTTGATCCCAAGAGCATACGCTTCACCGACCTGCACAACTGGGTGATGGAGCTGGAAGACTTCCACGACGACCCCAAGCACAGCGGCGAGAAGGTTCTGGAAGCCATCCAGGCAGCCTGGATAGACGAGGTAGAGTAAGGTGAACAGCCTGCTGACCCTGTGGAACAGCCTGTCCAGGCGCTGGCTGTATTTGGCCGGCACACTGGCTATCTGCGGGTTGTTCGCGGTCGTTCTGTACGTGCAGCATGTATTGCATCAGGAACCTTGCCCGCTGTGCATGGTGCAGCGCCTGATATTCATTGCCATGCTGGTAATTTTTGCCGCGGCCACCCTCCACAACCCTGGAAAATCTGGCGCGAAACTATACGGTGTATTTATAGGTCTGTTTGCGCTGCTAGGCGTCAGCGTTGCCAGCCGTCATATCTGGCTGCAACATTTGCCCAAGGATCAGGTTCCAGCCTGTGGTCCGGGTTTGGACTACCTGTTGCAGAATTTCCCCATGGCTGAAGTCTGGCAGGAGTTGATGCACGGCTCCGGCGAATGCGCGGCCAAGGGCTGGACATTCCTGACCATCGGCATTCCCGAGTGGGCATTGATTTGGTACGTGTTGCTTGGCACATGGGCGCTACTGATCACGTTGCGAAAACGGTAATTTACTGTTTCAACTAGACTTTTACACTGCACTCCCTCTTTCCAGGTTTTCCCCGGATTAGCCATTCCTGCCAGCCAGCTCGCCTGAAAATATTCAAGCTCTTGAAGCAGCGTGGTTTTCAATATTTATCTGATTTTATTGATTAGCGGGCTTGATTTTTTGGTGTGCTGCCATGGGCGTTGGATTGATAAAGTTCATCTCCCTGTCAAGATTGGGCAGGCAAAAATCGGGGTTCTTTTTTGACTCCAGATAGGGTGATAATGAGCAAGTTTAAATCTTGTTAATTACACTCATTGCTTGAAATCATGAAATCAAAAAAGATAGTTGCCCCCCTGGCTGAACAAGAAATCACCCCCGAAGTTCTGCGTGAAAAATACTGCAAGGAAGGCGAGGCTAGCGCCCATGACGTGCGCAAGCGCGTGGCGCGCGGGCTGGCTGCCGTGGAGAAAGACACGGCCAAGTGGGAGGGCGAATTCCTGTGGGCTCTGGAAAATGGTTTCATTCCGGGCGGGCGCATCAATTCGGCTGCGGGCACCACACTGCAAGCCACGCTGATCAACTGCTTTGTGCAGCCGGTGGGCGACGCCATCAGCGGTATGACGGATGGCAAACCCGGCATCTACGATGCCTTGCAACAGGCTGCCGAAACCATGCGCCGCGGCGGCGGCGTGGGCTACGATTTTTCCGATATCCGCCCCAAGGACGCCCTGGTCAAAGGCACAAATAGTCGAGCCAGCGGCCCTGTGTCCTACATGCGCGTGTTCGACCGTTCTTGTGAAACGGTCGAGTCGGCCGGCGCGCGCCGCGGTGCACAGATGGGTGTGCTGCGCTGCGACCATCCCGATATCGAGGCCTTCATTCACGCCAAGGACAGCGGCGACCTGCGCAACTTCAATATCTCGGTAGGCATTACGGACGAGTTCATGCAGGCCGTGGCAGCCGATGGCGAGTGGGAACTGGTGCACAAGGCCAAGCCGTCACAGGCAGCACTGGATGCGGGGGCGTATCAGCGCGCCGACGGCAAATGGGCCTACCGCAAGATCAAGGCGATGGAGCTGTGGAACCAGATCATGCAGGCCACCTACGATCATGCTGAGCCGGGCGTGCTGTTTATCGACAAGATCAACCGCGACAACAACCTGGCCTATATCGAAAAGATAGAGGCGACCAACCCCTGCGTTACGGCAGACACATGGGTGATGACCACGGATGGTGCGCGCCAGGTGGTCGAGCTGATGGGCAAACAGTTCTCCGTGGTGGTTGACGGGCAGGTACACCCTGCCGCAGCGGCGGGTTTTTTCAAGACGGGCGACAAGCCTGTGCTGCGGGTACGCAGCAAGGAAGGCTATGCAATCCGCCTGACTGAAGACCATCTGGTGCTCAAGGCTCAAGTGAGCCGCCACTCCCGCGAGACAGCCTGGGTCAAGGCTGGCGAGCTTCAGCCTGGAGACTCGCTGGTGCTGAACAACCATCGCGAACTTTCCGGCTGGGCGGGCAGCGGCACGACAGAGCAGGGTTACCTGCTTGGATTGCTGGTCGGGGACGGCCTGCTCAAGCGTGAGACGGCAATTTTATCCGTATGGGAACATGCGGGTAGCGCCTCCATACGCACGGCAGTGACACATGCCGCACATTGTTTGACGCGCCGTGCCGATCACCGGGGCTGGCACGAGGTGGAAGGTCGCGGCGAATACCGCTACAAATCGGCCAGCCTGCATGCTTTGGCGCAGCAGTTTGGCATGCATGAAGCGAAGGCGGTGACACCTGAAATAGAACAGGCATCGTTTGAGTTTTATCGCGGTTTCCTGCGCGGTTTGTTCGATGCGGACGGCAGCGTGCAAGGCTCGCAGGAGAAAGGTGTCAGCGTGCGCCTGGCGCAATCCAATGCCGCCACGCTGGAAGCGGTGCAACGCATGCTGGCGCGTATGGGGATTGTTTCCACGCTCCATCTGAACCGCCGCGATGAACAGATGAAAGCCTTGCCGGATGGCAAGGGCGGCCTGAAAGAGTATCTGGTCAGGCCGCAGCACGAGTTGATCGTCGCCAGGGACAATCTGGTGCGCTATGCCGACCTGATAGGCTTTGCCGACAGTGAGAAGCAAACCAGGCTAGCTGAGCTGATTGCGAATTACCGGCGCATACCCAACCGCGAACGCTTTGTGGTGGAGGTGGAAAGCATTCTGGCTGAAGGTACGGAAGCGGTATTTGACGTGCAGGTGCCGGGCATCAATGCCTTCGATGCCAATGGCTTGTATGTGCACAATTGCGGCGAACAGCCGCTGCCCAACTACGGCTGCTGCGACCTTGGCAGCGTCAATCTTTCCAGCTTTGTAGTGCAGCCTTTCAGCAAGGAAGCGGAGTTTGATTTCGCCACTTTCGAGCGCGTGGTCGCGCTGGCTGCGCGCATGCTCGACAACGTGCTGGACGTAACCGTATGGCCGCTGCCGGAGCAGCAATCGGAGGCGCAGGCCAAGCGCCGCATCGGCATAGGCTTTACCGGCCTGGGCGACGCGCTGATCATGTTGTGTTTGAAATACAACAGCGATGCGGGACGCGCAATGGCTGCGCGTATTGCCGAGTCCATGCGTGACTCGGCGTATAACGCCTCGGTTGATCTGGCCGTTGAAAAGGGCGCCTTCCCCCTGCTGGATGTCGAGCGTTACCTGGCTGCGCCCAACTTTGCCTCGCGCCTGCCGGACGGCCTCAAGCAGCGCATACGCCAGCACGGACTGCGCAACAGCCACCTGCTGTCGATTGCGCCCACTGGCACCATCAGCCTGGCCTTTGCCGATAATGCCAGCAACGGCATCGAGCCGCCGTTCTCGTGGTTCTACAACCGCAACAAGCGCATGCTGGACGGCAGCAAGAAAGCCATCGAGGTGGCCGATCATGCCTGGCGCTTGTACCGCCACCTGGGCGGCGACGTGGACAAGCTGCCGGATTACTTCGTCACCGCGCTGGAGATGTCCGCCACCGACCATATGGCCATGTCGGCCGCAGTGCAGCCTTACGTCGACACCGCCATCAGCAAGACCGTCAACGTGCCTGCCGACTATCCCTTCGAGGCCTTCGAAGACCTCTACATGGAGGCATGGAAGCACGGGCTCAAGGGCATCACCACCTACAGGCCCAATAGCGTGCTGGGCGCCGTGCTGGAAGTAAAACCGGTCGCAGGCACCAAGGAAGCGCCACAAGATCTCGATCAAAAAGACATGGACAGGCGCGTGGTGCTCGACATCATGCCCACCCCCGCATTGGCCAGCCTGCGCTGGCCGGGGCGGCCCGAGCAGGCGCTGGGCAGCGATGGCTGGGTGTACATGATCGAACACCCGCACGGCAGCTTTGCCACTTTTATCAGCCATATCCAGAACGGCAGCGCGCGCCCGTTCGAGGTGTGGGTGAATGGTGCGGAGCAGCCGCGCGGACTCGGTGCGGTGGCCAAGACATTGTCCATGGACATGCGTGCGGATGACCGCGGCTGGCTCAACATGAAGCTGTCGGTGCTGGAGAAAACTTCCGGTGACGACGCCTTCTTCATGCCGTTCCCGCCCAGCGGCGACAAGCTGCGCATGCCCAGCCTGGTATCGGGTTTTGCCCGCATCGTGCGCTACCGTTGCGAGCAGCTGGACGCGCTGAGCATGCAGGAAGGCGAGGCCACCCCCGTGCTGGATGCCATGTTCTCGCGCAAGGAACCCAAGGCCAGCCCGGACGGCACCATGAGCTGGACCGTGGATGTGCTGAACCCGGCCGGCGGCGATGACTTCGTGCTCGGCCTGAAAGAACTGGTGCTACCCGATGGCCAGCGCCGCCCCTATTCCGTGTGGCTCTCCGGTGAGTACCCGCGCGCGCTGGACGGGCTGTGCAAACTGCTCAGCCTGGACATGCGCGTGATCGACCCGGCCTGGATAGGCATGAAGCTGCGCAAGCTGCTGAACTACCCGGAGCCTCTGGGTGACTTCATGGCCAAGGTGCCGGGCAGCGACAAATCGCAGAACTGGCCTTCCACCGTGGCCTATGTGGCGCGCCTGATGATCCACCGTTACGCCATGCTGGGCCTGCTCAGTGAAGAGGGCTACCCCATCACCGAGAGCGGCATCCTGTCTGCGCCGCAACGCAAGGAACCGCGCGACGAAGCGCACAAGCAGCATGAACAGTTGCTGATGGCGGGCAAGAAATGTGCGGAGTGCGGCAACCGCACCGTGATCAAAAAAGACGGCTGCGATTTTTGTACTGCGTGTGGTGCGATAGGGGCGTGCGGCTAGCCGCCTGGAAGGGCGCAATATCAGGCATGCATAAGCAAAAAGTGATGTAGCTCACGCCGGAATCGTCTTGCGATATAGTCTTGGCAACGGTCTGCTGGAACAGAGGGTCTGCGTTTCAACATACCTTTTTCCAGCGGGCATTTTGAAAATGCCGAGCTATGAAAAACCAGAAATTCTATTCGTTCCTGCATAAGCAGATTCCCGTGGTGCTAGGTCTGTCGCTGGTGCCAGGTCTATCCTATATATTTCTTGGGGCTTATTACCATGTGCTGGCGCCGGCGCTGATCTGGTACGGCCTGGTTATCCTGGTTTGCCTGTGGGGCGTGCGGGTTTACAGAAACTTTCGCTATGAGGAAATGACCAAGGAAGGGCTGGATGCCTGGTACAGGGAGCTCAGCTATTTTTTCTACACAATTTTCTTTCTGTGGACACTGATCTTCCTGCTTTATATCAGGGAGAATGTCTACCAGATTCACTACATCGCCATCTTTACCCAAATGGGCACGGCAGTACTGGCAGCCACCTTGCTGATGTCCGACCGGCGCTTGTATGTCCCGACGATACTGATATTCATGGTGCCCCTGACCATTGTTTTTCTGGCGATCAACGAGGTTTATGGCTACGCACTGGCTTTTTTATCGTGTGTTTTGTCATGGTTGTTGTTTTATGCCGCGCGCAATAGTTGTATGCTGTTGCGGAAAACCAGCCACCAAGCCTCGCACGACATGCTGACCGGGCTGAGCAACCGCTACAACTTCATCGAGCATTTGCAGCAGGTTATCAACAAGCTGAAAGACGAGCAGGGCTATGCCTACCTTCTGCTGATCGACCTGGACCATTTCAAATCCGTCAATGATTCCCTTGGGCATGATGTCGGGGATGTGTTGCTGCAGGAGGTGTCTGCACGCCTTGCCTTGATTACGCCTGCAGATAACCTGCTGGCCAGATTGGGCGGTGACGAATTCATTATTGTCGGTAGAACATATGCAGGCAAGGATGAGTGCGAGCAGGCGGCGGTGCAACTGTCCAACGTGTTGCTGGATGCTTTGAAGCAGACTTA
This sequence comes from Nitrosomonadales bacterium, assembly GCA_023259065.1. Classification (GTDB taxonomy): domain Bacteria; phylum Pseudomonadota; class Gammaproteobacteria; order Burkholderiales; family Gallionellaceae; genus 39-52-133. Next base: position 14,657 of record JAHFQY010000015.1, read on the forward strand.
CATCATCAATAATCATCACTTGTATATCAGCTGCAGCGTGGGCGTGAGCCTGGTGGATGCCAGCAGTATCAATGCCAACCGTTTCATCAAGGAGGCTGATATTGCAATGTATGAAGTCAAGGCCAGCGGGCGCGATGGTATTTTCATGTTTAATGATGCGCTGTCCAGGCGGGTGGAGCAGCATCTGGAGATTGAGCGCCTGCTGCATTTTGCGTTGGGGAATGACGAGATATCGCTTAACTTCCAGCCGCAAATTGATGAGCATGGAAATATTGTGGGCGCCGAGGTATTGGTGCGCTGGAATAACGCCAAGCTGGGCCCGGTTTCTCCGGCAGTATTCATTCCCATCGCCGAGCAAACCGGCCTTATTGTCGAGTTGGGGAAATACATACTGGAGCAGTCATTTATTTTCCTCAGGGATTGGCATCAAAAGGGCATTGCACTGCAGCAGCTTTCAATCAATATCAGCATGCGCCAGTTTGTGCACCATACGTTTATCGACGAGGTGAGAAGGCTGATTCAGTTGTATCTGGATGATGAGTTGTGCTCGAAACTGGTATTCGAGATTACAGAGTCCATTGCGGCTGAAGATATGGCAACGGTTACCTTGCGCATGAAAGAGTTGAACGAGCTGGGAATCAAGTTCTCGATGGATGATTTTGGCACCGGCTACTCATCACTGAGCAATGTAAAACAGCTGGCCGTCTCCGAGATCAAGATCGACAAGTCATTTGTGGCCGAGATTGAGCACAATGCCAGTGACCAGTCGATGATAAAAACCATACTCGGCCTGGCCAAGCTGCTGGGTTTCACTGTGGTGGCGGAAGGTGTGGAAACCAAGGGTCAGCGTGACTTTCTGGCGGCTCACGAATGCAAGACCTTTCAGGGATACTATTTTTCCCGGCCTTTGCCCGGGAATGAGTTTGAGGCGTTCTGGTTCAAACAAACCCGGGCTGCATCACTGATAACCATCAAAGATTAGGCCTGCGTGTTGCGCTACATCTGATTGGCCGGCGGCGCCACCTTCACGACTTCTTCCAGGGTGGTCAGTCCTGCGGCAACTTTCATGGCTCCTGAGATGCGCAGCGGTCGCATGCCTTCGCGGGCGGCCTGGTCGCGTATGGGGGCAATATCGGCAGTGGGGTTAACCAGTTTGCGCAGCTCGGGGCTCATCAGCAGGATTTCGTAAATGCCAACACGCCCTTTGTAACCTGTCATGCGGCATTCCAGGCAACCCACGGGTTGATGAATTTGCGCCGGTCGCTTGGATTTCCACGGTGATACCAGCGTGTCCCACTGTTCCGCTTCATCCTCCTGCATGGGAGCAGGTTTCTTGCAGTGCGGGCACAGTGTGCGCACCAGACGTTGCCCCATCACGCCGAGCAGGGTGGCATTAAGCATGTAGGAAGGCACGCCCAAGTCGAGCAGGCGCGTGATGGCGGCTGGCGCGTCATTGGTGTGCAGCGTGGATAGCACCAGATGCCCCGTGAGTGCAGCCTGTATGGCCATGTCGGCAGTTTGCAGGTCGCGTATCTCGCCTATCATGATGATATCCGGGTCCTGCCGCATCAATGCGCGCACGCCGTCAGCGAACCCCAGCTCAATGGCATGTTGCACCTGCATCTGGTTGAAGGCAGGCTCGACCATTTCTATGGGATCTTCAATGGTGCACACGTTCACCTCGGAGGTGGCGAGCTGCTTGAGCGTTGAATACAGCGTGGTGGTCTTGCCGGAACCTGTGGGGCCGGTAACCAGGATGATGCCGTTGGGGCGTGCAGTCATCTGCTGCCAGCGGGCAAGATCTTCGTCAGAAAACCCCAGTTCAGCAAAATCGCGCACCAGCACATCCGGGTCGAAAATCCGCATTACCAGTTTTTCACCAAAGGCCGTGGGGAGAGTAGACAGGCGCAGTTCAATTTCCAGGCCGTCGGCAGTGCGCGTCTTGATGCGGCCATCCTGCGGGCGGCGTTTTTCCACCAGATCCATGCGGCCCAGCACCTTGATGCGGCTGGTCATCGCTACCATCACCGACATGGGAACCTGGTAAACCTGGTGCAGCACACCGGCTATGCGGAAGCGTACGATGCCCAGCTCGAGCCGCGGCTCGATATGGATATCCGAGGCGCCCTGGCCAAAAGCGTACTGCCATAGCCAGTCCACGATGTGCACGATGTTCTGGTCGTTGGCATCGAACTGGCGATTGCTCTTGCCCATTTCCACCAGCTGTTCAAACGAGGCCAGCCCGGAGGTGCCGGTGCGATTTGTTTTGGAGGCGCTCTTCACCGAGAGGGCAAGGTTGAAAAACTCCACGATAAAGCGGCTGATATCCGAGGGGGGGGCCATTACGCGTCGAATTTCCTTGCGCAATATCGGCTTCAGCACGCTTTCCCATTCACGCAGGTAAGGTTCCGCAGTGGCAATCACGACTTCGTGTGCCGTAACCAGCACCGGCAAGATGCCAAAGCGGGTGGCATAGTCGCTGGACATGATGTCGGTGACTGCAGAGAAATCAATTTTCAACGGGTCTATGCGGAAATACTCAAGGCCCACACGGGCAGCCAGCCATTCGGTGAGGACGTCGATGGTGAGCAGCCTGTGTGGCGCCACCAGTGATTTCCAGTTTTGCTCGCTGATGGTTACCAGAGGGTGTGTGTCCTGGCGCTGGCTGCGTTTGGCAGCGACGAGCGCGTCGGCCATTTCCCGGCTGATCATGCCTCCGCTCACCAGCATGTCAAGCAGCTCGACCAGCCTGAGTTTGTGCTCGCGCCGTTCTTCCTGTTGCATTGCGCCGCCCTGTTTTACCGATTCCTGTTTCATCGCTATACCCCTGCATGCCATTGCTAAACTATACTTGCATCGTTGCCATAACCCAAGTGCCGTGTTGCATCAGGCTGATGTGACACATTAGCTGGAACAGCCTAATAGATTCGGGAAAATAATAATGCAGATCAAGATTGCACACCCAGCATTTCAACAGCAGCAGCTTGCGGTGGCCGCAGCCGGCTTGTTAAGTGCGCCATGCCTTTTTCTCAATGGCAAGAAAATTGCCGGACAGAAAGGGAATTACACCGTGCAGAATGATGCGGGTGACAGTGTGGTGGTGAGATTGCAGCGCATTTACCCTGACCCCATTCCCAGGGTCACGATAGACGGCGCCGCCATCGAGATTGCGCGTCCATTGGCCTGGTACTCCTATGCCTGGGCTGCCTTGCCGGTGTTGCTCCTGTTCTCGGGCGGAACCTTCGGCATTGCCGGCAACCTCCTTGGCGGCGTGATAGGTGTGACGGGTACCTACCTGAACCTGCGCATCCTGCGCAAGGATGATATTGCCATACTCAGGTATTGGGCATCGCTGCTGGTCACGCTGGGTGCATATATTGCTTTTGCTATTGTGATTACCCTGGTGCAGGCGCTTACTGCAAAATCCTGATGCGCCATGCATGCCCATCCACAAGCCGCAGATGATGAACAGCCCAGGCTGATCAGCGCCTTGCGGGAGGGGCGCTGCTACCCCCATGCGGTGAAGAATGTGCGGCTGCTGGAAACCCATATTTCATGGGTGTTGCTGGCCGGGCGCTACGCCTACAAGATCAAGAAACCGGTCAATCTGGGCTTTCTCGATTTCTCCACACTAGCGGCGCGGCAGTTCTTTTGTGCAGAAGAGATTCGCCTCAACCGGCGCCTGGCGCCACAACTCTACCTCGATGTCATTGCCATAGGCGGCACGCCGGATGCACCGGTGATGGGGGCCGAGCCGGCACTGGAATATGCCGTCAGAATGCGCCGTTTCGCGGTTTCACGGCAACTGGACAGGCTGCTGCTGCGCGGCGCGTTATTGCCGCAACACCTCGATAATCTGGCCGTCACCATTGCCCGCTTCCATCACAGCCTGCCCGCGGCGGACAGGGCGAGCACCTATGGCTCTCCTGCTGCCATAGGTACTGCGGCCATGGAAAATTTCGCGCACCTGCTGGATTTGCTGGGCGATCCCGCAGACCAGCAGGCGGTGGGAGCCCTGCAGGAAGCGAGCAAGTCCGAATTTGCAGCCTGTGACCGCCTTTTTGCGCAACGCCGGGAGCAGGGCCATGTACGCGAGTGTCACGGTGACCTGCATCTGGGCAATATCGTGCTGCTCGGCGGGGAAGCCGTTCCATTCGATGGCATAGAGTTCAACCCCGCATTGCGCTGGATAGATGTGATCAGCGAAATCGCGTTTACCGTGATGGATCTGCAGCAGCACCAGCGCCACGACCTTGCCAGCCGTTTCCTGAATGCCTGGCTGCAGGAAAGCGGCGACTACAGCGCTGTGGCCGTGCTGCGTTTCTACATTGCCTACCGCGCGGCGGTGCGTGCCAAGGTCTGTGCCATCCGTGCCGCGCAGGAGCAGCAGGGCAAACGCGCCAGGTCACAGGCGCTGGCAGCTTGCCGTGGTTACCTGGCACTGGCGGCACAAAGCCTGTGGCGGGAACCGCCCGTGCTGATCATCACCCATGGTTTGCCGGGCTCGGGCAAGACCACTTTTTCACAGGCAGCGCTGGAGCGGCTGGGCGCCATACGCATACGTTCCGATGTCGAGCGCAAGCGCCTGCACGGCCTGTCTCCGCTGGCCGCAAGCGCCGGGGCAGAGGTGTATGGAGCGGACGCGACACGGCGCACCTACGCGCGCCTGCTTGAGCTGGCCGGCGTGCTGCTCAAGGCGGGATACACGGTGATTGTGGATGCGGCTTTTCTCAAGCAGGATGAACGCAGGCAATTCAGCCAGCTGGCGCAGGAGCTCGCTGTGCCCTTTGCCATTGCCTCATTGCAGGCAGGCGACAATACGCTGAAGTCGCGTATCAGCCAGCGCATGCAGGCCGGCAACGATGCTTCCGAGGCAGGTCTGGATGTGTTGCAACTGCTGCAGGAAAAACAGGAATTGTTGTCGCAACAAGAGCGCCAGCGCACGGTGGTATTTCTGAACGAGGAAACAGGGCTGATCGAGGGAACAAGTCTGGCCGAATCTGCATGGGCGGCACTGGAGCGCTTGCTGCAGGCAGGAACATAAGGGCGCTTCTATAAATGCAAAGTTCTAAGCAAGACAAGGCGCGAGCAAAAAATTGCAACGCAGCATATGTTTGATATGTAAGGAGCAATTTTTTGTGAGCAACGCAGTATTGCGACGAAATTTGGATTTATAGAAGTGCCCATAACTTTATTTCACTCGCGCCCCGTGAGGTGTAAGATTTTCCTTCCCGCGCACACTACAAGGAGATTGTCATGACGGATATCAACATGTTACTCGCCGATGAAGCAGAGCATCTGCTCAAGTATCACTGTGTTGGCATTCCCAGGGAGTCATTGCATCTTCCCGGTCCGGATTATGTCGATCGTGTGGTGGCGCTGAAAGACCGCAAGCCGGGCGTGCTGCGCAGCATGCAGGCCCTGTATGGCCACGGCAGGCTGGCGCATACGGGCTACCTGTCGCTGCTGCCGGTGGATCAGGGCGTGGAGCACTCCGGCGGCGCCTCGTTTGCACCCAACCCCATTTATTTCGATCCCGACAATATCGTCAAACTGGCCATCGAGGGCGGTTGCAACGGTGTGGCCTCCACTCTGGGCGTGCTGTCATCGGTGGCGCGCAAATATGCGCACAAGATTCCCTTCATCGTGAAGATCAACCACAACGAGATGCTGACCTATCCCAACATCTACGACCAGACCCTGTTTGCCAGCGTGAACCAGGCATTCGACATGGGCGCGGTGGCGGTGGGGGCGACCGTGTTCTACGGCTCAGAGCATTCGCGCCGGCAGATCCAGGAAATCTCCGACGCGTTCGAGCATGCGCACAGCTTGGGCCTGGCCACCATCCTGTGGGCTTACCTGCGTAACCCCGCATTCAAGGTGGGGGACAAGGACTACCATGTTGCCGCCGACCTCACCGGTCAGGCCAACCACCTCGCTGCCACCATCAACGCCGACATCGTCAAGCAGAAAATGGCCGAGAACAACGGCGGCTACAACGCCATCAAGTTTGGCAAGACTCATCCCAGGGTGTACAGCGAGCTGACCACAGATCACCCCATCGATCTGGTGCGCTACCAGGTGGCAAACTGCTACATGGGCCGCGCCGGCCTCATTAATTCAGGCGGTGAATCCGGCAAGGACGACCTGCACCAGGCGGTGCGTACCGCCGTGATCAACAAGCGTGCAGGCGGCATGGGGCTGATTTCCGGACGCAAGGCTTTCCAGAAGCCGATGCAGGAAGGTGTGGCGTTGTTGCACGCGATTCAGGATGTGTATGCCGCAAAAGAGGTGACTGTGGCATAAGGCTGCCAACACCAGGGCAGTGTTACTGCCCATTGCGCGCTACCCTGATGTGAAATCCTGCTCAGGATTGTTGCTGGGTGAATTTGTCCAGCACGTCCTCGATAAATTCAGTAGCAATATCATCATCCACGCCGATTTCTTCGAGAGTGCTGCTCTTGATGCCTGACCATTCCGGGTCTCCCTGGCGATGCAGTCTGCTGTGCAGATGGTGCGCAGTTCTCAGCATGGACACCATGGTGAGCGCCGCGTGATCAACGCTCAAACGGTCATGGTGATAGCGCACGGCCTGGCAGATGAATTCGGGCAAGTTCCAGTGCCTGGTAACCAGGTAGCCGACAATTGCGTGATCGGTATTGAAGCGTCTGTCCTCATCATGGAAATCCGGCCAGTTGCTTCCGCTGTTAAGCCGGAACGCCTTGCAGTACTCCGGGAAGCGCTGCATCAGTATCGGCACGCCGCACTCGTGAAACAGGCCGGCCATGTATGCCTGGTCAGCCGCGATATTGCAGGCCGAGATCTGTTTCTTGGCAATGATGGCACACAGCGCGGCGATCTCCTGCGAGCGCTCCCAGAATTTATCGAAGGCCACCCCCTGGTCACCGATGGCCTTGCGCAACGACAGCCCCTTGATCAGGTTGGTGACCTGCGTCAGCCCCAGTACGGTGATGGCTTTCTGGATGTTGGTGATAGGCACGGGTGAGTTGTAGAACGACGAATTCACCAGCTTGAAGATGGCGGCGCTGAGGCCCACGTCCTTGTTGATCAGATTGCCGATGGCAACCATGTTGTTGCTGGGTTTGCTCACCAGCTTGTCTATTTCCAGCAGAATTGCCGGCTGCGGCGGAATATTGATCTGGCTGCTCAGAACCTGCTGCAGCAGGGCTTGTTCATCGTCCGGTATGGCTGCTGTCATGAAAGTTTCCCGACTCGTGTTGCATTGGATGGGCGTAATTGTAGCCCGTCAGGGGATGGTTTTGAGCATGAAAAAACAATTCTGGCGGAACTGGTGCCTGCGGGGAAAGCCGGGCGCATCACGGGCAGTGGAGCAGGCGGCAACTTCGGGCTGTGTTGCCGGAGGAGGTTGTTCAGAATGAGTACAAGGCTTTCAAGCCGAAGGTGTTCATGCTCGACTGGGGTTGCACTATGCTGTAAAGGCTGCCGCCAGAGGTGGCGTAAACCGGCTCCGATTGGGTGAAGCGCCAGCTGTCATAGTAGCCCACGATATCCCAGTAATTGCCCGTGCGATAAGCGAGCTCGGCATACAGGCTTATGCTTTTGCCGGGTGCAAGCTGCGGATTGGAATTAAATCCGGCGCTGTCCAGGTGGGCATCTTCACTGGTTTTGAACGGCAGCTTGAGGCCGCCGCCGCCATGAAAGCCCGCCGCCTGCAGGGGCTGGTCAAGGCTGATGCCGGTGCGCAGGAACCACACCGAATAATCCTCAATCTGGTTCGTGTTGATGGTGCGACGCCAGCTGTCCCAGCCCACTCCGCCCACATAATCGAGCCGGTAATTTCCCAGATAGTGGCGCGAAATAAGCTGACCCTCGTGCGTGATGCCACTGTAGTCGCTTTGGGTGGAAACAGGTGTATGGCTCAGTTGGGTGTAAGTGTCGTAGGGAACGCGGCCGTTGTAGAGTTTGCCGCTGTAAGAGTAAAGCAGGCCGCTGTCGCCATCCTCCACCCACTTCAGATACAGCGCATAGCGCGAGCCGTTTTCCTTGGGAGTCAGCGACGAGCCCGCCAGTGATTCCTCCCACCGATAGTTCTCGACACCCGCGCTACTGCTCCACTCTGCCAGTGCCGTCGTGGAGTGGAGAGCCATCGCAAACAGAATTGCAGCAAGAATTCTTGTGCTCATTTTGTTCTCTCCATCGTGGTTGAAAGGGGCCGCTGCCTGATGATTTTCATGTTACTACAATCACTTGATTACTCACTTATACTGAGACATTTCTGCAACAGATAAGTTCGCCCCGGCAAGCAATGGGAGCTATCGTTGCATGACAGCATCCTGGCGTCCCTCATTCAGTTTTGCCAGCTTGGCTTTGAGATCGGGCAGGATCGCAGCGACAGCTTTCTCACCCTCCAGCACGGCCAGGTGGCGACCGTTGAAATCGGTGGAGTTGATGCCCAGCGTCAGCGGGCGAATGACCATGTCAGCACCGGGAAGTTCGTTGCGGTTGATGGTCTGGCCCATGATGGTGAAAGTCTGCATCAGCACATCCAGCGTGCTCTCCGTCTTGCCGTATTGCGGGCGATCGGAAATGTCCACGGCAATGATGAAGTCTGCGCCCAGCGCGCGCGCCACGCGTACCGGTACAGGCGAGACCAGGCCGCCATCGACATAATCATGGCCATTGATGGAGACCGGCTGGAATACGCCGGGAACAGAGCTGGATGCGCGCACCGCCATGCCGGTATTGCCGGTGCGGAACACGATCATCTCGCCGCTGTGCAGATCGGTGGCCACCACGGCAAACAGCTTGTTGAGCTTCTCCAGCGGGCGCTGTTTGACCGAGGTGTTGATGAAATCCTGCAACGCTTCACCCTTGATCACACCACGGTTGGGCATGGACCAGTCGCTGACCTGTCCTTCTTCCATCTGCATGGACAGTTTTTGCATGTCAAAGCCGTTATAACCGGCGGCATACAGGGCGCCCACAACAGAGCCGGCGCTGGTGCCCACTATCATGTCGGGAGAGATGCCCTGAGCTTCCAGCGCCTTGATCACGCCGATGTGGGCAAAGCCGCGTGCCGCGCCACCGCCCAGTACCAGGGCTATTTTGGCGGGGGGAAGTGCTGCGGACGCCACCATGGGCGCTGGTGGCGTGGCTGAGTTGCAGCCACCCAGCAGCAGCGCGGCAGTGAATGTCAGAATGGCAGATGGCGGAAATAGCGAGAATCTGGTTTTCATGTGGATCAATCTTGTTGGTATGGCCTGAATGCCGCAATGGCGCGCATGGTCGCATCACGCCAGAATAAGTTCAAGTTGGGAGGTCATCGTGCCATGCGGGTGCGCACGACGGATGAGGTGCTACAACTGGGCGTGTGCGACCCCGCGCCGGGCAGCCATCTTCTTGCCCAGCTCGGACAGCTTCTCGCTGCTCAGCAACTGTGCCGCCAGGGGCAATAGCTGTGCATTTTCAAGGGTGATGTGACGCTCATACAGCAGGCTGAAATGCGCCACGACCTTCTCGTCCAGCGAGGCAGACTTTCCTTCCGCAATGGCCTGCAGCATGGGGTGCAGGTTCAACCAGGCCGACTCCATGTCGTGATGCTGGCCTATCAGGCGCATCACCAGGTCGTGCGCCGCACTGTCGGCTGTGGCCAGCAGCTGTGGAAACAGATCCATCTCCTCGTCATCGTGATGGTACTGGCCCGCGCTGTTGAAGTAGCGCAATACGGCCTGCGCCGCCTGCCTTGCCTGGGCGTCACTGCCGTGCGCGGGCAGGTGTTGCAGCAGCTTTGCCAGCGTGGCGCATTGCGCCAGTATCCTGCCGTGGCAGGCGCGCAGCATTTCCAGTGGCTGGTCGAAAGTCGGGGCGGAGGCATTGCCGAGCAGGTCGTTCATGATGTTTCCTTGGCTGTGTGATATGTCACGGCTGCAACGCGTGCCACGGTTGCGGATTGTGGGTAAGCGCCACCGTGACGATATAAAAAAACACTGCCTGTGCCGCCAGCCACGCGGACAAACGTATGCCGCGTGTCCTGCCGCGCTTGATGGCAACGGTGCCCAAGGCTATGTACAGCAGCAGCGCGATGATCTTGCTCATCAGCCAGGGATTGCTGCCTGGCGAGACCTGCATTTGCACGGCCAGGGTAATGGCGCTGGCAAGCAGAACGGTATCCACGACATGCGGGGCAATTTTCACCCAGCGCTGCTGCAGGCTTGGAGAGTTGCGCAACATCCAGATGCCGCGCAGCACAAACAGGGAGTAGCTGAGCAGCACGCAGCTGATGTGCAAATATTTGACGGCGATGATGCTCAATTGGGTTGCGGTTTGACGCGGAAGCTCAACCCGTACTCCATGCGCGCGGGCGCTTCATGCCGGCGATCTTGCACGCCTGCTTCACATAACCGTAAGGGAAAAGCTCGAATATCATGTTGCGCGATGCCGCGCCGTAAGTTTGCGACAGGTGCTTCATCACATGGCGCACATCGGAGGCAACCTGATGCTCCATGTAATATTCGCGCATAAAACGAATCGCGTCCCAGTGCCCTTCGGTGAGCTCGATATTTTCCTGGCGGGCAAGCTCTGCGGCCACTTCCTCGGTCCAGTCCATCGGCTCTATCAGGTAACCTTCGGTGTCCGTTTCGGGTAATTGCACTGTTGTATTCATTGTTCACCTCGATGAAAAATAATTAACCAAGCCAGCAAGTAAAGCAATTGTATATCATGTTTTTATAATATCACAACATGATATTTTAAATTTCATAAAAAACAATGTAATATGTGCTCATGGCAAATAAAAAACTAAACAAGGGCGAATTCGAAGCATTGTCGAAGTTTCGTTACCAGCTGCGCCGCTTCCTGCGCTTCAGCGAGGAAGTCTCGCGCGAATTTGGCATCACCCATCTGCAGTATTTGCTGATGCTGCATATCAAGGGCCACCAGGGGAGGCAGTGGGCAACGGTAGGCGAGCTGGCCGAGCTGCTGCAGTCGCATCACCACGGCGTGGTTTCCCTGGTGTCCCGCTGCGAGAAGCTGGGGCTGGTTTATCGCCAGCAAGGCACGGTCGACCGGCGCGAGGTGGAAGTTCGTCTCACGCCCGCGGGTGAGAAAATGGTGAGCAAGCTTGCACGCATGCACCGCGATGAGTTGCTCAAGCTGCAAGGTGTTTTCCAGGTGCCGGGCATGCAGGAGCTGGCGGGAGAAGGCCAGGCTGCGATGCAGAAAGATTGATGGGCTGGTGTAGCGAATGCCAGCAATATAAAACGGAAAGTTATTTCTCGATCTCGCCGCCACAGTGCGGGCAGGTGGCGTGGCTCTTCTGGCGTGATTGCTCTATCAGTGCGGATGCCAGTATGGCGCTGGGCAATGCGAAAAAACCTATGCCCAGCGCGGCAAAGAATGCGGCAATCAGCTTGCCGGCAGTGGTGATCGGGTACATATCCCCGTATCCCACCGTGGTGAGGGTCATGATGCCCCACCACAGCGATGCCGGAATGCTGGAGAAGGCAGTCGGCTGGGCTGCGTTTTCTGCAAAATACATCAGCGACGAACTGATGACGAGCAGGATAAACATGATGGCGCCGGCGATCATGAACTCGGCTCTCTTCGAGCGTGCCGCCTGCCAGATGTCGTGCATGGCCTGGTTGCAGTGGGGGATGTGCAACAGGCGCACCACCCTGAACAGCCTGGTGATGCGCAAGAAACGCAAGTCCAGGCTGCCCAGAAGGAAGAGTGAAGGCAGGATGGCGGCAAGATCTACCAGCGCCATGGGGCTGAGCAGGTAGCGCAAGCGTCCGGAGGCGTGATTCTGGTAGTGCGGGGTCAGGTCAGACACCCACAGCCGCACCAGGTATTCAATGGCAAACAGCGCTACAGATAGCAGCTCGAAAGCTATAAAGTAAGCTTTCCATTCGCGATACAGCGGCGCCATGGTTTCAAGCATCATGGCCGCCACATTCAGGATGATCAGCGCAGCCATCGCCAGATGAAATGCGGCCGCCCAGCGATCGTTGCTGTGCTGGGCGTAGAGCATCTGGTGCACGCGATGTTTAAGGCCGGGACTGTTCATGATGTGATTGTATCAAGCAAGCGGATTGGGTGGATTTGCTGTCCAGGGCATACGCTGCGGCCTGGTCAGCCGCCAAACAGGTTGACGATGCCATCCAGCCCCACGAAATTGAATGCGTAGCTGGCTTGCGAACGCACCACGGGCTTGGCGTGAAAGGCAATGCTGACGCTGGCCTGGGTCATCATCTTGAGGTCGTTGGCGCCATCGCCCATGGCGATCACCTGTTTGGACTTCAGCTCCAGTTCATCGCGCGTGCGCACCAGCCAGTCGGCCTTGGCCTGCGCATCCACAATATTGCCCAGCACCTTGCCGGTGAGCTTGCCATGGGCTATCTCCAGCGTGTTGGCATGGGTAAAGTCGAGGCCCAGACGCGCCTTGAGGCGCTCGGTGAAGAAGACAAAGCCCCCGGAAACCAGCAGCGTCTTGATGCCATGCTCCTTCAGCTTGAGCAGCATCGCTTCGGCGCCCGGGCTGAGCTGCAGGCGTTCGTCATACACGCGCTGCAGGGCGCTTTCTTCCAGCCCTTCCAGCAATGCAACACGGCGGCGCAAACTTTCGGCAAAGTCGATTTCGCCGCGCATGGCAGCCTCGGTAATCGCCGAAACCTGCGGCTTCAGCTGGTACATATCGGCGATTTCATCTATGCACTCTATGGTGATCAGGGTGGAATCCATGTCCATTACCACCAGGCCGAAATCGGACAGGTGCTGGCTGGGGCGCACAAAGCCATAGTCCAGCTGCTGCTCCCAGCAGTAGGCGGCAACCGCATCGTGCGGGCGCGCATCCACCAAGCGGTGGCAATGGGGGGCGGTCTGCTCGATGCGCAGGGCGCCGGTCAGCCCCGCAAGATGTTTGAGGTGGGCGGCCGGAATGTCGTGGTTGGCCTGAATGATGAGGTTCATAAGATTTTCTGTGTTCCTGATAAGCGCTTGCTGGCCGAGATGGCCTGGGGGAAATAATCAGGCCGGGAACACGTTCCCGGCCACTGCTTGTTGTTGCCGTGTTGCAGGAGCTGGTATCTGTCAGGCGACCTCTCCTGCTTCAGAGAGTGTGTGGACGTAATAATGCAACATCAGCTTGTCATGCTGGCTGGCATTCTCGAATTCCACGCCGGTTCTGAGGCCGCTCTCTGATTCCGTGACATGCCTGATCGTTGATGCGAGGCTCAGATTTACCTTTTTCCTTTCAAACTCCACCGGGAGGGTCAGGGTGATTTTGTCCCCGATGCCGCCGATGGGCTTGCTTGAATCAATACCGGCGCCGCCCGCGCTCAAATCCTTGATGACGATGGGCGTGGCGCTGTCAGCACCGTTGAGCATGATGCTGGCTTCCAGGGAGAGTGCGGCGCGCAGGTGGCTGCGTACAAATTTGACCGCGACAGTAGCGGGGCAGGACAGTCTGGCATTGAATTGTGCTCCGTCTATTTGCAGCACACTGGAAGTAAACGAGAAATCGTACTTGCCGGTAAAGCCCCTGACAAGATAAGTATCGCCGGCATGTATTTCGATTTTCCTGGAGTCTTCCACCAGCAGGGAAACCAGGATGCTTTTCCCGGTAAAGACTGCAACGAACTGCGCCTTGTGGTGCAGCATGTTGCCCTTGCTGTCCAGCAGTTTCAATTCTATGCCAGGGCGTAGTCGTAGCTCCTGAATATTGACCTCAACCAGCCCATCCGAATTCACTGCGTTACCCATTTTCTACGCCCCCGTTAGAGTTACTGTAAACAAGATGTGGAACCATGGCTCAACTCCCTGCATTTTACATGGGTCGGCAGCAAAAACCACTGTACCCTGGTGGTGAAAGTGATATCTGAAAGTATGCGTAATGCATGAGTGCGGCTGGCGTTAGCGCAACTCATTGAAGAAATTCTTTATCGCCAGCACACGCTGGCTCATGTCGCCATACTTCAAGTCTATCTTCAGTTTGTCCGGCCCGTTCAGCTTGAAATGGCGCTTGCTCTGGATCAGCGTGATGATCTTCATCGGGTCTATCGGCGGGTTGGGCACGAACTGGATCTGTATCGCCTCGCCCGAGGCATCCACCTTGATGATGCCGAGCGGCTTGGCCAAAATACGCAAGCGGTGGCAGTCGAGCAGGCTTTGCGCCGGGGCGGGCAGCAGGCCGAAGCGGTCCACCAGCTCCTGGTGCATCTCGTCCAGATCGTCCGGCGTGGTGCAGTTGGCCAGACGTTTGTACAGCATCAGGCGCTGGTGGATGTCGCCGCAGTAGTCGTCCGGCAGCAGTGCCGGCGTGTGCAGGTTGATCTCGGTGGTGACGCCCAGCGGGTGCGCCATGTCCGGCTCGTGGCCCTGCCTGAGCGAGGTGATGGCGGCGTTGAGCATGTCGGTGTAAAGAGAGAAGCCGATCTCCTGCATCTCGCCACTCTGAGATTCGCCCAGCACTTCGCCTGCACCGCGTATTTCCAGGTCGTGCATGGCAAGGTAGAAACCGCTGCCCAGTTGCTCCATCGCCTGTATCGCCTCCAGGCGCTTCTTCGCCTGCGAGGTGAGGCCTTCCAGGCTGTCCACCAGCAGGTAGGCGTAGGCCTGGTGGTGCGAACGCCCGACGCGGCCGCGCAGCTGGTGCATCTGCGCCAGGCCGAAGCGGTCGGCGCGGTTCATGATGATGGTGTTGGCAGTGGGCACGTCGATGCCGGTCTCGATGATGGTGGTGCACAGCAGCACGTTGAAGCGCTGGTGGTAGAAGTCGCGCATCACCGCTTCCAGGTCGCGCTCGCCCATCTGCCCATGGGCCACTCGGATGCGCGCCTCCGGCAGCAGGTCGGCGAGTTTCTCCGCCATGTTGGCGATGGTGTCCACCTCGTTGTGCAGGAAATACACCTGGCCGCCGCGCTTGAGTTCGCGCAGCACCGCTTCGCGTATCACGCCCGAGCTGTAGTTGCTGACAAAGGTCTTGATCGACAAACGCCGCTGCGGCGCGGTGGCGATTACCGAGAAATCACGCAGGCCTTCCAGCGACATTGCCAGCGTGCGCGGAATCGGCGTGGCGGTCAGCGTGAGCACATCCACCTCGGCGCGCAGGGCCTTGAGTTTTTCCTTCTGCTGCACGCCAAAGCGGTGTTCCTCATCGATGATCACCAACCCCAGGTTGTGGAAATTGATGCCCTTCTGGATCAGTTTGTGCGTGCCGATGATGATGTCGAGCTTGCCTTCTTCCATATCTTTCAGCGCCTGCGTCTGCTCCTTGGCAGAACGGAAGCGCGACAGCTCGCCTATCTTGATCGGCCAGTCGGCAAAGCGCGTGGAGAAATTCTGGAAGTGCTGCTCCGCCAGCAGGGTGGTGGGCACCAGCAGCGCCACCTGCTTGCCGTCCATCGCCGCGACGAAGGCGGCGCGCAGGGCCACCTCGGTCTTGCCGAAACCCACATCGCCGCAGATGAGCCTGTCCATGGGCTTGCCGCTTTGCAGGTCGGCCACCACCGCCTCGATGGCGGCGGCCTGATCGGCGGTTTCCTCAAAGCCGAAGCCGGCGGCAAACGCCTCGTAATCATGCTGGGTGAGCTTGAACTGGTGCCCCTTGCGCGTGGCGCGCTGCGCGTAAAGATTCAATAGTTCGGCGGCGGTGTCGCGCACCTGCTGCATGGCGCGGCGTTTGGCCTTGTCCCAGGCGCCGCTGCCCAGCTTGTGCAGCGGTGCGGTGTCGGAGGCGCCGCCGCTGTAGCGGCTGATGACATGCAATTGCGAAACCGGCACATACAACTTGTCGTCCCCGGCATATTCCAGCAGCAGGAATTCGTTCTCGCCCTCGCCTAGGTCCAGATTCACCAGCCCCTGATAGCGCGCAATGCCGTGCTGCTCGTGCACCACCGGGTCGCCCGGCTTGAGCTCGGACAGGTCGCGCAGCATGCCCTCCACATTGCTCTTCTTGGCGGCGCGCGCGGCGCGGCTGCGCGGTTGCGCCGCATACAGCTCGCTCTCGGTGACGATGGCCAGCTGCTCCTCGCTGAGGATGAAACCGTTGCCCAGCGTGGCCACGCTGAGCATGAACTTGTCGCGGCTGGTCAGGAACTGCGCGTAGTCTTCGCTCAGCGCAGGCGCCAATCCATACTCCTGCAGGTACTCGGCCATGATTTCGCGCCGCCCCAGGCTGTCGGCGAGCAACAGCACGCGCCCCGGATAGGCTTGCAGGAAATGCTGCAAGGCTAGGGTGGGGATTTCGGCGCGGCGGTTGACGGCGATGTCGGGGAGCGGGGCGGTGGCGCACGGAATGAGGTTCTTGGGGGCTCTCTCACCCTCTCCCTCAATCCCTCTCCCGTCAAGGGAGAGGGGAGGTAAGTTCCCCTCTCCCGCAAGCGGGAGAGGGGGGAGCGTAGCGGAGGGAGAGGGAAGTATGTCGATGCGCGCAAAACTCTTCGCCGCAATAAAAAATTCCTCAGCACTCAAAAACAGTTCATGCGGCTCCAGCAACGGCCGTTGCGGATCGCCCCTGAGCAGCTTGTAGCGCGAGGCGGCATCCGTGCTGAAGGTGGCGATGGCGCCATCCACATCGTGGTGCAAACACAGCGTGGCGGCTTCAGGCAGGTAGTCAAACAGGGTGGCGGTTTTTTCAAAGAACAGCGGCAAATAGTATTCGATGCCGGCGGGCGCGATGCGCTTGCTCACATCCTTGTAAATGCGCGATTTGGAAGGATCGCCCTCGAAGCGGTCGCGGAAGCTCTGGCGGAAGTGTGCCTGGCCTTTGTCTTCCAGCGGAAACTCGCGTGCCGGCAGCAAGCGTATCTCCGGCACCGGGTACAGGCTGCGC
The DNA here is from genome assembly GCA_023259065.1 of Nitrosomonadales bacterium. Taxonomy (GTDB): domain Bacteria; phylum Pseudomonadota; class Gammaproteobacteria; order Burkholderiales; family Gallionellaceae; genus 39-52-133. Next base: position 31,467 of record JAHFQY010000015.1, read on the forward strand.
TGGGTGTCCACGTCAAAGGTGGCAATGGCCTCGATCTCATCATCAAACAGATCGATGCGATAGGGCAGCACGCTGCCCATGGGGAACAGGTCGATCAGGCCGCCGCGCACGCAGTACTCGCCCGGGGTGAGCACCTGCTGCACATGGGTGTAGCCCGCCAAAGTCATCTGCTCGCGCAGCGTGTTGAGGTCGAGCTGTTCGCCCTTCTTCAGGAAGAAGGTGTAGGCGGCGAGGTACTCCAGCGGCGGCAGCGGGTACAGCGCGGTGGTAATCGGTACCACCACCACATCACAGGCGTTGGTGCGGATGTGGTGCAGGGTGGCGAGCCGTTCCGACACCAGGTCCTGGTGCGGGGAGAAGTGGTCGTAGGGCAGCGTCTCCCAGTCCGGCAGCAGGTGCACGCGCAGGGCCGGCGAGAAAAATGGAATTTCTTCCACCAGCCGCTGTGCTTCCAGCGCATTGGCGGCGATCACCACCAGCGGCGAATGTCGTTCCGCGTATTGCGCCAGCGCCAGCGCATCGGATGAACCCTGCAAGCCGGTGTAGCGCGGTCGGGAGTGTTTGGAGGCAAATAGCATGTATGAACGGGGTTAAATATTTCTGTTCTTCTTGATCAGGTCGTAGGCGAGCTGTATTTCTTTCGCCTGCTCGGTCGCCATGGCAATCATGTCCTCGGGCACGCCCTGTCCCATCAGCTTGTCGGGATGGTATTGGCTCATCAGCTTGCGGTAGGCGCGCTTGATTTCCTGGTCGCTGCTGTCCTTGTTTACGCCCAGTGCCTTGTAGGCATCCTCAAGCGCGGAAGCCGAGCTTGCCTGTCCACCGGCAAAATGGGATTGGTTCAGCACCATGTTCAGCATGTGCTGGAAGGTGGCCTGGTCATAGCCCAGATGGCCGGCTATGTCCGCGAGCAGCGCTTCCTCGGCCGGATGCATATGCCCGTCCGCCACCGCCATGACGATCAGGTAAACCAGCAATACCTGCTTCAGGTTTTTGGTGTGACCGCAAATCGACATGAATCGCTGGTAAGTCGGGGTGATGTCAAACGCCGGGTCGGCGCCCTGCTTGAACAGTGCGATGGCGCGCAGGCGATGCTCCGGAGTCATGCCCAGCTTTTGCATGAACTCTTCGACATGATTGATCTCGTCTTGCGAGACATGGCCATCGGCCTTGGCCAGCTTGCCCATCGAGATAAAAACCGTTTCCAGAAACACGGTCTGGCGCAGCAGGTTCTGCAGCGGGTTGGCGCCGCCTGAGCCATATGCGCGCACCCGGTCAATAAACGATCCGATGAAAAAACCTAGCAGTGCACCGATGAATCCGAAAAGGATATAGCCAGAAAAAATTCCGATTAGCTTGAACAAGACAACTCCAGGGTGAAAAGAATATGCGGAAAACTGCCACAACAATGGCCGGCATTATACCTTTGCTGCAGCACCAGCCGCTTCGGGAAAAGCAGGCCCGGGCGGGCTACACCGGCGGCTGGTAAAAACGGAAGATGCCGCGCCCCTGTTCCTTGGCGGCATACATTGCGTTGTCGGCGCACCTGATCAAGGCCTCGTCACTGTCGGCGTCTGCGGGGTAGAACGCGATACCGGTGCTGCTGCCTATGCTGACTTCATGACCCTGCAGGTTAAAGGGCTGGGCCAGGGTGGAGGTGATTTTCTCTGCGATCAGGGCCGCGTCCTGTTTGCCATGCACGTGTGGCAACAACACCGTGAATTCATCGCCGGCCAGGCGCGATACCGTATCGGTTGCGCGCACACAGGCGCCCAGGCGTTGTGCCACGGCTTGTAGCAGCAAGTCCCCGATCTGGTGGCCTAGCGTGTCATTCACCGCTTTGAAGCGGTCAAGATCGATGAACATCAAGGCGCAGGCAAGGTTGTCGCGTTTTGCCTGATTCAGAACCTGATGCAGGCGGTCGTGAAACAGTGCGCGATTGGGTAGCGCGGTCAGCGCGTCAAAATGGGCCATGTACTGGATGCGGGCTGCAATTTCCTTTTGCGCACTGATATCGTCCAAGATAGAAATGTAGTGGGTGATCTTTCCCTCTTCATTGATAATTGGCGTAATAGTCTGCTGCACGGTAAACAGCATGCCGGTCTTGTGTTTCTCAACAGATTCATTGCTCCAGATTTTTCCCTTTTGAATTGTTTCCCACAGGGCCTGGTAATAGCTGGAATCCTGTTTCCCAGACTTGAGCAGCGCGGGTGATCGGCCTATGGACTCCTCAGCGGTATAGCCGGTAAGACGGATAAAGGCGTTGTTGATCCACTGGATGCGGCCGGCAGGGTCGGTAATAAAGATGGCATTGCCTGCGGATGCCAATGCCGAGCTGAGCAAGCGCAGTTTTTCCTGATCCATGGCCATTTCCAGTGCCACGCAGATACGGCTGGCAACACCGGATAATCGTTGTATGGAAACAGCATCGTCAAAATCATGTTCATGTCTTGAGTGCAGCATCAGCGCACCATAAACTTCACCGCGCACGACAAGCGGCATGCCTACGATGGCTTTGACATCGTAACGCTCGGCGGTGTCGCGCCAGGGCCTGAAATTGGTATCTGTAACCTTGAAAATCTGCACCTGGCCACTGCGGATGCAGCTGCCCATGGGGCCCCTGCCCTGCGGGGTGTCATCCCAGCGTAGTCCTGTCTGCAGTAATTTGTGCAAATATTTCTCTGCATTATCGGACTGGGCGGCAATGGAGATTTTTCCCTCCTCCTCCTTTTCTCCCAGCCAGGCAAAGTCATAATTGAATAGCTGAACCACTTCATTGCAGATGAAGTGCAGCAATCCTGACAGGCTGTTGCTGCGCAACACTTGCTGGTCGATATGGTGCAGCAGGGTTTCTTCGGCCTCCAGCTTCTTGCGCGTGGTTATATCTGCGGCATAGATGGCAATCTGGCTTACCTTGCCCTGCGCATCCAGAACCGGATACAGAGTTTGATCCAGGTACAGCCCGTTGTGCTCATCCTGAAACTGGACACGTTGGCTGGTGCGAATGACTTCGTCCACCTTTTTCTTGCGGCTCGCTGCAACTTGGGCGGGAATGAAGTCGTACAAATTGCGACCTAACATTTCTTCCGGGTGTTTGTTCAGGCGTGTTGCGGCAACATTATTGATTGACTGTATCGTGCCATCTACATCCATGAGTATGGCCGTCTCAGTGGTGGCATTCAGCAAGGCGCGGGCCGTTTCTGCACTGGCTCTCAAAGCCTCCTGTGTCGCCTTGCGCTCGCTGATGTCACGCACCACACTGAGGGTGGCCTGTTGCTCGTTATATTCAATTATGCGTGCACTTACCTCGACAGGTATTTTGCGCCCATCCTTGCTTAGGTGTACGGTTTCAAAAGTGATCTTTCCCTGGGATTTGAGTAGCTCACTGTGTTCCTGATATTCGCTGGCGCCCTTTTCATCATTGACGTCTTCAGGTGAGATTTGCAAAAGCTCCTCGCGGCTATACCCAAGGCGATCACAGAACACCTGATTTACCTCCACAAAGCGCCCGCTTGTGTCATGAATAACTATGGCATCGGCAACATTGTTGAACACCATCTGGAACATTTCTTTGGCGCGCACTCGTTCTATGTCAGCTTGTTTCTGTGTTGTGATGTCCTGCACTGTGCCGAGTGAACGTACGGGTTTTCCATCATCGTCATAAAATGTTTCACCACACTCGATGACATGCTTGATGCGGCCATCAGCAAACAGCAAACGGTGCTCGATATTGTAGGGGGTGTGGTTTCTGACCGATTCCGAATAGGCCAGATCAACACTGCTGCGATCCTGTGGGTGTATTGCGTTAAGGAATGCTGCATAAGAGGCACCGAGGGCAGAAGGTTCAATTTCGAAGATATGGAAAATTTCCTCAGACCAGCTTAACTCCTGGGTAAGCAAATCAAGATCCCAGCTGCCCAGGTGCACCAGGTGTTGTGCTTGTTGCAATTGTGCCTGGCTATGGTGTAAGGCTGCTTCAGCCATTTTTTGTTTGCTGATGTCGCTAAAGGCAACCACCGCGCCGGATGGTTTTCCATCGCGCATGATAGGAGAGGCGCTGACATCGACATAGAAGTACGAGCTGTCTTTGCGCCAGAAAACCTGGGTGTTGCTGCGCAGGGTTTTTGCCGATTCGATAACCTGGTAAATTTCGCAGTCATCCAATGTAAGATTGGAGCCATCTGCCCGGTGATGATGCAGCAACTCATGCGCCCGTTGCCCCAAAAGTTCGTTGCGCGCCCAACCCAGCAAGCGCTCGGCCTCGGGGTTCAGAAAGGTGATCCTCCCCTCCTGGTCCACTACAAAAATGCCCTCGGCCAGAGTGTCTGTAATTTCCTTTAGGCATTTTTCATTTTCGATTGCCGCCTTGAGCAAGCTTCTCTGACGCACTATGGTGTAGGAGAGATAAAAAGCAAAAACGGCAATTACAACAAGGCTGACTCCGACGAGTTCAATGCCCAAAGGGTGCTGAGCCACAGAGTTCCAGGTGATGTCGAGAATCGCGAGGGCCAATGCTGACAACGCCAACACCAGAGGGAAATACAGCGCAAAAGCCAGCTTCAGGATGGCGACCCACGCGTAACCGCCTGTACGTTGGGTGGTGGCAGATTCAACAGGTCGCAGTACAGAGAACATGATCGAGGCAATACCAAGGTGAGATTGGCTGCCAATTGTATTCCAGTCCGGGCTGGACTAGAACAGTTATCCCGGATAACTCCACGATATTTGTGTGGCAAGCAGCTAGATCTGAGCTTTGCGCCAATTTCCATTACAATTCGCCCATGTCAGAATTATTTTACGCACTCGTTCCCGCCGCCGGTTCCGGCTCCCGCATGGGCAGCGATCTGCCCAAACAATACCTGGATCTGGCGGGCCGCCCCATGATTCACCATGCCCTCACCACGCTGTGCGCCTGCCCCAATATCAGCGCGGTATTTGTGGTGCTGGCGCCGGATGACGAACATTTCAAGCGTTACGACTGGTCGCATTGCGGAGACAAGCTGCAGATGCTGTATTGCGGCGGGCAGACGCGTGCCGAAAGCGTGCTCAACGGGCTGATGGCTTCCGAGCTGGAGCCGGACGACTGGGTGCTGGTGCACGATGCGGCGCGTCCGTGCCTGAGCCAGCACCAGCTGGCGCACCTGATCAGCGAGTTGCGCAACGACGAAGTGGGCGGCCTGCTGGCGGTGCCGGTGGCCGACACCCTGAAGCGCGCCGACGCAGCGCAGCGCGTGGCGCATACCGAGAAGCGCGAGGGCCTGTGGCAGGCGCAAACGCCGCAGATGTTCCGCACCGGTTTGCTGCTGCAGGCCCTGCAGACTGCCCCCAGCGTCACCGACGAGGCCTCTGCAGTCGAGGCGCTGGGTCTGCATCCCAGGCTGGTGGCGAGCGACTCCAGCAACTTCAAGGTGACCTATCCACAAGATCTGCAGCTGGCCGAGCTGCTGTTGCAACACGGGAAAACAAAATGAGAATCGGACAAGGCTTTGACGTGCACCAGCTGGTGGCTGGGCGCAAATTGATTATCGGCGGCGTGGATATTCCTTACGAGCTGGGCCTGCTCGGGCATTCCGATGCGGACGTGCTGTTGCACGCCATCTGCGATGCGTTGCTGGGCGCGGCAGCCATGGGCGATATCGGCCGTCACTTTGCCGATACCGACGCCAAATTCAAGAATATCGACAGCCGCATCCTGCTGCGCGAAGTGGCGCGTATGGTGGGTAACGCGGGTTTCCGCATCGGCAACGTCGACGCCACCATCATCGCGCAGGCGCCCAAGATGGCGCCGCACATTACACTGATGGTGGAGAATATTGCCACCGACCTGGGCATCCCCATGAACGCGGTGAACGTAAAGGCAACAACCACCGAAAAACTTGGCTACACCGGGCGCGGCGAAGGCATTGCGGCGCAGGCGGTGGTTTTGCTGCTGATTTGATTTTATGAAAATCAAAACCATGCACCACAGAGACACAGAGACACAGAGAAAGACACGACCCACCGGACATGGTGATGATCGATTTGACTGTTTCATGGCGTTTCTTCATTCACAGTCTTTTGATTTCAAGGTTTCCTCTGTGTCTCTGTGTCTCTGTGGTGGGGGTGCTCAGTGAAAATCCTCGCCCTCGAAACCTCCACCGAATATTGCTCGGTAGCCCTGTGGCAGGACGGTGCAGTGAGTGAGCGCTTTGAGCTTGTGGGGCAGAAGCATTCCGAACTGTTGATGGGCATGCTGGATGGTGTGTTGCGGGATGCAGGATGCAGGATTCAGGATATGAATGGCATCGCATATGGGGCGGGGCCGGGATCGTTTACCGGCGTGCGCATCGCCTGCGGTGTGGCGCAGGGGCTGGCGCTGGGAACTGAGTTGCCGGTGGTTGGCATCTGCACCCTGCAGGCGCTGGCACAGGGTACGGGCCAGGACAGGGTGATTGCGGCGCTGGATGCGCGCATGGCCGAAGTGTATTTTGCCGTGTATGAAAAACGTGCCGGCGAATGGCATGAGCTGAGCGAGCCCAGCCTGTGCCTGCCGCAGGATGCGCCGGTGGTGGAGGGGGGCGGCTGGCTGGGTGCGGGCAGCGGCTTCGCAGCGCATGGCGGCACCCTGGGTGCGCGCTACAGCGGGCAGCTGGCTGCCGTGGATGCGCAGTGCGTGCCACGGGCCGGCGCCATTGCCGAGCTTGCCGCCCCCTTGTTTGCGGCAGGGCGGGGCGTGGATGCGGCACTGGCAATGCCTTTGTACCTGCGCGACAAGGTGGCGCTGAAAACCAGCGAACGCCAGCCGTCGTGAGCATGCCGTTGCGCGACATGACGGCCGGCGACCTGGATGAGGTGCTGCGCATAGAGCAAGGCGTGCACGCGCATCCGTGGACGCGCGGCAATTTCAGCGATGCCCTGGAAAGCGGCTATGTGTGCAGGGTGTACGAAGTGGCAGGCGCAATGCTGGGATTTTTTGTGCTGATGCCTGCCGTGGACGAAATGCACTTGCTCGACATCAGCATTGCGGCAACCCATCAGCGCCGGGGCCTTGGGCGCGGGCTGCTGGAAGCGGCGCTGCAGATTGCGCGCGGCATGAACATGCAGCGCATGCTGCTGGAAGTGCGCCCTTCCAACACCGCCGCCATTGCGCTGTACAGCAAGGCTGGCTTTGCCGAGATCGGGCGGCGGCGCGGCTACTACCCTGCGGAGAACAATGCCCGTGAAGATGCAATAGTGATGGAATGCAAACTGTGAACCGAGACGAAGCGATACTGCGCGAACTGAACCTTTACCCCCAGTGGGTGAGGCGCTCTGCAGCATCTGTCGTTGTAGAGCCTGCAGTTGTGGCACCCGCGCCAACCGTGGCCGAGCCAGCCTTGGGGCCAGGGGCTGAGCAGCCAGGCTGGCCTGAGTTGAAACAGCGGGTAAAGAATTGCAATGCCTGCGTCTTGCGTGCCGGCTGCAAGCAAACCGTATTCGGCGTGGGCGACGAACAGGCCGACTGGCTGTTTGTAGGCGAGGGCCCGGGAGCGGATGAGGATGAGCGCGGCGAGCCCTTCGTGGGGCAGGCGGGACAGTTGCTCGACAATATGCTGATGGCAATCAAATTGAAGCGCGGCAAAGCGGTGTATATCGCCAACGTGGTGAAATGCCGCCCGCCCGGCAACCGCGTGCCTGAACCTGCCGAGATCGCGCAATGCCTGCCCTACCTGCAGCGTCAGATACAACTGATCCGCCCCAAAGTCATTGTGGCGCTGGGCAAAACAGCGGCGACAGCACTACTGGGTGTTGATGCAACGCTGGGCTCGCTGCGTGGCCGGGTGCATGATTACCAGGGCACGCCGCTGATCATCACCTATCACCCCGCCTATCTGCTGCGCACGCCGGCTGACAAGGCCAAGGCGTGGCAGGATTTGCGCATGGCGGTGGCAACGATGAACGGTTTGGACTAAGGATGAACATGCAAAACAATGCTGCTGAACTCAAGGTGTTGGTGGTGGAAGACAGCAAGGTGACCCTGAAAGTGCTGTGCAACTACCTTGAGCGCGTGGGCATCAAGCCGTTGACAGCGGAACTGGGCAAGACCGCGCTGGAAATCTACCGCAACGAGCATCCGGACATCATCCTGCTGGATGCGCAGCTTCCCGATATCGACGGCTTTGATATCGCCAAGGAAATCCGCAGCATGGAAAAAACCAAGGACTGGACTGCAATCATCTTCCTCACCAGCATGTCCAAGGACGAAGACCTGGCGCGCGGCATCGAAGTGGGCGGCGATGATTACCTGATGAAGCCGATCAGCGAAGTGGTGCTGAAAGCCAAGGTGGCCGCCATGCGCAGGCTGGTGGAGATGCAGCGCTCGCTGGTGGCGGTGACCCATCAGCTGAATGTGGCCAACAAGGAATTGCAGCGCCTCTCTACCACCGACGGACTCACCGGCATCTCCAACCGGCGCATGTATGACGAGTTGTCGGTGCGCGAATGGCGGCGCTGCGAGCGCATGAAAAAACCGGTCTCGCTGGTGATGGTGGACGTGGACAATTTCAAGCTCTACAACGACCACTACGGTCACCAGGCCGGTGACGAATGCCTGAAACAAGTGGCCGCCCAGATGAAACGTGCGGCACCGCGCCCGGGTGACCTGGTGGCGCGCTATGGCGGCGAGGAATTTGTATTCGTGCTGGGCGAAACCGATGCGGACGGCGCGAAGTGGGTGGCCAATTTATTGCGCCAGCGCGTCGCCGACCTGAAACTGCCGCATGCCGCCTCGCCGCTGCAACATGTGACCGTGAGCTGTGGCGTGGTTTCGGTGGTTCCTGCAGAGGGAATGTCGCTGGATGTGCTGATGCAGTCGGCTGACCATGCACTGTATCAGGCCAAGGCCAACGGGCGTAACAGGGTGGAGAGCGGGGAATATGGCTTGGTAAACAGCACGGGGGGGAATTGAACCTTGCCCGATGCGGTGAGCGGTATGCATGGATGACGGGGGTAGCCCGACAAGCCCAGCGCAACGCTATTCGTCATACTCTGCTCAGAGTTGTGCGCTGAAAAAGGGGGCCCTCTCAGTCAATTGTGCGGAAGCAATTCTTTCCACTCTGTTTTGCCAGATACATGGCTGTATCGGCCACTTTTATCAGGAGATCCGACGTTTCACCATGCTTGGGGTAACAGGAAATGCCAATGCTGGTACCTACCGAACAGTTTTTTCCATTCAGCAGAACTGGAGTGGCGATGGCGTCGATAATTTTTCTGGCCACGAGATTGATGCTTTCCGCTGTTTCAACGTTGCAAAGTATCACGGTAAATTCATCGCCCCCCATGCGCGCCACGGTATCTGAATCACGTACACATGCCTTGATTCGTTTGGTCACCTCTTGCAGCAGCAAATCACCGGCATCATGGCCATATGTGTCATTGATAAGCTTGAATCCGTCAAGATCCAGAAACAGGACGCCGGTTAATTCTTTATCCCTGCGAGCTCTTGCTAGTGCCTGGTTAAGACGATCATAAAACAGGAGGCGGTTAGGAATCCCTGTCAGTGCATCATGATGGGCAAGATGGAGAACCTGTTCATTGGTGTTCTTGAGGCGTGTTATCAATTTCCACAGAAAGCGCGCTTGAAAGCCGCCAACCACATTGTTGCTGCCCAGTTTGGATGCAACGTAAGTGGTGACACCCTCATCAGCTGAGAGGTTCAATACCAGGCAAGGGCAGCATGCCACCAGCGCTTCATCCAGATTGGTAAATGTTGGAATGCTGTTTTTTCTGGCGATATCGATCGCAGGAGCAGATGGATTGGTATCAACTATGCCAACCATGCGTATCATGGGATCATCAAGAAAAAGATCTATCATTGCTGACCCACCACGACCGGCGCCGATTATGAGTATTTTCTGAGTTATTCCTGAGTTTTCTGTCAGCATAAAATTATTTTTCTAAAGTTGATTGGTTGGCAATGGTCTCGACAGTCCGGTATCGGGCTGTCGAAGCTGTTATTCATTCGCAGGTGAACAAAGTAACTTTGTTTACCTAGCCCGTCAGATCAATTGCAGACCGCTGCAGCTCAGATAACGATCTCTTCGCCTTCCCTCGCCAGCCTGATATCCAGCACGCTCTTGTCATAAGGATGGCGCGCCAGCGCCTCGGCAAAAACTTTCTCCAGATCATCATCACTGCGCGTGGGTTCATGATGGGTGCAATACAGTATCTTTGCCCCGGCTGCGCGCGCCAGTTCTATGCAGCTGTCAAAGGTGCCGTGCCCCCAGCCTTTTTTCGACGGGTATTCGCCTATGGTGTAGGAGGAGTCGGCGATCAGCACATCGACGCCGCGGATGGCATCTACTATGCTTTGGCGCTGTTCATCCACCATGGTTTGGTACTCGTCGTAGCCATCATCACCTAGCTCGTAGATGTTGTAGTGCGGCTCGTGATCTCCGGTAAAGAATACCGACTTGCCGTTGCAGTCGATGCGATAGCCGAAATTGACCACCGGATGGCTGAGCAGGGTGGGGGTGATGGTGCTGGCCCCTATCTTGACCTGCTCATGCGGCATGACGGTCTGGTAGACAATGCTGGATTGCATCTCCGCCTCGCGCACCGGGAAGTAGCTGTACTGCATCTGGATCAGCATGATGCGCTCGGGGCCGGCGCCGGATATGGGGTCGAATGCGCCATACAGCTGGATCTGGTTGCCGGGAATGAAGATCGGGATGAAGAACGGCAGGCCCTGGATGTGATCCCAATGGCTGTGGGTGTTGAAAATGTGCGCGTTGATCGGCAGTTCCTTGAGCAGGGTCTGTGCCAGCGGAAAAATGCCGGTGCCGCCATCCAGGATGATCAGGGTGTTGTCGTCCGTGCGCACCTCTATGCAGGTGGTATTGCCGCCATAGCGCTGGGTGTTGGGGCCGGGCGAGGGAATGGAGCCGCGTACTCCCCAGAATTTTATTTTCATTTGATCGCCTCTTTGCCTATATGAGCGAAGGATCTGGCTTCTTCCATTACTTTGGACAGGTCGCCCAGTTGCGCGATGATGTCGTCGAGGTTGCCGCCAAAGCGCTCGGCAATCTTGTCTGGCAGCTCGGGCACGATAACGATGTCACCTTCCCCTGCGGTCTTGTACTTGCTGATCTGGTCGGCGACGAACAGGCAATTTTGCATGGTCGAGTCAGCCAGCGTGCCATCATGCAGGTGGCGTATGGTGTCGCTGAGCGACTTCTGGAATTGCCATTTCTCCACCAGCATGGCGCCTGCCACGGTGTGATCGACGCCGATGATTTTTTGTTCCGCATGATGCAGCGGGACGCTGTTGTCTGCACTGTAATTCATGGCTTCCCGGAATTCATCCGGCATGTGTTGCGCGAACATGACCTTGCCAAAATCATGCAGCAACCCGGCGATGTAGCAATCGCCCGGGTCGGTGTCGTCATCGCCGAATTTCTGGCACAACGTGCGCGCCAGGCTGGCCGTGGTGAGCGAATGCAACAGGTATCTTTGCATGTCGAAGCCGGCGGCATTTTTTTTCGGCAGTACGCCCACCACGGCAAACGACAGGGCCATGTTCTTGATGGTGTTGAGTCCCAGATAAATCACCGACTGGTTGACCGAGGTGATCTGTTTGGGAAAGCTGTAATAGGCCGAGTTGAGGATGCGCAGCAACTTCAGTGTCATCACCGGATCCTTCTCGATCACGCTGACCAGTTCCTTGGGCGGGCAATTCATGTTGCGCGAGAGCTCCAGCACACGCTGCACGCTCTTGGGGAAGGCGGGCATTTTATCCACGGCTTCGGATAATTTTTTGCTGAGCTCTGCAGAAAGTTCGGTCATGAAAGATTTTGTCCCGTCTATGACGCTAATCTTGCCTGTAAATTCAAGCCTTGTCAGCTATTCTTTGCGCAAGCAGTCGGCCCAGTTATTGGGGGTTTCGTAGATGCGCACACGCTTCAGGTGCAGGTGGTTGTTATAGGTGGCGTGATAGGCCGCGGACAGCAACCGGAAGGCGATGGCGGCAAGATTTTCGGCAGTGGGGGGCACATCCATGATGACCGTCTTGTGGCCGGGCAGGGTGTTGAGGAAATCCAGCACCACCTTGTCGCCGCGATACACCAGAAAGGCGTGATCCCAGGCATCCACCACCTGCTCCTTGGCGATGCGCTTCACGTCGCTAAAGTCCATCACCATGCCCTGCTCGGAAACCCCTTCCTGGGTGATGATATCGCCGGAGAGGGTGACCTCCAGCGCGTAGCGGTGGCCGTGCAGGTGTTTGCACTGGCTGGTGTGGTTGGGGATGCGGTGGCCTGCATCAAATTCCAGGCGGCGGGTGATTTGCATGGCGGTTTCAAGTTCAAGTGTAGGTGCGGATTATATCTTGAATGCCGCTACCGCGCGGCGCAAGGCAAGCAAGCCATGCTTGCCGGGCTGGCTGCCATAGCGCAGAGCCAGGTAGTGCGCGGTAATGTTTTGTATGGCGGCGGCATGCTGTGGCTGGCTGCGCGCGGCGCGTGCGGCAAAATCCTGCGGCCCCTCATGCGCCGCACGCGCCAGGCCGGCGCGCGCCAGCTTGCGGCAAAATTTCAGATACAGCGCTTGCACCTGGTCTTTCCGGTGCGTGTAAAGCTGCCGCAGCATCAGCAGGGAGAGCAATCCCACCAGCACGCCGCTTCCAATCAGCAGATTGATCGCCATCTTTTGCCAGCTGATGTCTTCCATGCCCAGGCGCGTAAGAAAGGCAAACTGCCGTTCCGTGTTGTAACCCAGCACCCACTGGTTCCACTGGTTGGTAAAGGCATCCAGATTAAAGCGCAGCTTGAGCAGCAACGGTGACTGGGTGCGCGCGAAAAAGGGCAGCACCGCGTTGTCCGGCAGGGCGGCGTTGAGGCCCATCTGCACGCGTGAGGGCGAGACTGCGGCAGTGGGGTCTGTGCGCACCCAGCCGCGGTCTTTCAGCCACACCTCTGCCCAGGCATGCGCATCCGACTGGCGCACGATGTAGTAGCCGCCGAGCTCGTTGTATTCGCCACCCTGATAGCCTGTTGCCACGCGTGCGGGTATACCCGCGGCACGCATCAGGAATACAAAGCTGGAGGCGTAGTGTTCGCAAAAACCTTTGCGTGTCTCGAACAGGAAATCATCTACCGCATGGTTGCCCAATAGCGGCGGTTCCAGCGTGTAAACAAACCCCTCGCGATTGAAATAGCGGAGTGCCGTTTGCAGGATGGCTTCATCCCCGGGCAGGCTGTTGCGCCATTCGGCGGCAAGCTGCCGCGCACGCGGATTGAAGCCGGACGGGAGTGCTGTGGCGCGCTTGAGCTGATAAGGGGCTTCTTCAACGTTGGCGCGGTAAGCCAGTTGCGAGCGCGCGTCATAGCGCATGCGCGCATTGACCGGCGCCTTGGCCAACACCTGGAAATCGTAAGTCAGTGTGGCGGGAACCGAAACCTGGGTGGGCATGTCCAGCGTGAACAGCCAGGTCTTGTTGTGCGGCTCCAGCGTTACCGTGTAGTCAACCGGGCTGGCGAGATTGTCGAGCTGTGGCTGCTTGCTGCGTATCTCCAGACCTTGCGTCCAGGTAAGGCCGTTGTAGTCCCACAGCACCGGGCCGCGCCAGTACATCTGTTCGCGCAGGGGTGCCTGGTTCCTGAATGCGACGCGAAACGCCACAGCATCCGAGAGCGACAGCTTGCTTATGCTGCCGGGTGACATTTTGTCGTCCAGCCCGCTCTTGGCATAAGCATCCTGCGGCATGCCCCACAGCGGCCCCTGCACGCGCGGGAACAGCACAAACAGCAGCAGCGTGAGCGGTATGGCCTGCAGCAGCAGTGTTGCGGCGATGCGCAAGCGCGGCCTGAGCGCCAGCGTGCCGGTGTGCATATGCGCCCAGGTAGCCATGATCACCAGCAGGGTGAACATCATGTACAGCGCGGTGGGGATGCTCTGCGAATAGAAAAAATTGGTGATGATGATAAAGCTGGAAAGCTGGATCAGCACCGTGGCATCGCGCGCGGTGCGCAACTCCAGCAGCTTGAGCGTGGCCAGCAGTATCAGCAGCGCCACCCCGGCTTCGCGCCCGAACAGGGTGTGAAAACTGATGAGGATGCCGCCCACACCGGCCAAGGTAATGGTGAGCAACAGCCAGCGCGGCGGTAGCGCATTGCCGGACCAGTTCAGGTAAGTGCGCCAGGCCAGCAGCATGGCGCACACCGCCACCACCCACGGCGGCAGGTGTTCCGCATGCGGCGCGCTCACCAGCAGGATGGAGGCGACCAGGCCGTAGATGAGCGGGGCAGAAAGTTTCATGATTGACCTGCACCCAGGCCAAATAGCGCCAGTGACTGCAGGCAGGTTTCACGGTGGGTGGTGCCGATGTCTGGTGCAAGTTCAGTTCCGGGCAGGCGCAGGCCGTAGCGCAGCTGGGCAGCATCCGCATCCAGCACCCAGCGCGTCAGCATCTCCAGCTTGCGTTCAGTGTCTGCATGCGGGAGGAGTGACCAGTCCAGCCACAGTTCATGTCCCTGCGTGGCACTGAACTGTTTGACCATCAATCCCTGTTCGCGCGCCAAAGCTTTCCAGGCAATGCGTGGCAATGCATCTCCTGCGACATAACTGCGCAGCCCGGCAAAATCTTCATCGCCGCTGCTGATGAGCTTGCCAGCGCCTTCCTGTGCGGTGCTGGCCGGCAAGGGGTGCGGGGCGGCCGGCTTGGGGTAGACCAGCGCGCGTGTGTCGAAATGCAGGTAGGACCAGGCATGAAACAGCCCCAGTGGAAACTCGGTGTACAGCGTCAGGCGCCCGCTGGAGAGCCAGCCGCGTTGTGTTGCGGGAATGGAAAGCTGCACGCGCGTGCTGTGCTGTGCCGGCAGGTCGAAGGTGGTGGTGTGGCCTGCGGCATCGCGCAGCGTCAGCTGGTGGCGTGGCAGCTCACTGTGGTTGTGGAAATGGAATACGAACCAGGCAGGGTCTCCGGCAAATGCCGGCTCGACGCGGCCCGCGCGAATTTCCAGTTGCGCCATGTTGCGGAAGGCATGCAGCATGGACATCGCCGCGGCCGTGGCGAGCAGGAAGGTGAGCACGTAGCCGAGGCTGAGGTTGTAGTTGATGTCGCCTAGCAGCATCAGCAGCAACACAAAGCCGAAGCCTAGTCCCTGACGGGTGGGCAGGATGAAGATGCGGCGCTGGTTGAGCGTGACCGTGCCGCTCTCGATCTTCGGGCGGAACAGCCAGGTGCGGAATTTTTGTTGGAGTGCGGCGAACACGCGCCAGCTCCTAGGGAATCGCCACCGCTTCGATCAACTCGCGCGCCAGCTTGTCGCCATCCGATGTCTGCACGTCCTGCACGCTTTGCAGGCGGTGGCTGGCCACGCCGGGCAATACGGTCTGGATGTCCTCCGGGATGACGGCGTTACGGCCGTGCAGCAGTGCCCAGGCACGGGCGGCGGCGAGCAGCGAGAGGCCGGCGCGGGGCGACAGTCCATGCACATAGCGTGCGGACTCGCGCGTGTGGCGCAGAATGGCCTGCACGTAGTCGAGCAGGGCGGGCGAAGCATGTACCTGCTTCACCTGTTGTTGCAGGGCAAGCAGCTCGGCTGCCTGCATCTGCGGTTGCAGCCTGGCCACGATCTCGCGCCGCTCTACGCCGGCAAGCAGGCCGCGTTCGGCCTGCGCATCCGGGTAGCCCAGCTGGATGCGCATGAGGAAACGGTCCAGTTGCGACTCCGGCAGAGGGAAGGTGCCGATCTGGTGGGTGGGGTTCTGCGTGGCAATCACGAAGAAGGGTTCGGGCAACGGGCGGGTGATACCCTCGGTGGTGACCTGCTGCTCCTCCATGGCTTCCAGCAGGGCGCTCTGCGTCTTGGGGGTGGCGCGGTTCACCTCGTCCGCCAGAATCATCTGCGCAAAGATGGGGCCGGGGTGGAACTTGAATTCCCCGTTACCGGAAGCAGCGCTGTCGCGCTGGAAGATCGATACGCCCAGAATGTCGGCCGGCAGCATGTCGCTGGTGAACTGGATGCGCGCAAACTGCAGGCCCAGTGTGCGCGCCAGCACATGCGCCAGCGTGGTCTTGCCCACGCCAGGCAGATCCTCGATCAGCAGGTGGCCGCGCGCCAGCAAACAGGCCAGCGCCAGCCTGATCTGGTGCGGCTTGCCGAGGATGACCTGTTCAGTCTGGGCGATGACGTTGTGCAGCAATGTGCTCATGTGGCTTGCCTTATTCAAACAGGATGGCGGCAACCACCTTGCGGCCTTCGTCCATCAGGATGTTGTAGGTGCGGCAGGCAGCGGGGGTGGTCATGAATTCCACGCCTATTCCGGCATCGCTCAGCGCGCGGTATAGCCGGGGGTGGGCAAAACGGTGTTCGGTGCCGCTGCCCAGCAGCAGCACCTCGGGTTTTAGCGCCAGGAAATATTCAAAATGGGCCTCGCCCAAGGCGGCAAAGGTAGTGGCAGGCCAGTCACTGAGCACCTGTTGCGGGACAACCACGATGGGGCGTTCAAATCGCTCGTTGCTTACCGTAACATAGCCAGGGCCATGTGCGGTAAAAACCTTCTGGTCGGGATTGAGGGTAAGGCTGATTTTCAAGGGGTATCTCCAATTTGCCGCAATGGCGCTGCTCGGATAGAATTGCGCCCTTTGCAAGCTGTTGTTTCATGCGGATTCTACCGGATTCGCCCACGCTGAAACATTACACCCGAAAGAGCACCGTGAAACAAGCCAATACACCAGATACCGATACCTCTGTGCGCCCCGTGCAGAAATCCGCCAAGCTGGCCAACGTCTGCTACGACATCCGCGGCCCGGTGATGGCGCGCGCCAAGCAGATGGAGGAGGACGGTCATCGCATCATCAAGCTGAACATAGGCAACCTGGCGCCATTCGGCTTTGAGGCGCCGGAAGAAATCCAGCAGGACGTGATACACAACCTGCCCAACTCTTCCGGTTACTCCGATTCAAAAGGCCTTTTCGCCGCACGCAAGGCCATCATGCACTATTCGCAGCAGAAGAAAATTGCCGGCGTGGGCATGGAAGATATTTTCATCGGCAACGGCGCTTCCGAGCTGATCGTGATGTCGATGCAGGGCCTGCTCAATACCGGTGACGAAGTGCTGGTGCCGGCCCCCGATTATCCCCTGTGGACGGCTGCGGTAACGCTGGCCGGCGGCACGCCGCGCCATTACCTGTGCGACGAGCAGAACGACTGGATGCCGGACCTGAAGGACATGCGCAGCAAGATCAGCAAGAACACGCGCGCCATCGTCATCATCAACCCCAACAACCCCACCGGCGCGCTGTATTCGGATGAGCTGCTGCTGGAGATCATCAAGATTGCACGCGAGCATCAGCTGATCATTTTTGCCGACGAGATTTACGACAAGGTGCTGTACGACGGCGTGTCGCATACGTCGATAGCCTCGCTGGCCGACGATGTGCTGTTTGTGACGCTCAATGGCCTGTCGAAAAACTACCGTGCCTGCGGCTACCGCTCGGGCTGGATGATCGTTTCCGGCGCCAAGAAGAACGCGCAGGATTACCTCGACGGCCTCAACATCCTTGCTTCGATGCGTTTGTGCTCCAACGTGCCGGGGCAATTCGCCATTCAGACCGCGCTGGGTGGCTACCAGAGCATCAACGATCTGGTGGCACCCGGTGGAAGGCTGGCCAAGCAGCGCGACCTTGCTTACGACATGCTCACCGCGATTCCCGGTGTGAGCTGCGTCAAGCCCAAGGCAGCGCTGTACCTGTTTCCACGCCTCGATCCGAAGATGTATCCGATCGCGGACGACCAGAAGTTCATCCTCGAGCTGCTGGAAACCGAGAAGGTGCTGGTGGTGCAGGGCACAGGCTTTAACTGGCCGCACACCGATCATTTGCGCATCGTGTTCCTGCCCAACACGGATGATCTGACCGAGGCGATCAGCCGCATTGCACGCTTTCTGGAGAGCTACCGCAAGCGCCATGGCACAGATAAGGCGTGAAACGTGAAAGGTGAAATGTGAAACGCAAAATCGTCATCACACCTCACCTCCCACGTTTCACATTTCGCATTTCACATTTCACTTTTCACATGATTTAAGCTATGAAACCAATCAATGTAGGCCTGTTAGGCATCGGCACCGTAGGCGGTGGCACTTTTACCGTACTGGAGCGCAACGCGGAAGAGATCAGCCGCCGCGCCGGACGCCCGATCAAGATCAGCATCGTCGCCGATAAAAATCTGGAGCTGGCAAAGCAGGTGACGCATGGCGCCTGCCGTGTAACAGACGACGCATTTGCCGTGGTGAACGACCCGGAAGTGGATATCGTGGTCGAGCTGATCGGCGGCTACGGTGTGGCCAAGGAGCTGGTGCTCAAGGCCATCAATAATGGCAAGCATGTGGTCACCGCCAACAAGGCGCTGCTGGCCGTGCACGGCAACGAAATCTTCGCAGCGGCGCAGCAGAAGCGCGTGATGGTGGCCTTCGAGGCCGCCGTGGCCGGCGGCATCCCCATCATCAAGGCGCTGCGCGAAGGCCTCTCAGCCAACCGCATCGAGTGGATCGCCGGCATCATCAACGGTACCACCAACTTCATCCTGTCCGAGATGCGCGACAAGGGGCTGAGCTTTGATACCGTGCTGAAAGAGGCGCAGCGCCTGGGCTATGCGGAAGCCGACCCGACCTTCGACATCGAAGGCGTGGACGCCGCGCACAAGATCACCATACTCGCATCGCTGGCCTTCGGCATTCCGATGCAGTTCGACAAGGCGTATATCGAGGGCATCTCCAAGCTGGATGCCACCGACATCAAGTATGCCGAGCAGTTGGGCTACCGCATTAAATTATTGGGCATCACCAAACGCACCGACGAAGGTGTGGAGCTGCGCGTGCATCCCACGCTGATCCCGGCCAAGCGCCTGATCGCCAATGTGGAAGGCGCGATGAACGCGGTGCTGGTGCAGGGCGATGCCGTGGGCGCGACGCTGTATTACGGCAAGGGCGCGGGCGCCGAGCCTACCGCCAGCGCGGTGATCGCCGACCTGGTGGACGTGACGCGCATGCACACCGCCGACCCGCAAAACCGCGTGCCACACCTGGCGTTCCAGCCCAACCAGCTGGCCGACCTGAAGATACTGCCGATCGACGAAGTGCAGACCAGCTATTACCTGCGCCTGCGCGTGCAGGACAAGCCAGGCGTGCTGGCCGATATCACGCGCATCCTGGCGGACGAGCAGATTTCCATCGACGCGGTGATCCAGAAGGAGCCGGGCGAAGGCGAAGACCAGACCGACCTCATTATGCTCAGCCATTTGACGCGCGAGAAACGCATCAATGCGGCGATCGCCAAGATCGAAGCGCTGAAGGTGGTGGCCGGCAAGGTGACGCGCATACGCCTGGAAGAGCTGGGGAAATAAAACAAACAATGTAGGTTGGGTTAGCCGCTTGCGGCGTAACCCAACAAGCTGTCTGGCGATTACAAATAATTGTTGGGTTACGCTGCGCTAACCAGCGACTTGCCGCTTTAGCGGCTTAGTCGAATGGCTATGCAAAGCTAACCCAACCTACATGAAGCGAGCATCCGATGAAATATATATCTACCCGCGGCAACGCGCCCGCCAAGACCTTTACCGAAATTCTGCTGGGCGGCCTTGCTCCCGATGGCGGCCTGTATCTGCCGGAACAATACCCGCAGGTGACACGCGCCGAGCTGGATGCCATGCGCAACATGAGCTATGCCGAGCTGGCGTATGCCGTGCTGTCCAAATTTGCCACGGATATCCCGGCTGCGGATCTGAAAGCCATTATCGACAAGAC
>JAHFQY010000016.1 GCA_023259065.1 Nitrosomonadales bacterium
TCCTGCCGGCGCAACCATTAACGGCATCACGGTCAATGTGGAACGCCGCTCCAGCAGCACAGCCAATGGCGGCAGCCGCGACGCAGCGATGCGCCTGCTCAAGGCGGGCGTCATAGGCGCAACCGACCGTTCCACTGCCACGACATACACGACAGCGGATGTCATCCAGGCTCATGGCGGTGCTGCAGATCTGTGGGGTGACGCGTGGACGCCGGCAGATATCAATGCGGCCAATTTTGGCGCAGCCTTTGCTGCGACCAAGGCGAGTGCTGCGGGTGCGGCGCACACGGTGAGGGTGGATCACGTGCAGATCGGCGTTACTTACACTATCGCAGCAGCGCCGGATCATATATTGATTACGCATTCGGGCAGTGCGCTGACCTGTACGCCGAAAACAGTAACGATTACCGCATGCGCCAATGCAAGCTGCTCGACGCTTTACACTGCTGGCGGCTTGACTGTGACGCTGACACCCGGCGGGCAGACTTTTGCCATTGGTGTCACCGGGATAAATGCAGCCGCAACGGTGCAGCAGGCTGCAGCAGGTGCGGCAACGCTGGGTGCCGTGTCTTCGCCCCTGACGGTGAGCCCGACAACCTGCCTCAACACCTCGAACGGATCGGCAAGCTGCGTCAACGCAATGCAATTCAACACCTCGGGCTTTATTGTTACTGCGCCTGATCATGTTGCGTGCAGCAACACGGCGGTGACGATAGAGGCCGTGCAGCAAGGCACACCGGCAAACCGTTGCGTGCCGGCATATGCGGGCGTAACCCGCCCGGTCAATTTGAATATCGCCTACAGCAATCCGCTCTCCGGCACGAAGAGCGTGACTGATGTCGCCAACGGCACGCTAATCGGCACCGCAGCCACTGCACACAACCTGACATTCGATGCGACAGGCAGGGCAACGCTTACCGTGAGTTACCCTGATGCCGGGCAGCTGACACTGATCGCGAATGACACCGCACCCACGGGGGCGGCAATGACCGGCAATACGCAATTTATCGCCGCCCCGGCGGCGTTTGCCATCAGTGGCGTGACGGCCGGGCCAATCAAGGCGGGCAACAACTTCGCGGCCACACTCACTGCGCAGACCAGTACGGGGGGGGCATGTGCAGTTGCTGCGACAGCAACGAATTTTGGCAACGAGACAGCGCCCCAAAGCGCAGCGCTTACCTTTGCCAAGTGCCTGCCGGGCGGCACGGCCTCGTCCAGCGGATTGTTCAGCGGAAGCGCGACATTCAGCAATGGTGTGGCGAGCGTGAACAATTTGAACTGGAGCGAAGTGGGTAACGGTGATGTGGTGGCGGGCAACAGCGGCTATCTTGGCTCGGCTCTGGCTGTCGCCGGCAACACGGGAACAGGCGGCACTGTGTGCAATACCGGGGTTGCCCCGAAATCCGGCAACGTAGGCAACTTCGTTCCTGATCACTTTGATACGGCGATTATCAACGGTTGCCTGGGGTGCGGTTTCACCTACTCAGGCCAGCCCTTTACGCTATCAGTGACGGCAATGAACGGCTTGCCGGCACCCACGGCTACGCTCAATTATGACGGCAGCGTGAACACCTCGCCCAACTTCGCCAACGCTGTGTTGATTACCGATGCCAATGCCCTGGCTACGCCTGTTGGCAAGCTTGGCGTGTCCGCCGCAGCTCTGGGCGTAACGGCGAATGCGGCAGGGACGACCTTGACCGTGCCGAAAGCGGATTTTGTCTCCGGCGTGGCGATGCTGGCATCGGTGCCGGTTTATACCTTTGATGCGGTGACAACCCCACCAACCATCGTGAAGATGCGTGCAACCGACTCGGTGTATGCAGCGGTTACCTCGTCCGCTTTTGTCGAAGGGACTGTGGAAATACGCAGCGGACGCTTCAAGATTTCCAACGCTTACGGCTCCGAATTGTTGCCGTTAACGCTGACGGTATCGGCGCAGTATTACCAGGGGGCGGCATCAGGGTGGCTGACCAGCGTGACGGACAGCTCGACATCGTTCAACTCCGCGCTTGGCAGTGCTGGCGGGAATCTCAATACAGTCTTCGTGCAGGGGCCGCTGGCGGCGGTTACCGTGCTCTCCCCTGCGACTGCAGCAGTTGCAAATGGAACCAGGGCGGTTACCCTGGCGGCACCGGGTCTGGGCGTTACCGGGGCGGTGGATTTGAGCTTGAATGCGCCGGCTTACATGCTGGCGGGCAGCAATGGCGCGGGCGCCAACCCCAGTGTGCCGGGGCGTGCCACCTTCGGCTTGTACAGGGGCAATAATCCATATATTTACCAGCGCGAGGCGTATTGAAATGCTGGCCCCGAATTATTCTATGCTGTTTGCATAAGCGGGCCGGGTTTGCACAAGCAGGACGAGCTTGCGCAAAAACCAGGCAAACGAGCTTGATTGGCGGGTTAAAAATTATTGACAACCAATGGGTTATTGAACTATCTTCAAGCCTATTATGCAAATCCCATCTTTTTTCAATGTTTTTGGGCAGAAAAGTCATGGCAGCGCCAGAGCAGTCATGGCTCTGGGCGGCAAGACAGTGCGCGTCGCCAAAGTAAAACTTGCCGGAAACAAGCCGCAACTTATGGCCTATGCAACTCATAGGCTTGTAACTGTAGCGCCGGCAGAGTTGGCCAGGGTTTGCAGTTCCATGCGTGTCAGCGGTGACCAATTTACCAATCTGCTCGCTCCGAGCGAATATCAATTGCAAGCGGTGGAAGCACCCAATGTTCCTCCCGAGGAGCTGAAGGCGGCAATTCGCTGGCGAGTGAAGGATGCGCTGAGTTATCACGTGGATGACGCCACCATAGATGTGGCGCAGATTCCCGCCAATCCTCACGGTGGTGATCGTCCGCAATCCCTGTATGTGGTGTCTGCCGCCAACGATGTGATCAAGAAGCGCATCGACCTGTTTGAAAATGCCAAGCTTGATTTGAACATCATCGATATTCCGGAAATGGCCCAGCGCAATATCGCCGCCCTGTTCGAGGATGAGGGGCGCGCGCTGGCGTTGCTGGCGTTTGATGAAAATGGCGGCATGCTCACCTTCACCAGCGGCGGGGAGTTGTATTTGGCGCGCCGCATTGAAATTGCCTCGGGGCAATTGCTGGATGCCAATGACAGCGTGCGCCAACAAGTGCTGGATCGCCTGGAGCTGGAAGTGCAGCGCTCGCTGGATTACTTCGATCGTCAGTTCAATTACGTGACGGTCAATCGCCTGCTGCTTTCCGCGCCACGGCAAAGCGGCTTGCTGGAAAAAATCGCGGACAATCTGAGTGTGCCGGTAGAGCGGCTCGATCTGGGCCAGGTAATGGATCTGACCGCCGTGCCTGAATTGGCCGATAGCGATACCCAGGCTGACGCGTTTTATGTGCTGGGTGCTGCCTTGCGCCAGGAAAGGCGGGCGCTATGAGCCAGCAAATCAACCTGTTCAATCCGCAACTGCTCAAGCAGAAGCAATATTTTTCCGTGCTGGCCATGGTGCAGGCGCTGGGTTTGATACTGCTGGGTTCTGCCGCTTTCTATGGCTATGCCATGTATCAGGTGCAGCTCCTGGGCAAGCAGCTTGATGAGGCTGGCAAACGTCATGTTTCCGAGCAGGGCAGGCTGCAGCGTGCAAGCGAGAATTTTTCCCCGCAGCAGTCGCAACAGTTGCTGGAGAGAGAGTTGAAAGTGCTGGATGCGCAGGCGGTTGCGCAACGCGAGCTGCTTGATACCCTGAAGAGCGGGGTTCTGGGTAATACCAGCGGCTATTCGGAATACATGCGCGCCTTTGCGCGGCAGACCATCAGCGGCTTGTGGCTGACCGGCTTCAACATCACCGGTGATGCGCTACAGATGAGCATGAGTGGCGGGGCGCTGAACCCGGAGCTGGTGCCCGGCTACATTCAGCGTTTGAGTCAGGAAAAAGCCATGCGCGGCAAAGCATTCGCTACACTGCAAATGCAGCAGCACAAGTTTGAGGCGGACAAGCCCGCGGGCAGGCCGTACCTGGAATTTACCCTGCAATCAGTTGAAACGGGGGCGGCGAAATGATCCGGCAGCAATGGCAGAAATTCAGCTCCAGGGTGGATGCGATGACGCTGCGTGAACGCGCATTGATTTTTGCTGCCATGGCTTTCTTGCTGATGGCGCTGGTGAACTCGCTGTTGCTTGACCCCTTGCTGCTGCAGCAGAAAAATCTGCTCGGCGAGGTTGTGCAGCAACAGGAAAAAACCAAAGAGGTGCAGGCGCAGATAGAGGCATTGGAGCAGGCCAGAAGTGCAAATGAAACCTCGCCGCAGCGCAAGCGCCTCGCACAGCTCCGGCAAGAGCTGGAAGAGGGTGACGCCATTCTGAAGAGTAACCGCGAGAAGCTGGTGCCACCGGAAAAAATGGCGGGCCTGTTGCGCCAGGTGCTGGGCAAAAATGCCAATCTGCAACTGATGGCCTTGCAGACCTTGCCGGTGACCCCTCTGCTGGAAAGGGAAAATACCAAGCCTGAAACCGATGCCGCACCAACACAGCAGCTTGTGCCGGATAAACAGATATACAAGCACGGCGTGGAAATGACCGTGCGCGGCAATTATCTGGACTTGCTGCAATACCTGAATTCGCTGGAGCATTTGCCCACGCAGATGTTCTGGGGCAAGGTGAAGCTGGAAGTGGTGAAATATCCGGCGGCTGATTTGACGCTGACGCTGTACACATTGAGCCTGGACAAGACATGGCTGCAAATATGATGACCATACGCGCCGTCACAGTGTGCTTGCTGTGCACCCTGCCTGTTGCGGCAGGGGCACAGGTGCTGGCGGACCCGACACGGCCACCCGCGGAAATAAGTGAGGCGGCGGGTGCGGGCGGACTGTCCGTGAAACATGCTGCACCCAATGCAAAAGGCCTGCTCTCGGTCATTATCTCCCCCACACGCTGTGCGGCGATTATTGATGGCAAGACAGTCAAGCTGGGAGAGCAGCATGAAGGCGCGCAACTGGTCGAGGTCAATGCCAATGGCGTGGTGCTGCAGGGGCGTAACGGGCGGCGTACGCTGAACCTGTTCCCGGGTGTGGGGGTCAGGATTACCGCGCCCGAAGCATCTGCCAGAAAGTCAGTGAGCTGTACGCTGGACAATCAAAAAGACAACAAGAAATCGCCCCGCAAGAGCGGGATGAAGGAGAAAATATGAAGCCAATATTCGTGAAGTTGGCATTGGCTGTGCCTGCGCTGGTTTTGCTGGCGGCTTGTGCTTCGTCAAACGGGCGCAACGGCAACAGCACGGCAGATGCAATCAAGAAGGACATGGAGGCTGCCGCGAAGAACGCCAGGCCCGCCAAGGCAGACGCGGTGAATGATGCATTGCTGCCGCCACTGACGGTAGGTATGCCTGCGGTGGATAACAAACCCGCTGAAACACGATTTGACCTGGCGGTGAACAACACGGCCGCACAGCAGGTGTTTACCGCCATTGTGTCAGGCACGCGTTACAGCATACTGGTGCCATCCGACGTAAGCGGCAGCATGTCGCTTAACCTCAAGGATGTAACCGTGCTGGAAGCGCTGGAAGCCATACGCGAGACTTATGGCTACGACTACAGGGTGGATGGATCGCGCATTTATGTTCAGCCCCTCTCCATGCAGACGCGCATTTACCAGGTGAGTTACCTCACCGGTCAGCGTGATGGCAACTCATCGCTGCGTGTGTCCTCCAGTTCAATTGGCGACTCAACCGGCACCACCACCCCCGGTACAGCTACAGCGCCAGCTCCAGGCAGCAGCAAGAGTTTGGAGAGCAGCCGTGTCAGCACCACTTCCAGCACCAATTTCTGGGATGAATTGAGCAAGGCGTTGCTTGCAATTGTGGGTGACGACAAAGGCCGCAGCGTGGTGATCAGCCCGATGTCGGGCGTGATCGTGGTGCGCGCCATGCCGGAAGAGCTGAAGAATGTGGCGGCCTATCTCAAGGCATCGCAGATTTCGATAGAGCGCCAGGTGATACTGGAAGCCAAGATCGTGGAAGTGCAACTCAGCGACATATTCCAGTCGGGCGTGAACTGGGCGGCATTTGGCAGGGAGCCGGCCAATCTCGGATCTGTCGGGCAGATCGGTGTGGGCACAACCCTGCAGCCTGCTGCGGCCGGTACTGGTGCGGGAGCCTTGCTCTCCAACAATGGCAATGCGCTGAGCTCAATTCCCGGTACCGATCTGATCACCAACTCCAGCAATGCGGGTGGCATGTTTGGCATGGCATTCCAGACCAACAATTTTGCCGCCCTGCTCAATTTCCTGGAGGCGCAGGGCAATGTGCACGTGCTGTCCAGCCCGCGCATCGCCACGCTGAACAACCAGAAAGCCGTGCTGAAAGTGGGCACAGACGAATTTTTCGTGACCGGCGTTACTACCACCACTTCGGCAGTGGGAACCACCTCAACCACGACCCCGACGGTGACTCTGCAGCCATTCTTCTCCGGTATCGCGCTGGATGTCACGCCGCGTATCGACGAGAACAGCGACATCATCCTGCACGTGCATCCTTCCGTGGGTCAGGTGTCCACGGTCAACAAGGTTCTCGATCTGGGTGCAGCCGCCGGCACTTATACCCTGCCGCTTGCCTCCAGCTCCATCTCCGAAACGGACAGTATCGTGCGCGCGCGCGACGGGCAGATCGTGGCGATCGGCGGGTTGATGCGCCAGGCCACGGTGGAAGACGAGTCCGGCATCCCCGGCATGTCCAAGACCCTGTTCGGGCAGACCAGCAAGCGCACGGAAAAGCGCGAGCTGGTCATCCTGATCAAGCCCACCATCGTCAATGGCGACAAGGAGTGGTCTGAGGACATTGCACGCAGCCGTGACCGGATCAACAGCATGACGCGCCAATAGATATGTACCTGCAACACTTCGGCCTGCGCGAGCTGCCCTTTTCACTCACCCCGGACACCAGCTTTTTCTTTGCCTGCTCCAGCTACCAGGAAGCGCTGAACACACTGCTGGTTGCCTCGCGCAACGGGGAAGGCTTTATCAAGATTGTGGGTGAGGTGGGCAACGGCAAGACCCTGCTGTGCCGCAAATTTCTGGCCACGCTTAACGATGGCGCAGCACCGACCACCACGACTATCGGCACCCAGGACGAGGCCGCTGCAGCGCGCACCCGTGGCAAGTTTGCCACCGCCTATATTCCCAACCCCTATCTGGAGCCGCGCAGCCTGTTGCTGGCGCTGGCGGACGAATTCCGCATCACGCTGGACAAGGATGTGGATCAGCACCAGCTGCTGAAAGAACTGACCCTGGCGCTGCTTAACTTTGCGCGCGAGGGCAAGCGCGTGCTGGTGTGTCTGGATGAAGCGCAGGCAATGCCGCTGGAAAGCCTGGAAGTGCTGCGCCTGCTCACCAATCTTGAAACGGAAAAACGCAAGTTGATACAAGTCGTGCTGTTTGGCCAGCCCGAGCTGGATGACAGGCTTAAACAAAGCTCGGTGCGCCAGTTGCGCCAGCGCATCAGCTTCCAGTATGAGCTGAAGGGCCTGCAGCACGATGAGCTGGACCGCTACCTGCGCTACCGTTTGCGCGTGGCGGGATATCAAGGTGAAACCCTGTTCAGTAACGGTGCAGTGGCGCGCCTGCGCGGTGTCACGGGCGGCACGCCGCGCCTGATCAATATCATTGCCAACAAGTCGTTGATGCTGGCCTATGGCGAGGGCAGCCAACTGGTGCTGCCACGGCATGTGGCGGTGGCAGCGGCAGATACGCCGGAGGCGCGGCGTGGCTGGCGGCAGTGGCTATGGGGTGCGCTGGTACTGCTGCTGGGCAGTTTGCTGATAACCGGCTGGGTAATGACAAGATGAGTTTGATAAATCAGGTATTGAAAGATCTGGACAAGCGCGGCGCCAGCACACAAATCGGCGAAGCGACCATACGCGTGGTTCATACGCACAGCAGAAGCAACGCGTTCTGGCTCGTCGCTGCGGGCGCGGCCGGCATGCTGGGGTTTGGGGCTGCTGCCTGGTACATCTGGGACAAGCAGCAACATCCGCTGCCGGCCCCTGTGGCGGTGGCCGTGCTTGCGCCGCCAGCCGCGTTGCAGGCCGCTTCGCAGCCGCTGGTCAGCGCGCTGCCAGCTCCCGTGGCTCCGCCAGTCCCGCAGATAGAGAGCGTCAGTCCCGATCCCGTCATGGCGACAGGGGCCGCGCAGACATTCATTATCAGGGGCAAGAATTTTTCCCAGGGCGCAACAGTTGCACTGAGCGACTCCAAGGGGCGTGTCTATCCCGACCGCGCCATACGCGAACAAAGCCCCGAGCAGCTGGTGATCAAATCCAACTTTGGCAAAACGCCGGGCATCTGGACAGTGGAAGTGCGCGATGCGGACGGCAATATGGCTACCCCCTATTCCTTTACTGTGGCAGCCAATGCGCCACGCCCGCCCAGTGTTGCGCAGCAGGCCGGCGCCCCGCGCCCGGAAAGCACGCCTGCACCTGTGGCTCGCAGCAAGGCACAGCCTGCCCCGGTGGCCGTTGTTCCCCCCGGTGGCGTCAACAAGCAACCCACCCAAATCAGCGCGCAGCAGCAGGCAGAGAACGAATTCCGCCGCGCCGACCAGCTGATGCGCCAGGGGCGCAATACCGAGGCAATGATAGGCTACGAAGCCACGCTGCGGCTTGACCCCGGCCATGTATTGGCGCGCCAGACGCTGGTCAGTCTGCTGCTGGAGAAACGGCGCAATGCGGATGCCGAGCGCGTATTGCAGGAAGGCCTGGACATCAGCCCGCAGCAGAGCGGCTTTGCCATGCTGCTGGCACGCCTGCAGGTGGAGCATGGCGGCCTGCCGCAAGCGCTGGACACACTGCTCAAGACCCTTCCCTATGCCGAGAAACAGCCGGATTACCAGGCCTTTGTCGCCGCCCTGCTGCAACGCCAGAACCGTCATGCGGAAGCGGTGGATCACTACCAGAAAGCCCTGCAGCTCAAGCCGCAATCCGGCGTGTGGATGATGGGCATGGGCATCTCGCTGCGCGCCGAACAGCGCGATGCCGAGGCGCGTGAAGTGTTCAAGCGCGCCCTTGATTCCAATACGCTGAATGCAGAATTGCGCGCGTTTGTGGAGCAACAACTGAAAGAACTCTAGGCGTTTAAAGGCAGCCCAGCCTTCTTCTGTCAAAATGCTTGACACATGCATACCGGTTGGTATGTAATGCCGCCATGCAAACCAAACAACCCGACATAACACGCGACAAGATCCTGCTGTCGGCCTTTTGCGAGATTCATCGCCAGGGCTTTCAAGCGGCGAGCATCGCCAATATTCTGCAGGACACCGGGCTGACCAAGGGCGCGCTGTACCATCACTTCCCCACCAAGCAGGCGCTGGGGCTGGCGGTGATCGACGAGGTGATCAAGGAGCGGCTGGACAGCCTGATTTTCAAACGCCTGCGCGAGAGCGACACGCCGGTGGAAACGCTGCTGGATGTTATCGCCACCATCCACAAGAAGGTGCCGTCTGATTTTGTCATGCTGGGTTGCCCGCTGAATAACCTGATGCAGGAAATGAGTGCGCTGGATGAGTTATTTCAGCAGCAGCTTGGCGGGGTGCTGGGTATCTGGCAGAAAACCGTTGAGGATGCCCTCAAGCGCGGACAAAAGCAGGGCCAAATCCGCGCAGATGTGGATTACAAGGCGGCGGCGTTATTTGTTGTTTCCGCCTGGGAGGGCTGCATCGGCATAGCAAAAAACATGCAGTCTCCCAGGGCGTTCGAGAGCTGCATGAAGCAGCTGCATGGCTATGTGCAGAGCCTGATGCCGGCCAGGCAGGAGAAGGGTAGAAGTAAAAGCAGGTGATGTTTTTTTGTGTCATTAACATACCGCACGGTCGGTATCATAAAGGAGAAAGATCATGAATTTCGACAAAGAACTGGATGCGCGCGGACTTAACTGCCCATTGCCAATATTGAAAACCAAGAAGACGCTGGCTGAAATTACTACGGGACAGGTATTGAAAGTAATTTCCACCGATCCGGGTTCGGTGAAAGACATGCAGGCTTTCGCCAAGCAGACGGGCAACGAATTGGTTGCGACCAATGAGAGTGGCGGCGAGTATGTTTTTTTCATGCGCAAACACTAGGTCACCTGTATAAAGTGGCAGTGGTTCGGAGGTGGTTTTTACACAAGGGGATGTTATGCAATCAAGCGTGGATATTCTGAACAAAACTGTGCGGCTGGAATGGAGCAAATCTGCCGAGGTGGAAATGGCGAAACTGTCTGTGCCGTTATCGGTGGAAATGGAGCTGTATTTCAGCTGCCTGCTGCGCAAGCAGGTGCGCTTTGGCGACAAGGCGCACAGCCGCGAATTTGTGCCGGTGAGCCCTAAGCTGCAAGTCGCATTCCGCCCGGTGATGACCACGGTGTGCGCGGCAGACAGCTGTGATGGCGAGCCGCCGGTGGAAGATTTTGCCATCGTCAACCCGGCCGCCTATGTGCCGCACTGGCTGAAGATAGACTATCGCCACGGGCAGTGGCAAGGGGAATTCGGCTTTAACGGCAAACGCTGATTTCAGCGCTTGCCCGTATGCGGCAGCGTCCGTGCAATCACCCAGGTGCTGACCTCGCTTGCGCCGGCACTGCGCAAAGCCTGTGCCAGCTCATTCAGCGACGATCCGGTCGTCATCACATCATCAACCACCGCCACATGCTTGCCCGCAACCGTCGTTGAGCAGGCAAAGGCCTTGCGCATGTTTTTGCCGCGCTCTTTCCATGGCAGGGATGATTGCGGTGAGGTGTTGCGCACGCGCTGGCAGGCATCGGGAAGCACGGGAATATCCAATTTTTTGCCCAGGTGGTGCGCCAGCAGCAGCGACTGGTTGAAGCCGCGCTCACGCAGACGCTGCGGGTGCAAAGGCATGGGAACGATGCAGTCGGGCATCACTTCCACGCACCCGGCCAGCCTGTTGGCCAGGCTGTGCGCCAGTTGCAGGCTGGCGCCAAACTTGAATGCATGCACCAGCTTGTCGAGCGGAAAGGCATAAGCGTAAGGCGCCACGGTACGGGCGAATTGCGGCGGGCGGCGCAGGCAGTGGCCGCAGATCGCGCCATTCCAGGTGGGCAGGGCGCATACCGGGCAATGTGCGGCAGGTAGGCGCGGCAGGGCTGCATCGCAGGCACCACACCACACGCCATGGCGGCTGGCGCTGCCACACAGCAAACAGGGCTGCGCAGGCAGTATTCGCTCAATATTTGAGCGGATGTTCAAAAAAAGACGGGTGAAAGTTGACAAGGTATAATCTCGCCGGAGAAAACACCCGATCAATTTAACCCGATTGTCCCGCCATGCAAAATCAAACCATCAAGTTTCATGCCCACAAGAAACACCCGGAGGCTGCCAATTCGCCCAGCCAGCAACAGGCCTGGAGCGTGGCCGAGATCGAGGCGCTGTTCAAACTGCCCTTTGCCGATCTCATGTACCGCGCGCAGCAGGTGCACCGCGAAAACTTCGACCCCAACTCGGTACAGCTCTCCACCCTGCTGTCGATCAAGACCGGCGGCTGCTCCGAGGATTGCGGCTACTGCCCGCAGTCTGCATTCAATTCCGCCGGGGTGGAAAATCAGAAGATGCTCGATGTCGCAGCCGTAGTGCAGGCCGCGCAGGCGGCCAAGGCCAGCGGTGCGGACCGCTTCTGCATGGGCGCGGCCTGGCGCGAGCCGAGCAAGGAGGACATGGAGAGCGTGGTGGAGATGGTCAAGGCGGTGCGCGGCCTGGGCATGGAAACCTGCGCCACGCTGGGCATGCTGAGCGATGAAAACGTCAAACAGTTAAGCGAGGCAGGGCTGGATTACTACAACCACAACCTCGATACCGCGCCGGAGTTTTATGGCGAAATCATCACCACGCGCGACTACCAGGACAGGCTGGACACGCTGGAGCGCGTGCGCAAGGCGGGCATGCACGTGTGCAGCGGCGGCATTGTCGGCATGGGCGAAAACCTCACCCAGCGCGCCGGCCTGATCGCGCAGCTGGCCAACCTGACCCCGTATCCGGAAAGCGTGCCGATCAACAACCTGGTCAAGGTGGAAGGCACGCCGCTGGCCGACCAGGAAGACCTCGATCCGCTGGAGTTTGTGCGCACCATCGCCGTGGCGCGCATCACCATGCCCAGGGCGCGCGTGCGCCTTTCTGCTGGCCGGCAAGAGATGAGCGATGCGGTGCAGGCACTGTGCTTCCTCGCCGGCGCCAACTCCATGTTCTACGGTGAGCAACTGCTGACTACCGGCAACCCGGAAGTAGACCGTGACCGCGCGCTGATGGACAAGCTCGGCATGTATCCATTCGCAGAAACCCATTAACCATGTAGGTTGGGTTAGCGCAGCGTAACCCAACATGCGCACCGTTGGGTTACGCTGCGCTAACCCAACCTACTACTAGCCCATGCCTTTCACCCAATTGCACAAAGAACTCGATGACCGCGCAGCCCTAGGCCTGCTGCGTCGCCGCCGCGTGCTGGAAAGCGCGCAGGGCGTGCACATCAATGTGGAAGGCAGGCGCTACTTGTCGTTTTGCAGCAACGACTATCTTGGCCTGGCCAATCACCCGCAACTGATCGCAGCGTTGCAGCAGGGCGCGCAGCAATACGGCGTGGGCTCGGGCGCTTCGCATCTGGTGAGCGGCCACTTCGCGGCACACCATGAGCTGGAGCAGGCGCTTGCTGCCTTTGTGGGCAAACCTGCTGCGCTGACATTCTCCACCGGCTACCTCGCCAACCTCGGCGTGGTGCAGGCTCTGGTGGGGCGCGGCGACACGGTGTTTGCCGACAAGCTCAACCACGCCTCGCTCAACGAGGCCATGCTGCTGTCGCGCGCCGAAGTAAAGCGCTACCGCCACAACGACGTGGCGCAACTCGCGCAGCAACTGCAAGAAGTGAAGAGTGGGCGCAAACTTGTGATCACCGATGCGGTGTTCAGCATGGATGGCGACCTCGCGCCATTGCCGCAACTGCTGGCTTTGTGCGAGCAGCACGATGCCTGGCTGCTGGTGGATGATGCGCATGGCTTCGGCGTGCTGGGCGAGCAGGGGCGGGGGGCGCTGTCGTACTTTAATCTGGCTTCGCCACGCATCATCTACATGGCCACCCTGGGCAAGGCGGCCGGCGTGAGCGGTGCCTTTGTCGCGGCGGAAGAGGTGGTGATCCAGACCCTGCTGCAAAATGCGCGCAGCTACATCTACACCACAGCCAGCCCGCCCGCCCTGTCGGTAGCGCTTATGGCGAGCCTAAGCCTGATTCGTGCAGAGGACTGGCGGCGTGAGCATTTGCTGCGATTGATCGCGCAGCTGCGTGCGGGTCTGAGCGACCTGCCGTGGACGCTGCTGGAGTCTGCCACCCCGATACAACCCCTGCAGGTGGGCGAAAACGAGGCCGCACTTGCCTTGAGCGAAGGCCTGCGTGCACGCGGCATCTGGGTGCCGGCCATCCGTCCTCCCACGGTGCCGCAGGGCACGGCACGGCTGCGCATCTCGCTTTCTGCCGCGCACAGTGAACAAGATGTGGCACAACTGATAGAGGCTTTGCATGAACTTGCATGTTGAAACTCAGGGCAGTGGCGAGCCGCTGCTGCTGATTCACGGCTGGGGCATGCACGGCGGCATGTGGAGCCGTGTTGTCGCACAGTTGGCGGCAACACATCGCGTATACAGCGTGGACTTGCCCGGCCATGGCTTAAGCACAACCAGCGCGCCTTACCACCTCGATGCATTGGTAGAACAACTCAGTGCTCGCTTCGATGAGCCACTTACCGTGTGCGGCTGGTCGCTGGGCGGGCAACTGGCCTTGCGCTGGGCGCAGCTTTATCCCGCACAGGTGGAGAAGCTGGTGCTGGTCGCCACCACGCCCTGCTTCGTACAGCGCGAGGAATGGAGCAGCGCCATGGCGGCGGACACTCTGCAGGAATTTGCCGCTTCCCTGCTGCAGAACCACGCGCTTACCTTGCGCCGCTTCCTCGCCCTGCAGGTGCGCGGCAGCGAGCAGGAACGCGAGTTGCTGGCTGATCTGCGCACGCAGCTGTTCAGTCGCGGCGAACCGGATACAGCGGCATTGACGGGCGGTCTGGAAATATTGCGCGACACCGACCTGCGTGAAATCCTGCCACAGGTGCGGCAGCCGGCGCTGCTACTGGCCGGCGAGCGCGATACGCTGACACCGCTGGCTGCCATGCAGTATATGAAGCAAGCCTTGCCCAATGCGCGACTGCAGGCGATCAAGGGCGCAGCCCATGCGCCGTTCCTGTCGCACCACGATGAATTTGTGCAGGCGGTGATGGATTTTATGAAGAAGTGATCCGCAGATTACACAGATTTCGCAGATTAATCAGATTAAAAACAGATGGTGCTGAATCTGTTTAATCTGCGAAATCTGCGGACAAAGGTATTTATGAACGAATTTGAAATAGACAAACGTGCCGTGCGCCGCGCCTTCAGCCGCGCCGCCCTGCAATACGATGCCGCAGCGGTGATGCAGCGCGAGGTGTGCACGCGCATGCTGGAACGGCTCGACTACATCAAGCACAAGCCGGAACGTGTGCTGGATGTGGGCAGCGGCACAGGCTGGGGCACGCGCCAGCTGGGGGCGCGTTATCCGGCGGCGCAGGTGGTGGCGCTCGACATCGCCATGGGCATGCTGCAGGCCGCGCGCGGCACCTCAAGTTGGTGGCGCAAACTGTTTGCCGGCAATGCACCGCGCTATGTGTGCGCGGATGTGGAAGCGCTGCCGCTGGCTGCGCACAGCATCGACATGGTGTGGTCCAACCTGGCCGTGCAATGGTGCAACGATTTGCCCGCCACTTTCGTGGAGCTGCATCGCGTGATGAAAACCGACGGCCTGCTGATGTTCTCCACCTTTGGCCCGGATACCCTGAAAGAACTGCGCGCTGCCTTCAACGGCGTGGACGACCATAATCACCTCAACCGCTTTACCGATATGCACGACATCGGCGACATGCTGCTGGCCGCCGGTTTTGCCGAGCCGGTGATGGACATGGAATACATCACGCTGACCTATGACGATGTGAAGGCGGTGATGCAGGACCTGCGCAGCATAGGCGCGCACAACGCCACGGCAGGCCGCGGCACGGGGATGATGGGCAAGGCGGCGTGGCACAGGGTACTGGAAAATTATGAGCGCCTGCGCCGTGAGGGCAAACTGCCGGCAACTTTCGAGATCGTCTACGGCCATGCGTGGAAACCGCAGGCGAAAAAAGTGGCCGACGGGCGCGCGATTATTCAGACACCATTCAAGCTATGAGCTACTTCATCACCGGAACTGACACCGGCGTCGGCAAGACGCTGATCAGCTGCGCGCTGCTGCATGCCTTTGCCGCGCAGGGCAAACGCGTGGCCGGTTTCAAGCCGGTGGCGGCGGGCTGCGACGAGGACGAGCACAACGATGACGCCAAGGCGCTGCGTGCGGCAAGCTCCGTGCAGCTTACCTACGGACAGGTGAACCCGTATTGTTTTCGCCATGCCATTGCGCCGCATCTTGCGGCACTGCATTCCGGGGTGCGCATCGAGCTGGCGCGCATCATGACTTCATATCGCGAAATCGCGGCGCAGGCGGACGAGGTGATCGTCGAGGGCGCAGGCGGATTCCTGGTGCCTTTGAATGACAAAAAAAACAGCGCCGATCTGGCGCAGGAACTCAACCTGCCGGTGATACTGGTGGTGGGCATGCGTTTGGGTTGCCTCAACCATGCCTTGCTGACGCTACGGGTCATGGCCGAATACCAGCTAGAATGCGCGGGCTGGGTGGCGAATGTGGTGGATGCGGAGATGCCGGCCTTGCAGGAAAATATCGCTGCATTGCGCGAGCGCATCGCCGCCCCCTTGCTGGGTGTGGTGCCATACCAGCGCGAGCCGGATGCGCGGGTGGTGGCTACGCAACTCGATGTGACTAAATTAAGCAGGGCAACATCTTCATCCGCAGATTACGCAGATAAAATCGATTAAAAGACAAAATCATTTTGAATCTCTGTCATCTGCGTAATCTGCGGACAAAAGTTTATGACTGACTTCAGCATCATCGCGGTATTCATGGTGGGCCTGCTCGGCGGCGTGCATTGCCTCGGCATGTGCGGCAGCATCGTCGGCATTTTTACCGCGCAGGTTCCCCAAAACACAGCGCGCTGGCCGTTTCACCTGGCCTACAGCAGCGGCCGCATCGCCAGCTATGCCGTTGCGGGCGCACTGGCAGGCGCCATCGGCCAGGCGGGTTTGCTGATGCGCGATGTGGTGCCGGTACAGCACCTGTTGTTTGCCCTGTCCAGCTTGATGCTGGTTGCGCTGGGGCTGTATCTGGCCGGGCTGTGGGGCGCGGTGCGCGTGATCGAACAGGCCGGACGCGGCTTGTGGCGGCGCTTGCAGCCCTACACCGCGCGCCTGCTGCCGGTGCATACGCTGCCGCGCGCGCTGGGTCTGGGTGCGCTGTGGGGCTGGCTGCCGTGCGGTCTGGTGTACAGTGTGCTGGTTGCCGCTTTGGCCAGCGGCAGCGCCGCGCAGGGTGCGTTGATCATGCTCGCCTTCGGCCTGGGGACTTTACCCAATCTGCTGGCGATAGGCCTGTTCTGGGAGCGTTGCCGCCACTGGGTGCAGTCGCCGCGCGTGCGCCTTCTGGCCGGGTTGCTAGTGGTGGCGTTTGGCGTGTATGGTTTGTACAAGGTGGGCTATACCTTTGCTATGAACGGATGGAGTGGGAGCTGTCATGTACCTGCATAAATTATTGCGTGTGTTTGCGCTGCTAAGTTTGGCAATGCTGGCAGCCTGCGGCGAGCCCAGGCTGCCGTCGCCATTCAAGGCCAATGACGTGAGCGCACAGTATGCGGCTGCGGATTTTCATCTGGCCGACCCTGCCGGCAAGCTGCGCAGCATGGCTGATTTTCGCGGCAAGGTGACCGTGCTGTTCTTCGGCTACACCCATTGCCCGGATGTGTGCCCCACCACGCTGGCGGACATGGCGCAGGTGATGCGTCTGCTCGACAAGCAGGCGGAGCAGGTGCAGGTGCTGTTTGTGACGCTGGATCCGGAACGCGATACGGCCGCCATGCTGGCGCAGTATGTGCCGGCCTTCCATCCTTCCTTCATGGGGCTGCGCGGTGATGCGCAGGCCACCGCGGAGGCCGCCAGGGCGTTTGGCATCGGCTACCAGAAGCAGGTCAACAAGAGCGGCTACACCCTGGACCACACCGCGGGCAGCTATCTGATCGGCGCGAACGGCAAGACCGTGCTGCTGGCGCCTTATGCGCAGCGGCCCGAGCTGCTGGTGCAGGATATCCGGCTGTTGCTTGCCACTACGCGCTGAGCCTGCCCGCATGCACAACTCTTCCCAACAATCCCTGCTCAGCGATTTGCGCTTCCACATTGATGCGGGAAATCTTTCGCTGCGCGCCCAGCAACTGCGTGCGCGCTGGAAGATGTACCCCATGATGGTGGCGGGGCAGATGCTGCTGGAGCTGTTGTTTGTTGCGCTGTTCTGGAGCCAGAGCAGCCACGAGTCATTGCTGAGCTGGCTGGGCGTCATGTTTGCCCTGCATTCCATGGAAGTGATGGGGTGGCGGCGCTACAAGAATCAGTTCGAGAGTGTCGATCAATGCCGTTTGTGGAATCGCCGCTATATCCATTATTCCATCGCCATCGGTTTGGCCTGGGGCAGTGTTGCGTTGTTGTTCTATCCGCAGGACATGGCTTACCAGACGCTGCTGATTTGCGTGGTGCTCGGGCTGGCAGCGGGTGCGGTGACAATGAACGCAGTGCATCCTCCCACACTGTATATTTTTGTGCTGCTATCCTCCCTGCCGTTGTTCTTGAGCCTGCTTGTCGTATCGAAAGATGTGACGCACTGGATATTGGCCGGCATGCTGATGCTGTTTTTGGTGATGGTGCTCAATGCGGGGCGCGAGCTGAGCAAGACATTCTGGACGTCCCTGGTACGCAGATTTGAAAACGACTCATTGATCCGGCAATTGACCGAGCAAAAAATGCTGGCAGAGGCAGCCAGCCGGGACAAGTCGCGCTTTCTTGCCGCCGCCAGCCATGACCTGCGCCAGCCCTTGCAGGCGCTGGTGTTGTTCAGCGAGGCATTGCAGGACATCGCCGTGGAAAAAAACACGGTGCATCTGGCGGGGCAGATAGGCAAATCTGTCGGGGCCCTGGTGGATATGTTCGACGAGCTGCTGGATATTTCACGCCTGGATGCGGGCGTGGTAGAGGTGCGCTGGCAGCATTTCCAGATACGCGACATTTATGACCGCTTGTATGTTGACTACGCCCCCCTGGCGCACGCCAAGGGTTTGCTGTTCGAGCTGCCGACGTGCAGGCAGGTGGTGTATAGCGACCCGTATCTGCTGGAGCGCATGCTGCGCAACCTGATATCCAACGCCGTGCGCTACACCTCGAGCGGCGGGGTGAGGGTGGATTGCGAGTGCCTGGAGTCAACGCTGCAGTTGAAGGTGGTGGATAGCGGCATAGGCATGACGGAGGAAAGCACGCGCCATATTTTTGACGAATATTTCCAGGTGGCCAATCCGCAACGCGACCGCAGCCTGGGCCTGGGTCTGGGCTTGTCCATAGTAAAGCGCATCGAGTCCCTGCTGGGGTGCAAACTGGAAGTGACTTCAGTACCCGGCAAGGGCTCGGTGTTCGCCTTCAGTGTGACCCTGGGCGATGCGGCGCAAATTTCCCAGGCATTTGTGGCGAATACCGCCAGCCATGACCTGAGTGGCGTGACCGTGGCGCTGGTGGAGGATGACCGGGAAATCAGGCAGACAGTGTCGGAGCTGATGATGCAGTGGGGCTGCCGGGTGACTGCTGGCGCGCTGCCGGACGAAGTCATGGGCACGATGGAGGCGCACAATTTGCGCCCCGATATCCTGGTGTGCGATTACCGCTTGCCACAGGGATTGACCGCCCTGCATGTGTTGAAACTGGCGCGCGGAATATGGGGGGCGGAAATTCCCGCCCTGGTATTGACCGGTGATACCGAGCCGCAAACACTGCTGGAAATTCAGGGCAGCGGCGCCTTGCTGCTGCACAAGCCGATCAGGCCGGCGCGCTTGCGGGCTATCATGTACTTTGCCCTGCACGGGGAAAGTTGAAAGGCTTGTTGAGGCCGGTTATTGCTCAAGTTACATTCATGCCTGGAGGCGGGCGTCACGGCTTGTAATGGTATGATGGCAAGAACGCATCTGATGGAGACAAGATAATGAAGTTGCAGGTTTTGTTGGCGGATGATCACGCCCTGTTTCGCGACGGCATGCGCTATGTATTGCAGCAGCTGGGCGAAGAGGTGGAGATACTGGATGCCGGAAATTTTGCCGAGGCCATGACTCTGGCAGAAGCCAATCCCGAGCTTGATCTGGCGCTGCTGGATTTGAACATGCCGGGCAGCGACGGGGTGGCTTCCGCCAGGATTTTCTGCCAGCGTTTCCCGTGCATCCCCCTGGTGGTGGTGTCGGGCTCGGACCAGCGCAGCGATATCGAGTGGGTGATGGAATACGGCGCCATGGGTTTCATTTCCAAAATGTCTTCCGGCAAGATCATGGTGAGCGCCTTGCGCATGGTGCTGGAGGGCGGAATTTACCTGCCCCCGCAGTTGCTGGCGCAATCCGTTGCCGTGCTGGCAGAAGGCGAGCAGGACAAATCCAACAACTCCCAGGTGAACAAGAGCGGCCTGACCAAGCGCCAAATGCAGGTGCTGCAACATCTGGCCGCAGGTTTGTCGAACAAGGAAATCTCCGCAAAAATGAATCTGGCAGACGGCACGGTCAAGGTTCACGTCGCAGCGGCATTCCAGGTGCTGCAGGTCAGCAGCCGCCTGGATGCAGTGCGCAAGGCTCGCAACCTGGGCTTGATCGATGCCGTGCAGGGTGATGCGAATGCCAGGTAATACTTGTCGTTCGCATTACGTGCCAGGCATGCCATCAGGTTTTTTCAGTGAGTGTTAAACCCATGAAACAATCCAACATCCTGCGGCAATCCACCCCGCTGCCCGAACGTTTGGCCAGATTGTTGCGCGAATCGCGCTGGCTGTTGCTGGTGGCGCTGGCGCTGTACCTCATTCTGGTGCTGCATGGTTATGACCGCAGCGATACGGCCTGGTCACACAGCGGCGGCGAGGGTGTGACGCATAACCCGGGCGGAATTTTTGGCGCCTGGCTGTCCGATGTGATGCTGTACATCTTCGGTTTCTCCGCGTGGTGGTGGGTGGCGTTGCTGCTGCAGCGCGTGTGGGCCAGCTATCGCGCCCTGCATCCGGAAGATGAGCGTACAGACAGCCTGTTCGACAAGCGCGCGCTGTGGCTGGCGCTTATTGGATTTGCCGTGCTGCTGCTTTCCAGCAGCGCGCTGGAGGCGATGCGCTTGTACAGCTGGAAGGTGGCGTTGCCGCTGGCTCCCGGAGGTATGCTGGGTGCGGTGCTGGCAGGCGGCCTGGCGCGTGTGCTGGGCTTTACCGGCGCCACCTTGCTGCTGCTGGTGCTGATGGCCACCGCCTTCAGTATTTTCAGCGGCCTGTCCTGGCTGCGCCTGATGGACTGGCTGGGAACCAGGATCGAGACTTCCTACTTGTGGGCGCGCAACACCTGGCAGACGCGGCAGGACAAGCGCATCGGCGAGCGCGCCGTGAGCGAACGCCATGCCGTGGTGCAGGAAGAAAAGAAGCGCGTGGAGGAGCATCTGCCGATTCATATCGAGCAGCCCTTCGCCGAAGTACTGCATTCCGCCCGCGTCGAGCAGGAAAAACAGACTTTCCTGTTTGCCGAAATGCCCGATTCGCCTTTGCCACCGCTGCACTTGCTGGATCAGGCAACAGGCGAGATGGAAACGATTTCTGCCGACACCCTGGAATTTACCTCGCGTCTGATCGAACGCAAGCTGAAAGATTTCGGTGTGGAAGTGAAAGTGGTGGCGGCCTATCCCGGCCCGGTCATCACCCGCTATGAGATCGACCCCGCCGTGGGCGTGAAAGGCAGCCAGATCACCAATCTGGTGAAGGACTTGGCGCGCGCCCTGTCGGTGGTGAGTTTGCGCGTGGTGGAAACCATACCGGGCAAGGCCTACATGGCGCTGGAGCTGCCCAATCCGAAGCGCCAGATCGTGCGCCTGGCGGAGATACTCAGTTCGCAGGCCTATGCCGAGATGCACTCGCCGCTTACGCTGGTGATGGGCAAGGATATTTCCGGCAAGCCGGCGGTGGCCGATCTGGCCAAGATGCCGCACGTGCTGGTGGCCGGTACCACCGGCTCGGGCAAGTCGGTGGCGATCAACGCGATGATATTGAGCCTGCTGTACAAGTCCACGCCGCAGCAGGTGCGCCTGCTGCTGATCGATCCCAAGATGCTGGAGCTCTCGGTGTATGAAGGCATACCGCACCTGCTGGCGCCGGTGGTCACCGACATGCGCCAGGCCGGAGCCGGGCTGCACTGGTGCGTGCAGGAAATGGACAAGCGCTACCGCCTGATGTCCGCACTGGGCGTGCGCAACATGGCGGGCTACAACCAGAAAGTGCGCGATGCGATCAAGGCCGGGCAGCCGCTGACCAACCCGTTCACGCTCACGCCCGAGCATCCGGAAGCGCTGGAAGAAATGCCTTTTATCGTGGTGTTTATCGATGAGCTGGCCGACCTGATGATGGTGGTGGGCAAGAAGGTGGAAGAGCTGATCGCACGTCTGGCACAGAAGGCGCGCGCCTCCGGCATCCATCTGGTGCTGGCGACACAGCGCCCGTCGGTGGACGTGATCACCGGCCTGATCAAGGCCAACGTGCCGACACGCGTGTCATTCCAGGTGTCGAGCAAGATAGACTCGCGCACCATCCTCGACCAGATGGGCGCGGAAGCGTTGCTGGGCCAGGGCGACATGCTCTACCTGCCGCCCGGTAGCGGCCACCCGCAGCGCCTGCACGGTGCTTTCGTGTCCGACCAGGAAGTGCACCGCGTGATCGAACACATCAAGTCCCTGGCGCCGCCGCAATACATCGACGGCGTGTTGAGCGCGCAGGAAGAAGGCGAGGGCGGCGAGGATGGCGAAACATTGGGTGCTGATGCCGAGTCCGATCCGCTCTACGACCAGGCGGTGGAAATCGTGGTGAAATCGCGCCGCGCCTCCATCTCGCTGGTACAGCGCAACCTGCGCATAGGCTACAACCGCGCCGCGCGCCTGGTCGAGCAGATGGAAAAGGCCGGCATCGTCACGCCCATGCAGGGCAATGGCAATCGCGAAGTTATTGCGCCAAATCGTGAAACGTGAAAGGTGAAAGGTGAAACGTAACCCTCCCGACAGGGAGGGTGGTGCGCAGCACCGGGTGGGCATCTCGTTTCACCTTTCACGTTTCACTTTCAAAAGTGGAAAAGCATGCCAATAAAATATCTAACAGCCTTGTTATTCGCATTATTCGCGACAACTGCCCATGCCGGCGCCAGCGACAAGCTGCGCGCCTTTATCAGCGGCTCGCATTCCGGCCAGGCCAACTTCACCCAGGTGGTGCAGGACAAAAACGGCAAAAAGATACAATCCGCTTCCGGCACCATGCAGTTCGTGCGCCCCGGCAAATTCCGCTGGGTGTACCAGAAGCCTTACGAACAGCTTATCGTCGGTGATGGCGCAAAATTCTGGATGTATGACGTGGATCTGAACCAGGTGACGGTGAAGAAGCTCGATGCCGCCCTGGGCAGTAGCCCCGCAGCCTTGCTCTCCGGTAACAACGAGATCGAGCGCGCCTTCGAACTGCACGACAAGGGCATGCAAAATGATCTTGACTGGTTGGAGGCTGTGGCCCGTGCGCACGA
This sequence comes from Nitrosomonadales bacterium, assembly GCA_023259065.1. Classification (GTDB taxonomy): domain Bacteria; phylum Pseudomonadota; class Gammaproteobacteria; order Burkholderiales; family Gallionellaceae; genus 39-52-133. Next base: position 22,778 of record JAHFQY010000016.1, read on the forward strand.
CACCAGCTTCGAAAGAATCTTCATGGCCTTCAACGCGCAGGGCGAACTGGCGGTGATGCAATTGCACGATGCCTTTGGCTACACCACCGTGCTGCGCTTCGACCATATGCAGCGCAACCCGCAGCTGGCGCCGTCCTTGTTCAAATTCGTGCCGCCCAAGGGGGCGGATGTGCTGGGCGAATAATGAGCATCAATGGGAACGCCGTTACTGGGAGCGCCGACGTCCCCGTCGGCATTTTTAACTGTGGCCGACGAGGACGTCGGCGCTCCCAATAGCATGAATGATGCACCCACCTCCATACACAAGCTCTGGCATAGCCGTGGCTATTTGCCTCATTGTGATACGCCCGGTTTGCTGCAATCTATTACGTTCCGGCTCGCAGATTCACTACCCGGTGATGTATTGACGCGCTTGTTGCAGGAAGAGGGCGACGAAGTAAGCAGACTCAAGCTGATTGAAAAATTTCTTGATGCCGGTCATGGGGCATGCTGGCTGAAGCAGGCTGCCATTGCGAATATTGTGGAAGATGCGTTGCTGCATGGCGACGGAAAACACTATCGTCTGTTGGCGTGGTGTGTGATGCCAAATCATGTACATGTGTTGATAGAGACTGGCGCTGAGCATTCAGTGCCGAAGATCGTTCAGGGTTGGAAATCATATACAGCCAGGCTGATCAATCAGCATCTTGGGCGCAAAGGCTCTGTGTAGATGCGCGATTATTTCGATCGTTATATACGTGATGAACGTCACCTGGCGGCAGTCATAGCCTATATCCATGGCAATCCGGTAAAAGCAGGACTGGCGCTGAATGAGCAGGAATGGGTGCATTCCAGTGCAAGGTTGCATGGTAAGGACAATGGGAGCGCCGACGTCCTCGTCGGCAATTTGGAATGATAAACATGATGCCGACGAGGACGTCGGCGCTCCCAGTAACGGCGCTCCCAGTGGCGCTCGCACCTAAATAAGATAAACTCGCCACATTATGGCCGACCTGTTCTCACCTAACGCCCCCGCTGCCCCGCTGGCCGAGCGCCTGCGACCGCAGCACATCGACGAAGTCATCGGGCAATCCCATTTGTTGGGCCCGGGCAAGCCGCTGCGCATGGCGTTTGCCTCGGGCAAGTTGCACTCGATGATTTTGTGGGGGCCGCCGGGGGTGGGCAAGACCACGCTGGCGCGGTTGATGGCATCGGCCTTCGATGCCGAGTTCCTGCCGCTGTCGGCGGTGCTGTCCGGGGTGAAGGATATCCGCGATGCCATTGCGCAGGCGCAGCACACTCTGCAGCAGAGCGGCCGCCACACCATTTTGTTCGTGGACGAGGTGCACCGCTTCAACAAGGCGCAGCAGGATGCCTTTCTGCCTTTTGTCGAACAGGGACTGGTCACCTTTATCGGCGCCACCACCGAGAACCCTTCCTTTGAAGTGAACAGCGCGTTGCTGTCGCGCGCCCAGGTATACGTGCTGCAATCGCTGTCCGCCGCTGAGCTGGAGCAATTGTTCGAGCGCGCGCAAGCCGAGGCATTGCAGGGGCTGGAGTTTGAAGATGCGGCGCGCGAGCGCTTGATAGGCTATGCCGATGGCGATGCGCGGCGCTTGCTTAATGTGCTGGAGCAGCTCGGCACGGCGGCGAATACTGCCGGAGTGATACACATCACCACTGAATTCCTCGACAACACCCTGGCGCAAAACCTGCGCCGTTTCGACAAGGGCGGAGAAGCCTTCTACGACCAGATTTCCGCCCTGCACAAATCGGTGCGCGGCTCCAATCCGGATGCTGCGCTGTATTGGCTGGTGCGCATGCTGGATGGTGGCGCCGACCCGCGCTATCTGGCGCGGCGCGTCGTGCGCATGGCGTGGGAGGACATCGGCCTGGCCGATCCGCGCGCAATCACCATCACCAATGAAGCCGCACAAACCTATGAACGCCTGGGCTCGCCCGAAGGCGAGCTGGCCCTGGCTCAGGCGGTGCTGTATATGGCGGTGGCGGCCAAGTCGAATGCGGGCTATGTCGCGTATAATGCCGCCCGCGCGCACGTGTCACAGGATGGCTCGCGCCCGGTGCCGCTGCACCTGCGCAACGCGCCCACCAGGCTGATGAAGCAACTCGATTACGGGCGTGATTACCGCTACGCGCACGACGAGGCCGGCGGCTATGCGGCGGGAGAAAATTATTTCCCCGACGACATGCCGGAAGTGAGCTTTTACCAGCCCACCAACCGCGGGCTGGAGGCGAAGATTGCGGAGAAGCTGGCGCATCTGCGCGAGCTGGATGAGGCGGCCAAAAAGAAGATGTAGGTTGGGTTAGCGCAGCGTAACCCAACATTGCGCACCATTAAGTTACGTTGGGTTACGCTGCGCTAACCCAACCTACGGGTGCAAGATTTAAATTTGGAGTTGATATGTTAGACCTGCAAGCATTACGTAATGATTTGACCAACGTTGCCACTCGCTTGGAGACACGCGGCTACGCGCTGGATACTGCTCGCTTCGAGCAGATGGAAGCCGAGCGCAAGACCATCCAGACGCGCACGCAAGAGCTGCAAGCCAAGCGTAATACGACTTCCAAGCAGATCGGCCAGGCCAAGGCCAAGGGCGAGGACGTGTCGGCGATCATGGCGGAAGTGGCCAACCTCGGCGACGAACTCAAGCAACTGGAAACGCAACTGGAACGCATCCAGCAGGATATGCACGCTTTCCTCTCAATTATTCCCAACACGCCGCACGAGAGCGTGCCTGTAGGAAAATCCGAAGCGGATAACGTTGAGTTGCGCAAGGTAGGCGAGATTCCGAAGTTTGCTTTCGAGGTGAAAGATCATGTCAGCATAGGCGAAGGTCTGGGCGGGTTGGACTTCGAGACTGCGACCAAAATTTCCGGTGCGCGCTTCTCGCTGCTGAAAGGCCCGCTGGCGCGACTGCATCGTGCATTGGCGCAGTTCATGCTCGATACGCATACCGACCAGCATGGCTACACCGAAACTTATGTGCCGTATCTGGTAAATGCGGATTCCATGTACGGCACCGGGCAGTTGCCCAAGTTTGAGGAGGACCTGTTCCGCGTGCCGCGCCAGATGGGCGAGGGAGCAGAACAGAATTTTTATCTGATTCCCACCGCCGAAGTGCCGGTGACCAATATGGTGCGCGACACCATTACGCCGCTGGAACAGTTGCCGATGAAGTATGTGGCGCACACGCCGTGCTTCCGTAGCGAGGCTGGCTCCTATGGCCGCGATACGCGCGGCATGATACGCCAGCACCAGTTCGACAAGGTGGAGCTGGTGCAGATGGTGCATCCGGAGCAATCCTATGCGGCGCTGGAAGGTTTGTTGGATAACGCTGAAACTATCCTGAAAAAGTTGGGCTTGGCTTATCGAGTAGTGAAGCTATGTTCCGGAGATATGGGCTTCTCCGCCGCGATGACCTACGACATCGAAGTGTGGCTGCCGGCGCAGAACACCTACCGCGAAATTTCTTCCTGCTCCAACTTTGAAGCCTTCCAGGCGCGCCGCATGCAGGCGCGCTTCCGCAATGCGCAGGGCAAGCCTGAGTTGCTGCACACGCTGAACGGCTCCGGCCTGGCGGTGGGACGCACGCTGGTGGCCATACTTGAGAATTATCAGCAGGCGGATGGCAGTGTGAAAGTGCCTGAAGTTCTGCGCCCTTACATGGGCGGGATGGAAATCATTCGATAAGGTTGATCGCAAGATCCAGTCATCCATGGAACTCCAGCTAAAAAACCGGCAGGACATGAAAGCACGGGCGCTGTTGCTGGGTGATCGTCTCGACCTGAAGCTGTTTAAGCTGGCCGATTGTCTGGCCACTACACCGTTGACGCTGGAGGTGGACAAGGACGGCGGCATTGCCGTGCTGTTCCGTTATGGTGTGGTGGTGCTGTTCGGAGTGAAGGAACTGGATGAGCTCGGCTTCGTGGCATCGCTCAAGCCGCTGCTGACCAATGCCTATCCGGCGCCGGAAACCGAGGAGCTGGAAATTCACTGTGGCAAGAGCAGCATGGGCGTGCAGAGTGGTGCGGTTTCGCTGGATGAAATTTCGCTGGAAAAATTGCAGGTCATCGCCGATGCCTTGAGCAAGAATCTGGTGCTCACACAGTACGAGAAAAAAGTTGCGGGTGAATTCGACAAGATCGAGCCGCTGGCGCAGGAGCTGGCCACGCACGGCAAGGTGAGCGCCGATTCAAAACAGCTGCTGTCGAAAATCGGCTCCATGCTGTTGATCGAACATCGCATGGTGGGTCGTGCCGAAATCGGCGACAAGCCGGAAACACTATGGGATTTTCCTCATCTGGAAGGGCTTTATGCCAGCCTGGAAGACGAGTTCGAACTGATGGAGCGGCAATCCGCACTGGACCGCAAGCTCGGGCTGATCTCGGATACCGCGCAGACCCTGGCCGATGTGTGGGACAACAAGCAGCTGCACAAGCTGGAATGGTATGTGATCGGCCTGATTGTGTTTGAAATTTTTATCAGCCTGTTCGAACTGGGTGACAAATTTTTTCACTGACTGTCAGTGGGCTTGGCGGGGATCGAGGAATAGTTGATAATCGGGCACGCGCAGCATTTTGTACTCGTCACGCAATAGCCGCTTCAACATGTCCTGGTACAGGCGCACGGTCTCCACATAAATTACTGCCTCGCCTCCGCGCGCAAAGCCATGCTTGGTGGTTGCCGCAATGTCCGGCTTGCTGAGCTTGGGCATGACTTTTTGCACATCCAGCCAGGAATCCGGATTCAAGCCATAGCGTTGTGCCAGCATGCGCGCGTCCTCAAGGTGCCCCATGCCCTGGTTGTAGCCGGCCAGGGCCAGCCAGGTGCGGTCCGGCTCATCAATGCGTAGCGGTAGCTGCTCTTTCAGCAGTTGCAGGTAGCGTGCTCCCGCCATGATGCTTTCGCGCGCATCCAGGCGGTTGGAAACTTTCATGCGGTCCGCGGTATCCTCGGTGAGCATCATCATGCCGCGCACCTTGGTCACGGATGTCGCCAGCGGATCCCAGTGCGATTCACGATAGGCCATGGCTGCCAGCAACTGCCATTCGATGCCGGTAAGGGCGGCAGCCTCGTCGAACAGTTTCCTGTAGTGGGGCAGGACGCTGTTGGTCTTGGTCAGGAAAGCGGTGGCATCCAGCGGCACGATACGGTCGTTGTGGCCGTAATACTGTTCGATCAGGCGGTTAAGTGTGCCATCCTCCTGAATCTGCTCAAAGAAGCTGGTCATTTTCTCCAGCAACTCGGGATCGGCATCGGGAGGAAATGTCCACGCCAGCTGTGAAGGTGTGGCAATGCTCAGGCCGGCTTCCATATCCGGATGATAATTGCGCATGGTGGCGATCTGTTCTTCATTGGCCACCGTGCAATCTATATCGCCCAGGGAAACAGCTTCCAGCAGCTCATTCGGCATTTTCTGGCTCACAAGCTGCCAGCTCAGGCTGGGGATTTTCTTGCGGCTGGCTCGTAACGCGGCGTCTTCTGCGGATCCCGTAACCACGATTATTTTTCGCGACTTCAATTCATCATGTGCCAGGGGAGAGTCATCGCTGCAAACGATGCGTTCACGCACCGTTTGGTAAGACGTGCCGAACTTCAGGAAATCATCAGGCTCGTTTGCGCGCATGCCTATGGCAGAGAAATGCGCCTGATGTTTTGCCAGCGCGGTGGTGGCCTGTTGCGGATAAAGCGCCAATGGCTTGAGTTTGACACCCAGATAGGCGGCAAATAATTCTGCCAGACGCTGGTCAAACTGCTGATCCAGACTGTCGGCGGGCGGCACAATGGCAACCAGCTCACCGTCACTCCAGTCTGGAACCGGCTTGATCACCCTAAAGCTGGCCCAAAGTGCGATAACAAGCGCGATGCACAGGGCGGATACAGCAGCAATTTTCCAGGGGGCTAATTTGCGCATGGAAACATTCTGCCCGATTTTTGCATGTTGCTGGTAAAATGCGCGCCCCGGAGAGGTGGCAGAGTGGTTGAATGTACCTGACTCGAAATCAGGCATAGGTTTATAGCCTATCGAGGGTTCGAATCCCTCCCTCTCCGCCAGGATTTAGGCCATAGCCCAATCAACCCGTGCATCCGCTGTGATACGCGGGTTTTTTATCGGATATTTCAATATGGATAAAATTTAAATCAATGGGGTGTGGCTCACGCATTACTGCAATTTTGTGAAGATTGACGGAGTTGCGTTTGGCTTGGAAAGTGGGTTATATTCGCCCGCATGCACTTCTCCCGCCACATTTCGCAATTGCACTCCACGTTCAGCCTGCTGGCTGCGCTGCTGCTGCGCGTCGCGCGCTAAATACCCTCCCCCTCCCGGTTTTAAAGCGATCGGCACCTGACCAGGCCGCCGAGTCCCGTATAATTGCACTGAACGACTGCATCGGAGCATCAAATGACTGACAAATTAATCATATTCGACACCACCTTGCGCGACGGCGAGCAAAGCCCCGGCGCTTCCATGACGCGTGAAGAAAAAGTGCGCATCGCCAAGCAGCTGGAGAAGTTGCGCGTGGACGTGATCGAGGCGGGCTTCCCCGCTGCCAGCAATGGCGATTTCGAGTCCGTGAAAGCGGTGGCCGACATTATCAAGGACAGCACCGTGTGCGGCCTGGCCCGCGCCATCGAGAACGACATCAAGCGTGCCGGCGAAGCCCTCAAGGGCGCCAACTCCGCTCGTATACACACCTTTATCGCCACCTCTGCCATCCATATGGAAAAGAAGTTGCGCATGACTCCTGACCAGGTGGTGGAACAGGCGGTGAAGGCGGTGAAGTGGGCGCGCCAGTACACCGACAATGTGGAGTTCTCACCCGAGGATGCAGGGCGTTCCGATCCCGATTTCCTCTGCCGCGTGCTGGAAGCCGTGATCAATGCCGGCGCAAAAACGCTGAACATTCCCGACACCGTGGGTTACAACCTGCCGCACCAGTTTGGCGGATTGATCCGTGATTTGCGTGAACGCATCCCTAATTCCGACAAGGTGATCTTCTCCGTGCATTGCCACAACGACCTCGGTCTGGCCGTGGCCAACTCCCTGTCGGCCGTGCTGAATGGCGCGCGCCAGGTGGAGTGCACCATCAACGGTCTGGGCGAGCGCGCCGGTAATGCCAGTCTGGAAGAGGTGGTGATGGCGGTGAAGACGCGCCGCGACATCTTCACCTGCGACACGCGCATCGACACCACCCAGATCGTGCCGACCTCCAAGCTGGTGTCCAGCATCACCGGCTACCCGGTGCAGCCCAACAAGGCCATCGTCGGGGCGAACGCCTTCTCGCACGAATCCGGCATCCACCAGGACGGCGTGCTCAAGCACCGCGAGACCTACGAGATCATGCGCGCCGAAGATGTGGGCTGGGGCGCCAACAAGCTGACCCTGGGCAAGCTGTCCGGCCGCAACGCCTTCCGTTCGCGTCTGGCCGAGCTCGGCATCGTGCTGGACAGCGAAGAGGCGTTGAACGCCGCGTTTGCGCGCTTCAAGGACCTGGCTGACCGCAAGAGCGAAATTTTCGACGAGGACTTGCAGGCGCTGGTGAGCGAGGGCGCGGTGGCGCAGGTGAGCGAACATTACCGCCTGGTGTCGATGCGCGCGCATTCCGAAACCGGCGAAATGCCCAAGGCACGCGTGGTGTTGAGCGTGGGCGGGCAGGAGCGCACAGCCGAGATGCAGGGCGGCGGCCCGGTTGATGCCACCCTCAAGGCGATCGAGCAGATTGCCCAGAGCGGCACCGAGCTGTTGCTGTACTCGGTGAACAACATCACCAGCGGCACCGATGCGCAGGGCGAGGTGACCGTGCGCCTGTCCAAGGGCGGGCGCATCGTCAATGGCCAGGGCGCTGATACCGACATCGTGGTGGCCTCGGCCAAGGCCTACCTGAACGGGCTGAACAAGCTGGAAGCCGGCATCGAGCGTGCGCACCCCCAGGTGTGAAGGCTGCCCTGCTTGAAGATGATTTTTAAAACCGCAAAGTAACAAGGACGCAGATATGGGCGCACAGTGGAAAGCAAGACATAAGGAAATTGCAGCCAATGCCAAAGGAAAAGTTTTTGGCAAGCTGGCCAAGGAGATCATGGTGGCGGCACGAGGCGGGGCTGACCCCGAAACCAACTCACGCTTGCGCATCGTGGTGGAGCAGGCCAAGAAAGCCTCGATGCCGCGCGACACGCTGGAGCGCGCCATCAAGAAAGGCGCAGGCTTGCTGGATGATGGCGGCAAGCTGGAACAGCTTGCCTATGAAGGCTTTGCGCCGCACCGCGTGCCGGTGATCGTGGAGTGTCTGTCGGACAACGTGAACCGCACCAAGTCCAGCATGAACGTGCTGTTCCGCAAGGGCCAGCTCGGTGCAGCCGGTTCCGTGTCATGGGATTTCAGTCATGTTGGCATGATAGAGGCGACTGCCAATTCCAAGGACGCGGATGTCGAAGTCGCTGCCATTGAATCGGGCGCACAGGATTTCGAGCCGGCCGACGAGGACGGCACCGCCGTGTTCATCACCGACACCACCGATCTGGATGCGGTATGCAAAGCCTTGCCCAACCACGGCTTCACCGTAACCTCGGCCAAGCTCGGCTATCGCCCGAAGAACCCGGTGACGCTGGCAAGCGATGCCGAGCGCGAGGAAGTGGAAGCTTTTCTGGAAGCGATCGACGGCGACGATGACGTGCAGAACGTGTATGTCGGGCTGGCCTGATCTGATTTGTTAGCGCAGCAAATGAAACGGCACCTGAAGCAGGTGCCGTTTTTTTTTGTACGTCAGCGCCGGAGTGCGGCTGGCAATTTGGTGCTGCGCCCGAGCAGGTACAGCCCCAGTTCGTCCAGCATGGCGGGGGTGATGGCATCGGCGTTCAGATGGAAACGCTCGTTGCCGAATTGGCCTAGATTGAGGCTGTTCAGTTCAATGCTGCCGGTTTCGTAACTGGCGCTGAACTCCAGAAGAATCTGCAGTGTGGGATAGAGCGCGGCCTGTATTGATTCGTGTTTGGCCAGGCGGAAATTCAGGTCGTTGTCGTTCAGTACGCGCAGCTTGAGCATCTGCAATTCGCGCTGCAGCGCTTCCAGCTGGCTCCAGGGGCGGGTCAGCATGACTTCAGTCGAATTGGCCAGGGTGACGCTGAAACTGACACTGGTGATCCGCCTTGCCCCTTGCAGGTTTTCCTGGCGTACATCGGCCTTGGATGCCTGCCATTTCAGGTTGTTGAACTGGGTGCGCGCATCCAGCCGGTACTGGCGCGGAATGGCGGGATGCATGGCATCAACGTGCTCGGAGAAATTCTTCAGATAGGCGTGCAGGCGACTAAGCGCATCATGCAGATATTGTGATTTTCCCTGATCCAGCTGATTCTTGTTTTCCTGTTCATTGCGTGTCGAGGCGGCTTCCTGGGCCAGTGCCTGCAGCAATGAGGATTGGCTGCCCATGTCCTCTTTGGGGGCGGGCGTCGCGCAAGCTGGTTGTGCGCTTGGGGCGGGCCGGGCTGCATGCGTGAAGGAGGTGCTTGCTTCCGGCAGGTTCAGGGTAATCCGCGTTGTGGCTGGCGCTGGTTCCTCTGCTTTTATTTCGGCCTTGCGCTGTTCGGCCAGGCGCTGCTCGATAGCGGCATTGACGGCGCCCAAGTCAAACTCGATCACGGGTTTTTGCATGGCGCCAGCTTGAACCTTGTCCAGCTTCTGGGTTGCGTCTTCCTGCACGGCTGCTGCAGGTGCGCTTGCAGCCTGCAATGCCTGGCTGAATTCGGATGCGTTCTGGAAGCGTCGGGCCGGATCTTTTTCGATGGCGCGCATGACGGTTTTATCCAGGCTTGGGGAAACATGGCGATTGAGTCTGGAGGGTGGCGGCGGCACATGGTGCAGAACCTTGTGCATGATTTCACTCAGGCTATTGCCGGTGAAGGGGCGGATTCCTGTCAGCAGTTGATACAGCAGCACGCCGGCTGAATACAAATCGCTGCGCTGATCAACCGTATGCCCTTCCATCTGTTCGGGCGACATGTAGATGGGGGTGCCGACGATGGTGCCCACCCGGGTAAGATCGGAGTCCGCGCTATCGACCTTGGCGATGCCGAAATCGGCAATTTTGACCTGCCCGCCCGGGGTGACCATGATGTTGGACGGCTTGATGTCGCGGTGGATGACCCCGTTCTGGTGCGAGTAGTCGAGTGCGGCCAGCAGTTGCTGCATGAGGTTCAGGCTGTCGCTGATCTGTTGCGGGCTGGCGGGGGTGGTTTGCTCCTGCAGTTCTTTGCCTTCAGCCAGCTCCATGGCGATGAATGCCATGCCGTTTTCTTCGCCGTATTCATAGATGGTGATGATGTTGGGATGCAGCAGGCGGCCTGCAGCCTGTGCCTCGCGGCGGAAGCGCCCGAGCGTTTCCTGCAGGCAGTCGTGCGGGATCAGCGCGGTTTGCACCGTCTTGATGGCAACAGTGCGCTGGATGAAGGGGTCAAAACCTTCATACACGATGCCCATGGCGCCTTTGCCCAGCTCGCCCCGCAGTTGATATTTGCCCAGTGTGTTCAGCACGCCAGCTCCATTCCGGAATTCGCCCTATTCTAACCCAGTCGATTCTAACCTAGGTGTCTGGCGCTTGAAGGGGCTGCTGTCATTCAGCTCATCCATGTACTGCTCGATGCCCCCTGATTCACGTTGCAGAAAATCTTCCACCGCACGGGAAAACCGCGGATGGGCCAGCCAATGGGCCGACCAGGTGACGCTGGGCAGGAAGCCGCGCGACAGTTTGTGCTCGCCCTGGGCGCCGCCTTCGAACAGAGCGATCCGGTGGTTGAGGCAGAACTCGATGCCCTGGTAGTAGCAGGTCTCGAAATGCAGGCCGGGATGGTATTCCAGCGCACCCCAGGAACGGCCGAACAGGGTGTCGTGGTTGTAGAAGTTGATCGCCGCGCAGATAGGCTGGCCGTCGCGCGAGCCGATGATGAGCAGGATGTGCTCGGGCATGGTGCGGCCTATGTGCTGGAAGAATTCCAGATTCAGCGGCTGCGGCGAGTTGTATTGCACGTGGGTGTGCTGGTAGCAGCGCACGAAAAATTCCCACTGTTGCGGGGTTATATCTTCACCACGAATGTGCTCAAAGCTGATGCCGGTATCGCTTACCTTGCGCCGTTCCTGATTGATCTTCTTGCGCTTGTCGCGGCGCATGCTGGCGAGGTATTCGGTGAAGTTGCCGCAGCCCGGGTTGCGCCAGTGCAGCTGCACACCGCGGCGCAGCATCATGCCCTGCTGCTGCATTTCCTGCGCCTGGCCCGCGTAGGGAAACAGCAGGTGCAGGGACGAGATGCCGGGCTCATGCGCCAGCTCCAGCGCAGCGCGTACCAGCTGTGCTCGCAGTTCGGGCGTGGCAGCCAGTGCGCGCGGGCCGGTGGCCGGGGTGAACGGCACGGAGCTCACCAGTTTGGGATAGTAGGTGAGGCCGTTGCGCTGGTAGGCATCGGCCCATGCCCAGTCAAACACAAATTCGCCGTAGGAATGAAACTTGAGATACAGCGGCATGCCGCCAACAAGCTGCCCGTCATCCCACAGGGTGATGAATTGCGCCTGCCAGCCTGTCTCCGGAGAGGCGCAGCCGGTTTCCTGCAGGGCGTTGAGGTAGGCGTGCTTGAGAAAGGGATTGTTTTCGGCGAGAGCGTCCCATTGTGCAGCGGGAATATCCGCGATGGTTTCTACCACCCTGATGGTCATGGCTGCTGTGTGATGCGCTGCCACACCAGCGTGCGATTGTTGACGGGCATCTCGATGTCGTTGCGCAGCACCATACCCTGCATTTTGGCCAGTTGATCGAGCGCTTCGAAATCGCGCACGCCGCTTTTCGGGTCGCGTGATTTAAGCCAGTCGTCGAAACGCGCATTGCTCTCGGAGGTGAACTTCCCGCCATAGTTGAAGGGGCCGTACAGGGCCAGAATGCCGCCCACCTCCAGCACGCGGCCGATGCCGGAAAACAGCAGTTCCACCTCGGGCCACGACATGATGTGCACGGTGTTGGCATTGAAGATGGCGTCGACGCTGGCGACGGGCCAGTGTGCATCATTGGCGTCGATACACACGGGAGGCAGCACGTTGGGCAGTTGCGCTTCGTCCAGCCACATGCGGATGCCCGCGTGATTCTGCTCCAGTTCGCTGGTCTGCCAGCTCAGGTGCGGCAGCGCGCGGCCGAAGTGCACCGCGTGCTGGCCGGTGCCGCTGGCAATTTCCAGCACGTGTTTCCTGTCCGCGAATATTGTGCGCAGCACCCCAAGGATAGGTTCCCCGTTGATGTCGCAGGACTCTGCGTATGGCTTCATTGCGCCAGCTTCAGCGCGGTTTGCGCGAGGCGCTTGCCCAGTGCGATGCAGAGTTTTTTCTCGGCTTCGCTGATGGGCTGGTCGCTGCTTATTCCGGCCACATGGCTGGCGCCGTAAGGCGTGCCGCCCTGTTTGGTGGTAGTGAGCTCGGGCTCGGAATAGGGCAGACCGACGATAACCATGCCGTGGTGCAGCAGCGGAATCATCATGGTCAGCAGCGTGCTTTCCTGGCCGCCGTGCATGGTGCCGCTGGAGGTAAACAGTGCGGCGGGCTTGCCCACCAGCGCGTGTTTCATCCACAGCGCACTGGTGCCGTCCCAGAAGTATTTCATCGGGGCGGCCATGTTGCCAAAGCGCGTCGGGCTGCCCAGCGCGATGCCCATGCACTCTTCCAGGTCACACAGTTCCACGTAAGGCGCGCCCTCGTCAGGGATGGCAGGCTCGGTGGCTTCGCAGGTGGTGGATACCTTGGGTACCGTACGCAGACGGGCGCGCACGCCGGGCACCTGCTCCACGCCGCGCGCCAGCAGCTGGGCCATTTGTCGTACGGAGCCGTGCTGGCTGTAATACAGCACAAGAATTTCTTTGTCGGTTATCATGCTCGCCATTGTATTTCAGTTGTCCTTCATCTCGATAAATTTGCCTTTGATTCGGCCCCTATTCACACATGAAAATTCCGGGTATTCACTTGTTCCAGTTTCTGCGCCTGATCGTTGCGCGCTTCAAGCAGGACCGCTGCACGCAGATGGCGTCCAGCTTGACCTTTACCACGCTGCTGTCGCTGGTGCCGCTGATTACCATCATGCTTGCCTTGTTTTCGGCATTCCCGCAGTTCGTGGATTTTTCCACCAATGCCAAGAATGTGCTGCTGGCCAATATGCTACCGGAAACCGGCGGCAAGATAATTACCAACTACATCCAGCAGTTTGCCGATAATGCGGCCAGGTTGACGGCCGTGGGTATCGTGTTCCTGGCGCTTACCTCGATGTTGCTGATGCTGACCATAGACAACGCTTTCAATATGATCTGGCGCGTGTCGCGTCCGCGCACCCTGTTGCAGCGCGTGCTGATCTACTGGGCCGTGCTGACGCTGGCGCCGCTGTTGATGGGTGGCAGCCTGTCGCTGACATCGTGGCTGATCGGCTTGTCGGTGGGGCATGTCACGCAGATTCCACCGGCCATGGTGGCCGTGCTCAAGGTGGTGCCCACGCTGCTCGCCACAGTGGCATTTACCCTGATGTTCCGGGTGGTGCCCAACCGCTTTGTGCCGATGCCGCATGCCCTGATTGGTGGCGCGGTGGCCGCGATCGCGTTTGAGGCAATGAGCCGCGGCTTTGCCATGTACATCGCCTATTTCCCGACTTACAAGCTGGTGTACGGCGCATTTGCCAGTATCCCGATCTTCCTGTTGTGGATCTATTTGTCCTGGCTGGCGGTGTTGCTGGGCGCCATGCTGACTGCCACCCTGTCACACTGGAAGAGCGAAAATGGCGCACAGCCATTGTCACAGGATGTCAGGCTGTACTATTCGCTGCGCATACTCAAGTTGATGAGCGACGGCCTGGTCAGCGGGACGGTGCAGACGCTGCCCAGCCTTTCCCGCGAATTGCGGGTGGGCTATGACTCTCTGGAAGAGTTGCTGGAAAAAATGGCGACGATCAATCTGGTGCGGCATTTGTCGGGGCCGGGGTGGGCGCTGGTGCGCTCGCCGGAACATGTGCAGGCAAATGAACTTTATCGCCTGTTTGTGTTCGATCCGGCCAAGCCCCCTGTGGCGGAAGGAATTGAAGGAATCAACCAGTGGTTTGCGCGTCTGGCCGAACGCAGTGCACAAGGTGCAGATGTCAATATAAGCTCTTTATTCAATGTGTCACCTGAGGCTGCAAAGGCCGACTGACAGGGTGCTTGATTAAGGTTTTTTTTTACGCTTTAATGCGCGCGGTCCAAATTTGAAAGGGAACATCATGATGCAATTTATTGAAACATTTTTTGAAGGTTCAATGTGGAACAGCCGTTTCGTCATTATTACGGCAGTGCTGGGCAGCCTGTTTGCAGGCTTCGCCATTTTCTACATGGCCACGGTGGATGTGGTTTATCTGGTTCAGCACACGCTGCATTATGCTGATTCAAGCATGACGGACGAGGCGCGCAAAGTACTGCACGACAGCACGGTGTCGCATATCGTTGAAGTGGTGGATGGCTATTTGCTGGCCACGGTGATGTTGATCTTCTCGCTGGGCCTGTATGAGCTGTTTATCAGCGACATTGACCAGGCGCACGGCAACAAGGCTTCCAGCAAGATTCTGGTGATCAACAGCCTGGATGATTTGAAATCGCGCCTTGCCAAGGTGATCCTGATGATCATGATCGTGACGCTGTTTGAAGAAGCGTTGAACATGAAAATGACCTCGCCGATAGACCTGCTTTACATGGGCGGCAGCATCGCCCTGATTGCGCTGGCTTTGTATCTGACCCATGCCTCCGAGCATGGCGTGTCCGGACATGCTGACGCAGATGAGCATGAGGAAGAGGCGGAAGAGGAAGCCGGGGAGAAGCATTGATGCAGTTGCGCACACTACTGTTTGCTGCTGCGGCAGCACTTGTCTTGCTGGTTGCGGGCAGCGCAGCGGCCAAGGATTTTGTGTTCAAGGACACGCAGGGACAGACGCAGCGTCTGTCAGACTACCATGGCAAATGGGTACTGGTAAATTTCTGGGCAACCTGGTGCCCGCCTTGCATGGCGGAGATACCGGATCTGATCGCGTTGCACAATGCACACAAGGACAAGGATCTGGTGGTGATAGGTGTGTCCATGGATTCGACCAGGGAAGCCGTGAAGAAGTTTGTCGCCAAGCACGGCATTACTTATCCTATCGTGGTTGGTGACTACAAGCTGGCTGGCCAGATCGGTGAGGTGGAAGGCTTGCCCACCTCGTATTTGTTCGATCCGGATGGGAAGGCCGTGGTGGCCCACACGGGTGTTGTTACGCAAGCCAGTCTGGAAGAGTACATACGCTCCAAATCAGCGAAGTAGCCTAGCTGGCTGCTAACGCGTGCTGAGCATGCTGGAAGCGGGACGCTCCGTGCGGTAAACGGGCTGAGTCCAGCGTTTGTGCCATGCCGCCTTGACCAGGTTCGGGTATTCCGGCTGGCCCAGGCTGCCGTTGTAGCGGCCCAGTGCGCGGTACAGGTTGCCCTTTTCCATGTCCACGTAGTGACGCAAAATTGTGCAGCCGTAACGCAGGTTGATGCGCATATGAAACAGGTTGTGCTCACGCGTGCCTATGGTTTTTACCCAGAATGGCATGACCTGCATGTAACCACGGGCGCCTGCCCGTGACACCGCGTATTTGTTGAAACCGCTTTCCACCTCGATCAGGCTCAGCACCAGGTAGGGATCAAGGCCTGCGCGCGTGGCCTCATAGTGCACCGTACTTAAAAACTCGAGCCTGCTGGCTTCGTCCGGCATCTGTTTTACCAGCCGCTGTGACATTTCGCTCAACCAGAATTGTGCTTCCTGTTGTGTAGCGAAAGCCAGTTTGGGTGCTGCCTGGTCAGATACGCTGCGCTGCATGACGGCACGCACGCTGGCGGAGAGCGCTTCCTGAGCCTGCGCGCCGGCGAATGATGCGGACGAAAATATCACCCCGCCTGCCGCAAGCGACAGCGCCAAAATGTGTTTGAAGTGATGATGGTTCAAGCGCATATGGCTGATTGTACGACTTTAAATGCGGCTTGCAAGTCCACGGATTGGGCTTCGGCGTCGCGCCGTCCCTGATATTCCACCTTGCCTTCTTTCAAGCCGCGGTCACCGATGACGATGCGATGCGGAATGCCGATCAGTTCCATGTCGGCGAAGATGACTCCGGGACGCTCGTCGCGGTCATCCAGCAACACCTCGATGTCAGCCGCGCTGAATTCCGCGTAAAGCTGCTCGGCTGCGGCTCTTACCGCTTCGCTTTTCTTCATGCCTATGGGAGCGATGGCGACCTGGAACGGCGCCATGGCCACGGGCAGGGTGATGCCGCGCGCGTCGTAGTTCTGCTCGATCGCTGCGGCAACTATGCGCGAAACACCGATGCCGTAGCAGCCCATTTCCATCACCTGGGTCTTGCCATTCTCATCCAGGTAAGTGGCGTTGAGTGCCTCGGAATATTTGGTGCGCAGCTGGAAGATGTGGCCCACTTCAATGCCGCGGCACAGCTCCAGCGCACCCATGCCATCCGGGCTGGCGTCGCCGGCAACGACGTTGCGCAGGTCGTGCACATTGGCCTCGTCCAGATGAAAGTCGCGACCGAAATTGACCCCGCTATAGTGGAAGCCGTCTTCGTTGGCGCCGCACACGAAGTTGCTCATGGCGGCGGCAGCGCGGTCGGCAATAACGGTATGATTTTTGTTGACCGGGCCGATATAGCCGGGACGGCAGCCCATGTTGCGCTGGATTTCATCATCGCTGGCAAAGCGGAATTCACCCAGCACCTTGCCGGCCTTGATTTCATTGAGCATATGGTCGCCACGCAACAGCACCAGCACGAAGTTACCCTGGCCATCCACTACGGCGATGGTTTTCAGTACCTGTTGTGGTGTAACGCTCATAAAGGTGGCAATTTCATCGATGGATTTCTGCCCGGGCGTAATGACCTTTTGCATGCTCTCTGTTGCACCTGCGCGCGGTGTGCCGGGAGCGACTGCTTCGGCCAGCTCCACATTGGCTGCGTAGTCAGAGGTAGGGCAGAAAGCCAGCGCATCTTCGCCGGAATCCGCCAGCACGTGGAACTCATGCGAACCGCTGCCGCCGATGGCGCCGGTGTCGGCAGCCACGGCGCGGAACTGCAGGCCAAGGCGGGTAAAGATGCGGCTATATGTTTCATACATCACGCGGTAGGTTTGTTCCAGGCTGTCAAAATTGGCATGGAAGGAGTATGCATCTTTCATCATGAATTCACGCGCACGCATCACGCCAAAACGCGGGCGCACCTCGTCACGGAACTTGGTCTGGATCTGGTAGAAGTTCAGTGGCAGCTGGCGGTAGCTTTTTACTTCGCGGCGCGCGATGTCGGTGATCACTTCTTCATGGGTGGGGCCGAAGCAGAACTGGTTGTCGTGGCGATCCTTGATCTTGAGCATCTGCGGGCCAAACACGGCCCAGCGCCCGGTTTCCTGCCACAGTTCGGCGGGCTGTACTGCGGGCATCAAAAGCTCGATGCCACCGCTCTTGTTCATCTCTTCACGCACCACAGCTTCCACCTTGCGCAGCACGCGCAAGCCCAACGGCATCCAGGTGTACAGGCCGCTGGCCAGTTTCTTGATGTAGCCGGCGCGCAGCATCAATCGATGGCTGACCAGCTCGGCTTCGGAAGGGGCTTCTTTCAGGGTGGAGAGGAAAAATTGTGAAACACGCATGGCAAATTCCGTAAGTAGATTGATGGCGAAGCGCGCATTTTACCGTTTTAAGGCCGGCATGAGTGAGGTGTATCGCGGATGGTGATGGAATGCCGGAAGCGCCCCCTACAACCTCGTGCAAATTAATCATGCGCTAATATTCCCTTTGAAATTAGGTGCATAAATTGGTATTTGGGATACAATCAAAGCCATGTTGTGGATGGTGCTATTGCGTAATTTTTTCGAGGGAGATTAAAAAATGGGTTTCTTTTCGAGATTGTTTGGTCATGACGAGAATAATGCTGTGGACATCAAGGCAACCATTCGTTCTGAAATCAATATCAGCGATGCTGTTGCTGCGCACATGAAGTGGAAGGGGCGATTGCAGAGCTATCTTGACGGAACGTCGCAGGAGCAGCTCGACCCCATGGTGATTTGCCGTGATGATCAGTGCGTACTGGGCAAATGGATACACGGGCCGGCACTTAATTATTTTCACGGAGACGAGGGGTTCCACAAGCTGCGCTCAGATCATGCGAATTTCCATTTTATTGCCGGTACCGTGGTTAAAAAGGTGCAGGAGAATGACAAGGTGGGCGCTGATGCGTTGATGAAAAATGACTATGCGCACGCATCCCGGGATGTCATCCATGATCTGACCGAATTGAACAAGCACCTGAGTGAGTAATCAGGCTGAATACAGATCAGGGCCACTTGCATGACGCAAGTACTGGGCTGATCCCCGAATTTCGAGATTCACAAAAGTCTGCGGTTGGGTATTGATAAAAAAATTAGGAGGATGGAATCATGAGTTTTTTCACCAGCCTGTTCTCACTGGCAAAAAGTAAAAACGCCGACATCAGAAAAGAAATAGATTTGCCCGGGGCGATTACGGCGCACGTCAATTGGAAAGCGCGGCTGCAGAAATTCATTGACGGGAAATCGGATGAAAAACTGGAGCCAATGATGGTGTGTCGGGATGACCAGTGCGACCTGGGCAAGTGGATACATGGACCGGGAACCGACCGGTTTTATGCCGATGAAGCGTTCCGCGGCTTGCGTGCAGACCATGCGCAGTTTCACTATGTTGCCGCCAATGTGGTCAGGTATATGCAGGATGATGACAGGGCGGGTGCGGAGGCTTTGCTACGGGGAGAGTACACCAAGGTGTCGCAACACATGATGGGCTTGCTGGATGAACTAAACAGGCATGAGGGCTCTGCGTAGTTGAACCCGGCTGCATTGGGCAAACAAAGGCGTATTTGTTCGTCGCAAATACGCCTTAATTCTTTTCAGCGCGGGTGAAATGTGGAACAATTGCACCCATTAAATTAACTGGTAGGGGCGAACATGATAGACCGAGACGGTTATCGCCCAAATGTCGGCATCATACTGACAAACGCAAAAAATCAGGTGTTTTGGGGCAAGCGTATCCGCCAGGATGCGTGGCAGTTTCCACAGGGTGGCATACAGCATGGAGAAACTCCCGAGCAGGCAATGTATCGTGAGCTGCATGAGGAAGTTGGCTTGCACGGCTGCCACGTTCAGATACTGGGCCGCACCCGCGACTGGATGCGTTATGAAGTGCCGCAAAGTTGGACGAAGCGTGAATCGAGGGGCAGTTACAAGGGGCAGAAACAGATATGGTTTTTGCTGCGCCTGGTGGGAAGGGATTGCGATGTGTCGTTGCGCGCTTCCGGGCACCCGGAATTTGACGCGTGGCGCTGGACCGATTATTGGGTTGACATGAACAGCGTGATCGAATTCAAGCGTGAAGTGTATGGACTTGCCCTGAACGAGCTGGTGCGCTATCTGCCGCCGGTCAAGAATACTGGATGTTGTGATACAGCGAGGCGAATTAGCAGTAATTGTTGATAACACCAAAGGAGAGTGGCACATGGATCGAGAGTATTCTTCGTTAAACGCACACCCCTTGAAAGCAGGCTCGAACTTTGTTCGGCCCACGCAGGAGCTGCCGGAAAAGGTTGCTCTGGGTGACCCGGCATTGAGTGTAATGACCGATCTGAAGTGTGTTTCTGTGGTGACGGTTCGCGCCAAAACTCCGATGGAAAAAGCGCATGCCAAAATGGTGCGCTATGGTGTGCGCACCTTGCTGGTGCTGGATGAAACAGACAAGGTGCTGGGTTTTTTGACCACGACAGATATTCTGGGCGAAAAACCCATGCGCTTCCTGCAGCACCATGGTGGAACCCATGCCGATATTCTGGTGCGCGACATCATGACCCCGCAGCGCGAGCTGGAAGTGTTGCACCTTGCCGACATCAAGTCCGCCAAAGTGGGGCATGTTCTTGCAACCCTGAAAGCTGCCGGCCGGCAGCATGCCCTGGTGGTGGAAGACAATGCCAACGGCACCCAGGCCGTACGCGGAATTTTCTCTTCTTCCCAGATTGCACGCCAGCTTGGCGTGAATGTTCATATTGCCGAAGTTGCACGCACTTTTGCCGAGATTGAGGCTGCACTCGCGGACAGTCATGTGCTGATTTGAATTTTGGCGGCAGTGCAGCCCCGGAATTTTCTAAAAGTTGCTGGAGTTTGCAGGTGAATGCGGACTCCATTCTTCCTGTTTTATTCGTTTGAATGCCAATCCGGAATAAATCCTTACTATGAAAATAATCGTGTTGCAGCGAGTGTTGTTGGGTTTGTTCGCCATGAGTTTGCTCGCTTGCTCGGGCAGCAATGTGCCGGGCTCGGGAGGTTTGTGGGGTGGGAATATCATCAGTGTGGCGGAAAGCAAAACGTCCAACCCCAATGCGCCACTGGAAAAATATGCAGCCAGCATCCGACTGCTCCCTTACGTTGATGCGCGCAATACTGGCAATGCCAACAAGATAGGAATCTCTACCCAGCTGGTCATCGGCATGAGCGGGAGCGAGCTTATAGTGGATCCGGAAGTCTCGGCCATCGTGACCAATTCGATGCATAAACGCCTTGAAGATTCAGGCTTTGCATTGGCGGAAACAAATGCCCTGTATGAGCTGAGTGGTGTGGTGAAAGAGCTCAAGTATGACGTCAAGGTGCGTGATGAAATTTCTATTGCCATAGAGTCCACACTGAAAGAACCGGCTAGCGGCAAGGTGGTCTGGTCGGGCATTGCGGTAGAGAAGAGCGACCGCTTCGCCGGTGTTTCGGGAAACAGCAAGAAGGACATTGCCAACTATTTGCGTGAGAAAGTTGCCGTGGTGACAGGCAAGACCGCCGAGGCGATCAGTGCCAGCCTGATGGCCGTCCGTCCTGATTTATTCAACCTGGCGCCAGGTACAAGGCCAATCCAGGGGGTCACCGTGCTGGCAGCGCCTGTAACCAGTGCGGTGCCAGCGGTGAAGCTCGCTCCCCCTTCAGTGCAAGTGCCCAGTGCTGTTGCTACGGGTCTGCTGCTTGTTACTAGTAGGCCAGCACGCGCCAGAATTTACATTGATGAGGTGTATTACGGCCTGACTCCTCTGCGCCTTGAGCTTGAGCCAGGCGTGCATAAAATCAGCGCAAAGCTGGCTGGCTACAAGAGCAGTACAGAGAAGGTTGCGGTGCGCAAGGCGGAGACAACAGAAATGGAAATAGAGCTGCAGCGCTAAACTGGATCAGATGTCATGCAATAAAAAACCAGCTGCGTGCTGGTTTTTTATTGTCCGTCGTTAAATTTGCACACAGTTCAGCCGCCTGCACGACGCTCCATTGCGGCCGCAAAGAAACCGTCTGTGCCGTGTTGCTGTGGCAATAGCTGCAGATACTCGCCCATGGGCAAGGGAATTTTCTGCTGCGCCAGGATGTCACCGGCAGGAAGCAATGCAAACTCGGGGTGAGCGACCAAGAACGCTTCCACGATGGCGCGGTTCTCTTCCTGCAGCAGACTGCAAGTTGCATATACCAGACGCCCACCTTTCTTTACCAGCTTGCTGGCAGCGGCGAGTATAGATGCCTGCTTCTGGGTGAGCTCCTGCACGCTTTTCTGCGATTGGCGGAATTTGAGATCCGGGTTGCGCCGCAATGTGCCAAGGCCGCTGCAGGGAGCATCGACCAGTACCCGGTCGATTTTTCCGGCCAGGCGCTTCACCTTGGCATCGTTCTCGTGCGCGATCAGTTGCGGATGCAGATTGCTCAGGCCAGAGCGTTTCAGGCGCGGCTTCAGGTTGGTCAGGCGTTTTTCGGAAACATCCAGCGCATACAGACGCCCCTGCGAGTTCATCATGGCGCCCAGCATCAGCGACTTGCCGCCGGCGCCGGCACAGAAATCCACCACCATGTCGGTGCGCTTGGGCGCCAGCAAGAAGCCCAGCAACTGGCTGCCTTCATCCTGCACCTCGAATTTCCCGCCCTCAAATAACGGGCTTTTGTTGAGTGCGGGCTTGCCCTTCACACGTATGCCGATGGGAGAGTAGGGCGTAACCTGCGCCTCCACCCCCTCAGCCTGCAAGCCCTGCATGATTTCGTCGCGCGCGGCCAGGTAAGTGTTGACGCGCAAGTCCAGGGTGGCGCTTTGCTGCATGGACTGCCCCAGTGCAAGTATCTCGTCATCGGAATAATGTGCGCGCAGCTTTTCGATAATCCACCCGGGCAATTCGGCCTGCACCGACAGTGGCAGTTCGGCGGCTTTGATACCCTTGACCTGCCCCAGCCATTCCGACTCGCCGGGTTTTAACAGGGGCGCCAGTTCGCGCACATTGTAGCCGCCGAACTTCACCCAGTAGGCCAGCGCCAGGCGCCGTGGCGTGGCTTGCTCGCCGCAGCCGTGCTCCAGAAACAGCCGGTGGCGTAGTATGCCAAAAACAGTTTCCGCCACCAGCGCGCGTTCATTGGAACCGATGCGCTCGGCCTGGAAGAAGTGGCGCAACGCGGCATCCGCAGGGTGCTCCAGCGGCAGGATGGCGCGCAGTGCTTGTGTGACGAGGTCGAGGCGGTATTCGGTGATAAGCATGTTTTGTATGTGTTTCAGTTAGTCATCCGAAACGCGGATGTCGGTGATGGTGATGGAGGCGGCAACGGTGCCATCCGGCTCGAAGTATTGTATTTTAACCGGTAACAGGCGGTATTCCATGGCCAGCCAGATTTCCAGGCCGGGTTCGCCAGCGTCATGCATTTTGTGCAGGTGCACGGTTTTTAATTCACCTATTGCCGTTGAAATATTTTCATCGAGAGTGATTTTTAAAATATAGTTTTCCAGTTTCTTGCCATTGCTGATGCTTACCTGGACCCATTCCCGATTGATTGAAAGCTGTGAGAGTTGATAAAGAATGCTCAGTGAATCTTGCGCTCCCTCGTGCAAAGAGGTGTCACCCCCGTGAGAGAAACGAAGTACATGTTCATGCCAGTCAAAGCTGGCAGTCAGTATTTTCATGCTGCCGCTATCATTTTTTTCCTCAGAAAAACTTTCTGGTTTCAGGCCTTGAGTTACAACCGTGCCGCTGCTGTTCTGGTTAAGGTTATAGCTCTTGAACCATCTGGCCAATCCTGTGGTTTGTGTTGTCGCCTGGATGCTGTAGCGGCCGTCAGCAATATCCATACGGTGCTGAATTTCTCCTACCCGGAATCCGTCTGTCCCCCTGAACACAGCAAAGCTAAGTTGAGCATGTTTGGGCAGCAGTGGATGGGGCGTCAGTGTGGGTTCAGAGGTATCTGCTGCTGCCGCAAGGGAATCGGTTGCGGCAGGGGCGCTCACAGCAAGAGATTCGGCTGGCGATACGGCGCTGGCCTGTAGCGGGGCTGGCATGTCTTGTAGTGGCGCTGGCAAGGTTGCCGGCTTGGGTTTGAGCTTCTTGGGCTGCTGCGGGGCTGCAACAGGCAAAGGCTCAAGTTTTGCCAATAGGGGCGGTAACTGTTTTTCAAAATGTGGCAATGGTATGCGAGGCAGCCACAGCACTAAGCTGTGCGCCAGCACGGATATCGAAATGGCAAGTAGGATGCGGCGAGTGGAGGGGCTGGGCCGATTGGTCACGGTACAACGGTAAGTGCAGTTAGAACCTGGGTTGCCTTGTTGCCATCGGCATCGGTGATAACGATCTTGCAGGGAAATCCGCCCAGCTCTGTTGCCAGCCAGATTTCAAATGTCGATCCGTCTTCCTGCGGTGGAATGGCCAGGTAACGCGTCTTGAAGGTGCCCAAGGGCACGCTGACCATCTTCTCGGGGGTAATGCGATAGCTGTAATGATCCAGGTCGCGGCCATTGGTGATGGTGAACTTCACTTCTCCCTGATCCTGCAGCGACATGAACTGGAACTGGTACATCGCGCTCAGCCTGTCTTGCGTGCCCGCAGGCAGGGCTGCAGAGCGTTCACCCTGATAATCCTTGTGCAGGATGGTGGAGTTGTCCCAGTTGAAAGTGGCGCTGGTATTTCTTTCCGTGTCCAGCTCGCGCTTGTTGGTATAGCTCAGCGGGCGCAGCCCCTGCGCGGAAACCAGTCCCCTGCTACTGGCGCGTATGGTTTCTGCTTTGAAGCGCGCCAGCAGCCCCACGGCCTTGCTGATACTCTCGATCTGGTAATGGTCTTGTGTGCGGGTATAGGTTTCACTGACCTCAATCAGCTTCATGCCATAGCCGATGACGTCGTATCTGGCCTCGATGCGGCTTGCCGGGGCAGCGTGCAGTGCGTGCGAGGAAATACCCAGCAACAATGCGGCAAACATACGGAAAATATTTTTTTGCATGACTTACTCCAGCCCCGGCGCAATCAGCGGGCTGCCTGGCTGCTCCAGGCGGTCGGAAATTACCTTCCCCTCCGCACTTAAGCTCACCTGCCCGCGGCACAGCCAGCGTATGGCCTGCGGATAGATACGATGCTCCTCGTGCAACACGCGCTGTGCCAGCGTATGCGGTGTGTCGTCGCTCAATACCTGCACCGCAGCCTGGATGATGATGGGGCCGTGATCCAGATCCGGCGTCACGAAATGCACCGTACAACCGTGTATCTTGACCCCATCCTGCAAGGCGCGCTCATGCGTGTTCATGCCGCCATAAGCAGGCAGCAGGGAAGGGTGAATGTTGATCAGGCGTCCGGAATATTTGTTTACAAAGCCGGTGGTGAGTATGCGCATGAAGCCTGCCAGCACGATGATGTCCGGCTGGTAAGCGTCTATCGCCTGCGCCAATGCGGCATCGAAAGCCTCGCGGTCGGCATAATCGCGATGCGCCACCACCGCCGTGGCGATGCCGCGCTGCCGGGCAATTTGCAGGCCGGCGGCATCGGCACGGTTGCTGATGACTGCTGCAACATGACAGGACAGATTGGTCTCCAGCAGCGCCTGCATATTGCTGCCGCGACCGGAGATCAGGATGACGATTTTTTTCATGATGTTTGAGGAACAGTCCGCAGATTAAACAGATTGATCATGCATGTGACTCGCTCAAATAATCTGTGTGAATCTGCGTAATCTGCGGATACGCTGTCTTAGCGGACCTGGGTTTGATGCTCGTCACCTTGGCGGGCGCGAATCTGGCCGATCTGCCACACGCTTTCGCCTGCAGTCTGTAGCTGGCTCATTGCCTTGGCAGCATCGTCCTTGCTTACGATCACCACCATGCCGATGCCGCAGTTGAAGGTTCTGTACATCTCCTGCGCAGCCACGTTGCCGCCTTCGCGCAACCAGTCAAACAGCTTGGGCATCTTCCAGGCCTTGCTGTCGATGTCGGCCACCACGCTGGCGGGCAGCACGCGCGGCACGTTCTCGGTAATGCCGCCGCCGGTGATGTGCGCCATGCCCTTCACGGTAATTTGCTGCATCAGCGCCAGCATGGGTTTCACGTACAGGCGTGTTGGCGCCATGATGCAGTCGGCCAGGGTGCGCTCGCCGTCAAACTTGGCATTGAGATCGGGATGACTGCGCTCGATGATCTTGCGCACCAGCGAGTAGCCGTTGGAGTGCGCGCCGTTGGAAGCCAGGCCCAGCACCACGTCACCCGCCTTGATGTGTTCGCCCGTGATGATCTTGCTCTTCTCCACCACGCCCACGGCAAAGCCGGCGAGGTCGTATTCGCCCACCGGGTACATGCCCGGCATCTCGGCCGTCTCGCCGCCGATCAATGCGCAACCAGAATCTTCACAGCCCTTGGCGATACCCTTGATCACCTCGGTGGCAGCGGGCACGTCCAGCTTGCCGCAGGCAAAATAGTCGAGGAAGAACAGCGGCTCCGCGCCCTGTACCAGAATGTCGTTCACGCTCATGGCCACCAGATCGATGCCGACCGTGTCGTGGCGGTTCAGCTCAAACGCCAGTTTCAGCTTGGTGCCCACGCCGTCGGTGCCGGATACCAGCACAGGTTCTTTGTATTTTTTGGAGATTTCCACCAGCCCGCCGAAGCCGCCGATGCCGGACAGCACCTCGGGGCGCATGGTGCGCTTGGCAAACGGTTTGATGTTTTCCACCAGTTGATCGCCGGCGTCGATGTCGACACCCGCATCGCGGTAGGACAGGGAGGTGTTGTTGGGCTGGTTCAAGTTGAGTTCTCGCTTTCTTCGGGATACAGTGCGGCAAATTTAATTACGCGGATTTTACCCGAAATGACCCTGGAACGCTTCGTTGCACTGCAATGGCTGGTGATTGCAGCAATCTGCGGCTGGCTGCTGTACCTGCTGGCGCCCATCCTGACGCCTTTTGTCGCGGCCGCCATCCTGGCCTACATCTGCGACCCGCTGGTGTTGCGCCTATGCAAGCTGCGGCTGTCGCGCACCCTGGCTACCCTGCTGGTGATGCTGGCCTTGCTGGCGGTATTGATAGTGCTGGTGCTGATCATGCTGCCGCTGCTGCAGACAGAGGCAAACCTGTTTGTGAATCGCTTGCCAGACCTGCTGGATGCCATGCGCGTCAAGCTGTTGCCCTGGCTGCAGCAGCAATTCGGCATCGCCCTGTCGTGGGATGCCGCCTCGCTGAGGGAATTTGTGTTCAGCCATCTGCAGAATGCAGGCAGCGCTGCTGCCAAAATGCTGCCCTGGCTGAGCGGTGGCGGCTCGGCTCTGCTGATGCTGGTGATGAACGTGTTGCTGATCCCGGTGGCCCTCTTTTACCTGCTGCGCGACTGGCCCATGCTGCTGTCTCACATCGAGCAAATCCTGCCGCGTGGCCAGCAGGCCAGGGTGCTGGCTATTGCCGGCGAGATTGATGGCGTGCTGGCTGAATTCCTGCGCGGCCAGCTGGCCGTCATGCTGCTGATGAGCGCTTACTACGTCATCGGGCTGTGGTTAACGGGGCTGGAATTTTCGCTGCCCATCGGGCTGCTGGCGGGCATGCTCGTTTTTGTGCCCTACCTGGGCATGATCACCGGGCTGGCGCTGGCCACCCTGGCGGCGTTCACCCAGTTTGACCACTTCAGCGGCGTGCTGCTGGTGTGGGCGGTATTTGCCAGCGGGCAGCTGCTGGAAGGCATGGTGGTAACCCCCAAGCTGGTGGGAGAGCGCATCGGCCTGCACCCGCTGGCGGTGATCTTTGCCCTGCTGGCATTCGGCCAGCTGTTCGGCTTCTTCGGCGTGCTGCTCGCCCTGCCGCTGTCTGCGGCGCTGCTGGTTGGCCTGCGCCATGTGCGCGGCTGGTATCTGGACAGCACCTTGTATCGGGGATGAGATGACGCAATTGCTGTTGGGCATCACGCCCGAATGGAAGCCCACCCTGGAAAATTTTGTTGTTGGCCGCAATGCCGAGCTGCTCTCCGTGCTGCGCCACACCCTCACCGGCAAACAGGGCGAGCGCAGCCTCTACATCTGGGGAGAACCCGGCAGCGGCAAGAGCCACCTGCTGCACGCTGCCGTGGGGCAGGCGCAGGCCAACGGCCAGAAAGCTATTTACCTGCATGCCATGATGCCAGAGCCCGCGAAGCTGGAAGGCATGCAGCTGGTTGCCGTGGGCGCGGTGGAGGCGCTGGACGAGATCGCGCAAATCGCCCTGTTCGCCCTCTACAACCGCCTGCGCGAAAATGGCGGCGTGCTGCTGGTCAGCGGCGCCTCCGCCCCCGCCCACCTGCAACTGCGCGACGACCTGCGCACCCGCCTGGGCTGGGGTTTGGTATACCAGGTGCAAGCCTTGAGCGACGAGGAAAAAGCGCTGGCCCTCAACCAGCATGCTCAGGCGCGCGGCTTGGTTCTGCCGCCCGAAGTCACGCATTACCTGCTACGCCACGGCCGCCGCGACCTGCCCTCCCTGCTGGGCGTGCTGGATGCCCTGGATGAACACTGCCTGCGCTTGAAACGCGCACCCAGCGTGCCGCTGCTGAAGGAAGTGATGCAGGTTGGGTAACTGCTTTTATCCGCAGATTACGCAGATTAAATCGATTAAAAAAACAGTAATAGATACTTGAACGAACACGGAGCGAGGTGAGTCGTTCATGACTTTATAATCTGTTTAATCTGCGTACCCGCAGGGCACAAGAACCTCTTCGAGGTAATCTGCGGACAGAAAAAGCTTTTAGTATTTTCAAACATTGGAGCAATAAATTGAACCTCGCTTTATTTGATCTGGACAACACCCTGTTAAGCGGCGACAGCGATTTCGAGTGGTCGCAATTCCTTATCGAGCAGGGCGTGCTCGACAAGGAGCTGTTTGAAGCCAAGAATCTTGAGTTCTACAATCAATACAAGGCCGGCACCCTGGACATCCACGAGTTTCTCGACTTCCAGCTCAAGCCGCTGTCGCGCCACACACGGCAGGAACTGGATGCCTGGCATGCGGCATTCATGCAGAACAAAATCCACGGCATGATAGGCCTTCCTGCGCAGAACCTGGTGGCCAGCCACCGCAATGCGGGCGACA
>JAHFQY010000017.1:0-1813 GCA_023259065.1 Nitrosomonadales bacterium
GTACAAAAACGTGCCTGTGGATTCAGGAACCGTGACCATTTCAAAATCGCCATCTATTTCCACTGCGGCGGTCTTGATCTGTATCCGGTTCAAGTTACCCATGGGAAAGTCTGATGAACCTAAAATAAAAGCTCCAAGCCGTGACTCAACAAGGTGGCTTTGTAATGCTCCAATAACTGTGTCAGCTTCTCTGTGACTCCCGCTAGCTCATCCGCGGCCTCCTCACTCAGACAGCTGGCTTCCGATTGAACAACAGTCAGGGCACTGACCAGAATATTCAGCGAGTCGCCTTGAATCAGACATCCGGGAAACCGACGCCCTAGGTGTCGCATCACAGCGGCGTTTGAAGCATCCGAATATATTTCAACTGGTTCTATGTGCATAACAAATATCCTCAGATGCAACTTAATGTCAAAGATATCCACTTTGTGTTTATTAACAGACGAAAATACAACGAGCCACAGCGCCTGCAACGTGCCCATAGAGGAAGTCTACCCCTAACTTCCCAACCCAGCCCAGCTACCAGAACAACTAGCCCTTCATGAACTCCAGCGCATTCCCATCCGGGTCACGGCAGAAGAGCGCGCGCCGACCCGACTTGCTCAGGGTATAGGCAATACCTGCCCCCTCCAGCTTTTGCACCAGCAGCGACAGATCGCTCACCGCCAGCGCCACGTGGCGGTCGCGCCCACCGTGCTCTGGCCTTTGCAGGCCGAACTCGGGGCTGGGAAGTTGCATCAGGTGGATTTGCTGGTGGGGGCCGACGTCGTACCACACGCCGGAGAAGCTCATTTCGGGGCGGGTGGTGTTGAGCGCGAGGCCCAGCACGCCCTCGTAGAACTGCCGCGAGCGCTGCAGTTCCTGCACCACGAAGGTGGCGTGCAGCAGGCCCTGGATCAGCGCCATGTCAGGCGCCCTTGACCGGCACCACCTTGCTGGCTGCCAGCTTGGCGCGGCTGCGCGCCTCGTCGGTATCCTTGCCATTGGCCAGCGCCACACCCATGCGGCGGCGGGTGAATGATTCCGGCTTGCCGAACAGCCTGATGTCACTTTGCGGCACGCGCAGCGCCTCGGAAACACCGCTGAAGACTATGCCCTTCTCTTCCAGCTGACCGTAGATCACCGCGCTGGCGCCTGGGGCACGCAGTGCCGTGTTGACCGGCAGGCCGAGGATGGCGCGGGCATGCAGCTCGAATTCGTTGAACACCTGGCTGCACATGGTGACCATGCCGGTGTCGTGCGGACGCGGGCTGACTTCGCTGAACCACACCTCGTCGCCCTTGATGAACAGCTCCACGCCGAAGATGCCCAACCCGCCGAGGTTGTCGGTCACCGCCTTGGCGATGTCGCGCGAGCGCTGCAAGGCCTGCGGGCTCATTGCCTGCGGCTGCCAGCTTTCCACATAATCGCCATGCACTTGCACGTGGCCGATGGGGTCGCAGAAATGCGTTTCCACCTGGCCGTTCTCGCCCATGGCGCGCACGGTGAGCTGGGTGATCTCGTAATCGAAGCGGATCAGGCCTTCCACGATCACCCTGCCCTGGTTCACGCGGCTGCCACTGGCGGCGTAATCCCACGCAGCTTTGACCTCGGCCGCACTGTCCACCTTGGACTGGCCCTTGCCGGAGGATGACATCACCGGCTTGATGATGCACGGATATCCAATCCCGCCATCGATTGCGGCCTGCATCTCTTCCAGGCTGCTGGCGAATTTGTAAGGCGAAGTGGGCAGGCCCAGTGTCTCGGCAGCCAGGCGGCGGATGCCCTCGCGGTGCATGGTGAGCTGGGCGGCACGCGCGGTGGGAATGACGCG
>JAHFQY010000017.1:1823-50071 GCA_023259065.1 Nitrosomonadales bacterium
GCGATGGCCTCGATCTCGGGCACCACCAGGTCCGGCTTTTCCTGCTCGATCAAGGCGCGCAACGCCGCCCCATCCGCCATGTTGATCACAAGGGCGCGATGCGCCACCTGGTGACCAGGCGCATCGGGATAGCGGTCCACCGCGATGGTTTCCACGCCCAGGCGCTGCAGCGCGATGATGACTTCCTTGCCCAGTTCGCCGCTGCCCAGCAGCATGACTTTGGTGGCAGAGGGGCTCAGCGGGGTGCCGATGGTGATAGTTTTTTTCATGCTTGGTTCTCGCAGGTAAATTTCAGTTTTTTTCTGGTTCAGAATGAATTTTGCCAGACAACAGACTGGCCGACACGATCAATACAGCGCCTATCATTTCTCTCGCGCCCATCTTCTCCCCGGCCAGCACATACGCGGCTATCGCGGCAAATACCAGCTCGGAAAGGAACAGCACAATGGCCTGATTGGCGGGCGTGTAAGTCAGGCCGTATTGTACGGCGAAACTGGTGGCGCAAATAATCAGGCCGACGAGGGCCACCAGCCACCACACCTCCATGGGAATGCTTTGCATCTGCGCAGCCAGATTGCCGTGAAACAGTAAAAACGCCCCAGTCAGGGCGGACGTGCCGAACCACACAGTAG
This sequence comes from Nitrosomonadales bacterium, assembly GCA_023259065.1. Taxonomy (GTDB): domain Bacteria; phylum Pseudomonadota; class Gammaproteobacteria; order Burkholderiales; family Gallionellaceae; genus 39-52-133. The sequence goes on from JAHFQY010000017.1 coordinate 2,456, forward strand.
CCGATTTGAAGTTCACGCTCAGATGTTGTGTGTGGCGCACCAGCACGTTGGTCAGGGCGAAGCTCATGCCCGCCGACAGCCCTATCCACTCGGCGCGGCACTGCGGCAGCGGCAGCCCGAGGCTGGGTTGCCACAGCATGACCAGCGCACCGCTGAGCGACAGCAGAATGACGGAATAACCATAGCGGTTGAGTTTCTCGCCCAGAAACCAGCGCGCAAAAATCACCGTCCACAGCGGCGCCAGGTAAAACAGCAGCAGCACGCGCATCACCTCGCCATCGAGGATGGCCAGCACATAGCCAAAGTTGGTCCAGCCCGCGCTGATGGTGAGCAGCAAACCCCACCTGCCGGCCACACGCAGCTCGCGCCAGATGGGGCCGGACACCAGCAGGCCGATAATCAGCGCAATGGAATAAGCAAGGAAAGAGGCCAGCGCCCCGGATACGCCCGCGTGTTCCAGGATACGAAAGGGATACCAGATCATGCCCCACACGGCGGCGCCGCTGAGTAGGCCGGTGATGGCGGTTATTTTTTGTTTTGATGGCACTGGCTCAGCCTGTTCGCTAATGGATTATTGGTCATTACTTAATTCGCGACACTTTTAAATCCCTCCTAACCTCCCTTTGCAAAAGGGAGGAACACTCTGCACACAATGCATGTCGGGTTCCCCACTTTGCAAAAGGGGGGCTAGGGGGGATTGAAATTGTTTCATCTGGTTGTCATGATTTACGTAAAGCTCAATATAGAGTGACTGGAAAACTTTCCAGATTGGAATTGCGGATCAAATTCCGGTAAACAACAAATCCAGCGCGGCGATGATTTCATCGCGCTTGTGCTTGAGAGATGCCACCTTGTCGCCCAGCGAACGACAGGAGATACCCGCCAGTTCCGCCGTTGACATCACAACGGCGCTTCCCTTGATTTTGAATTCCGGGTTAAGAACCTTGGCCACCCCGCCCATCTCCTCAGCCAGCACCAGCGGCACGACAACCCGGGTCGCCAGCGCATCGAGCAAATCCGCCTGCACGTCCAGCAGGTAAGGAATCGCCTTGCGTGATGCAGCATTCGGATTGATATAGACATCAAACTGCGCCATCAGAATCGCCTCAGGCCATCGCTGAACGTTCCGTGCAATTCGATACGTTGGTTATAACCATCCAGCGCGGATTTATTCTCGGCCAACCACTGGCCGCGCCGCGCTTCCCGGATGATCTCGACCAAATGCAACTCCAGGGTTTGGGAGAGATTGATGTTGAATTGCTTCGCCTGCAGCAAGAGATCTGCGTTGATACTGAGGTTGGCAGATTTCTTGGGAGCATCGCGATTGAATATCACATTGTCCATGGCTTTTCCAGATACGCTTGATGCGCACAGCTTATGCGCATCAACTAGGCGCGTCAAGAATGCAATAAATGCAAGCTGCCCCCCGAGATTTCCCTGTAACTGGTCGACAATCTGAGCTATTGACCAATTATATCAATTTGATATAATTAACCCATGCACATCATTTCCATCAAAATGCTTCGGGATTTCTGGCGTAAACATCCTGAGGCGGAGGGGGTGCTGCGCGAGTGGCACTCGGTGGTTGAGCATGCCGATTTCATGGACTTCAACCATGTTCGAGCAATGTTCAACTCCGCCGACTATGTGCCACCCTACACAATTTTTGACATTGGCGGCAATAATTATCGCTTGGTAGTCATCGTCCGGTACAGATTCAAAAAGATTTTTGTGCATCAGGTAATGACGCATCGGGAATATGACAACTGGAACAAGCTCTATCGGAAAGGCAAGGTGTAATCATGCGCGCATCTCATACTCAATTTGACATCAAGGCCATTCAACGCTCCTGGCAGGTCTTTGACTCCATGGCTCACCTGCGCCCCATACACAACGAGGCCGAGTACACACGCATGGTATCCCTGATGAACTCTTTGCTTGATGCCCTGGGGGACAAGGAAGACAACGCCATGGCTGGCCTGCTTGATTTAGTCGGTGATCTGGTTTGGAAATATGAACAGGAGCACCACGCTATTGCGCCGGCAGAGCCGAAGGACGCACTGCGCTTCTTGATAAATGCCCGCAACCTGAAGCAGGAAGACCTGGCAGCCATCGTTCCCCAGAGCAATCTATCCGCGATTCTGGCAGGCAAGAGGAAAATCAGCGCAACGCTGGCCGGCAAACTGGGTAAGTTCTTCGGCGTGAGTCCCGCTTTATTTGTGCCAAGCTAATCTGGCAACTGCACAGGGACTTTGGCACGTGTACAGGAATATCACGCCAATATCAGCTGGAGAACTCGACAAGTTACAGCAAAAGCAGCATCGTCACGCGTTAGCCCGGCGCTTCATTTATAATCCCGCACCGTCCCGCTTCAACAGATAAAACATGAATCCGCTGCTCGACCAACTGCAACCCTATCCATTCCAGAAGCTCGCCGCCCTGTTCAAGGGGGTAACGCCCAATGCGGCGTACAAGCCGGTCGCCCTGCATATCGGCGAACCCAAGCACGCCACGCCGCAATTCATCTGCGATGCCTTGAGCGCCAACCTCTCGGGACTGGCGAATTATCCCACAACCGTGGGTAGCGACGCGCTGCGCATGAGCATTGCCGCCTGGCTGCAGCGCCGCTATGGCTTGCCCGCGCTGGATGCCAAGACGCAGGTGTTGCCGGTGAATGGCAGCCGCGAGGCGCTGTTCGCCTTTGCCCAGGCGGTGATAGACCGCAGCCGCCCCAACCCTGCCGTGGTGTGCCCCAATCCTTTCTACCAGATTTATGAAGGCGCCGCGTTGCTGGCGGGCGCAACGCCGCATTTTTTCAACACCCTGCCGCAAGATAATTACGCGCTGAATTTTGACCAGATAGACGAGGCGACCTGGCAGCGCACGCAGCTGATTTATGTGTGCTCTCCCGGCAACCCCAACGGCCATGTAATGCCCTTGTCGGAATGGAAGACGCTGTTCGAGATGTCCGACCGCTACGGCTTTGTGATTGCGGCGGACGAATGCTATTCGGAAATCTATTTTGACACGCCTCCCTTGGGTGCGCTGGAAGCCGCGCACAAGCTGGGCCGCAGCGATTACCGCAACCTGGTGATATTCTCCAGCCTGTCCAAGCGCTCCAACGTGCCTGGCCTGCGCTCGGGCTTTGTGGCGGGCGACGCGAAGGTGCTGGAAAAATTCACCCTGTACCGCACCTACCACGGTTGCGCCATGAACCCGGCCGTGCAGGCGGCCAGCGCCGCCGCCTGGCAGGATGAGGCGCATGTCGCGGAGAACCGCCGCCTGTATGCGGAAAAATTCAGCAAGGTCATGGAGATACTCAAGCCGGTGCTGCCGGTCACCCTGCCGGACGCCAGTTTTTACCTTTGGCTGCGTGTGCCTATCGCCGACACCAGCTTCGCGCAACAGCTGCATCGCGACTATAATGTCACCGTGCTGCCCGGCAGCTTCCTCGCACGCGAAGCGCGCGGAATCAACCCGGGCGAAAATTTTGTGCGCATTGCGCTGGTGGCCTCGCTGGAAGAAACACTGGAGGCCGCAAAGCGCATCGCCGAATTCACCCAAAAAATCAAATCAACATAACTAACCTAAAGTCAGGAAGAACCATGCCACAACTGCAAAAAATCATCGACGACGCCTTTGAACGCCGTGCCGAAATCACCCCGCGCAACGTGGATGCCCAGCTCAAGGAAGCCATCAACACCGTGATGGAGTACATCGACCAGGGCAAACTGCGCGTGGCAGAAAAGATTGACGGCCAGTGGGTGACCCATCAATGGCTGAAGAAGGCTGTGCTGCTGTCTTTCCGCATCGAGGACAACTCGTTTATCAAGGGCGGCTTTACCAATTACTACGACAAGGTTCCGTCTAAATTTGCCGACTACAACTCCAAGGATTTCCGCGAAGGCGGTTTCCGCGTGGTGCCTCCCGCTGCCGCGCGCAAAGGTTCGTTCATCGCCAAGAACGTGGTGCTGATGCCCTCCTACGTGAACATCGGCGCCTATGTGGACGAAGGCACCATGGTAGACACCTGGGCAACTGTGGGTTCCTGCGCGCAGATCGGCAAGAACGTGCACCTCTCCGGCGGCGTCGGTATCGGCGGCGTGCTGGAGCCGGTGCAGGCCAACCCCACCATCATCGAAGACAACTGCTTTATCGGCGCGCGCTCAGAGGTTGTTGAAGGCGTGATTGTGGAAGAAGGCTCGGTGATCTCCATGGGCGTATACATCGGCCAGAGCACCAAGATTTATGACCGCGAAACCGGCACCGTCACCTATGGCCGCATTCCCGCCGGCTCTGTGGTGGTTTCCGGCAACCTGCCTTCCAAGGACGGCAGCTACAGCCTGTACTGCGCCGTGATCGTGAAGAAGGTGGATGCCAAGACGCTGGGCAAGGTGGGCATCAACGAACTGCTGCGCGGAATCTGAACTTCAGTTGCTAGTCGTCAGCTGCTAGTTGGTAGTTATAAACCGCCGCATGGCGGCGACAAACCCAACTAATGACTAACGACTAGCGATTAAAAACTAAGGGGGACATCATGATCATTACGCCATTGCTACAACTCGCAGCAGAAAAGCAGGCTTCCGACCTGTTTATTTCGGTAGGCGCCCCGATCAGCATCAAGATCGACGGTGTGACGATGCCGGTAAATGCCCAGAAGATGGACCCCGAGGCTACCAAGCAGATCGCCTACGAGATGATGACCCCGGCGCAAATTGCCACATTCGAAGCGCACATGGAAATGAACTTTTCCTTCCGCGTGCCAAATGTGGGCAACTTCCGCGTCAACGTGTTTCGCCAGCGCGGCAGTGTCGCCATCGTGATTCGTTACGTGCTGGGCAAGGTGCTGCAGGTTGAAGAGCTGAACCTGCCTACCGTGCTCAAGGATCTGGTAATGGCCAAGCGCGGGCTAGTGTTGATGGTGGGCGCCACAGGTTCCGGCAAATCAACCACCCTGGCTGCCATGATTGAACACCGCAATGCCACCACCAACGGCCATATCCTGACTATTGAGGATCCGGTGGAATACCTGTTCAGGCACAACAAGTGCGTGGTCAACCAGCGTGAGATCGGCGATGACACCGAGTCCTACGAAAATGCCCTGATCAGCGCGATGCGCGAGGCGCCTGACGTGTTGATGATAGGCGAGGTGCGCGACCGCGAAACACTCAAGCACGCGCTGATCTTTGCCCAGACCGGCCACCTGTGTTTGTCCACGCTGCATGCCAACAACAGTTACCACGCGCTTAACCGTATCGTGAACTTCTTCCCCTACGATGCGCGCCAAAGCGTGCTGTCCGACCTGGCCATGTGTTTGCGCGCGGTCATCTCGCAACGCTTGATACGCAACGCCAAGGGCCGATTGATGCCCGCGGTGGAGGTGATGATCAACACCGCGCATATCGCCGACCTGATCAAGGATGACAAAATCGACGAGATCAAGGACGCGATCAACCAGAGCGTGTCGCCCGGATCGCAGACCTTCGAGCAGGCACTGTACAAGCTGTTCAAGGATGGTGACATTACCCGTGATGAGGCCATGCGCAATGCCGACTCGGCCAGCAACCTGTCATCGCTGATCGACTTCTCGCAGACCAGCAAGATGAAGGCCTACGATCCCAGCGCTCCGCATGCAGGCAAAACAGCCGCCCCGACAGCGGGCGCTGCCGATTTTGGCAGTATCACGCTCAATCTTGATGCACACCCGGATAAATAATGAGACTGGGCTCAAGCATGAAGCTGTACGGCATCCCCAACTGCAGCACGGTAAAGAAGGCGCGTGACTGGCTGGCGCGGCATGACATCGCCGTGGAATTTCACGATTTCAAGAAGCACGGCATCAGTGCCGAACTGGCACAGCGCTGGCTGCAGCAGGCACCATGGGACACGCTGATCAACCGCAAGGGCACCACCTGGCGCGGGCTGCCGGATGAGCAGAAACTTGCCCTCAACGGCAATGCCGCCGCGCAGCCACTGATGCTGGACAAACCCAGCGTCATCAAACGCCCTTTGCTGGAGCAGGACGGCAAGCTGCTGCATATCGGCTTTGACGAAGCCGCTTACGGCAAAATTTTCAACCTCTGAATTTTCGAAAAACCACCTTATGTCCGAAACCCTGCAACTCACCCAACAACTTATCGCCCGCCGTTCGCTCACACCCAACGATGAAGGCTGTTTGCAAATTCTCGGGCAACGCCTGGAAAAAATCGGCTTCAAGCTGGAGATGTTCCGTTGCGGCGAGGTGGACAACCTGTGGGCGCGCCGCGGCAACAGCGGCACCCTGCTGTGCTTTGCCGGACATACCGACGTGGTGCCTACAGGCCCGGTGGACAAGTGGCATAGCGACCCTTTCACCCCCACCATACGCGATGGCCTGTTATACGGGCGCGGCGCTGCCGACATGAAAGGCTCCATCGCAGCCTTTGTCACGGCAGCAGAAAAATTTGTTGCCGCCCATCCGCAGCATGCCGGCTCCATCGCCTTGCTGCTCACCTCGGACGAGGAAGGTGTGGCGGTGGATGGCACCGTGCGCGTGGTGGAAGCCCTGCAGGCGCGCGGCGAGAAAATGGATTACTGCATCGTGGGAGAGCCCACGGCAGTGAGCAAGACCGGCGACACCATCAAGAACGGCCGCCGTGGCTCGCTCTCCGGCACCCTCACCGTGAAGGGCGTGCAGGGCCATATCGCTTACCCGCATCTGGTGAAGAACCCCATCCATCTGGCCGCTCCGGCCATAGCAGAGCTGGCTGCAACCGAGTGGGACAAAGGCAATGAATATTTCCCGCCCACTTCCTGGCAGATTTCCAACATCCACGGCGGCACCGGCGCCACCAATGTGGTGCCCGGCACGGTAGAGATTCTGTTCAATTTCCGCTTCTCCACCGCCAGCACAGTGGATGGCCTCAAAGCCAAGGTACACGCCATCCTCGACCAGCATGGCCTGCAATATGATCTGCTGTGGGAGCTCTCCGGCAAGCCCTACCTCACCCCGCGCGGCAACCTGGTGGATGCCGTCAGTGCCGCGATCAAGCAGATCACCGGCATAGATACCGATCTTTCCACCACGGGCGGCACCTCGGACGGCCGCTTTATCGCCGACATTTGCCCGCAGGTGCTGGAGCTGGGGCCGTGCAACGCCACCATCCACAAGCTTAACGAATGCGTTTCGGTTGCAGAGCTGGACCAGCTCTCCGACATCTACCGGCTGACCCTGGAAAACCTGCTGGTCAAAACCGCATGAGCGCCCTGTACAACTTTGCCGATACCGCCGAGCTGCACAGCGTGCGTGACTGGCTGCGATTTTCCGTCAGCGCTTTCAGCGAGGCCAAGCTCACCTTCGGTCATGGTTCGGCAAACGCCTATGACGAAGCGGTTTACCTGATCCTGCACACCCTGCATTTGCCGCTGGATACGCTGGAGCCCTTTCTCGACGCACGCCTGACTGCAACGGAAAAATCGGCCCTGCAGGCCCTGCTGAAACGTCGTGTAGAGCACAAGGTTCCCGCTGCCTATCTGACCCACGAGGCCTGGCTGGGCGAATTCAATTTCTACGTGGACGAGCGCGTGATCGTGCCGCGTTCGTTTATCGCCGAGCTGTTGCGCGAGCGCCTGTACCCGTGGGTGGCCGAGGCGGAAAACACCAACGCCGTGCTCGACCTGTGCACCGGCAGCGGCTGTCTGGCCATCCTGGCAGCACACGCCTTCCCCAATGCCATGGTGGATGCGGTGGATCTGTCAGCCGACGCACTGCAGGTGGCCAGGCGCAACGTGGATGACTACGAGCTGGCGGAGCAGATACACCTGGTGCAGTCAAACCTGTTCAGCGAATTAAATGGTCGCCAGTACGACATCATCATCAGCAACCCGCCCTACGTGGATGCGCCTTCGGTTGCCGCACTGCCTGCCGAATATCTGCATGAGCCCAAGCTCGCGCTGGGCAGTGGTGCGGACGGGCTGGATGCCACGCGCGAGATACTCAAGCAGGCGGCGAAACACCTGACCCCGCACGGCATCCTGATCGTGGAGATTGGTCATAACCGCGACGTGCTGGAAGCCGCCTACCCCAACCTGCCATTCACCTGGCTGGAGGTCAGCGCGGGCGACCAATTCGTATTCCTGCTGCACCGCAACGACCTTCTCTAAGCCGCATGGCAGTTGATCACTACGAAAATTTCCCGGTCGCCTCCATCCTGCTGCCGCGCCGCCTGCGCCGCGCGGTAGAAATCATCTACCACTTTGCACGCCAGGCGGATGATTTTGCCGATGAAGGCGACCTGCCCGACGCAGAACGCCTGGCCAGGCTGGATGAATTCCGCGCCGAATTGAAACGCATAGAGCACAACGAGCCGCCGCAAACGCAGCTGTTCCGCGACCTGGCCGAGATCGTGCAGCAATACCAGTTGCCCTTGCAGCTGTTACATGACCTGCTGGATGCCTTTTCGCAGGACGTGGTGAAAAAATGCTATGCTGATTTCGACGAGGTGCTGGATTACTGCCGCCGTTCGGCCAACCCGGTGGGGCGCTTGCTGCTGCACCTGTACGATGAAGCCACACCGCAGAACCTGATTTATTCCGATGCCATCTGCACCAGTCTGCAACTTATCAATTTCTGGCAGGACGTGGCCCGTGACTATGCCATCGGGCGCATCTACCTGCCGCAAGACGACATGGCGCTGTTCGGGGTGACCGTGGCGCACATCGACACAGGCCAGGTGGATGCGGACTGGCAGAAACTGATGCAATTCGAGGTGGAGCGCGCCCGCGCCCTGATGAAAAGCGGCGCCCCACTGGGCACCATACTGGGCGGGCGCATCGGCCTTGAAATGCGCCTGATCATCGCCGGCGGCAACCGCATCCTGAGCAAGCTCGAACATGCCCGCTACGACATGTTTCGCAAGCGCCCTGTGTTGCGACCGCATGACTGGGTTATCATGCTGTTCAAGAGTGCACCGTTTGGATTCTGATTGAACCGACAGCACTTGTCCGCAGATTGCGCAGATTGACGCCGATTAAGAAACGAATCATCAGCATTGCCGGCCTCACAAAATAAGTGAACAAGATTTTTTTGCTTCAGTTTGTAATCTATTTAATCTGCGTAATCTGCGGATCAAACTGCTTTTCTAAAATGAAATGACTCCAGACCAATACTGCCAGGAAAAGACCGCTGCCAGCGGCTCCAGCTTCTACTACAGTTTCAAGTTTCTGCCGCATGACAAGCGCCGCGCCATTACCGCACTGTACGCCTTCTGCCGCGAGGTGGATGACGTGGTGGATGAATGCTCGGATGCCAATGTGGCACGCACCGCGCTGGCCTGGTGGCGCGTGGAGGTTGCCGCCATCTATTCGGGCAAGCCGCAACACCCTGTCACCCAGGCGCTGGTGCCCATCGTCAAACAATTCAATTTGCCGCAGGAACATCTGCTGGAAATCATTGACGGCATGGAAATGGATTTGCAGCATCACAGCTATGCCGACTTCAAGGCGCTGCAATTGTATTGTTACCGCGTCGCCTCGGTGGTGGGCCTGCTTGCTGCGGAAATCTTCGGCTACAGCGACCGCAAGACGCTCAAATACGCCCACGATCTTGGCATCGCTTTCCAGCTTACCAACATCATTCGCGACGTGGGCGAGGACGCAAGGCGCGGCCGCATTTACCTGCCTCAGGATGAACTCCAGCGATTCGGGGTGAGCAGCCGCGACATTCTTGAGAGCCGCGAAACACCGGAGTTCCAGCAGTTGATGCAATTCCAGATTGAACGCGCACAGCGCTACTATCAGCAGGCATTGGCACAATTGCCCGAGGTTGACCGCAAAGCCCAGCGCACCGGGCTGATCATGGCTGCTATCTACCGCACCACACTGGAAGAAGTGGCCGCCTCCGGTTGTCATGTGCTGAGGGAGCGCGTCTCCCTCCCCACGCTGCGCAAATTGTGGCTGGCACTGAAGACGTGGCTAAAGAACTGAAGAAAGTCCCCTCTCCCCACCCCTCTCCCGCAAGCGGGAGAGGGGGCAATCGTGAAAAGCCAGCTATGAACCTTGCGGTTGTCGGCGGCGGCTACGCCGGCATGGCCGCCGCCGTTACCCTGGCCTCGCACGGTATCCGGGTAACCGTACTGGAAAGTGCCAAACAGCTTGGCGGCCGCGCTCGCGGCGTATTGCACAACGGGGTACAACTGGATAATGGCCAGCACATCCTGCTGGGCTGCTACCACCATACACTCAAGCTCATCGCACAGGTCGGCGGCAACATCGAGCAGGATTTTTTGCGTCTGCCGTTGCAGCTCACCCTGCACAACCGCTTTGAATTGCAGGCGCCGCGCCTGCCCGCCCCGCTGCATCTGCTGCTGGGCCTGCTCGGCGCCAAAGGGCTGACATTCGCGGCCTGCCTGCGTGCCGCGCGCTTCATGCTTGCCATGCGCTGGAAAAAATTCCGTTTGGCACAGGATATCAGCGCCTACGAGTTGCTGCAGGCACACGGCCAGGATGAGGAGCTGATACGTTTGTTGTGGGAGCCCATCTGCATCTCGGCGCTCAACACCCCCATCCACCAGGCCTCGGCACAGGTGCTGCTGAACGTGCTGCGCGACAGCCTCAACGGCTCGCGCGCCGACAGCGACATGCTGCTGCCGCGCAAGGACTTCACTGCGCTGTTCCCGGATCGCGCCGCGCAATACCTGGCCCGGCATGGTGGCGAGGTGCTTACCTCATGCGGGGTGGAAGCCATTGTGCAGAAGGACGACGGGGTGGAATTGCTGAGCGCACAGGGAAGCATGCGCTTCAGTCATGTAATCTGTGCCGCCTCGCCCGCCGTCAGTGCGCGCCTGTTTCGCACCGTGCCGGCGCTGGTTGGCATCGCGGATCAGATCGAGGCTATCGCCTATCAGCCCATCTACACTGTCTATCTGCAATTCCCCCCCCATGTGACCTTGCCGCATCCCATGCTGGGGCTGGATCGCTGTTACACGCAGTGGCTGTTTGACAAAGGCCGGATCGCCGCACAGCACGGGCTGATTGCTGCCGTGATCAGCGCCGAAGGAAGGCATCAGGAATTGGCACACGAGCTGCTTGCCCAGAAAGTTGTCCAGGAGTTGCGCGAGCATCTGGGAGTTAACGCACCTCCGCTATGGCACAAGGTGATTGCCGAAAAACGCGCCACCTTTGCCTGCGCAGTCGACCTGCATCGCCCTGCGCATGCCACGCCTTTGCCCACGGTGCTGCTGGCAGGCGACTTCACCGACAACGACTATCCAGCCACGCTGGAGGGGGCGGTAATCAGCGGCATCCAATGTGCCACACAGTTGCTTACCCAAGGTGCATAACACCCTCCACGTGGCGATCCATATCCCTGTTTGATTGCCCAATTTGGGCTTGCCGAAAACAAAATTGCTAGGCACACTTGCGCCGCTGTAATGGCGATAAAGGAATAGCCAAAACCGAATCCGATATACAGTGTCAATCAGGTTAAATTTTGTGGTTCCAATCCAAATCAAAAAAGGAGTTTCTCATGATCAAATTTGCACTTCTAGCTGGTTTATCCCTGTTTTCCATCCAGGCAATGGCTACTTGCGATGATGTAAAAGCCCAGATTGACGCGAAACTTCAGGCCAAAGGCATCAGCTCTTACACTCTGGAAGTTGTGCCCGTGAGCAATGAAAAAAATGCACCGGCAGCAGCTTCGGGTGTTGCCGCTCCCAAGGCAAGCAGTGGCAAGGTTGTGGGTAACTGCGACAATGAAACCAAGCAGATCATTTACACCCGCAACTAATAACACTGCTGTTTTCCCCGGCGTCACGCAGGTGATTTTCCCTGCACGGCATGGGGGTGTCGAGCCCACTGTTAACAGCGTGGGCTCGACTGCATTTATGCATCATGCATAAATCCGCTGCCACAGGAATTTCTGTAACAGCACTAAACTGGAATAAACCATGCTCGCACAACTAAGCAACTCCCCCTACCTTATCGCTGCTTTGGCATTCGGAATGCTGGGCCTTATCCTGACGTTCACCGGCATAGTGGCCCTGACACGTGCACATATACTGTCATTTAGCGCACAGTTGCTGCTGGGGCTGTTACTAATGGCTGCGGGAACTTTGTCAGGGTTGATTGCCTTTGGCATTCAGGGCTACCAGGCGCTGACCCGCGAGGAAGTCGCCGCGAGAATAACCGTGGTGCCTGTCAGTCCCCAACATTTCACCGCAACCTTCCATTATCCGGACGGGCGCGTGGCCAGGTTCAATATTGCCGGGGATGAGATTTACGTCGATGCCCACATACTCAAGTGGCAGCCACTGGCCAATTTTTTTGGCCTGCACACCGCGTACGAGCTGGACCGGGTGGGCGGGCGTTACCGCGAGATCGAGCAGGAGCGCTCGGCCGAGCGCACCCTGTACTCGCTGAGCCAGGCCAGGAAAGTCGACTTATTCGGCTTGCGCGAGCGCCATACATTTCTGGCGCCATTCTTCGATGCAAAGTATGGCTCTGCCACCTACGTTCCGGTAACAGAGGCGGGAGAACTGGAGCTGCGTGTTTCCACTACGGGCTTGCTGATGCGGGAGTTATTGCCCAAAGGGTTATAATCCCTGCACACATCGCATAAATGATGAGTTGTCACGCAAGCAGCGCAACTCATCCCACGCAAGTTTCAGTTAGAATTAGCATCTGTTATGACCATCATTGCTGTCTTCAATCAAAAAGGCGGGGTCGGCAAGACCACCACCGCTCTTAACCTCGCTGCAGCCCTGGCACGCAATGGACGCGTAACCTACGCGGTGGATCTGGATCCCCAGGCGCAACTAAGCGGTATCGCCGGTATCACCGCCGGCTCAGGCGATGACACGGTATTGAGCCTGTTCCAGCGCAATCGGCCCTTGCGCGAACTGATACGCGAATCTACCAGCGGCATTCAGGTCATTCCATCCCATGCCGAGCTGTCAAAAGTTGACGCCCTGTTTGGCAAGGGGTTCAACGTGGTCAATCGCCTCAATGCCAGTTTGAAAGCAGAGGAACTGGGAACCGCCGATACCCCCCTGATCATCGATTGCTGCCCGATGATAGGCGTGCTGTCGCTGAACGCCATATTTGCCTGCGATTGCCTGATCGTTCCCATCTCCGCTGATTACCTCTCGGCCAAGGGCGCGATACAAATCGAGAAAACCCTCAAGGCTCTGGAGCACGTACTCAAGCGCCGTGTCAAACGCCGTTACCTGCTTACGCGATTTGACGGACGCCGGAACATGTCGGGTGAGGTGTTGCGCATGGCGGAGGAAAAGTTTGGCGAAGATGTGTGCCGAACCCGCATTGCAGAAAATGTCAGCCTGGCAGAAAGTCCGGCCCTGAACAAAACGGTGTTTCAGCACGCCCCCAGCAGCCGCGGGGCGCATGATTACGACGAGTTGCTGGAAGAGTTGCTGGCAGACGGGGTGATAGAATAAACGCTTTAGTTTGAACGCGCTTTATTTTGAAATAAGGGACAGGATCTCTTCAACCGAGGCGGCATCAGAAGGCCGCACTTCACCCTGCTTGACCTCGCAGCGCAGAATTTCACAATAACGGTACATCTGTTTCAGCTTGCGCTCAACTTCAGCCTGGTCGCGGCCGCCAATCAGCAAGTTGCTAATTTGTTGCCCGTCCCGCGTCCGTATCGAACATTCAAATTTCAGCATATCTCCCCCGAGTACTAAAATTGGTCTGCAGCCATAATTTGCAACATTAGCATACTCTTTTGATTATATGTCCACTTTATTACGCCATGGAGATGGCGAGGAGAATGAAGCATGGCACTGCAGTTGCCCTCACAGCCTGAACCCCAAACATTGCGATCCGGTGTCGTTTCAAGTTGATGAAATTTCAATTGGCAGGCAAACTGCGGGGACATGCTCAATTGCTGATTCAATGTATTTTTGGCGTGCCACTTGAAGCAGGCAAGTTCCTTACAGGAGGTTTAATTGCAGTCTTCAACAAGCTATTTTTTTGTAGCCAACGCCCTGGTGATTGCGGGAAGCATAATGTTGCTGAGCGTGCTGCTGGGTATCCAGCGCTTGTACATAAAACTTGCCTCAAGAAAAACCCGCGCCAATAAATATTTCCTGATGCTACCCGCCCTGCTCCTCATTCTTGGGTATCTGGGCTATCTGCCTATTTTCTGGAAGACACAAAAGAACTGGCACGATCTGATCATGCCGGGAGTGCTTTTTGTCTCGGCATTCTCCTTATGGTTCAGCCATAAAGTGTCTTTGCAAAGCATGGTTGATTGGGTTCTGGAGCAGGAAAACATCACCGATCCGCTGATGGGGATTTATAACCGCCGCTACCTGGAGCGCAGGTTGGCCGAGGAGGTGGCGCGTGCGCAGCGCTATGGCGCGCCTCTATCCGTGTTCCTGCTTGATATTGATCAACTCAAGGACATCAATAAATCCCATGGCCGCCGCACTGGCGACCAGGTTCTCGTGCATCTGGGGAAATTGCTGCTGGAATATGTGCGTGAATCGGACGAGGTCGCTCGCTATGATCAGGATGCAGTCCTGGTGATGACCCCCAATACCGCTATACACGACACCCATCTGCTGGCTGACCGGATCAGGCAAAGGGTTGAGGTACACCCGCTGCTGCTAAATGCCAGAACTGACAAGGAAGAAAGAATCGCCATCAGGATCAGTGTAGGCGTGGCAACCATGCAGGGCAGTTTCGACAGCCTGGAAAAGCTGCTGCAACGCGCCGAAGTTGCCTTGCAGCAAGCCCGGCAGGACGGTGGGAACCGGGTTGTTGTTTCTGAAACAGGCTTTACTGAAACCAAGACATTGAACTGATCCCGGCAACCGCTCCGCCAGGCATCAATCTCGCAGAGTCACTATCAACGGGCAGCGCGTTGCCTGCGGGCCTCATACAGGCACACGCCGGTACTGACTGACACATTCAGGCTTTCCACGCTACCCAGCATGGGGATCCGCACCAGTTGATCGCAGGTCTCCTTGGTCAGGCGGCGCAGCCCCTCACCTTCAGCCCCCAGTACCCAGGCAATGGCACCGGTGTGTTTGAAACCATGCAAGTCGGTTTCAGCCTCGCCATCGGCTCCCACTACCCAGATATCGCGCTCCTTCAACTCGCGCAGGGTACGCGCAATATTGGTGACGGTGATATAGGGCACGGTTTCCGCAGCGCCGCAGGCCACTTTTTCCACCGTGGCGTTAATCCCCACCGCCCTGTCCTTGGGGGCAATCACCGCATGCACGCCAAAGGCATCGGCACTGCGCAGGCAGGCGCCCAGATTGTGCGGGTCCTGCACCCCGTCCAGCACCAGCAACAGGGCCGGTTCGGTCAGGGTATCCAGCACATCATCCAGATGCTGCACGCGTTGTGCCGTATCCACACGGGCCACCACGCCCTGATGCCGGGTATTGCCCGCCATGCCGTCGAGGCGCTTGCCATCTACCGGCACCACGCGCACATCGTGCTCTTCGGCCAGTTT
Source organism: Nitrosomonadales bacterium (assembly GCA_023259065.1). GTDB lineage: Bacteria > Pseudomonadota > Gammaproteobacteria > Burkholderiales > Gallionellaceae > 39-52-133. Next base: position 17,919 of record JAHFQY010000017.1, read on the forward strand.
AAGCAAATCACGGGCACGCGGATCGCGTCGTTGTGAATCAACGTAGATTTCCAGCACGCTGTCCGCGTTCTGGCGGATGCGCCCGATGACCGCGTGGAAGCCGTGAATAATGCGCGACTCAGCCATGGTGCTTTTTGTCTTTCTTGTCTTTATGGTGCTTCTTGGGTGCACTGTCGCCCCACGCCCCTGCCCTGTTCGCATCAACCCTGCCCAACTCCCCGGGCTGGCTTTCCAGCACAAAGTCGATCTTGGTGCTTTCCATATCCACCCTGACTACCTGTACACGCACGCGATCGCCGAGACGGTAACGTTTGCCGGTGTGCTCGCCCAGCATCTGGTGCTTGGCCGCATCGAAGTGGAAGTAGTCCGAGCCCAGTTCGGAAACATGCACCAGTCCCTCAACGTACAGATCATCCAGGGCAATAAACAAGCCAAAGCCGGTGACCGAGGAAATGGTGCCGTCAAACACGCTGCCCAAGTGGTCGCGCATATAGAAGCATTTCAGCCAGGCTTCCACGTCACGCGTTGCATCATCGGCGCGGCGCTCGGTCTGTGAGCAGTGTATGCCCAGGGCATCCCATTTATCGTGGGGTTTGTACTGCTTGCCATGCAGCACGGCCTTGATGGCACGGTGCACCAACAGGTCCGGATAACGGCGTATGGGCGAGGTGAAGTGCGCGTAGGCTTCATAACCGAGGCCGAAGTGGCCCACATTGTCCGGGCAATAGCGCGCCTGGCGCAGGGAACGCAGCATCACGGTCTGCAACAGACCCGCATCCGGACGGCCTTTGATCTCCTTGAGCAGCTTGGAGTAATCTGCCGCCTCAGGCTCGTCACCGCCGCCCAGCTGCAGGCCGAATTCCTTGAAGAATTCGCGCACCGCTTCCAGTTTCTCCGGAGTTGGCCCTTCGTGCACACGGTACAGCACGGGGTGCTCGTGCTCATGCAGAAAGTCTGCCGCACATACGTTGGCCGCCAGCATGCACTCCTCAATCAGCTTGTGAGCATCATTACGCACCACCGGCACTATGCGCTCTATCTTGCCCTGATCGTTGAACATCATCTGTGTTTCCACGGTCTCAAAGTCTATCGCGCCGCGCTTGGCGCGCGCCTGCAGTAATTTCTGGAACAGACTGTAGAGGTCGTTGATATGCGGCAATACCGCAGCAAACTGCTGCGCCTCTTCGCCCTGCGGGTTGGTCAGCATGGCGGCGACCTGGTTATAAGTGAGGCGCGCATGAGAGAACATCACCGAGGGGTAAAAACGATATTTCTCGATTTCACCCGCATTGCTGATCTGCATGTCACACACCATGCACAAACGATTCACATTGGGATTGATGGAGCACAGGCCGTTGGAAAGCTCTTCCGGCAGCATCGGTATCACGCGGCGCGGGAAGTACACGGAATTGCCACGATTGAGCGCTTCGCGATCCAGCGCATCGCCCGGCTGCACATATGAACTAACGTCGGCAATCGCCACTACCAGGCGGAAGCCATTCCCATTGGGCTCGCAGTACACGGCATCGTCAAAATCCCGCGCTGTTTCACCGTCTATCGTCACCAACGGCAGCTGGCGCACATCTTCGCGCCCGGCGTAATCCTCGGGCAACACTTCAGGGGCAAATTTCTCGGCCTGGTGCTTGGTGTCGGCCGGAAACTCATTGGGCAAGTCATGCTTGCGCAGGGCAATCTCGATTTCCATGCCCGCATCGGCATAGTTTCCCAGCACCTCTACAATACGTCCGATCGGCTGCGCATGCTTGCTGGGCTGCTGTACCAGTTCCAGCATCACCACCTGGCCTGTCTGTGCACCCATATGCTCGCCGGGGGCCACCAGGATGTCCTGGCTGATGCGGCGGTTCTCCGCCACCACAAACAGGATGCCGTGCTCCTCGTACAAGCGCCCCACCAGGCGCTTGGTGGCATGTTCCAGCACCTCGACAATGCTGGCCTCGCGCCTGCCGCGCCGGTCTACACTGCCTGCTCGTGCCATCACGGTGTCGCCGTGCAGCACCTTGTGCATTTCCTTGGCGCTTATCATCAGGTCTGCGCTGCCATCATCCGGAATCAGGAAGCCGAAGCCATCGGGATGGCCCTGCACCTTGCCCTTGATCAGGTCCAGCTTTTCCATGATGCAGATGGCGCGTTTGCGGTTGCGCATGATCTGGCCGTCACGCTCCATGGCGCGCAGGCGGCGGATAAACAGCTCTTCTTCATCCAGCTCTATGTGCAGCAGGCTGCACAGGTCTTCCTGGTCTATGGGCATGCCCTGCTCGGCCAGTATTTGCAGGATGTACTCGCGGCTGGGCAAGGGGTGATCGTATTGTTCGCGCTCGCGTTCCAGGAATGGATCAAGTGTGCGAATATTTTTTTTCTTATTTGTCATTGACAGAAAATCCTATAGCAATTAAAGTACGCGCCCTCAAGCAATCTAATGCCCAGATGGCGGAATTGGTAGACGCGCACGGTTCAGGTCCGTGTGCCGCAAGGTGTGGAGGTTCGAGTCCTCTTCTGGGCACCAAGCTTTAGTTGTTCTATTAGCTTTAGTTGCCTCTGTTGTCGTAGCCGAAATTCTGGCTATTCCAAATTCCGTTTCAGGAAAGTTATTTCCCTGGAACATCCCGGTTTCCCGTGACTGAGTCTCAAGTTCCCACGAACTACTGGTTAAAAACAAATGGGTTAAAAACAAACGCGCACCGCCGGTCTGGCAGTGCGCTTTTTTGTTTTTACCTACTTCACTTCTGATGCTGGACAATTGTGCTTAAACCTCGAATGGATGGCGCAGCACAATGGTTTCATCACGATCCGGGCCGGTAGAAACCATATCCACCGGTACCCCGCAAATTTCCGCCATGCGCTTGAGGTAGTTGCGCGCTTCCAGCGGCAAGTCTTCCAAACGCTTTACTCCCACCGTACTGCCGTTCCAGCCCGGCATATCTTCATACACTGGCTCACATCCCTCCAGCGCATCCGCACCGACCGGCAGAATGTCGGTGAATTCGCCATTGATACGATAACCCACACACATACGCAATGTAGATACGCCATCCAGCACGTCCAGCTTGGTGACGCACAGGCCGGATACGCCGTTGATCTGGATTGAGCGCTTCAGTGCTGCGGCATCAAACCAGCCACAGCGACGCGCACGGCCTGTTGTCGAGCCGAATTCGTGGCCCTTTTCGGCCATGTGCTTTCCGGCCGGATCCTGCTTGGTTTCCGCATCATACAACTCGGTGGGGAACGGCCCAGAGCCTACACGGGTGGTATAGGCCTTGGTAATGCCCAAAACATAGTGCAGGGTCTGCGGACCGACGCCGCTACCGGCACAGGCAGCGCCTGCAATGCAGTTACTGGAAGTCACAAAGGGGTAGGTACCGTGGTCGATATCGAGCAAGGTGCCTTGCGCGCCTTCAAACAACAGGTTCTGGCCGGCCTTGTTCGCTTCATACAGCGCACGCGGCACGTCCATCACCAGCGGCTTGATGCGTTCAGCCAGTGCCAGTGCATCGTCCAGTGTCTTTTCAAAGTCGACTGTCTGCACCTTGAAATAGTTTTTCAGCACAAAGTTGTGGTAATCGAGAATTTCACCCAGCTTGGCCGCCAACCGTTTGCGGTGGAACAGGTCCTGCAAGCGCACGCCACGGCGCGCAACCTTGTCTTCATAGGCAGGGCCAATGCCGCGGCCGGTGGTACCGATCTTGCCCTTGCCCTTGGCAATCTCGCGCGCCTGGTCCAGCGCCACATGGTAGGGCAGGATCAGCGGGCAGGCCTCGGAAATTCTCAGGCGCTTGTACACATCTATCCCAACGGCCTGGAGGTTGTCCATTTCCTTCAGCAAAGCCTCCGGCGCTACCACAACGCCATTGCCGATATAGCACATCACGCCGTCACGCAGGATGCCGGAAGGAATCAGGTGCAACACCGTTTTTTTGCCGTTGACTACCAGGGTATGTCCGGCATTGTGTCCGCCCTGAAAGCGCACTACGCCTTGAGAGTGGTCAGTGAGCCAATCGACGATCTTGCCTTTACCTTCGTCACCCCATTGTGTACCGATAACTACGACGTTCTTTGCCATTGCAGATCCCTGATTTTCAGTTGTGCAGATTTATTAAGATTTTAGTTCAACCACGACCCATGCGCCGTTGCGCAAGGTCAATTCGCGGTCACAATTCAACTCGCCGCGCGCAGACTTGTCCGCGAGCAGGTCAACTATTACAGCGTGCCCTTCATTGCGCAACTGCACAATGGCCGCATCCAGCGCGGCATCCTTCGCATGCGGGGCAAGTATACCCTTGGGCTGGGCCTGCTGCGCCAGCAAGCCATGCAGCTGGCGCAGGTCCATGCTGAAACCGGTGGCTGGGCGTGCGCGGCCAAAGCTCTTGCCCACGTCGTCATAACGCCCGCCCTGCGCAATCGCGTCGTGGCTCCCGGCATGATACGCCGCAAACACCATGCCGCTATGGTAGTGGTAACCCCTGAGTTCAGCCAGATCTATGCCTATGCTGTGCGCCAAAGGTTGCAAATGGGCAGCCGCCTGCTCCAGCTCCGTCAGGGCCGTGCGCACTTCAGCACAATCGGGCAGGACGCTACGGGCGCGTTGCAGCACTTCCATGCCGCCATACAGCTCCGGCAGGGCCAACAGTGCGTCTTGCGCATCTTTCGACAAACCTGCAACCAGGCCACGCAAAGTCGGCACATCCTTGCGTTGCAGCGCGCCAAACAGGGCCGCCTCCAGCTCCGCCTCAATGTTGGCGCGCTTGACCAGTGCGGCAAAAATTGCCACATGCCCCAGATCCAGATGCACACCTTCTATGCCAAGCAATGCCAAAGACTGCAGCATCAGGCGCTGCACTTCCAGGTCGCTCTCCAGGCCGCTGTGGCCATAAAGCTCGGCGCCTATCTGCAACAGCTCACGGGTGCGCATCAGGCCAGCCGGTTGCGTATGCAGCACGCTGCCCGCATAGCACAGGCGGGTTACCCCCTGGCGGTTCAACAGGTGCGCATCGATACGCGCCACCTGCGGTGTTATGTCGGCGCGCAATGCCATGGTGCGCCCGCTCAGCTGGTCAACCAGCTTGAAGGTGCGCAGATCCATGTCCTGGCTGTCATTGATCAGCAAGGATTCAACGTACTCCAGCAGAGGGGGCGCAACCAGCTGGTAGCCCGAGCGTCGCAGCAGTTCCAGCACATTGCTGCGCATGGATTCTATGCGCCAAGCCTCTTCCGGCAGCATGTCCTGTATGTATTCCGGCAACAACCAATTCGGCATCATTTCACCCAGTAAATCAGCAACAGCCCACTAAGCATCAGGGTCAAACCGATAAAACGGGTCTGCCCGTCCTGGTACTGAATCAGTTTGCGCAATGCTTCGCGCCACACCGCAGGAAACAGGAACGGCATCAAACCCTCTATTACCAGCATCAAACCCAGTGCCGTGAGCCAAAAATCCATCATCGCGACTATTTGCCGCCCTTGTTCGAGTTCTTCAGGTACTTGAAGAAAGCGGAGCTGGGATCCAGCACCATCACGTCACTCTTGTTCTTGAAGCTTTGTTTATAGGCTTCCAGGCTGCGGTAGAACGAATAAAATTCGGAATTGCGGCCATAGGCAGAAGAATAGATTGCTGCAGCCTTGGCGTCGCCCTCACCCTTGATCTTTTGCGCATCACGGTAGGCCACAGCCAGTGCCACTTCGCGCTGCCTGTCCGCATCCGCGCGTATTTTTTCACTTTCCGCGTTACCGGTTGCACGCAACTCATTGGCCACCCGCTTGCGCTCGGCATCCATGCGGCGATAGACCGAATCGCTGATTTCCGGAGTAAAGTCCACACGCTTCAGGCGCACATCCAGCACCTGCACGCCAATTTTATGCGCATCAGCGTCAGTTTTTTCGCGCAAGATGTCCATGATCTTGTCGCGCTCTCCGGACACTACTTCGTGTATGGTGCGCTTGCCGAATTCCTCACGCATGCTGGAATTCACTGTCTGCATCAAGCGTGTCTGTGCACGCGCTTCGTCACCGCCCACGCTGATGTAATACTGCTTCACATCGGTAATGCGCCACTTGACGAAAGAATCCACCAGCACGTTTTTCTTCTCCGCCGTAATGAAGGTTTCCGGTGCCGCGCTATCCAGCGTCAAAATGCGCGAGTCGAAATAACGCACGTTCTGCACCAGTGGCAACTTGAAATACAGATTTGGCGTGGTCTTGACATCCACCACCTCGCCCAGCTGGAACACAATGGCAGTCTGGCGCTGGTCAACCACAAATGCACTCATGCTGAGCAACACCAGCGCGACAATCGCGCCCACCAGGATATTTCCCATTTTGCTATTCATTAACGTGCCTCCCTGTCGCGACCACGCAGCGATTCGCGCATATGCCCTGCCCCCGCATCAGCGGCAGCGGCCGGAGCAACGGGTTGCTCAACAGCCTTGGCTGCCGCAGCTTCCGTAGCTGGCGCCGTGCTTTGTATCAATTTATCCAGCGGCAAATACAACAAGCTGCCATTGCCGCTCTTTTGATCCACCAGAACCTTGCTGCTGCTGGTCAGTATCTGCTGCATCATGTCGATATACATGCGCTCGCGTGTCACCCCGGGAGCTTTCTCGTACTCAACCAGTATCTGCTTGAAGCGGCTGGCATCACCTTCAGCATTGGCCATCACGCGCTGCTTGTAACCATTTGCTTCCTGCATCAATCGTGCCGCAGCACCCTGGGCTTTGGGCACCACATCGTTCGCATAAGCCTGACCTTCATTCTTCTGGCGCTCCCTGTCCTGCCCGGCTTTGACTGCATCGTCGAATGCGGCCTGAACCTGCTCGGGCGGCTGTGCATTCTGCATCGTCACCTTGCTTACCACGATGCCGGATTTGTAACGATCCAGAATATCCTGAATCAGCTTGGTGGTATCCGCAGCCACCTTCTCGCGGCCTTCATAAAGCACGAAGTCCATTTTGTTCTTGCCCACCACTTCGCGAATGGCAGTCTCGGCGGCCTGGCGCACATTCTCGTCCGGCGCACGGTTATTGAACAAATATTCGCCGGGGTCTTTCAGGAAGTACTGCACGGCAAACTGGATATCGATGATGTTTTCATCATCGGTCAGCATCAGCGCTTCTTTCAGGATTTTGTTTTTGACATTGTCGCGGTAGCCAATTTCAGCTGTGCGCACCTGGCTCAGGTTCACCACCTCTACAGTCTCGACAGGGAACGGCATATGCCAGCGCGGACCGGGCTGGGTAGCCTCGACGAACTTGCCAAAGCGCAGTACAACGCCGCGCTGGCTTGCATCCACAATGTAGAAACCGCTGGCAATCCACAGCAGCGCCACAATCACTATAACCAGACCGATGCCGCCAAAGTTCTTGGAGTTGCCTGTTTTTCCGCCGGATGCACCGCCTCCCGAGCCGCCAAACAAGGCAGAAATCTTTTTATTGAAATTCCGCATCAACTCCTCCAGGTCAGGAGGGCCGCCGCTATTCTTGTTACCCCACTGAGGGTCGTTCAATCCCATAATTCATCCTGCCTTCAAATATCTCAATTGTTGAGGGGGTGCCACTCTTGTGTAGGCGCATTGGGTGCCGGAGTATCACGAAACTCGGCCAGTGCCGCGCGCAATTCGTCGATTCCTGCCCCTGTTTTTGCGCTCAAATGTATGCTGCTTATTTTACCATACTCGTCCCGCTTAACGGCCGCGGGCAAATCCTGCAAATCTATCTTGTTGAAGATCAGTATTTGCGGGATATTTTGCGCACCTACCTCATGCAGCACCTTGTTCACTTCGGCAATCTGGTCATGCCGTTCCGGGCTGTTGGCATCCACAACGTGCAGCAACAGGTCAGCCATGGCGGTTTCCTCCAGGGTGCTGCGGAACGCAGCCACCAGGCCGTGCGGCAAATGCCGGATAAAGCCCACTGTGTCCGACAGCACGATCTCTTGCCCGCGCGCGGCTTGCCCAGCCAATGGCCCGGCACCATCTCCCTCACCTTCCGGCGCTTCCGGCCCGGCTATGAATACACGGCGAGCGGTGGTATCCAGCGTGGCAAACAGCTGGTTGGCCACATATACATTGGCATGGGTCAGGCGGTTGAATAAGGTGGATTTCCCCGCATTGGTGTAGCCCACGATGGAGACCGACAATACATCCGAGCGATTGCGCGATTTGCGCTGCACCTGGCGGTGACGGCGCAACTTCTCCAGGCGCTCGCGCAACAGCTGCACGCGCTTGTCCAACTTGCGCCTGTCCAGCTCCAGCTGGGTTTCGCCGGGGCCGCGCGCGCCTACCGCGTATTTCTGCTGCCCCATGTCGGTGTTCATCCCGACCAGACGGGTAGACAGGTATTTCAGCTGCGCCAACTCAACCTGCACCTTGCCTTCATGGCTTTGCGCACGCAGGGCAAAAATATCCAGGATCAGCATGGTGCGGTCTATCACCCGGGCCTGCAGCCTGGCAGTCAGGTTGCGCATCTGCGCCGGGGAAAGGTCATGATTGAAGATTACCAGCGGAACTTCATGCTGCTCCACAATGGCCGCAATCTCATCCACCTTGCCACTGCCGGCAAACAGGGAAGCATCCGGCCGCTGGCGTTTGCCTTCCACCAGGGCGACAGTCTGCACGCCCGCACTTTCAGCCAGCAGGCGTAGTTCTTCCAGGCTTTCTGCGTAATCCGGTGTACCAAAATCAAGACTGACCAAGACCGCCGTATTCGCAGCAGTTGTAGACTCGTGCATCAGTCGGCGTCGTAGGGGATGTTGACAGCGCGTGCGGGGACGATAGTAGAAATAGCGTGCTTGTACACCATCTGGGTAATGGTGTTTTTCAGCAGCACTACGTATTGATCAAATGATTCCACCTGGCCTTGCAGCTTGATACCGTTCACGAGGTAGATGGCTACCTGCACATGTTCCTTGCGCAGTGCGTTCAGGAACGGGTCTTGTAATTGTTGCCCTTTTGCGCTCATTTTTTGCTCTTCTTCTAGTATTGAGGAAAGTTAACTTTACTGGATTTCACCCGGGATGGCCAGCGCTCATCTGCCGTAAAGGCGACGCCCCCGGATACGTGCGCGATGGGCTGCGCGCTGCTCGCTTTCGGTCAGCGGCTTGGGTTTCTTGTCCGCAAACGGGTTCTTGCCGGCCTTGAATTCCACCCTGAGCGGTGTGCCTTGCAGCTTGAACGCATCACAGAAGGTTTTCTCCAGATAGCGCTTATAACTATCCGGCACTTTATCCAGCGCACTGCCATGCACGATGATCAGCGGCGGGTTGCTGCCGCCCTGGTGGGCATAGCGCATCTTGGGGCGGAAAATTCCGCCGCGCGGGGGTTGCTGCTTGTCGATGGCATCCATCAGCACGCGGGTCAGCAGCGGCGTGGGCAGCTTGGCCATGGCGGCATCATAGGCCTCGTTGACCGACTTCAGCAGCGCCGGCACGCCATTGCCGTGCAATGCGGAAATAAAGTGATGCTTGGCAAAACCCAGAAAATGCAGCTTGCGGTCGATATCGCGCTTGGCGGTATCGCGCTGGTAGTCATCCAGCCCGTCCCATTTGTTCACAGCCAGCACCAGTGCGCGGCCAGCCTGCAGAACGAAATCGGCCAGATGCGCGTCCTGCTCGGTAATCTGGTCGCGTGCATCCACCACCAGCACCACCACGTTGGCATCCTCTATCGCCTGCATGGTCTTGACGACGGAAAACTTTTCTATGGCCTCGTCAATCTTTCCGCGCCGGCGCACACCTGCCGTATCGATAATGGTGTACTGCTTGCCGGCGCGTTCAAAATCAATGTAAATGCTGTCGCGGGTCGTTCCCGGCTGGTCAAACGCGATTACCCGCTCTTCGCCCAGAATGGCGTTGACCAGCGTGGATTTGCCCACATTGGGGCGGCCGACAATCGCCAGCTTGGGGTGATCCGACTTTTCCTCTTCGCCAAACTGGTCTTCAGGCAACTCCTGCAATGCCAGCTCGATGACTTCGGTAATGTTGTCGCCATGCGCCGAGGAAATCGGCAGCGGTTCGCCCAGTCCCAGCTCGTAAAACTCGTTGGTCACGCGCGTGCGCTGCATGCCTTCTGCCTTGTTGACCAGCAGCATCACCTTACGCCCGGTCTTGCGCAATTGCGTGGCAATAATCTTGTCCTGCGGAGTCAGCCCCTGACGGCCATCGACCAGGAACAGCACTATATCCGCCTCATCTATGGCCTGCCGCGTCTGCTTGGCCATCTCGTGCAGTATGCCTTCCTTGGCCACCGGCTCCAGGCCTCCCGTATCCACCACCAGATACGGTCTCTCGCCCACGCGGCCACGGCCGTAATGGCGATCGCGGGTCAAGCCCGGCAGATCAGCGACCAGCGCATCACGGCTGCGCGTCAAACGATTGAACAGCGTAGATTTGCCCACATTCGGACGACCAACCAGAACCAGCGTGGGCAACATATTGAATTTCTCTATTTAATGGCGATGGAGTAAACCCCACCATCGCGCGTTTGCACCAGGAAGCCATCACCCAGCGCCACAGGTCCAAACAGAATCGGGCTGCCATCTGTTTTCATGCGTGCAACAAGGCTGCCATCTTCACGGTTTAATGCGTGCAAATAACCCTTGTAATCCCCGACTATCACATGATTGTCCAGTGCGTATGGCGCCGAAGTGCTGCGCATGAACAACTGGTCATTTTTCCACAATGAGCTGCCGCTCGCCTTGTCCAGTGCCAACACAGTGCTGTTGGAGTCACTGACATACAAATATTTGCGCAACATTGTCATGCCTTTGTCGCTCGATATTTCGCGGCTCCACAGCATAACGCCCTTCGCAATATCAAAACAGGCAGCCCGCCCCTGGAACGACACGGCACAGACCTGTTCGTCATCCACAACCGGCACACTGGTAATGTCGCTGATACGTTCCAGTTCGGTATTTCCACGCGGTTGCGACACCCCGGATTCCCAGATAACCGCGCCATTCTTCAAATTAATGGCTGCCAGCTTGCCTGCTGCAAACCCCGCAAATACTGCACCACGCTGAATCACCACGCCAGCATGGCTGCGCACTATCAATGCCGGGGTAGCACGTTCATACAGCCATTGGCGCTTGCCATCCTGCGCACCCAGGCCCGTGATACGACCATCGCCCGTGCGCACCACGACTATGCCATCGGCAATTTGCGGTGCACTCAGCACCTCGCTGGACACGCGGGTTTTCCAGAGCAACTTGCCATCAGTGTCATAGGCAGCCAGCTCTCCCTTTTCCCCCCCGACCAGCACCAAACCATTGCCGGCTCCAACAGCGCCGGAGATATGAAAGCCGCTGTTAACCGCCCACAGCTGTTTACCACTATTACGATCAAGCCGTAACAGCTCACCGCGAGCGCTGGCCACGAACACACCGTCAGATGTCACGGCCGGCTGCAAGCCACCGCGCCCTGCTTCATTCAAATCATCATATTGCCAGCGCACTTCAAACTTGGCGCTTGCTTTATAACTGCCAAGGTCTGCCGGCTCCTGTCCTGCCAGCTTGCCGCCCCCGCATCCGGACAACAATGTCATCAACAGCAGCACTGCTGCGCTGCGGTCAAATCTCATTTAGCGCCTCCAAGCGCATCCAGTTTGAGTTGTATCAAATTACGATAGGCACTCTTGGGGTCGGTTTTATCAAACGCCAGCTTGTAGGCGGTGCGAGCCTCTTCAGTCTTGCCCTGTGCATTCAGCACATCCCCCTTGAGATCGGCAAACAAGCCCACAAACGCCTCGGGATGAGTCGCATCGAGCAGCTTCATTGCCCCTGCGTAATCTTGTTCATCCAGCAGCAGGCTGGCGAATTTCAGCCGTGCCGTATCCTGCAGGCCTGTCTCGCTGGCGTGATCTATCACCCACTGCAACTGTGTCTTCACCCGTGCAAAATCGCGCACCTGCATGTTTGCCTGCACAGCCAGCAATTGCGCACGTGGCGCATAGGCAGTGCCGCTGTATTTATCAACCAGTGCGGCGACCGCATCATTGATGCGCTTGGGGTCGTTGCTGGCCACCTGTTTAAGCACCTCTGAATACAGGGTGGCAGCTGCGGCGGATTGTTTTGCCTGGTAACTTCTCCAGTATTGCAGTGCTGCAAAACCCAGCAAGGCAATTACCAGAACAATAATCAGCCACTTGCCATTCTCTTTCCACCATGCCTTCAGCGCATCTACCTGTTCCTGTTCCTGCAAATCGAGTGTAGCCATTTTTTACCCCTTGTTAATCAGTTTGCCAATTTTGTTTGCCAATTCACTCTGCGCCACCCGCAACTGCTCACCCCCGCCCCGCAAAGGTTTGAGCGTGGCCTGCAGCGTTTGCACTTCGTCATCACCAAGAATAACCGCACAGTGCGCCCCGCTTGCATCCGCCTTTTTCATCTGCGATTTGAAACTGCCACCACCGCAATGCAACACCACGCGCAAATTCTGCTCGCGCAACTGCTCCGCCAACACGCTCGCCATGCCGTCAGCCAGCTCACCCTGATGCACCAGATATACATCCAGCGGTACTGCCGGGTTTACCGCACCGTCTTCCTGCAACAGCGACAACAGGCGTTCCACGCCCATGGCAAAACCGCACGCTGCGGCCGGTTTGCCGCCTATCTGCTCGACCAGCCCGTCATAGCGGCCTCCGGCGCAAATCGTGCCCTGCGCGCCCAGACGGGTGGTCACCCATTCAAACACCGTGCGGTTGTAATAATCCAGCCCACGCACCAGGCGCGGGTTGATTTCATACGCCACGCCATGCTGCTTGAGTATGCTCTGTACCGCCTCGAAATGCAGGATGGCGTCATGATCCAGCTCATCCATCAGCCTGGGGGCGCCAGCAATCAGCTCCTGCATTGCTGGATTTTTGCTGTCCAGTATGCGCAGCGGATTGCTGTGCAGGCGCCGTGTCGCATCCGCATCCAGCACACCGGCATGCTGCTCAAAGTAGGCTATCAGCTTTTCGCGGTGCTGTTTGCGCGCGGCCGCATCACCCAGGGTATTGATCTGCAGCCCAACGTCACGAATACCGAGTTTGCGCCACAAGCGTGCGCACATCAGGATTTGCTCGGCATCAATCTCGGGATCCGCGTAGCCCAGTGCTTCCACGCCAATCTGGTGAAACTGCCGGTAGCGCCCCTTTTGCGGGCGCTCATGCCGGAACATCGGGCCGCTGTAGTACAGGCGCTGCGGCGCATTGTATAGCAGGTTATGCTGCAACACTGCACGCACACAGGAGGCCGTGCCTTCGGGGCGCAGTGTCAGATGGTCGCCATTGAGGCTGTCCTCAAAGCTGTACATCTCTTTTTCAACAATATCGGTCACCTCACCGATCGCGCGCTTGAACAGCGCAGTGGGCTCAACCAGCGGCATGCGTATATTGCGATAGCCATAACTGTCCAGCCAGTCGCGCACGGTATCTTCAAACCACAGCCAGAGCTGCGCCTCTTCCGGCAAAATATCATTCATGCCGCGCACGGCTTGCAAGGGGGGATTACTCATAATTCTGATAACTAAACAGGCTGAACCGGGATTATTTTGGGAGCAGATTTCGGTTTTGCCTCACCATGCCCACGCGGGGCATATTTGCGCATCACATAGTCATCTACTATTTTCTTGAATTCTTCGGCAATATTCTCGCCGCGCAGGGTGACCGTTTTTTCACCGTCCACATACACCGGCGCAGCGGGAGTCTCGCCCGTTCCCGGCAGGCTGATGCCGATATTGGCCAGCTTGCTTTCGCCGGGGCCATTCACGATACAGCCCATCACCGCCACGTTCATTTCTTCCACGCCGGTATATTGTTCGCGCCAGACCGGCATTTGTGCGCGCAGATAGGACTGTATGCTTTGCGCCAGCTCCTGGAACACCGTGCTGGTGGTGCGTCCGCAACCCGGGCACGCTGTCACCATGGGCGTAAATGCGCGCAAGCCCATGGTCTGCAATATCTCCTGCGCCACCACCACTTCCTGGGTGCGATCGCCACCAGGTTCCGGGGTCAGCGAAATGCGGATGGTGTCGCCTATGCCTTCCTGCAACAGCACCGAGAGCGCTGCGGTGGAAGCGACGATGCCTTTTGATCCCATGCCCGCTTCGGTCAGCCCCAGATGCAAGGGATAGTCGCAACGCCGCGCCAGATCGCGGTACACCTGAATCAGATCCTGCACCCCGCTCACCTTGCACGACAACACGATGCGGTCATGCGCCAAACCCAGTTCTTCTGCCCGTTTAGCGCTGTCGAGTGCGGACACGATCAGCGCCTCGCGCGTCACCTCGGCAGCGGATTTCGGTTGGGGCAATTTTGAATTTTCATCCATCATGCGCACGATCAACTCGGAATCCAGGCTGCCCCAGTTCACCCCGATGCGCACCGGCTTGTCGTACTGTTTCGCCACCGCGATCATCATGGCGAACTGGTCCTCACCCTTGCGGTTGCGGCCTACATTGCCGGGGTTGATGCGGTATTTCGCCAGCGCCTGGGCACACTCGGGAAACTCGGTAAGCAAGCGATGGCCGTTGTAGTGAAAGTCTCCCACCAGCGGCACATCGCAGCCCATGGCATCCAGCAGTTCGCGTATGCGTGGAACCTGCGCGGCCGCCTCCGATGTATTGACAGTAATGCGCACCAGCTCCGAGCCGGCCCTGGCCAATTCAAACACCTGTTGTGCCGTGCCCTTTGCATCGACCGTATCTGTGTTGGTCATAGACTGCACGACGACAGGCGCATCGCCACCGATGGCAATATTGCCCACCATGACCCGTTGTGAAGCGCGACGCTGAATACCGGCAAAGCTCATCGTTACTCCAGCACCAATCGCGCCACCTCAACAGAAGTATGCGGCACCAGATTGATCTCTTTCCCATTGTAAAAAAGGTGGACACCACTGGCGTGCCCAATCACGACAGATATCGGTGCCGTGCCAGAGAGGCGCACCAGGCTGCCGGCATGATTCATTTTAGACAGCATTATTTTCCCGCTGGCATCCTTGACATCCACCCATGAATCCTCATCAAACACCAGGCGCAACGCAGCAAGCTCTGCAACTCCATTGCCAGGCTTGGGAGGTTTGGCAGCCTGTTCCTTGGCCAGCTGTTCCTTGGCCAGCTGTTCCTTGGCCAACTGTTTTTTGGCTGCTCGCTCCTTGGCTGCCTGTTCCTTTAGCATCTGTTCCTGTGCAGCCTGTTCTTTGGCCGCCACCTTGGCTGCCACTTTCTTTGCAGCCAGATCCTGCGCCACCTGCTCCTTGATCATCTTCTCTTTGGCTAACTGTTCTTTCTTGTCAGCACCTGGCGCTGGCGGGGTTTTCATCATTAACGAAGTATCTTGTGCCACCGGCTTGGCCACAACTGCCGGCGCGACCTCCTGTGCTGAGGGTAGAGCAGCGGCCACCGGGGCAGACGCTGCGGCAGGCAATTCCAGCACTTCCACATTGGTCTGGGCAGCAATTTTTGCAGGCTCTGGCGCACTATCGTGCATGCGTGAAAAAACAATCAACACCAGGGCAATCACCAGGCCTCCGGCAAGCCAGGCAATATTGGAGCGACGCGACGTCAATACGGATGGGAAAGGCACTTCTACCTGCTTGCTCTCTGACACCGCAGCTGCCTGCAAATGCGTTTGCGGCAACGCAGCCAGCAATGGCGTCGGATCAATTTCAAGCAGACGCGCATAACTGCGCACAAAACCGCGCACAAAAGTGGCTTCAGGCAAATGAGCAAAATCATCTGCTTCCATTGCTTCAATTTGGCGTGGTGCAAATTTAATTCGATTTGCCACATCAGCGACGCTCAGGCCAAGCTGCTCGCGTGCCTCACGCAACGCTCCCCCAATACTGAATGGTTGTGCAACTGCAACACCTTCATCTGCCACCTGATTATCTGTCTGATTATCCATTTATTCACCACTCAACATTAATTGTGTTTCCCGTGAATCAGGAAAGCGTTTACGCAATTGCACCTTGTAGCTGGCCTCGGAGTTACGATCACCCATTTTGCGTTCGATGCGAATAGCCAATAACAGATTGGCCGCAGTTAACTCCGCCCCTCCTTGAGTAAAGCGCAAGAAATATGATTTTGCGCCAGCATAATCGGCTTTTGCAAAACTAAGCTCTGCCATACCCAGCAGTGCTTCAGGCATTTTTGGCTGCATGATAAGTGCGCGTTTCAAATATCCTTCCGCCTCGCTCATCTTGCCAGCCTTCTTGGAACACAAGCCCGCATTCAGAAATGCCTTTTCAGGCGTGGCATAGAGCGGGTTTTTTACTGCAGCCATGAATTGCTTTACCGACTCCATCTCGCGGCCGCGCTGACATAGAAACCAACCGTAATTGTTATGCGCCGCAGAACTATTTTCATCAAGATCAAGACTGTGTTTAAAATCGCGTTCGGCCTGCTCATCTTCGAGCAAAGCCATGTTGACCAAGCCACGTACACTATACGCGGGGGCATAATCGCTATCTTTCTTCAGTGCTATCGCCAACTCCTCCAGTGCAAAACCATATTTCGCCCTTTCGTAATACATCCCGGCAAGTTCAGTATGTATCTTGGCACTCTCCTGAGCACGTGAAGGATCTTGTTGCACACCATTACCTCCATCACGCGAAGCACACCCGATGAGCAACAAAGTCAGCAAACAGTAACTCAACAATCTCATGAACGCACCTCTATCAAACGACCTGTTCTCTTGGTCTTGTCCTGCACCTGCCCGGCCAACTGGCCGCACGCTGCCGCAATATCATCCCCGCGAGTCTTGCGCACCGTAGTGACAATGTCCGCCTGCATCAACACATCGCGGAAGCGACGCACGTTTTCAGCATTGGAACGGCGGTATGGTGCCAGGGGAAAAGGATTAAACGGGATCAGGTTGAATTTGCACGGTGTGTCGCGCACCAGGGCAATCAACTCACGCGCATATTGCACACTGTCATTCACGCCTTCCAGCATGACATACTCAAACGTAATGAAATCGCGCGGGGCTTTTTCCAGGTAACGCTGGCATGCCGCAAGCAACTGGCGCAGCGGATACTTCTGGTTCACCGGCACCAGCACATTGCGCAGATCGTCATTCGGCGCGTGCAACGATACAGCCAGCGCCACCGGACACTCATCACGCAGGCGATCCATGGCGGGCACGATACCCGAGGTGGACACCGTCACACGGCGGCGCGACAAGCCATAGGCATTGTCATCCAGCATCAGGCGCAGCGCCGTCACCGTGTTGTCGAAATTCAGCAGCGGCTCACCCATGCCCATCATCACCACATTGCTGATCGGCCAATTACCCTCGTCATTCTTGCCTATCTGGCGATTTGCCCACCACAACTGGCCGATGATTTCGGACACGCTCAGGTTACGGTTGAACCCCTGCTTGCCGGTGGAGCAGAAGGCACAATCCAGCGCACAGCCAGCCTGGCTGGAAATGCACAGCGTGCCACGATCCGTCTCGGGAATGAACACCGTTTCAACAGCATTGCCGGTACCCACATTGAGCAACCATTTGCGCGTGCCGTCTTCGGAAATCTCCTCGCGCACCACTTCAGGCGAAAGCACGCATGCCTCGGCTTGCAGCTTGCTGCGCAAGGAAGCGGCGATGTCAGTCATCGCCGCGAAATCTGGCTCCCCAATTTTGTGCATCCAGCGCAACACCTGGCGCGCACGGAAAGGCTTCTCGCCCCGTTCCGCGAACCATGCAGCGAGCTGTTGCGCATCAAAATTGAGGAGGTTTTCTGCCATTGCTAATTAAATAAATTAACGGGAATAAACATTCATGCTGGGAAAGTAGTAAGCGATTTCAACAGCAGCTGTTTCAGCCGCGTCAGAACCGTGTACTGCGTTCGCATCGATGCTGTCGGCAAAATCGGCGCGAATGGTGCCTTTTTCAGCTTTCTTCGGGTCTGTAGCACCCATCAGGTCACGGTTCTTCAGAATCGCGCCCTCGCCTTCCAGCACCTGCACCATCACCGGGCCGGAGATCATGAAATCCACCAGATCCTTGAAGAAAGGACGTGCGCGGTGCACAGCGTAAAAACCTTCTGCTTCGGCGCGTGACAAATGCATCATGCGTGCGGCGATCACCTTCAGGCCTGCGCCTTCAAAACGGGAGTAAATCTGGCCAATCACATTCTTGGCAACGGCATCAGGTTTGATAATCGACAGGGTACGTTCTACGGCCATGTTACATTCTCCAGACAAAATTAAAGTTGATCAAAAGTTGACCCGGCATTTTAACAGGCTTTGACACATATGTCGCTGATCCCATGGGGATCAGCGCTGAAGTGGCGCAGTGGCGCTCTCAGGAAGGAATGCCATAAAGCAGGCGGGGCAGCCACAGGGCAATCTGCGGCACGTAAGTCACCAGGATCAGGATAGCCGTCACCACCAGTATCCACGGGGCTGCCGCCACCGTCACCTCGGTCAGGCCCATACGTGCCAGGCCACTGGCCACATACAGGTTCAGCCCCACCGGCGGCGTGATCATGCCCAGCTCCATGTTGATGGTCATTATGATCCCCAGATGAATCGGGTCTATGCCCAGCCTTATCGCTACCGGCAGGAAAATGGGCGCGAGGATAAGAATGATGGAGCTGGGCTCCATAAAGTCCCCGGCAAAGAACAACAGCACGTTAACAAACAGCAGAAACATCCATGGCGTCAGCCCCTGCTCGATAATCCACTGCGCCAGATGCTGCGGGATATTTTCACTGGTGAGCAAAAACGAGAACAGGATGGCATTGGTGATGATGTACAGCAGCATCGCACTCATGTTGGCCGACTCGCGCAGCACCCGTGGCACATCGCGCAATTTCAGGTCACCGTAGATAAACACCGCCACCACAAAGGCATATACCGCGCTGACTGCCGCAGCCTCGGTAGGCGTGAAGATGCCACCGTAAATGCCGCCTATCACAATCACCACGATGAACAAGCCCCACACCGAATCGCGGAATGCCTGCCAGATTTCGCGCAAACTGGCACGCGGCAGGGTGGGATAAGCATGCTTTTTCGCCACCCGCCAGGTCACCAGCATCAGTGTGGCCGCCATCAGCACACCCGGCACAAGGCCGGCAATAAACAACTGCCCCACGCTGGTATTGGTGCTCACCGCATAGATAATCATCACAATGGAGGGCGGAATCAGGATGCCGATACCACCCGAAGTCGCCAGCACGCCCACTGCAAACTTCTTCGGATAGCCCTGCTTCACCATCGCCGGAATCATGATGGAGCCTATCGCCACCACCGTGGCCGGGCTGGAGCCCGACAAGGCGGCAAAGAAGGCGCACGACAATACCGCCGCCAAGGCCAAGCCACCGTGCATGGAGCCAACCAGCGTGGTGGCAAAACGCACAATGCGCGTGGCCACCCCGCCGGTCGTCAGGAACGTGCCGGACAGGATGAAAAACGGAATGGCCATGATGGCAAACTGATCCAGCCCGGTAAACAATCGCTGCGACACGATTTCCACCGGAATGCTGGAAAAGAAATACAGGAAAGCCAGCACCGACATGCCCAGCGCAATCGAAATGGGCATGCCGGTCAGCAGCAATACCACCAGCAGCGCGAAGATGATCAGCGAATTCATGCCACCACCTCCGCATCACCGTAACTGTGTACGGGCAGCTTGCCGGTCTTGATGTAATGCACAAGCACCTGCAGGAAGCGATAACACATCAACGAGGAGCCCAGCGGAATGGCGAGGTAGATAATCCACATCGGCATCTCCAGATCAGGCGACACCTGCCCCACGCTGTAAATGAAATACACGAACTTCCCCCCCAGCAGGGCGATGACGGTAGTGAAAAATGCGCCACAGCCCAGGCTGAGAATGACAAAGAAGCGCTGCTGGTGCGGCGGCAAGCTGCGTACCAGCACATCCACCCCCACATGTATGCCGGTACGCACCCCATAGGCCGCGCCAAACTTGGCCATCCAGATAAACAGGTAAATGCACAACTCCTGCGCCCAGCTCACGCTGATGTGGCGCGTGTACTCCCACAACCACGGAATACCGGAGGTATAGCGGTGCGCCACGGCAAAAAAAATCACCAGCGTAGCCAGCCCCATAAAAGTGGCAATCAACCCCTCTTCAAGATGATTCAGCACACGATTGAACATAAGAAACCCTCCGCTACCGATAAAAAACCCCGGTCATGCCGGGGTTGTGGGGATTATTTCTTTTTGCCTGCCTTGGTTGCGGGCTTGTCTTTCGCCGCCTGATTTTCCTTTGCAACCTGCGCGGCAATGTCATAGACCGCCTGCAGATTCTCCTTGCCTACCACTCCCTCAAACTCGGCATGAACCGGCATCAGGGTTTTCATCCATTCAGCGCGCTCGCTGTCACTCAGGGTATAAACCTCTGTGGTCTTGGCGGCGCGTATCCTGGCCAATGAGTCGGCATTTTCCTGCTCGGCAATACTGCGCTCGTACAGCGTAGCCTCTTTCATTGCCTGGGACAGCAAACTACGCTGCTCCGCAGTGAGCCCCTCCCAGAATTTCTTGTTGGTAATCACCGCATAGCCCAGATAGCCATGATCAGACAAGGTCATATGCTTCTGCACCTCATGCATCTTCTGTGTATAAATATTCGACAGCGGATTCTCGGTGCCGTCCACCACACCCTGTTGCAGGGCCGTATACACCTCGCTGAACGCCATCACCTGGGGCATCGCGCCCAGCGCCTTCATCTGCGCATCCAGCGCCTTGGATGACTGAATGCGCATTTTCAGGCCCTTGAAATCAGCCACATTATGCATGGGCTTGTTGGCCGTCATCTGCTTGAAGCCATTGTCCCAGAACGCCAGCCCGACGATGCCCTTGCCATCCAGCTTGTCAAACAAGCGCTTGCCCACGGCGCCATCCATGGTGCGATACAGCGTTTCCTTGTTGGGGAAAATAAACGGCAAGTCAAACAACTCGAATTCACGCGCGCCCAGCGGGCCAAATTTCGCCATCGATGGCGCCAGCAGTTGCACCGCCCCCAGCTGCAACGCCTCCAGCTCCTCCCTGTCCTTGTACAACTGGCTGTTCGGGTAAATCTCGACCTTCATCGCGCCCTTGCTGCGCTCTTCCACCATTTGCTTGAATTTCTCGGCAGCTTTGCCCTTGGGCGTATCAGGGGCCACAACATGGCTGAACTTGATAACAACCGGATCAGCCATCACCATGGCAGAAAGCGACAACAACAGAACACCCAGCAAGACACTAATTTTTTTCATGGCTTCCACTCCTCTGAGTTGATCAACAAATCCGGCCGGCATTCCACCGAGTTGACGCACATCATAGAGCAATAATTCCGCAATGACCAATAGCTTGAAACCCATTGCAAACAGATGGGGCAACTGCCCTCTTTACTGGCATCTCAGGCATGCATGGGAAGCAACATATAAAGGCAGGAAGCAAGCTCAGAAGCAGCGACTTGTCCGCTTGCGGGCCTGGTCAAATGGCTGGTCGTTTTATCAGGTGGAAATGACGGCATATATGTCGTGAATTACAGAAACACCTATCACCTCTCCAGCATCCCGTTGATCGCCACCACATCTGCCTCGCTCAGCACACCGGCTGCCGCCTTGAGCTTCAACCCCTGCAACAGAGTGTCATAGCGAGCCTTCACCAGGTCGCGCCTGGAGGCAAACAGTTGTTGCTGGGCATTGAGCACGTCGCTGTTGATGCGTATGCCCAGTTTGTAACCGGCCTGGTTGCCCTTCACCGAGCTTTCGCCTGACTCCACCGCGGAGCGCAGCGCCCCGGTTTGCGCCAAACCGTTGATGATGCCGGCATAGGCTTGCCTGGCGTCCGAGCCTGCCTTGCGGCGCGTCTCTTCCAGCTGGGCGGAGAGTTTGTCGCGGTTAGAGTAAGCCTCGCGCAGGTGCGAGCTGCTGAGGCCGCCGGTGAAGATCGGCATGGAAAACTGAAACCCCACGGTGGCCGGGGTAATGCGGGTTTCCAGATCAGTCGGCAACGATGCGCTGCCGGAAGAATAATTGCTGCCATACGAGGCAACAAAGTCGAGCGTCCAGGTGAATTCCGCCTTGGTCTTGGTGACGGTAAAGCCGGCAGCCCTGAGGGCGGAGATTTGCGAACGCACCACAGGGTTGTTGTCCCTGGCCTGGCTGATCCAGGCCTTGGGGTCGGCAGGCTGGGGCTGCGGGGCCACCACCGTGGGCTGCAGGCTGGCCAGCTTGTCCAGCGGCTGGTTGGTAAGGCGCTCCAGCTCGGTTTGCTTGACCTCAAGATCGTTTTGCGCGGCGATAAGTTGCGCACGCGCCAGCTCTGCCTTGGATTTTGCCTCATGCGTATCTGTGATGCTCATGGTGCCCAGCTCATAGCCACGCCTGGCCGCGACACCCTGATCTTCCATCGCGCTCAGTTGCGCTTCGGCGCTGGCAACAGATTCCTGCGCCACCAGCACATCGAAATAAGCCTGTGCCACGCGCAGGATCATGTCTTGCTCGGCCTGGGCAAACTGGGCCTGGGCAGCTTCCACCTGCGCTTCGGATTCGTAGTAGGCGAGGATGTTTTGCGGGCGCATGATGGGTTGGGTCAATTGCAGCGTCCAGTTCCACGCGCTGACATTGCGCTCAACCGCGGGTGCGCCGTTAAAGCTGGCTTGCGCCTGGGTGACGTTGTTGGAACCGTTCAGCACCACCGTGGGCAAATTGCCGGCGCGCGCCTGCGGTGATCTCTCCTGCGCCACTTCAAAGCCGTGGCGTGCCGCCTCGAAGGTGGCATCGTTGGCCAGTGCGAGGCGGTAGACTTCAAGCAGGTCCGCACCCTGTGCTGACAGGCAAGTACCGCCCAGCGTGATCACGGCAACAGCCTGGCGTATGACAGACAGCACGTATTTGCTACTCAGCACGCACCTCACCTTTCATGCCCGCTTTCATCCAGCGTCTTGCTCACCGGTGAGAGCAGGTACTGCATGACGGTGCGGCTGCCCTGGTTGATCTCGGCCACGATTTGCATGCCGGGCACCAGTTTCATTTTGTGGCCATCTGCCTCCAGTGCCTGGCTGTCGAGTGCAATGAGTGCCTTGTAGTTGGAAGATTGCGCCTGCTGTTTGCCTTTGGATGAGCTACCGGCTTGCGCCCCCGCATTGTCTTCACTGGCATCCGGCCCGATATGGATCACCTCGCCATCGAGCATGCCGTATTTATCAAACGAGTAAGCGGCAACCTTGAGCTTCACCTTCTGCTGCAGGTGCACGAAACCAACGTCGTCGTTCTTGACCATCACCTCGGCCACCAGCGGTTCGTTCTCGGGCACGATGGACAGCAGCACCGTGCCGGGCGAGACCACCGTGCCGGTGGTGTGGGTGGCCAGGTCCTTGACGATGCCGGCCTGCGAGGCTTTCAATTCAAGCAGGCCATTCTTGTATTCCTGCTTGACCCAGTCCTGTTGCAGCTTGCGGTGCTGGCCTTCCGCTTCCATCCTTTCATTCTGCAGGTCGCTGCGATATCTGGAGGTGATCTGGTCGGCCTGCTTCCTGGCCTGGTTGACCCCTGCCTCCAGACCGGCCACGGTGGATTCCTGGGCGCTCAAGTCCTGCGATTTCTCCAGGTACTCGCGTTGCTTGTCGCGCACCATCACCTGCGGCGCATACCCATCCTTGCCCATATCGGCGTAGGCATCGGCCTGCTGCTTGAGAATGGGGGTGATCTGCTGCAGCTTGACCAGCACGGCACGGGCAGAGTCGTATTCGCGCTGCGATCTCTTTAACGCTTCCTGCGCCTGCCCCAGCGAATCAATGTAGGACTGGCGATGATCGCGATACTGGGCGCTGACCTGGCGGAACAGGTCATCCGCATCATTGGGCTTTCTGAGCAGCGGCCTGCCTCCCAGCTCCGCATCGATTCTGCGCAACTGCAAGGAGCGCAACCCCAGATCGTTGCCTATAGTCTTGGCATCCGCCTCGGCCAGCTTCATGTCCATGCGCATCAGTATCTGCCCGGCTTTCACCGCCTCGCCTTCCCTGACCAGAATTTCCTTGACGATACCGGCATCCGCAGGCTGCACGATCTTGACGTAGGTCTGCGGAACCAGGCGCCCCTCGGCGCTGGCGACTATGGTCAGCTTGCCGAAGATGGCCCACACCAGCAGGATGACAAACAAGCTGCTCACCGTGTACATCACTGTACGCGGCAAACGCGCGGGGGGACTTTCCTGGATGGCCAGCAGCCCGGGGGCGAAGTCCAGGGCTTCCGGGGAGAGCACTGCAGGTTTACCAGTCATGACGTTTCCTCAGTATGGCGTTGATCAAAGATTGGCAACACTGCAATTGATTCGTATTGGGGCATATCAGTCAAAGAACAGCTTCCAGCCCTTTTCGTTCCAGAAGATTGAGCAACTTCAGAGATGGGCCGCTCGGATGCTTCTCGCCTATTTCCCATTTGCGCACTGTTGACAGGCTGGTGTTCAGAACTGCCGCAAGCACAGCTTGGCTCAACTGAAGATGATCGCGCAATGCGCGTATTTGCCTGCTGTCATATTCCGGCACTGGCTCCAGGCACAACACGTCAAACTTGCGCATTTTGCGTTTATCAATGAAGCCCAAGCGATGCAGGTCGCTGGCCGTCTCGTGCACCGCTTCAAAAATACCGCTTTTAGCCTTGGCTTTTGTGGTCATGGCAAATCTCCTGTAATGCACTATCCATAATCGCTGCATCTAGTTGCCGGCCTGTCCTGGCCAGCAACTGCGCAGCGAGATCCTTTAACGCTTCCAGTTCATCGTCTGCAATATTGGCCCGTTCATTTTTTTCAAAACCGTAGACGAAGAACCACCTGCTCCCCTTGTTTGTCGCAAGCAGTGTTCTGGCGCCGCCACTCTTGCCGCGCCCTGCAAGCCCAATACGTTTCTTCACCACGCCGCCACCCAGGTCTGCATCAACCAGGCCATGAATCATTTCCGATACCGCGCTACACAACGCGCTATCGGTCAATTCCGTTTTACGCATCCAGCGGCTGAAGTGGCGAGTTTTAAAGACTCGCTTCATTCTTTAAGTGTATCACTAAGTGGCATACACCGTCCAAAACACCCTGGGATGAAGCCCAGAACTTCCAGGGTAAACACTGCAGGTTTACCGGTCATAGAACTGATCCCAATTTAAAACGCACAATTGTTTCATCTGATCTGCACCGTTCCCGTGTTGAGTGTTGGCCATGGGTTCAAGGACTGCGGCGCGGCTCCAAACTGGCTGCTGGAGAGCGTATCTTGCGCTGCCGCGACATCCATCCCGGACAGGTTGCCGTGCATGCCGTACTGGTAGGCGAGATCGCCGCCCAGGGCGGCAGTGTCGCTGCTCGACAGGTGCGCATCGAGCAGGCTGTTGGTCAGGCCCCAGGCGGTAATGCCGGGGTTGGCGGCACGGGCGCTGTCAAATGCACTGACCAGTTGCTGGAAGTCGAAATTTTCCACGCTGCTGTTGCGCAGCACGTCGGTTGAGCCGGGGTTAAAGTCCGCCATGGCGGAGGCGATGACTTGCAGGTCAACGATGTTGCGGTTGGCAGGCGAGCTGTACCAGCCCTTGAAGGTGATGCTATCTGCCGCGCCCACATCCAGAATCAGGTCATTGCCGTTCTTCTGCAGCGCCAGTTCATCGTACGTCAGGCTGCCGCCCAGCGAGAGTACGTTACCCAGCCCTGCGGTTGCATACACCTTGTCGTTTCCGTCGCCCTTGTCGAAGGCGATGATGTTGGCGCCAGCTCCCAGCGTCAGGGTGTCGTTGCCGGCGCCCCCGATCAGAATTTCATTGTCGCTGGCCTTGTACGAATTAGCAGCAGCCGTGCCCAACACCAGGTGGTTGGCGCCGGCATCCACGACCTGGGTGCCGTCTGCTTTAACCATGCTATCCGCCACCAGTGCGCCAGTGCTATCGACCACCTTGCTGCCGGATGTGCCGCCACTCTTGTTCCAGACCTGGGTGTAGGACTTGTCCGGGTTGGTGATGGTATCGGTAAAGTAGGTGCTGCCGTCGGTGTAGGTGCGGTTGACCTTCGCTTCAGTCACGCCATTGCCCAGCACGGTGTTGTCGAAGGTGTAGCTAAAGGCGGCGCCGGCATTGGCAACCGTGCCGAATTTTTCAGCGGTGGATGCGATGTAGTTGGTGGCGCCTACGCTGCCATCCGACCTGCTCCAACTTTGCTGGTAAGAGCCATCGACCTGCTTCACCGTATCCGTAGTGTAGGTGCTGCCATCGGTATAGGTGTAAGTCAGCAGCGCCTCAGTATCACCATTGGCCAGCACGGTGTTGTCAAACACCTCGGTAAAGCCCTTCACAGGGTTGATGATGGTGCCGGTTTTTTCGCCTGTTGCAGAGATGTAATTCGTTGTGCCTGAACTGCCATCCGACCTGCTCCAACTTTGCTGGTAAGAGCCATCGGCCTGCTTCACCGTATCCGTAGTGTAGGTGCTGCCATCGGTATAGGTGTAAGTCAGCAGCGCCTCGGTATCACCATTGGCCAGCACGGTGTTGTCAAACACCTCGGTAAAGCCCTTCACAGGGTTAATGATGGTGCCGGTTTTTTCGCCTGTTGCAGAGATGTAGTTCGTTGTGCCTGAACTGCCATCGCTTCTGCTCCATACCTTCTGGTAGGAACCATCGGCTTGTTTCACTGTATCGGTAGTGTAGGTGCTGCCGTCGGTGTAGCTGTAATTCACCACCGTTTCGATGCTGCCATCGGCCAGCAAGGTTCTGGTATAGGCATCTGTGTAGCCTTTGGCAGGGTTGATTACCGTACCGCTCACCTTGATACCCGTCACAGGGTCAATAATATCCGTGCCCGAGCTGCCGTCCGCCTTGACCCAGCTGTCACTGACCTTGACGCTGTTAATGTCGTAATTGGTAGTGGTAATGCTACCCGCGCCATTATCCGCAATGGTGGTGTAGCTGCCATCCGCGTTGTAAGTGGTACTGCTGGTGGAGCCGTTGGCATTCCAGGTATCGCTGCCGTGAGTGCCGTCGGCTTTGCTCCAACTGTCGGAGAGCTTGACGCCAGTTGCATTGAAGTGGGTGGTTATGGTGTTGCCCAAGCCATCATTGATGTAACTGCTATAGCTGCCGTCCGCGTTGGTTTGGGTTCCACTGCTGGAACCATCGGCGTTGAAAATGTCGCTGCCGTTGGCGCCATCCGCCTTGACCCAGGTGTCATTCAGCTTGATGCCGTTCGCATCGAAGTTGGTGACGCTGGTATTACCCAGGCCGTCGTTGCTTGTAGAGGTAGAGCCAAGCACCACTCCGCTGGCATCATAATTCGTAGTGGTTGAATTGCCCTGCCCATCACTGATGAGCGTGCTGTAGCCCAGCTCATTGCCGCTGGCATCGAAGCTTGTCGTGGTGATATGACCCAAGCCGTCATTGACATAATTGCTGTAACTCCCGTCTGCATTCTGCACCGAACCGTAACTGCTGCCATCAGCGTTAAAGTAGTCTTCGCTCCATGAGCCGTCTGACTCGTGCCAGAAATAATCATGGATCTTGATACCGTCAGCATCGAAATCCAGCGCAGAAAAGTTGCCCTGCACGTCTTGAGTGTAACTGCCATAGCTGCCATCGGAGTTGTACCAGGTACCGCTCGATGAGCCATCAGCGTTATAAGTGTCAGTGCCGTGTGAGCCATCGTTATACGCCCACTGATCCATGACTATCGTGCCCTGTGCATCGTAGCAGGTGATGCAGCAGCTTCCAGGCCCTTCGTAATTGTCGCCGCAAGCAACAGCCATCGAGCTGCCATCCGCGAAGATTAAGCTGCTAAATACCGTCGCGCCGTTCATTCCCCACAAGTCAAAATTCTCGATGAGCACGCTGTCGTTGGCCGAGTAGCTGACCAGCACGTCTGCACCCTGCTGGGTAATGCTGACATCTTTCGAAGTAATGCCCGTGCCAAAGCTGAGTGTGTCATTAGCCGCAACACCCACGATGCGATCATCGCCATCGCCCAGGTTGAACTCAAAACGGTCTTCACCACCGCCGCCTGCAAGCACATCACTACCCGCTCCGCCAACCAGTACATCGTTACCCGCCCCGCCATAAAGCGTGTCGTCTCCACCCAGCCCGAGCAGGGTATCGTTGCCGATATTGCCTTTAAGCGTATCCGCCTCTGCCGTGCCAACCAGGTTCAAAAGCATTGGCGGCGCAAGCGCGATCAGCTCACCCATGCCGACCACCTCGCCGTCAGCAAACCTGATCTGCTCAACGCCATAACCCAGCGGGTCATCGGCATTCGGAACTGTCAGGCGCACCTGGCTTGCACCATTGTTCCAGCTCATATCCAGGGTCATCCTGCCGTTATCCTGCCCCCATGACAGCGACAAATCGGCCAATGAAATACCCGCAGCGAACTCAACCGTATCTACCGGAATAACGCCCGCATCATAAGCGGGCTGCAGGGCCGCAAAATCATTGGCATCCGGCCGAATGAAAGCGGGCAATGCTGGCTCATAGAACAAATTGCCATTGGCAATCAGCTCCTCAGGTGTTTTGCTATTCCAATGATCTGCCAAAAATGCCACTGCCTCTGCATAAGTATTGAAATAACCGCCTTCCACAATTACCCACTTGCCGCCATTTGCCTCCCTTTCCTGCCAGTCGGTAATACCCAGTGAGTTGTAATACCAGTTCTTGTAATTCCTTTCCGAGTCACCTGTATCACTAAGCAGATCAACACCAGTTTGTGTAGGGTCGATCAGGTAGCGCGATGCGCCAGCACCGCCATTCATAGTGTCGTTGCCCGCCCCGCCAGCCAGCACGCTGCCGTTGCTAAGCGTGTCATTGCCGTTGCCGCCATACATGAATGCGCCGCCATCCAGTACATCGTCACCCTCGCCGCCGTACAACAGGCCACCGCCATGTAGCGTGTCATTTCCCGCACCGCCATTCACCACGGCATAGGGGTTGTTGTAACCGTTGATAACGTTATCTGATGCACCGCCAACGATTTCCTGCAAATTGATGCTTTCATCTCGGGATTGGAATTGCATACCTATCGTTCCGCCGACAATCGCTGTAGCGGGATAAAGCGCGGTAATTGTGCCGCCTTGATAGGCGCGGTAGTCGGTGAATTGTGTACTATTGAGAATCTGGCCGATCGTATTGCCATTACTATCCACTATGGTGCTTGTCCCGTTGAACCAGGACGAGGTATAACTTGCTTCACCCCAAGTAGCCCCCCAACTGACCTGCACTCTGATGCTCTGCTCGGCAATCGACGAATTTCTGCCATCAATAGCCTGAATAAAGGCCGCGTCACTTGATAATTCCGATTTGTTAATCGTGATTTTCTGGTCTACCACCACCCCTGCCCACCAACCTGCCATCCAATAGCTATCATTATTGGTAACGGTTGTGCTTGTTGTTGTGGAAGCAGGATTGCCGTTCAACCAGTTATAGGTGATGGTATTAACGCTCGTGCCCTGCAAAATCTGCTTGTAAATCCCATCGCCCACTGGCGACTTTTCCAGGGTGGTTGCTGACAACCAGCGATATCCATTGCCCAGACTATTGCTGGCGATAGATGACCTGGTTGCGGCAAAGAAATCGTCCCGCAACGAACTGTATTCATCCTGATTGGTGGCATTGATTGCATCGGCCACGCCCTGCTGTGCACCGCTGGCGTCTTTTATCTGCCAGTCTTGCTGCGTGGTGTAATAATCCTTGATCGTCATGCCCTGCTCGGTACCGCGTATCGTCAACACCAGGTCGTTACCGTTTTGCGTGGCGCGCAGGTCGTTTAAGGTCATGCCGTCCTGCAGCTGAATAATATTGCCGCCAGAGGAGGTGTCGATCACGGCGTCTGAGCCCATGCCGTAGCCGAAGCTGTAGCTATCCTGACCCTCCCCACCAATAAGAAGGTCGTTGCCGGCACCGCCGTCCAGCAGGTCATTGCCCAGCCCACCATCAAGAATGTCGTCGCCATTGCCGCCTTGCAAGGTGTCGTTACCTGCCAATCCGAGGATAGTGTTGTTGGCGTTATCTCCGGTAATCACATCGGCCTCTGCAGTGCCAGTAATGGGCAGAGCTTCAAAATCTGCCGGTGTCAGCACAAAACCATCACCAAAGATGATGCGCTCGATGCGGTTAGCATCAGCGTCCGTGGTATACCAGCCGTGGATGGTAATTTGATCTGCAGAACCGTTTATGCTCAACTCGAGGCTCCCAGCCGGAGTGCGGCGGAAAGACACATCACCTTGCATGATGTCTGCGCCGAATTGCAGGGTGTCGCCAGAAGCCGGATCACCCAGGTCGGTGATAATGTCCTGCCCATCGCCGCGATTGAAGACGAAGGTATCGGCTCCAGTGCCGCCGACAAGCAAGTCGTCTCCGGCGCCGCCAACGAGAGTGTCGTCACCTGCGCTGCCATAAATGGTGTCGTTACCCCCGAGCCCAAAGATAACGTTATTGCCGCTGTCTCCGGTGATAACCTCGGAGTCTGCAGTGCCAGTAATGGGCAGAGCTTCGAAATCTGCCGGTGTCAGCACGGAACCATCACCAAAGATGATGCGCTCGATGCGGTTGTAGTCAGCGTATGCGGTGTACCAGCCGGGTATGGTGATTTGGTCGGAAGTGTCGTTTATGCAGAACACAAGGTCACCCGCCGGGGTGCGGCGGATGGAGACATCACCTTGCAGGATGTCCGCACCGAATTGCAGGGTGTCGCTAGAAGCCGGATCACCCAGGTCAGTGATAATGTCCTGCCCGTCACCGCGATTGAAGATATAAGTATCAGCGCCAGTGCCGCCGGTAAGTGTGTCATCCCCCGCGCCACCCGTGAGCACGTCGTCGCCGGCATCGGCGTAGAGTGTGTCATTGCCCTCGCCGCCCAGCAAGATATCGTTGCCACCAAACCCTTGCAGCAGATCATTGCCCGTACCGCCATCCAGAAAATCGTCACCCGCTTCAACAGGCCTGCCGTTGACTGTATCTCCATCACCGTAGAGCAAGTCATCGCCCGCGCCGCCATACAAGCTGTCGTTTCCATCCAATCCATTCAGCTTGTCATTACCGTCAAGGCCTTGAATGCGGTCTGTCGTATTGGTGCCGATGATATCGTCATCACCGGCCGTGCCGTCGAGGTCAAAGCCCCGCGCCAGCAGCTCGCGGATTGTCAGTGTGCCGCCGTCGGCAAATTCAAAGCTGCTGATGGATGAGCTGTTGAACACGTCGGTCTGGTCAAAGCCGCCGATATGAATGGCGTCGCCATTGCCGAAGTTGAGCAGGAGCGACCCCAGGTTCAGCTTCATACTTTTTTCATTGACTCCAACACCGAAGCGGAAAATGTTTTTGTCGGCTTTGGTGTCGTAGACGGTATCTACCCCGTCCCCCAGGTTGAAGACAAAGACGTCTTGCCCTGCACCACCCCATAGGGTGTCGTCTCCTGTACCGCCTTCCAGATAGTCGTTGCCACCGCCAGCGTCGATCTCGTCAGCGCCTGCGCCACCGAAGAGGAAGTCGTCACCATGAAATTCTATAGGCAGGCTAGCATCATCGTCGTCCCCCCAAATTTTGTCATCACCTTTCCCCCCGAAAATAATGTCACTACCACCTTGTCCGAATAGATAATCCTCGCCATCACCACCATCAATAATGTCGTTGCCGTGATTTTCCGCTAATGCAAAAACTATAGTTTCAATTTGATCAGGCGTGTCCCCATCACCATAGATTATGTCGTTACCTCCATCTCCAAATAGAACATCATCCATTTCCATGCCAAATATGAAATCATTATCCACTCCACCATGCACATAATCAGCACCTGAACCAGCAGCAATAAAGTCGTTTCCACTACCGCCATCAATAACATTGCTTTGATCCTCCTCCTGCAATTTATTTCTTGCTGCATTGGAATAACTGACCGGCACCCCATTAGGATAAGTAGTGTTATATCCCGATCTCCAGTTAAAACCTGTCGCTTGCTTGTGTATGTAAGGATTATTGCGGCGAATAAAGTTAACATCGATAGGCTTAATGAGGGGCATATCGCTTGAACCTAAGAGTATGTCATCACCAGCACCGCCATTTATCGTGTCCTTGCCCAAGCCGCCTTGTATTACATCACCACCGCTGCCACCCTCAATGTAGTCATCCCCCCCCATGCCCGTCAGCGCGTCATCCCCGCCTTTGCCATCAATCACGTCATTGCCGCCCGTACCGCTAATGAGATCTGCCGCG
>JAHFQY010000018.1 GCA_023259065.1 Nitrosomonadales bacterium
CGGAAGCAGTTTCACCCAAAACCATCAACACGAGTTGCTTGCAAAACGGGAGGTGTCCATATACGAGTTGCGCAGCCGCCCAATTTTGTTGCTCGACCGAAGGAACCCGAAGGGCGATACGGCAGGGTTCGCCTTCTTTGGGTTACTTTTCTTGGCGAAGCAAGAAAAGTGACTAGCCGCCGGTCTACCACCGGCAATTTCTACATGCCTAACTACGCTATACCCCAAGCGCGCTACGCTCTATCTATTTCCCAAATGAAAGGCAAACCAGTTAGCCGCCTTGCGCGCAGCCTGCTCCAGCGTGCCTGGTTCCTCAAACAAATGCGTCGCACCGGGAACGATAGCCAGCTCCTTCTCGCAATTCATCAATGCGTAAGCCTGTTCATTCAGTTCGATTACCCCGTCGTCATAGCCGCCCACAATCAGCAGTGTGGGTGCACTCACCTTGCGCAAGGCCGCCTCACCGGCAAGGTCGGGCCGCCCGCCGCGTGATACCACTGCGTCAACGCTACTGCCCAATTCGGCTGCGGCTTGCAGGGCGGCTGCAGCACCGGTGCTGGCGCCGAAATAGCCGATCTTGAAATCACGTGTCTGGGGTTGCCGCTTGACCCATGCCGTGGCGTTGAGCAGGCGCCGGGTAAGCAGCCCGATATCGAAGCGGGTGTTGTAGTCCTCGTCCTCTTCACGCGTGAGCAGGTCAAACAGCAGGGTGGCGATGCCAGCCTGCTGCAACACCGAGGCAACATAGGTGTTGCGCGGGCTCAAGCGGCTGCTGCCGCTGCCGTGCGCAAACAAAACGACTGCGCCAGCCTGCGGCGGCAACGCCAAGTCACCTGTCAGAGAGACAGTGCCGGCGGGAATTTTTACCTGGCTGATCATATTGCCACCCGCCTATGCACGCTTCATCACTACGGGGATGCGCTGGCGTCCGAACTGCCCGCTGAATTTTTCGAAGCGCCCCGCCAGTGGCGTGCCGCAGTGCGGGCAAGTGCCGTCATCCTGCAGCTGGTAATCCAGTATCTGATACCAGTCGCGCACAATAAGCGTGCTATGGCATGAACTGCACCGCGTGGTGTCGCCCTCCACGTTGTGCACGTTGCCGCTGTAGACATGCTTCAGCCCGGCAGCCAGCGCAATCTTGCGTGCACGCACCAGAGTTTCAGGCGGTGTGGGCGGGATGTCGGTCATCTTGTAGTCGGGATGGAAAGCGGTGAAGTGCAATGGCACATCGGTGCCCAGCTCCTGCGCGATCCATGCACACATGCGGGTGATTTCCTCGTCGGAGTCGTTGCGTCCCGGGATAAGCAGGGTGGTGATCTCCAGCCACACACTGGTTTCATGCTTGAGGTATTTGAGCGTATCCAGTATCGGCTGCTGGTGAGCGCCGGTGAGCTTGAAATAAAACTCCTCGGTGAAGGCCTTCAGGTCGACGTTGGCGGCATCCATCCTGGCGTAGAAGTCGCGCCGCGCCTGGTCATGCATGTAACCTGCCGTCACCGCCACCGTCTTGATGCCCAGTTCATGGCAGGCATCGGCCACGTCCATGGCGTATTCGGCAAAGATTACCGGGTCGTTGTAGGTGAAGGCCACGCTCTTGCAGCCCAGCTTGTGCGCGGTGTGCGCGATGGCCTCGGGGGTGGCCTGGTCGGCCAGTTTGTCGAAATCATGCGACTTGGAAATGTCCCAGTTCTGGCAGAATTTGCACGCCAGATTGCAGCCGGCGGTGCCAAAAGACAGCACACTGGAGCCCGGATAAAAATGATTGAGCGGCTTCTTCTCTATCGGATCCACGCAGAAGCCGGAGCTGCGGCCATAGGTGGTAAGCACCATCTGGTCACCCACGCGTGCGCGCACAAAGCAGGCGCCGCGCTGACCCTCGTGCAGCTTGCAGTCGCGCGGACACAGGTCGCACTGGATGCGCCCGTCCTCGATGACGTGCCAGTACCTGGCCGGGTGGCGCTGGCTGATGTCGAACTCTTCTCTCATTGTGCATGCTCCATCAAGTCCGCCTCGCGCAGCTTGGTGACGCTGTAGCGCGACAGCCGGACTTCTTCATGCCAGAAATCATCCGGCAAGCCGGCCTTGCGCTTGAGCTGGGCCATGAACTGCTGCGGGTGCGGCAATTGTTCCCATACCTGCGGCAAGAAGGTGCTGCGATAGCCTTGGTACTCGAACACCACACCATCCAGCTGCGGGCGCAGTTGCGTCAGCGCATCGATCTCGTCCCTGAAGGTGATGGGCTGGGTGGGCGAGAGCAGGGAGATTTCTATTGCGGTGATGTCGAATTCATCGCGGCTCAGCGGCATGAAGCGCGGGTCGTGCAGCGCAGCCGCCACCGCGTTGCCTTTTACATCCGCCAGCAGCGGGCGGTGTGCCTGCAAAGTGCCGATGCAGCCGCGCAGCTCGCCTTGCTGGGTGAGGGTGACGAAGCAGGCGCCATGCTCGCCCAGCCAGGCAGCACTTTCATCCGCCTGCTGCGGCAGGTTCAGGGCGCGCCCGATAGCGGCGCGCGCGATGGGCAGCAGCACCCTGCCTTGTTCTGTATTCATGTTTTCTCTCCTTGTTCATGCTTGCCCCGGCAGTTCCGGGGCGGGGGCTTCATGCTTCCGTGAAAGCAAAAGCCGCATAGCCAACCACACCGTCATGCGACCCGGCTGTGTCGCCAGAGTTCCGCAGATCGAGCAGATGGGGAGTGAGATGATGTTGCCTGGCTGCCAGTAGCAGCCCGTTGATCGGCGTGGCGCCGCACGCCTGTTCGTGCGCGATGGGCTGCTCCAGCTTGAGCACGTGCTGAACCGTGGCGTTGTCCACGCTTTGGGCGACGTTGTAGGGCAGGTAATGCGACAGGTCGGAGCTGATCACGATCAGGGTTTCGTCGCCGCCCCACAGCGCGTCCAGCACCTCGGCCACTTCTTCTGCCGTTGCCATGCCCACCACCAGCGGTAGCAGCGTGAAGTCTCTCAGCACGGTTTGCAAAAAGGGCAGTTGTACCTCCAGCGAGTGCTCCTGTGCGTGGGCTGCAGGACTCAGTATGACTTGTGGCAGGTGAGCGATGGATAGTGCGGCTGCGTCATCCAGTGCAATATTGCCCAGCGGTGTGGCAAAGGTATCCACCCCGGGCAGGGCCAAGCCGCGCACGGCAACGCGATGCGCCGGGCCCAGCAATATCACGCGGCGTATTTTTCCGGCGATACTGCCCAGTGCGGCATAGGCGCTGGCGGCGATGGCGCCGGAATAAATGTAGCCTGCGTGCGGAACGATCAGAACCTTGGGGGTGAGGGATAAAGCTTGGGCAGCCGCAAGCATGTCGCGCACATCGCGCCCGAGCACACTGGGCTCGTCCGGATAAAACAGGCCGGCAACAGCAGGATGACGTACGCTGGACATGGCAAACCTCCCTGATTCAAGCTCACGTTGTTAGATGTGGGCTGTTATTGCCAAAATCAAGAGGAAAGGTGGTTTGCCTATATTTTTGAAAGCATGGCAATAATTTCTTCGTGATTGCCTTTGTTGGCCAGTGTGAGTGCGGTGACTCCGGGCTGATGCTCTATGGAAGGATCTGCGCCCTTGGAGAGCAGGAGGCGCACCAGATCGGCATGGCCGTTGGCAGCCGCCTTGTGCAGGGCGGTCCAGTTGTCGGAACTGAGCGTATTGATGTTCGCCCCTCCTGCTAGCAGCTGTGCCGAGGCCAGGATATGGCCGCGGGTAGCGGCCTGCATCAACGGCGTCCAGCCGAAGTTGCTGAGCGCATTGGCATTCGCCCCGTTGCGTAACAGCAAGCTCACCACGTTGGAAAAACCATTGAAAGCCGCCCAGTGTATCGGGCTGTAGCCGTTATGGTCTTGCGCGTCGATTTTTGCACCGTTCTGGATCAGCAGGAATGCCACCGCTTCCTTGCCATTGAAAGCGGAAATCATCAAGGGCGTCCAGTTGCGTTCGTCGCGCGTGTCTATGCTGACGCCGCTGCTCAGGAAAATCTGGATGGCGCGGGTATTGCCGGCCTCGGATGCCTGCATGAAACCCTGCGGGGAATATTTGAAGCCCAGCTGTTCCACGCCCTGGCGGTTTTTCTCGGAAATGCTGCCCCATACGTCTTCGCCTTCGTCGTTGCGCTGCTTGGCATGAAGCAGGCTTAGGCGCAGGATTTCCGAGGCAACATCAGGCGGAAATCCCTGGCGATGGCCGTCGCGCGTGTCCATCATCAATTCGTGGAAATAAGCATCTATGGCCGGTGTTTCCCACAGCTGGAACATTTTTTCCAGCACGCGTGGAAACTTGCTCTCAAGCATCTTGGGGTAATAGGACTCATGACCATTGAGCATGTTGAGGATTTTTTCGTTCATGATTTTTATTTTGCTGGTTGTGATCTGGCCGGCTGGATTTTTCTGCCTTCACGCTGCTCGGTATTGATGCGGCTCAGGCGCATGATGTCAGCCGCAACCTCGGGGGGAAATCCCTGGCGCTGGTGATCGCGCTGATCCAGCATCAGCCGTTCCAGGTAGGGGTCAAATTCGAGGGAATTCCACAATTCCATCATCTTGCTGAGCACATGCGGGAACTGTTGTGCGAGAGCATGCGGGTAGTGCTTTTCTTCGCCCCTTATCATTTCCAGAATTCTTTTGTTCATCGTAACCTCGACTTGAAATGGACTGGTTGAAATGAAACGCTCTTGGGTTTTCCTCTGGGACAGATAGCAAAGGTTGTGCTGGATCATAAAAGCCTTGCACGTCAGCATATTATCCCATTTGGGCGGTTTTTTCCTTCTCGCCGGAAATGGCTGACGCAGTGTGGGCAAAGAATGCCACTGCCTCGTTCGTATCGCGTGTGCGTTTGAACGGAGGCAGGCTTTGCCAGATGCGCTTGCCATAGGGTTTTGAAATCAAACGCGGGTCGCAGATCATCAGCACACCGCGGTCGAATTCGTCGCGGATCAAACGCCCCGCACCCTGCTTGAGGTTGATTACCGCGCGCGGCAATTGATACTCCATAAAGGCATTGCGCCCCTGCTTGCTGATCTGCGCGATGCGCGCCGCCAGCACCGGGTCGTCCGGCGGCGCGAAAGGCAGCTTGTCTATCACCACCAGCGACAGCGCCTCGCCGCGCACGTCCACGCCTTCCCAGAACGACTGGCTGCCCAGCAGCACCGCATTGCCGTGGTTGCGGAAGCGGGCCAGCAGGTCGTTGCGCGAGCCTTCGCCCTGCAGCATAAGCGGGTACTTGAGGTTTTGCCGGTCGAATTCAGCCGTGAGTAACTCATGCGCGCGCTGCATCGCACGCAGGCTGGTGAACAGCAGGAAAGCGCGCCCCTGGCTGGCGATGATCAACGGTAGTGCCGCTTCCACCACGGCATCGGTATAGCCCGGGCTGTTGGGCTCAGGCAGGTGTTGCGGCACATACAGCAAGGCCTGCTCGGGATAGTTGAAGGGGCTGTCCCAGCACGCGGTGCGCGCCTGCAGCAGGCCCATTTCGCTCTGGTAGTGGGAGAAATTCTGTTTCACCGCCAGCGTGGCGGAGGTGAAAATCCACGCGCGCGGATGGCTGCCGATCTGGCGTGCAAAAATTTCCGCTATCGACAGCGGCGTGGTGTTGAGCTGCACCGAGTGGTGGAATATTTCCAGCCAGCGCACCGTGTCTGTCTGTACCGTGTCCTGCCACTGGGCAACTTTTTGCGCTAGCGCCAGCCCGCGCTGCCAGCAGTTCTCCAGTCCCTCGCTGCGTTCCGCCTGCTTTTCCAGCAGCTCGTTGAGGTTCTTCAGTTGCTTGTCGAGCTTGCCCAGTGCATCGCTGAAGCCGGGCAAGTCTGCAGTGGCATCGGCAGGCATGCGGCCTTCGCTTTTCTTGAACACCAGGCGAAAGTCACGTGCGGCTTTTTCCAGCGCATCGCAGGCCGTGGGCAGATGCTTGAAGTCCTTGGCCACGGTCATGGCTTCCACCTGCGTATCGCGCGCCAGATCCAGCAGTTGCGAGGTGGAGATGCTCTCGCCGAAGAACAGGCTGGCGGTTTCCGGCAGCTGGTGCGCCTCGTCGAAGATCACCGTGTTGCAGGCGGGCAGCAGCTCGGCCACGCCCTCGTCGCGCAGCATCACATCGGCAAAAAACAGGTGATGGTTGACCACCACCACATCGGCCTCCATCGCTTCCTTGCGCGCCTTGAGCACAAAACATTCCTTGTGCTGCGGGCACTCCTGCCCCAGGCAGTTGTCGCGTGTGGATGTCACCTGCATCCACACCTGCGCCGTCTCGGGCACATCGGCCAGGCCGCTCTTGTCGCCGGTCTGGGTGATTTTGGCGTACTGGATTATTTTGGCCAGATGGCGCGTGTCTTCGCGCGTGGCGAAGCGGCCGTCGTGTTGCGCGCGTTCCAGATGGTAATGGCACAGGTAATTGGAGCGCCCCTTGAGCAGCGCAATGGACACCGGCGCCTTCAGCGCATCGCGCACCGTGGGCAGGTCGCGCTGGAATAATTGGTCCTGCAGGTTCTTGGTGCCGGTGGAGATCACCACCTTGCCGCCCGCCAGCAGCGCCGGGGCGAGATAGGCAAAAGTCTTGCCGGTGCCGGTGCCGGCCTCGGCAATCAGCTGGCCGTTGCTGTTGATGGCCTCGGCGATGGCCTGTGCCAGCTCCACCTGCTGCGGGCGCGCACGGAAGTTGGGAATGTGCTGGGCCAGCGCGCCCTCGGGGGCAAACAGGGAGTTGATGTTTTCAGGGGTGATCAAAGTGAACCTGGAAGGTGAATGTGTTGCCTGATGCAGGAGCGCAGCCCCCAAAGGAGGTCAATTTTACGCGATGGCGTGAGGTGATGTCGCGATTTATTCTGTGTCCAGGCTGGCTGTGTATGTGGGGGTAACAGTCAATCGTCATCCGTGGCGTTGGCCAGGTTCTGGTACAGCAATGCGGTAATGACCAGTGTGTCCTGGCCGCTCAGTTTTTCAAACGACACACCATGCTGAATCGAGGGCGCGTTGTCGCCGCCAATGGTGGTAATGCTGACCGAGCGTATCATGCAGGGCAGGGTAAGCAAATGCTCGACTTCACTCACAATAACGCGCAATTTGAGGGTCAGTTTTTCTCCCACCGCACCAATTTGTTCCCGCGCCGCCAGCAGCGCACCCCCCATGCTGATGTCGCGTGCAACACAGGCAACCCCGGCGCCGCCTTCAACCGTGGCGTGGCAGATGATGTTGGCCTGGGCGCGAGCGCTGCTGCGCACCACCAGTCCGCGTACCTCCTTGGGGTAGCTCAGATGCAAGTGCGGAAAGGGGGCGTTGGTGACTCTTTTGGTGAGGGCGGTAAAAGCGTAGGCGCTTTTGCCGCTGAACAGGCGCACCACAAAAGATTGCCCTTCGCGTATCAGCATGATGTTTCCATCCAGCGTGGGAGTGGTGACTATGACACTCTCGCCGACAAGGTAGCCTACAAGCGTCACGTAGTAGCGCGAATTGTCCGTTTCAGACTGCACCTGCAACTGTATCGAATCGCCGATGTTGAGCTTTACATTTTCCAGCGGCTGGCCGCCTGAAGTGCCTTGCGCGGTGTCGGCGTCCTGCTTGTCGGGTTTGACACCGACTGCATCCTGATCCCGTTGCAATTTGCTTGCCAGCAGGGTTTTGAGCTGTTGTGGAGTGGCTGGCACATAGCCGGTTTTCAGCACGATATTGCCGGAAGCATCGTAGAGTGGCCAGGGCAGCGGTTTCCCCACTGCAATGTCGTCTGGTTTTAGAGGGACGAGTCGCATACTGTAATTTCCCGGCACATGAGTTTGAGACAAACTGGCGGCGAGTTTACTGCATATGGGATTATTCTTCGAGTGGCAGGGTATTGCTTGCAAACGGCCGGGCATGACTGGCGCATCCGGTATTAGAATGTGCATCGTGAACAGGCTTGCACTACAAGGCCAGGCAAGGAGAACGCTAATGACAAACCCGCTACGCAATTCATTCATGCTGATGGCTCTCGCTGCCATGCTGGTCACGGCATGCGCGACTGCGCCGCAGATGAAATCGGTGTGGAAAGATCCGGCATATCAGGGGCACCCGCACAGGATAGTGGTGATAGGCATGGCCAGGGAGCCGCTCAACCGCAGGATTTTTGAGGATGAGTTTGTTGCCCAGCTCAGGGCCATGGGGGCGGATGCTTTTGCCAGTTATGCCGTGCTACCCGATACCAAACAGGATAGCCAGGCCGCCATTGCCAAAATGGTGGTGGAGCAGGTGCCGGATACCGTGCTGATTACCCGCCTGGTGAGCAAGCGCAGTGTAAAGACCGTGGTTCCGGGAGCGGTGTATTACCGCCCCGCCTATTACGGCAAGTGGCATGACTACTATCGCTACGGCTACGATGCTGTCGTCACGCCGGGGTTTGTGAGCAAGTCGGAATACGCGCTGATGGAAACCAACCTGTATGACGCCCGCACTGACAACCTGATCTGGGCGGCTTCGTACGAGATCGAGCTTGCCAGCATGAGTTCAAAATTCATCCGCCCTTACATCGAGACCATGGTTAACACCCTGGTGGAGCAGGGCCTGCTGCGCCCATAAGCTGCTGCAACTGCCGGCCCCATTGGCGCGCGTGCTATCATTGCGGCATGAAAAATACCTCCGACACCCTGCAGCGATTCCTGTTTGAACACGCCCCCGTACGCGGCGAACTGGTTCACCTCGACCAGTCCTGGAAGAGCGTAATCGAGCGCCACGACTACCCGCCGCTATTGCGCAACATGATGGGCGAGCTTACCGCCGCTGCAGTACTGCTGGCTGCCACGCTCAAATTGAAAGGTGCGCTGGTGCTGCAAATCATGGGCAAGGGGGCGATCCGGCTGCTGGTGGTGGAATGCAGCGGCGACATGCAGCTGCGCGCAACCGCCAAGTGGTCTGGCGACCTGAGCCACGGCAGCCTGGCCGAGCTGATCGGCGACGGCCACTTCGTGATCACCCTCGACCCCAAGGATGGCAGCCCCACCTATCAGGGCATCGTCGAGCTGCAAGGCGATAGCGTGGCCGAAATCCTGCAAAACTACATGAGCCAATCCGAACAGCTGGAATCACGCCTGTGGCTGGCAGCCGACGGCGAGAGCGCCGCAGGCATGCTGCTGCAAAAACTGCCGCAACAGATCAAGCCGGCGGCCGAGGGTGAGCCGGATGAGGATATGTGGGAACGCGCCGTCATCCTGGCCGACACGCTCAAGCCGGAAGAGCTGTTGCAGCTGCCCGCGCAGGAACTGATACATCGTTTGTATCACGAGGAAGACATACGATTGTTTGATGCGCAGGCAGTGAGATTCCATTGCTCGTGCTCGCGCGAGAGCGTGGCCAATATGTTCAAGATGCTGGGGCGCGAGGAAGTGGACAGCATTCTCTCCGAGCGCGACAACCTCGAAGTGTTTTGCGAATTCTGCAACCAGCGCTATGAATTCGACAAGGTGGATGCCGAGCTGATGTTTGTGGAGAAAGTCGTGCTGCCTCCGAGTGATGCACGACACTGAGTATTGCAATAGGCTAGTGTAGTGCTTCGTAAATTTCAGTGCTTAGAAGTGGATATTTTTACACCAATGTCGAGTTGTGGGAGCGCCGACGTCCTCGTCGGCATAGCATTCACGCACAAGCCGACGGGGACGTCGGCGCTCCCAAATAAGTTTCAAAATGAACGAAGCACTACACAGGACAAGGCGAGAAGGAATTTCTGACGATGTGTGAACTTTTGGGAATATCTGCCAACCATACCTTGCTAGCCAGTGAGCGCCTGGGCGAATTTCGCCTGCGCGGCGGCCAGCTGGCGGACAATCCGGACGGCTGGGGGCTGGCATGGTGGGAGGGCAGCGCTTTCCGCCTTGCCAAGGAGCCGCAACCGGCTTGCCAGAGCGCGCTATTTGGCGAATTGTGCGACAGCACGCGCTCGAACCTGATCATTGCGCATGTGCGCAAGGCGAACTTCCCGCCCATCAACACACTGAGCAATACGCACCCGTTCCAGCACAGCTGCTGCGGCAAGGAGTGGGTATTCGCCCATAACGGGGTGGTGCCGGATATCGTGGAAATGGAGCAGGCGAACTGCCATCCGATTTGCCA
Source organism: Nitrosomonadales bacterium (assembly GCA_023259065.1). Classification (GTDB taxonomy): domain Bacteria; phylum Pseudomonadota; class Gammaproteobacteria; order Burkholderiales; family Gallionellaceae; genus 39-52-133. The sequence continues at coordinate 10,065 of JAHFQY010000018.1, forward strand.
CCCCGCTGGCCAGACCGATTCCGAATACGCCTTCTGCCATCTGCTCAGCCACCTTGCCGAAAATTTCCATTATGGCGACACCGATGCGGCGCCCACATTTGCCAGCATGGCGACCGTCAGCGAACTGGTTGCATCGCACGGTAAATTCAATTTTCTCATGTCGGATGGCGAGCACCTGATCGCCTATGGCCATGACCGCCTGCATTATCTGGAGCGGGGCGGCGATCAGGCCGCAAGCGTGCTGGTTGCCACCGAGCCTTTGTCCGGGGATGAAGAGTGGACAGCCTTCGAGCCGGGCGAGCTGCGCATTTATCGCAACGGCCGCATGGCGGGAAGAATCATGACACGCCCATCCAGACAGCCTGACAGCCTGGATGCGATTCCAGCATAAACACCCCGCTTGATCCGCAACAAGTTGCGTCACAATTTTCAGGGAGGCGTGAATCATGAAATACAACCGTCTGGGCAAGAGTGATTTACAGGTATCCGAGATTGCCCTGGGTACCATGACCTTCGGGCAGCAGAACTCCCTGGCAGAAGCATGTGTACAAATGGACTACGCCGTGGCGCACGGGGTGAATTTCATCGACACTGCAGAGATGTATCCGGTGCCGGGCAAGGCTGAAACGCAAGGCCGCACCGAGGAATATGTGGGGCAGTGGCTGCGCACACAGGCGCGCGACAAAGTTATTGTTGGCACCAAGGTGGCCGGCCCCTCGCGCGGTTTCGGCTGGATACGCAACGGCCCGTTGTCGATCGATCGCACCAACATCATGTCCGCCATCGACACCAGCCTGCAGCGCCTGCACACGGATTATGTCGACCTGTACCAGATCCACTGGCCGGCGCGCAATGTGCCCATGTTCGGCAAGAGCAATTACGATCCCGCGCTGGAGCATCCCGCCACCCCGGTGGAAGAGCAACTGAGCGCGCTTTCCGAGCTGGTGCAGAGCGGCAAGGTGCGCCATATCGGCGTGAGCAACGAAACACCCTGGGGCGTGGCCGAGTTTCTGAAGGTGGCGGAACGCATGGGGCTGCAGCGCATTGTCTCCATCCAGAATACGTACAACCTGATCAACCGCACCTTTGAAACGGCGCTGCACGAAATGTGTCATCGCGAGCAAGTGAGCTTGCTTGCTTACAGCCCGCTGGCCTTCGGCCTGCTATCCGGCAAGTATGCAAAAAATCCGCAGGCGCATGGACGCATTACCCTGTTCCCCGATTTCGGCCAGCGCTACCACAAACCCAACGTGCCGGCGGCAGTCGCGGCTTACGCGCAGCTGGCCGAGCAACACGGCCTGTCGCCGGCGCGCATGGCGCTGTGCTTCATTCGCAGCCGTTCCTTCGTCGCCAGCACCATCATCGGCGCCACCAGCATGCAGCAGTTAAGCGAGAATCTGGATAGTGTCGAGCTGAGTGCAGAGTTGCTGAAAGGGATTGAGCAGATACATCTTAAATACACCAACCCGGCGCCCTGAGCAGAGTTGCAGATAGTGGGTCAGGTTGAAGCTAATTATCGCTGACAGCCATTTTTTGACTATGAACGTAATTGGGGCTAACGGCAGCTAATCGGCCATTGCCGACCGTCATAGCCTGGATTTTTACGACCGCTTCTGCGTGCTAAGCTGACCATAAAATTGGGATTTGCAGTCGGGCAGACCGTCGCGTCCACCCACAAGCAATCCCTCATAAGCAGCGGCGCAAAGCGGCCTTGCCCCATGTAATCCTTAGGTGATGCACTAGCGTACCCTGCCAGCCAACTTATGGAGAGCTCATGAACCCATCCGACTTTTGGAAAAATTTTCGCCTTGGCGAGGAGATTCACATCTCAGGAACGTTCATCTACAACGGGCTCCGGCGTTTTCACGAGCTAAGGAGGCTGGATTTCGACGATGAGCTGTTCGAGTTCCTCTATGAAATGTCCGTCGGCCTTGAGCGCTTGCTGAAGACTGCCGTAGTCCTCTATGAGCACACCGACACCACCGATCAAAAGGAACTGGAAAAGTCACTCATCACACACAATCACCTCGATCTTCTGGCGCGTCTACGTAAGCATGTCGGACTTAATCTTGGAATGACGCACAACGATTTGTTGAGCCTTCTCGGTACCTTCTATAAGTCGCTGAGGTATGACCGATTCGCGCTAACCTCGGTCTACGAAGGCAAGAAGGAAGCGAAGGCGATCCGCAGCCTATTGGTCAAGCACTTGCAAGCCAAGTTTTCGGACGAGAACTCGCTCTTTCGCACTGACAATAACGACCAGTTCCGCAAGTTCATTCGGCGGACAGTTCTGAAAATTGCGAGAGAGGTTTACCGTGTCATTAAAGATCGCGCGAGGCAAATCAATCTCTACACGTACGAGTTGCGCAACGGGTCGAAGGCAGAGAGCGTGTTTCTCCGCGAAGTTGACATCGCTGACGAGGACATACTCTGGAAGGAACTGCTTATCTTCTTCATGAACGTCAAAGTGGATACGGGCTACCTCCAGTTCCTTAGGGAAACGCCGCCTCTTGAATTTGATCCAGCGTTGGTACCCGACTACCTCGACTGCCTTAAGTCGGACTCCTCAAAAGCGGATGTGATGGACGAGCTGGAGCACCACTACGGCGAAATGGATCGCGATGAACGGAATGAGCGGCTGCAACGAATGAGGGTCATCGGAGCGCCCAATGTATTCTTCAGCGACGATGACGATGAAATTGACGACACCGATAAGTGGGATGAGGTCAAGCTATGAAGCACTTGCGACCGTTTGCTTCTTGAAACGCTGAGAGACCGCAACGGGCACACCTGGTACCGATGATGATAGATGTTGACAGCAATCAAATGGGAAGCCTCCAGTCGTGTGAGACTGAATGATCTCATTGACGGACATTTGAAAGCTGCGCGCATCTGTATTTTATTTTGCACTGTTGGTCGATAGCCAGATTGAGGCACTTCCTGATCTGACGAACTCATACTCCTCCCCATAGCGGCCGCTAGCAAGCTATCGGGCCACGACACCAAACCACTACGAATTAAATACCGCCTCCCAGTCGGGTGACTTAAGATGGTCAGTCGGGGTGTATATTTTGTTCTCCAATGCCTGCGTGGCCCCTCCTACATGGTGGTGAATTTTCGGGCGAAGACCGGCCATAAGCATCTTGCCGTGCGAATGTTGGAAGGAAACGGGGGTCAAGCCGTTGACGGGAACGAATGCACCGATCGGTGGAGAAATGTCGGGCATACCTGACGCGGCCCATTCCGGCTTCCCGCACTTACGCGGAACATCGTAAAGCGACGAGCAAACCTGTTCACGAGCGACGCGCGCTGCATTTACGAGGTCGTCGCGCTTGAACGCGGTGACGTCCGTAATCGCGGCGTCGATTAGTTCAGGAGCGAGGTCGTTGAAGACCTCCTTCAGATGTGCGGCCTGAGCAAACGAATGCTCGACGTCGTTCAAGGGCGTGAAAATCTCCGTGACACGGGTCACGCCGTTGCGCTGGCGTTCTGAGTCAGCAGTTGATAGCTCGAATTGCATTTCCTGTTCGGTCCGGAAATCTCGATCCCGATGCAAGATGATTCTGGAGTCGGGCCTCATGTCGGTGATCATATTTGCAAGGAGTCTAGCCGCTGGAAGGTTGCCACACCCGTTGTAGGAGAGTACTGCTAGATTATCAGGCGCGCCGTTCGCCTTAGCCAGTACCGTAACTGGTAGCGGCAGCTTGTCCTCCGTCATCAGGATGACGGGCCGGGCAGGATCGAAGGCGTCGGCACCGGCCGATAGCGCGCCGAGCGTCATCAGAATGGGAATCGCAGGACGTTGGGCTGCATCGACCGGAACCTTCGCGCCTTCGCTCATCCATACGACTGCAGCGTCGGGATCGTACATAAGCCGCTGGATCAGATGGGGCGAATGGCTTGCGAACAGAATGCGGGTTTGCGTCTCGGTGGCGACGCTTCTGAGCGCGTCGTAGAGACGCGCCTGACTATCGGCATGCAGGTGCGCGTCGGGCTCGTCCAGCAGGATTAGAGGCGGTGCGTAGAAGCAGGCGTAGGCGATGATCTGAATGACTTGGAGCATCCCAGTTGAGGCCATGTCGAGCGTGACCTTAGTATCAGGTGTTTCGACTTCGACTTTAACGTGGCGATCTCGTTGCTGATCATGATTTACTATGACGCGAGTACCCGGGTAGCAGCGTTCAAGAAGAGAGGAAAAGGTCTTCCAGCTGCTGTCCGGCAAGGTGTCAATGTCGTGCCCCTGACGCCAAGCAGCTCTAGCCGTCTCATCCAAATCGCGTGTAAAGAGATGATCAAGCACGGTGCGGAGATAGAGGTTGGCGTCGCCATGCATGACTGCGGCGTCCATCGCCCCCTTTGTCCGCCATTCTTCGCGCATCGGGATTCCCGATAAACCGGGCGTAAATATGGAGAACGGCCGATCACCATTCGAGAGGACGGCGGCGAGGTCGTCATCCCCCGTTCGAGTGACGGCGATGTTTGCGTTCTTTCCGCGGCGGACCTCGATCGTAATCACTTTATTCGTGTTCGTATCGAGATCTACGCCGCTGTAGGTGATCGAGTAGCCGAGATTCTGCGTCGCACTGTCTCCGCGCCTCAAGTCCAGCAGCCGCTCAGTTGGGCGGAACAGCACCGCATCGTTGGCGACGGTGCCAGCGAAGTCAGGCTCGCCATTAGGGCGAAAGCCGCGAAATATAGCCTGTAAGATTGACACACCGAGTTGCGCCGCCTGTATCGCGCTGCTTTTGCCGCTCGTGTTACTGCCAACCAGCGCGGTCAGCGGCTGTAAATCAATTTCGAGTGACTCAATCCGCTTGAAGTCATTGATAGTTATTTTATCAAGCCGAACACGCATGCGCTCCCCCTGTGAAATATTGATTTAACGCCCCCCACGCTGCTACGTGGAACACTATGCGTCGGCTACAGGGCCGAATCTTTACATCATAATGCCAATCCGATTGGATTTCGACAGTCAGCAACTTGCAGGAAGCCGCCATACAAGGCCTTTCTCTTAGAGAACCGCAATGGCCGAAGTAGAGACCCTCGCGTTCGGCCGCTTGAAACCGCGTAATATTATCGAGACTCCAACGCATGCATTTCTTGAACGATAAACCTGGCGAATGGCTTGATATCGCCGCCAACACTAGCAGACTCAAGGGCACTCATATACTCTGCGCGGCTTTTCATTCGTATGATCGTCCATGGATAGCCGCCCGATGCCAACATCGCATTCATCAGAAACCGACCGATTCGGCCATTCCCATCAAAGTATGGATGGATGAATACAAAAAGATGATGCCCTAATACTGCCCGAACAGCAGGCTCGGTCTCTTGCGCAATCAGGTTGAATAACATCTCCATGGAATCCGCAAGCGCCTCCCGTGGCAGAGGCGTATGCATGGAATTTCGGATAAATATTGGTCCGCTACGATATCCGGCAAGTTGATGAACCTCTACGATGCCCGCTGTCACTGACGGCGCAAATAATTCGCCATACCAATGATGGTGGGATTTTCTAGCGACTTCGCCAGGATTCTCACCCGAGAGAATTGCAGCAATGCTTTTTTTGACATCATTAAAAGCCTGAAAATATCCACGTGCCGCCATAGCATCTCGGTCTGCCTTGTCATGGTCATCTTCCGCAGGGTTCCAATTCCCCTTGGCGACGCGCTCAATCAACTCATCATTGACCTGATAGCCTTCGATTGAAAGCGAGTTGTAAGCATCGGCGACATAGCGTTCATCGACCTGACTTAAATATTCGTCAGGCGTTACTGGCAATCCTGGCGCTTTGGGGAGTATCGATAAAACATCACTGCGCCAGCCCGCCCACATCGATTGAATGCGCATCGCATGCGGCGATCTCTCGCGACTATTCCCCAAGGTGGGATTCGAAATTTCAAATGGGTTTGATTCGCGCACGGTGTGTTTGGCACGTCTCATCGTTTCGACGATGCGATCAGCGTCCGCATCACGCCCCATAAAACGCAGCGCCCCCGCTAACCGCCCGGCAGCCGACGGCATGCCTTCGCCGGAAAGCAACACGGTCAATAAATCACCCGGATCGCGAATCAACCCTAATGCGATTTCTGCTTCACGGGGATTATTCTTGAAAAATTGTGGACCGATGCGGCACAACACCTCCGGCAATGGCAAGGCCTGCAGCCCATTCACCTCGACCCTGTTCCTGGGGATGTTCTTTTCATCAGGATAAAGCAGCACAGAAGTATCGTGAGGAAGCTTGAGCGTTGAAGTCCCGCCCTGTTTAAGGATGACAGTGATCTGTCGTGGAATAACTGTGCAATGGGTATGCAACAAGATTGATGCATCGACATTCAGGCAGTATCGTTTTCCAAATCGCTTGCTCAGATATCCAGAAAGGAAAGACCAAAAACTTGCATACCAGGCCGTACTATCTCCATCGCTATCGCGTGGGTTGGAACATACATACCAACCCTTCATGACTGGGCGCAAAAACCCTTCCTCAACCAAGATTGCCCGCTGCGTCTCTTTCAAATCTTCAGACTGCACAACACCATTGTGCTTATCCTGAAGCTTCTTCAGTGTACGAAGCGCATCCGCAAGTTTTTCATTCGGCCTGGCCATGATTTATCAACTATGTTTTTCCATGTTCTATAACTATGTTATCGGCTGCTCAATAACTTTGCTATCGATACTTAAGCAAACTATGTTATTCGACGAAATGGCTAGTATACTACTAATATATTTATGCACTTACATTAAATATGATTCTGACGTATATCTCGATTTGGCAACTTTTAACTTGCTGTTGTTACGCCTGATTGCGTGAGGGTAATTTAAATAAAACGGGGAAGAGTATTGGCCATCTGATGATGCCAACTGAGCGCTTTTGCCGATGAGCTGACGTTAGTAAGGTGTTACCTAAGTCTTCATTCTTGGCCTTTTTACTTCGCACTCCTGAGTAAGCTCAGCGCCACCGCCTCCGCCACCTCAATGCCATCCACTGCAGCAGACAGAATTCCACCCGCATAACCCGCACCTTCTCCCGCAGGATACAGGCCCATCGTATTCAAACTCTGGTAGTCCTCATTGCGCTTGATGCGCACGGGCGATGAGGTGCGTGTCTCCACGCCGGTCAATACGGCATTCTTCAGCGAGAAGCCCTTGATGGTTTTTTCAAAGGCGGGGATGGCTTCGCGCAGGGCGGCGATGGCGTAATCGGGCAGGGCGCTGGAGAGGTCGGTGAGGGTAATGCCGGGGGTGTAGGAAGGCTGCACTTCACCCAGCTGGGTGGAAGAGCGGCCGGCCAGGAAATCCCCTACCAACTGGGCAGGCGCGTTGTAATTGCGGCCGCCCAGTTCATAGGCGCGGCTTTCCCACTGGCGCTGAAACTCCACGCCCGCAAGCGGCCCGCCGGGGTAGTCCTCGGGCGTGATGCCCACCACGATACCGCTGTTGGCGTTGCGTTCGTTGCGCGAATACTGGCTCATGCCGTTGGTAACCACGCGCCCGGGTTCGGAAGCGGCTGCCACTACGGTGCCGCCGGGGCACATGCAGAAGCTGTAGACCGAGCGACCGTTAGCGCAGTGGTGCACCAGCTTGTAGTCGGCTGCGCCCAGCGCCGGGTTGCCGGCGTTCTTGCCCAAGCGTGCACGGTCGATCAGGCTTTGCGGGTGCTCGATGCGGAAGCCGATGGAGAAGGGTTTTGCTTCCATGTACACGCCGCGCTTGTGCAGCATCTCGAAAGTGTCGCGTGCGCTGTGGCCCACCGCCAGCACCACGTGGCTGCTTGCGATGTGTTCGCCGCTGGCCAGCAACACGCCGCGCACCTTGCCTCCCTCGATGTCGATATCCTCCACGCGGCTCTGGAAGCGGATCTCACCGCCGAGCGCGATGATGTTGGCGCGCATTTCTTCCACCATGCCCACCAGGCGGAAGGTGCCGATATGCGGCTTGCTCACGTAGAGGATTTCCTCGGGCGCACCCGCCTTCACAAACTCGGTGAGTACCTTGCGTCCGTAGAATTTCGGATCCTTGATCTGGCTGTGCAGCTTGCCGTCGGAAAAGGTGCCGGCGCCGCCCTCGCCGAATTGCACATTGGATTCCGGATTCAGCTCATGTTTTCGCCACAGGCCGAAAGTGTCCTTGGTACGCTCGCGCACCGCCTTACCGCGCTCCAGTATGATGGGGCGGAAGCCCATCTGTGCCAGCAGCAGGCCGGCAAAGATACCGCACGGGCCGAGGCCGATGACAATGGGGCGTTCGCTGAGATTGGCCGGTGCATGGGCAACGAAGTGGTAGCTGGTGTCCGGGCTGGGCGCGATATGCGGCTTGCCCTGCAGACGCTGGAGCAGCGCGGCTTCATTTTTTACCTCCACGTCCAGCGTGTAGATGAAGTGGATGTTGGCAGGCTGGCGCGCGTCAAAGCCGCGGCGGAAAATGTGCCGGGCCAGCAGCTCGTCAGGAGGGATGCCCAGGCGCTTGAGTATGGCGGCCTGCAGCTCATCCGGGGTGTGATCCAGAGGGAGTTTGATTTCGGTAAGTCTTAGCATGGGCGATATTTTAACCGCAGTGTGCTGGATGCTGGCCGTTTATCTGATTCAACACTGCTTCAGCAAGGTTGAGTAAAGACCTGCATCGCCTTAGAATGGCCACCATACAGGAAGCGGGAGACAGGCATGAGTTTGACAGTGGAACAAATCGCGGAAGAGGCTCTTGCCCTGCCCAGCGAGGCACGCCGCCGCCGCGATGATGTAGTTTGTAGGATGGGTTGAGCGCAGCGATACCCATCTCAGACCCATGACCAACTATCGTCGTAGTCGAATAGCCGGCGGTTGTTATTTTTTTACGGTTAATCTGGCTGATCGGAGCACTGACTTGCTGATCCGGCATATCGATTTTCTGCGGCATGCCCACCGCTTGGTGCGCGCTCGCCACCCATTCTCCATTGATGCTGTAGTCGTATTGCCAGAGCACCTGCATGCCATCTGGACATTGCCGGCTGGAGACGATGACTATGCGTTGCGCTGGCGGCTGATCAAGACCACGTTCTCGCGTGACTTGCCGGGTGGCGAGCGGTGCAGCGATAGTCGTGCGGCAAAGGGTGAGCGGGGTATCTGGCAGCGGCGTTATTGGGAACATACGATACGCGACGAGGCCGATTACGGTCGGCATGTTGATTACATACATTTCAACCCGGCAAAACATGGCTTGGTAAACCGGGTTTGCGATTGGCCTTATTCGTCTTTTCATCGCTTTGTGCGGGTCGGGATGTTGCCTGCCGATTGGGCGGGAGTGGAGTCGGAGGGCCGGGTTGGTGGCTTTGGGGAGGCTGCGGGTTGATGGGTATCGCTGCGCTCAACCCATCCTACAGGCCGTAAATAGGTGGCTAAGAGAGGCGTAGCGATACCCACTATCAATCATTAAACAGGCAGATATGGCAAAAGCAAAAACAATCTACAGCTGCACCGAGTGCGGCGGCCAGGTGCCCAAGTGGCAGGGGCAGTGCCCGCATTGTGAGGCCTGGAACACGCTGGTGGAATCAGTGGCGGAGACACTCCCCGCTGCGGGCAAAAATCGTTTCAGCGCCCTGGCGACCACAGGCAAGGTGCAGCTGTTGTCCGAGGTGGAGGCACAGGACGCGCCGCGCACGCCCACCGGCATTGCCGAGTTTGATCGCGTGCTGGGCGGCGGGCTGGTGAGCGGGGCGGTGGTGCTGATCGGCGGCGACCCCGGCATCGGCAAATCGACCCTGTTGCTGCAAACGCTGGCGCACCTTTCGACTCAACAGAATGTGCTGTATGTCAGCGGCGAAGAATCCTCGCAGCAGATTGCCCTGCGCGCCAAGCGGCTGGCGCTGGATGCGCGCGCGGTGCACCTGCTGCCGGAAATCCAGCTGGAGAAAATTCAGGCGGCGATTGCCCACAGCAAGCCGGACGTGGTGGTGATCGATTCCATCCAGACCGTTTATTCCGAGCAGCTTACCTCCGCGCCGGGCTCGGTGGCGCAGGTGCGCGAGTGCGCGGCGCAACTCACGCGCCTGGCCAAGAGCAGCCACGTGACCATGATCCTGGTGGGACATGTCACCAAGGAGGGCACGCTGGCCGGGCCGCGTGTGCTGGAGCATATCGTGGACACGGTGCTGTATTTCGAGGGCGACACGCATTCCAGCTTCCGTCTGGTGCGCGCCTTCAAGAACCGCTTCGGCGCGGTGAACGAGCTGGGCGTGTTTGCCATGACCGAGAAGGGCCTGCGCGAGGTGAGCAACCCCTCGGCGCTGTTCCTGTCGCAGCACGACGCGCAGGTGGCCGGCTCGTGCGTGATGGTGACGCAGGAAGGCACCCGCCCATTATTGGTGGAGATACAGGCGCTGCTCGACGATGCACACTCGCCCAGCCCGCGCAGGCTTTCGCTGGGCCTGGAGCAGAATCGCCTGGCCATGCTGCTGGCGGTGCTGCACCGCCATGCGGGGATAGCCTGTTTTGACCAGGACGTGTTTATCAACGCGGTGGGCGGGGTGAAGATCACTGAGCCGGGGGCGGATCTCGCCGTGTTGCTGGCCATCGTATCCAGCTTGCGTAACCGCCCCCTGCCGGAAAAAATGGTGGTGTTCGGCGAGGTGGGGCTGGCCGGTGAAATCCGCCCGGTGCAGCGCGGCCAGGAGCGATTGAAGGAAGCGGCCAAGCTGGGCTTTACCCGAGCCATCATCCCCAAAGCGAACAAACCCAAGCATGCCATCGAGGGCATGGATATCATTGCGGTAGACCGGGTGGAAGATGCCGTCAGCAAGATGCGCGAATAGCCGCTTAAACTCATAAACAGCAGGGGTAGTTTCAGCATGGAATATACATTTTTTAATGAGTCGTTGTGTGACCGCTTTGTGCAGTTGGCCGCGGGCATGGGGATCGCCAGCCAGGTGCGCGGCGACACCATGGAAGGCAGCGTGGTTGAATTGTCCGACGATATAGGCGACGAGCTGTTGTCCACGCTCGAAACCGAATATGAAAGCCTGATGGATGAGCAGATGGTGCTGGCTGAATCCGAAGAGGGATGGGTGACGCACCAGGCCATGGGTATCAATATCAAGCGCGCTGACGGCAGTTCCAGCTCCATTCGCCTGCAAGGCGACGTGGCGCGCCAACTTGCTGCGCATTTCTCTCCGGAGGAGATTCAGGAACTGGTGCAAGCCATTGCACAAAGCATAGACAGCCCGATAGATGGGCCGATCTGCAAAAGAGCCTAGGCCGGCATGAGTTGTAGCAATGGATAGTCATCGCTGCTGTAATGTTATAAAGTCGCTCGCATTGATGAAGCTATTGCCTGGGTGATGTAAAGATGATTGAAGCCATTCAATTTCTGCCAGCTGCATCAGACCCCAGTCTTCTATATTCTGGCTCGTATCGCTTTCCTCTGGTTGCTCTCTCCATCCTGATTGCCGTTGTTGCCTCATACGCGGCAATGAATGTGTCGTCACGGGTATCTACGGCGCACACCAGGTGGTTAAATTTTTCCTGGATCAGTATCGCCGCGGTGACCATGGGCATGGGTACCTGGGCCATGCATTTTATTGGCATGTTGTCCTTGACCCTGCCATGCGGCGTTTATTACGACCCGTTGCTGACGCTGGTCTCCATGGCGCCGGGGATACTGGCCAGCGCTGTTGCGCTGGCTGTCGTGAGCCGGCCCGATGTTGGCAAAGCATCCTTGCTGCTGGGCAGTGTCCTGCTTGGCGGCGGCATAGGCACGATGCACTACACCGGGATGGCCGCGATGCGACTGGAAGGGTTTGTGCGCTACAACCCAGCGCTGTTCGTGCTATCCATTCTGGTTGCCGTGCTGCTTGCTTACATTGCGCTGCGTGTCAAGATTGGCACGCATTGCGCAAAAAACCGCTGCAGTCTGATGGTGGCAGCCATTATGGGAAGTGCTGTGTCAGGGATGCACTACACCGCCATGTCAGCGGCTTATTTTGTGCGCGGTGATGCGGGTGAGTTGCCCGAGTCTGTCCTGAGCAGCAACAGTCTGGCGCTGATCATTACCATCGTGACTTCATTGCTGGCATTGCTGGGGCTGGCGCTGGCAGCGGTGTCGCGCAACCGCGAGATGACGCGGCAGCTGCAGGAGAGTGAGCAGCTGTGGAGCTTTGCCCTGGAAGGCGGCGGGGATGGAGTGTGGGATCTCAATCTGCAAACAGGCGTGGTGACTCTATCCAAGGCAGGAAAGCAAATGTTCGGTTTTGCCGAGAATGAAATGGCCGACGATATCCTTGCCTGGCAAGCGCGTATACATCCAGACGACCAGAAACGCATTCAGGAAGAGCTAAGGACTTATTTCCGCAGCAAGGAAAAATACCTTGCCAGCGAATACCGGGTTCTGTGCAAGGACAATAGCTGGAAATGGATACTGACCCGTGGCATGGCTGTCAGCCGCAATGCAAGCGGGCGAGTGCTGCGCATGACAGGAACGCATACCGATATCAACAAACGCAAGCTGGCGGAAGAAGAGCTGCGCCTGGCCTCCATGGTGTACCAGAACAGCAGCGAGGCGATGACGGTGACCGACAGCAAGGGGATTATCGTCAGTGTTAATCCCGCCTTTACCGAACTGACCGGATACACGCTGGCAGAGGCTGTCGGCAAGGGCACGCAACTGCTTAAATCAGGCCGTCACGATCGCGCGTTTTACCAGACCATGTGGGACGAAATAAACACCACAGGGCATTGGCAGGGTGAGATATGGAACAGGCGCAAGAACGGTGAGCTGTACCTGGAATGGCTCAGCATCAATATCATCTACAACGATAACGGCACTGCGCACCGCTATGTCGCCCTGTTCTCGGACATCACCAAGAAGAAGGAGTCGGAAGAAATCATCTGGCAGCAGGCCAATTTCGACACGCTTACGCATTTGCCCAACCGGCGCATGTTTTACGACAGGATGGCGCAGGAGATCAAGAAGTCGCACCGTTCTGATTTGCCGATGGCGCTGATGCTGCTGGACCTTGACCATTTCAAGGAAGTGAACGACACCCTGGGGCATGATCAGGGAGACATTCTGCTGGTGGAGGCGGCGCGGCGGATTTCAGGGTGTGTGCGTGAATCGGATACGGTCGCGCGTCTGGGCGGGGATGAATTCACCATCATCCTGTCCGAGGTCGATGACATCAACAGCATCGAGCGCATTGCCCAGATGATTGTTGACAGCCTTGCCGCCCCTTTCCAGTTGCAGCAGGAAGCTGTTTTCGTATCGGCCAGCCTGGGCATTACGCTGTATCCCAATGACGCAAAAAATATTGATGCCTTGATCAAGAATTCCGATCAGGCCATGTACCTGTCCAAAAACTCCGGGCGCGGCCGTTTCAGCTACTTTACAGCCTCCCTGCAGGAAGCTGCACAAACCCGCATGCGCCTGCTGAATGACTTGCGCGGCGCGCTGCCAGCCCGGCAGCTCTCCGTTTATTACCAGCCCATCGTGGAAATGCACAGCGGAAAAATCTACAAGGCGGAAGCCCTGATCAGGTGGCAGCACCCCGAGCGCGGTTTTGTCAACCCGATACACTTCATTCCATTGGCGGAAGAGTCCGGGCTGATACATGAAATTGGCGACTGGGTATTCTTGGAAGCGGTAAAACAGCTCAAGCGCTGGAGAGAGATGTACGCCTCTAATTTTCAGCTCAGTGTGAATAAGTCTCCCGTGCAATTCAGATTGGATGGGGAAAATGAATTGCCATGGCTCAAACATCTGGGCGATATGGCCTTGCCGGGAAGCAGTCTGGTCATAGAAATTACCGAAGGCCTGCTGCTGAATACCGAGATCAATGTGGCGGAAAAACTGCTCTCATTCCGTGACGCCGGGGTGAATGTGGCGATTGATGATTTTGGCACGGGCTATTCCTCGCTGGCCTATCTCAAGAAATTCGATATTGATTACCTCAAGATCGACCAGTCATTCGTGCGCAACCTTGAAACTGACCAGAACGACATGGCTTTGTGCGAGGCGATTATTGTCATGGCGCACAAACTTGGTCTGAAAGTGATTGCAGAAGGAGTGGAAACCGCGCAACAACGCGACCTGCTGGCCTCTTACGGCTGCGATTATGCGCAGGGCTACCTGTATTCCATGCCTGTTCCGGCAGACCAGTTTGAAGCGCTGATGCAGGCGCAGAGTCAGTAGCGCCATGCAATTCGTGCCCATCATTCCGCGCCCCCGGGACTTGCTGGAAGAGCGGCTGGAGGTAAAACGCCTGGCCGCAGTCAGGGCTGCCAAGCCCGTGCAGCCGAGAACCTTGCCGCCGCTGCTGACCTATGCGCATGAACCCCCGCCACGAGAGCAGCAGGAATCTGCTGAACGCCGCGCACCCTTGCAGGACGAACGCAGGATTTATTGCCGCCGGGTCAGGCACCTGCCGGTGCTGGAAGAGCTGCGCTCGGCAATCGAACGGCGTAAAAACTCCCAGCGAGGCTCAGACCAATCTGAGCATATCGATATCGAGGCATGATATCTGCGCGCACAGCAGGGTGGTCTCGGGAAATGTCAGGTTAAGGTTTGCATGAATGTCCAGCCTTGTCCGGGTAGCGTTGGGACAGGTCGAGAATTTGACGGTAGCTCATGCCATTGATCATCGCGCCCAGAGGGTCGCTGTTTCCATTCTGGCCGGCATTAACGATTTTCGCCGAATCTGCATCGCCCAGCTGAATGCGCAGAATCGCGGCCTTCAATAAACAGCGCTCGTAATTGGGCAGCGACTCGGACATCTGCTGCAGACTGTTGCTGGTTGCCGTTCTGGAGCTGCCATCTATGCGCTTCACGTCGCCATCAACAACGCTGCTGGCGCATCCGCCCAGTGTTGTGAGCGAAATAATTGTGGCTGCTGCTAATGCTCCGAACTTCATTTTCAACTCTCCTGCACCTGTTGTGCCTGTTTTCAATAGGCGCGGATTATCAGCTCTGGCGCGGCTTCCAGCAAGGGAGATGCAAAGACTGAGTAATTAAGTATGTTATAAACGGCAAATGGTTTAAAATCACGCCTTCCCGTAATTTCTTCCAGACATGAGCATGAGTAAAAATAATACCGATATCGCCCAGCAGATCAATGACGGTTTAACGCCCGAAGAGCGTGCCGGGCTGGAGCAGCATTTGAAGGAAAAGCTGGGCGAGCTGGATGCGCTGTTGCATAGCAGTGAATTGGCCGATGCCAGCCCCTTGCTGCATGTGCGCCTGCAACTCGATATTGCCGAAACCCTGAACGCGCTGGAGCGCAAGAGGGAGGGGTGGACGCTGGCACGCGCCGCCTTTGATATCGCCATGCAACAGGAATCCTGGCAGGACGCGGTGGAGGCTTGCAATGTGCTGTTCCAGTCCGAGCAGGCGGATTCAATCGCGGCGCTGGGCATGGGCATCTGGCTGGCGGTCACCTTCCCGGTCGATCCGGAGCTGACCCTGGCCATGCTGATCCATATCGTCGATGAAACGCCGAACAATTCCGACGGTGCGGCACTGGCGGCCGTGGTTGGGCGCTATGTGATAGACCTGCGCGCGGATGATGAACAGCACGAGAGCCAGAGCTTCCTCGCCGACAACCTGATCGCCGTGGTAGCCAAGCGTCACAGCAATGTGCAGGACCAGGCCGGGCTGGACAAATGGATGGACAGGCTGGAGTTGCGCAAGCCGCAGGTGTTCCTGCCGCGCATGGGGCAGGTGCTGGACGCCATCGTTGGCGACAAGTGGTGGTTTGACCGCGATGTGCTGCGCAGCAAGTTGCCAGAATAGGGTTGCCAGAGTAGTGCTGCCAGTAAGCTGGCCGGTTTCGTAGTACTGGTTGTTTAACGTAAAGGAGATGGATGATGAAAAAATTATTGTCACTGCTTTTGATGCTTGCTGCAGCCGGTTTCTCCGTACAGGTTCTGGCCGCAGAGGGCTCGGTTACCATTACCTCCCCGGCCTCCGGCGCCAAGCTCGATTCCATGGTGCAAAACAAGATCAGCTATGAAGTCGTGCCCGGCCCCAGGGGCGATCATGTGCACCTGTATGTGGATGGCAAGGAAACAGCCGTGATTCGCCAGCTCAAGGGCAGTTACACCATGGACACGCTGGCGCCGGGCAAGCGTGAAATCTGCATCAAGGTGGTCAACAAGGGGCATACGCCCATAGGCGTGCAACAGTGCGTCAACGTCACGGTGGATTAGCTCTTTGGGTGCCTCTGTAAACGCAGCAGTTGAGATGAAATCGGTGGCCCCATGGTGGATTTGCAAAACTTGAGTTATGCACTGGTGCAGGTGGTGCATAACTTTGGCGCCGCTGCAGTCGTGGGTGGTGCTGCACTCATGCTGCTGGTAACACCACCTGTGCGATCTTTGCAAAATAAAATTGCCTGGATAGTCGGTGGCGGCTGGCTGGCGCAGATACTTAGCGGCATCGGCTTTGCTGTGGTCAGCTACACCGGCTACGGCACATTGCCGGACATACATGGCATAGCCGTTGCCGCGCTGTATATCAAGATACTGTGTGCAAGCGGCGGTGTGATCCTGTCATTCATGCTGCTACGCCATGCTGGTGGCTGGAGCGATAAGCGTTGCCGTAGCGCCTGGCAGATGTTGCTGGCGCTGGGTGTGGTGGCGCTGACCTCGGCCGCTTTCCTGCGCTGGTTTTCCTGATCCCCGTTTAAGCTGTTCTGGCCAGCAGGCCATCGAGCCAGATTTTCCAGCGCTGGTACTTGGCTTGCAGCGCCGGCGCGGTAGCCGTGCTGTGCACCCTTGCTGCTTCCCTGTGGCGGCTGCCTGTCATCCCCGCAGCCAGCAGCGCTGCGCCTTGCAGGCTGGTGTCGTGCTGTTGCAGATGGAACACCGCAGCAGGTGCGCACTGGGCTATGCCTTGTTGCAGGCAGTTCAATTCAGACAGCCCGCCTGATAAATAGACATTAGGCAGGTTGACATTGGCTATACCTGACTCCGCCCGAAACTCTTCCAGTATTCGCGTCACCCTGAAAATAATGCCTTCCAGAAGCAGCGCGGCAATCTGGCCCGGTGTCAGGCCATCTACCGCTGCGGAAAAGACCAGGGTCAGGTCGTTACGAAAGTAGGGGGCGCCCAGCCCGCTGGGTTCGGCCAGGCAATAAATATCATTCGTGGCAAGTTCTTCAATACGACAATCTGCTGCGGGGTAGTTGGCCAGTGCGGCGGCGATGGAGTTGAGCGTGCCTTCGATGGCGATGTGCGCCTGCAGATTGCTTTCCTGGTACACCAGCGTGTGCAGATAGCCGCCGGGCAATGAGACTGTCGGGTTGAGGTAGCGCATTACAAAGCCGCCGGTGCCCAGATTGACCAGCACATCGGTGCTGTCTGCAGCCACGCTGGCGATCAGCGCGGCAGACTGGTCACCCAGGCTGGCCTGCAAGGTTAGCCCATTATTCAGCGTCAGATTGATGCCGGTGGAAGGAGCAATTACCGGCAACATGCCCAGTGGAATATCGAACAGCTCGCACAGTTGCGCCGACCATTGCCGGGTGTGGATATCCAGCAACAGGGTGCGCGCGGCCATGGAGGCGTCGGTGATGTGGTGCCGGCCATTGCTCCAGCGCCAGACCAGGAAAGTGTCCAGCGTGCCCAGCAGCAGTTCGCCACTTTCAAGCTGGGCTCGCCATGCCGGATTCTGCTGCAACAAGACGCGCAGCTTGGGCGCAAAGTAATACGGGGTGAGGCGCAGTCCGGTGAGCTCGCGTATCAGGGGTTCCTGGTTGTGCAGTGCCGCGCAGCTGGCCTCGCCGCGATTGTCCTGCCAGGAAATCAGCGGGGTGATGGGCTGGCCGCTGGCGGCGTGCCACAGCAGGAAGGAAGAGCGCTGGCTGCACAGGCCCAGTGGCAGGACATCTCCAGTGTGTTGCCTGCATGCGGCCAGCACCTGTTCCGCCGTTGCCGCATAGGCCAGCGCATCGCTTTCGAAGGTGCCGCCGTCAACGTTTAGCTTGGGCGCGGGCAGTGATTCGACGTGGGAGAGCTCACCGTGCTGATCCAGCAGCGCAGCTTTCACCGTGGTGCTGCCCAGGTCCAGCGCGATGGCTCTGATTATGGAAGATTTCGTCATTGCCAATAATTCACCCGTGTAGGAGCGGGCCTTGCCCGCGATAGCTTGCTGGACAAAAAAATCTCGCGGGCAGGGCCCGCTCCTACAGATTTGATCTCAGCCATTTTTGCAGGCAGAGAGCAACTTCATGTTCTTGTCTCGCACTGTCCCACCCCAGAATATCTGCAACGCCTGCGGCAAGGCTGCGCAGCTGCTGCGCATCTGGTCGCGCCAGGATAAGCAAAGGCAGGCGCCGGCGCAGCAGGTCGTCGAGATGCAGCACCATCTCTCCGCGTGCGCACAGCAGCAGGTCGGCCTGAATAAACGGCAATTCAGGAAGGATGCGCTGCGCCAGCTGCGCATCCTTTTCTATCATGCTGAAAACTTCGCTGCTGTGCTTGCCGTGGCGGCGCAGCAGCCATAGCGTGCTTTCCTGATCCATGCCCAGTTGCGCGGCGCGCGCTTCCATCGCCGCGCGCCATGTGGCATAGCTCCCTTGCGGCGCCCATGGAAAGGCCTTGCCACGGGTGGTGCAGGCAGTATTCCTGCCCAGCTCTGCGCAGATGGTGTCGACTATGCTGGCCGCATCTTCCCTGGCAGATGTGAGCTTTCCGCCTATGGAATAGTGCACGCCATTGCCTGTGCTTTTCAGTTCCCAGTCGCGGCTGAGCGAGGAGGGTGCGGCTGTTGAAGGCTGCATGTCCTGCTTCAGCACGCGCACGCCGGCATAGCTGTTGATGACGTCAGTCTTTTGCCATGCCGTTTTCAGGTAGTGATTGGCTGCCGTCAGCAGGTAATCGGTATCCTCTTCTGCAACGCCAATGTTCTGAATATCGCCACGGTAATCGGTGTCGGTGGTGCCCAGCAGTGTCCGCCCATACCAGGGGAGGATGAAGAACACGCGGCCATCCGCGGGCGCCGTCAGCAGCAATGCCTCCTTGAGCTGTGTCGCCGGCAGCACCAGGTGCACGCCCTTGGCGAGGCGGCACCAGTTGCTGCCTGCAGCCAGCGTGGTGGTCCACTGGCCGGTGGTGTTGACGATCTTGCGTGCCGACACTTCAATACTGGTATTTCCTGTCTGGTCTGCGAGGCGTGCACCACAAGCCTTGCCGTTAATTTCGACTAGTTCAGCGAGCTTGCAGTAATTCACGCACACCGCGCCCGCCGCCATGGCGCCGGCCACCAGCTCCAGCACCAGCCGTGCATCGTCGGTCTGCGCATCGGCATAGGTGAAACCGCCCTTGAGATTGTTGTCAGCCAGCAGGGAAAAGCGCTGCGCGAATGCGCCATGGCCGAAGTAGCGGTGGCTGCGTTCGCCCAACAGCGCACCGGCCAGCCCGTCATACAGGGTCAGCCCGGCTTTCAGGCGCAGCCTGCCGACGCGGCTGTGGCTGTACACCGGCACGCCAAAACGCAGCGGCCATACGCGATGCGGTGCGGCGGCCAACAGCATGTCGCGCTCGGCCAGCGCTTTTCTGACCAGCTTGAAATCGTAATTTTCCAGGTAGCGCAGGCCACCGTGGATCAGCTTGCTGGAAGCGGAAGAGGTGGCGCTGGCCCAGTCACCCTGTTCAATCAGCGCCACCTTGAGCCCGCGCAGGGCGGCATCGTAGGCAGTCCATGCGCCATAGATGCCGCCGCCGCAGACCAGCAGGTCGAAGGATTGATTGCTTAGTTGAGAGAAGTCGCGCTGCATTTATTGATTCTCTCTCGTGCGGATTTTGCACAAGGCATAAACCCCCTCCATCTCCCCCTTATCAGGGGGAGGGCTGAACCGCTCCTCCCCTGACAAGGGGAGGTTGGGAGGGGTTTGATACTTTGCAATAATCACGGTTGTTCTTCACTGCGCATTTGCAGCGCCTTTTGTGGAACATCGCTGATCAGTATGTCCACCCCCAGGCGCAGGGCCTTGTTGATTTCCTCATCGCTGTTGCAGGTGTACACGGCAATGCTCTTGCCTTGCCCTCGCAGCAGCCCGGCCATGGCTGCATCCAGCGTTGCGATGGGCAGGCACAGGCCGTGCAGGAAGGGGTATTCCCGCAGCACACGCTGTGCATCAGCCAGCGTCTGCTCTTCCTCGAAGTTGTACACCAGCGGAAATCCCGGCCGGTAGTGGTGGGCGTAAATCAGGCTGTCCAGGTTGAAAGAGGAGGCCATGATGTTCATATTGCTGACGGTACCCGCCATGTCCAGCGTTTGTCTCACCTTGTTTTCCTGGCGCGCGCGTTCCTCCCAGTCGCGGTTCTTGATTTCCAGCAGCAGCCTGCAGCGCGTGCGGTAGGCATCGATGAATTCCTGCAGGCTCATGATGCCTTCCGCCTTGGCCGAGGCGGAAAAATGCCCGGCAAAATTCATGGCGCGCAGTTCGCTGTAGTCGAAATCATCTATGTGTTTTGCAGGATGGCCGAGCTTGCCGAGAAAGCGGTCGTGCCACAGCACGGCCACTTCATCGCGGCTGAGCTGGATGTCGGTCTCCATGCCGTCGATGGCATATTGCAAGGCCTGGTCGAAGGCGGAGCGGGTGTTTTCTGCGGCTACACGGTTGGCGCCACGATGGGCGAAGATCAGGGTTGGGTTCATGGCAGACGCGCAATAAACAGTTTCATCGATTGTTGCAATTGGGAGAAATGCGGGTTGTAGGTGAGGCGGCGCAACAGGCCGGCGCTGAGATTGGCCTCGGTGATTTCGCCCTGCAAGATGTCCGCAGGGTGTTTGAGGCAGGCCGCGTATTTTTCCATGTTGTCCGGGTAGTAATGCAGGCAGTTGCAGTATTCGCCATGCTCGCCATAGTGTTCGTCTTCAGGCGGCTGGGTGATGGCGGTATGGGCCGAGCTGAGGATGTTGTGTGCGGGCACGCGGCTGTCGACCAGCTCGACGTGAGCGTCCGGCAAGCCTGCTGGCAGCGCGCCGGTGTCGGTGGTGTACAGCACCAGATGGTTGAGCGGGTGATCTGCCTCTGCCATGAATTTGAGGGTGGCAGAGGTGATAACGCTGGTGTCATCTTCACTTGCGGCGGCAAAGATGGGGATGTTCAGCGGGTGGGATTGCAGCTGGTGTGCGATTTCCTGACTGAGTGCGTACAGTTGTGCGGCGGCATTCTTGGGGAAGGATTCGTATTTGTAGATGTCGCGGTCGGGCTTGATGGTGACCCATCTGGCCACGGGGAATAGCCAGCTGTAGAGCTTGTGCACCCAGGCCCAGGCTGCGCGGTGGGTGATGTCGAGAGCGGGAGAAAACAGGAACAGGCCGCGCACGCGCTTATCCTGCAGGCTCTGGTAAACGCTCAGCGCGCCACCGGCGGAATAGCCGGCCAGATAAACCTCATCCACTTCCTCGGCCAGTTGCCCGGTGGCATAGGCTACAGCCCTGGCCCATTCCTGCCAGGTGGCATTGAGCAAATCGCCGGGCCGGGTGCCGTGGCCGGGCAGCAGCAGGGCCATTACGCGGAAGCCGTTGTGCTGAAAGAACTCAGCAAGGTGACGCATGGAATAGGGCGAGTCGGTGAGGCCGTGTATCAGCAGCACGCCGCGTTGATAAAGTTTGTGCCGGCCGTGCGGGAAGCCGGCGGCGGGCTTGAGCTGGAAAGGGCTGTTGCCGGCGATGGTTTTTTCCAGGCGAGTTGCATCTTCACCGGAGCGCACCCGGGCAATCATGTCGCGGGTATGGGCAATATAGGCGGCAAAATCGGCCTGATCGCCATTGAAGCGGCTGTTCAAGCCCGACGAGCGATGGCGTGCGCCCAGCGGCGAGGTCTTGGCTCCCAGGTCACCTTCCAGGTGTTGCATCGCTTTTCCCCTTTGCGCGATTACGGTTTATGCATGAGTATCTCAGCCATGGTGAAAAAATGGTAGAGCAAGCCGCTTGTTCAATTATTAAAGTTGCGGTGCAAGGGTGATAAATGCATGCGCAAGCCATGCTAAACTTGAACAAATTTGACCCGATTGCTATCAGAGCTTATATCGGAATAAACCATATCAGGATTCGACATGAAAAATTATCAGGAATTGTTTAACGGCACCCTGTGGGGCGTGATGCAGTGGACGCAGTGGGACGAGATGCGTGCGCGCATCGTGAACGCGGGGGAGTGGTATGTGTATGCGCTGGGCCATGATGTCCCCGACACAACGACATCGGGCACCAAGCTGACAGCCATACTGGATGAGATGGATGCCTTGCTGCGCCGCGACCACAGGGAAAAATACCTGGGCATCGTGTATGCCGATGACCTGGCTACTCCTACCCTGATCAAGGTTTACGACCCGAATAATCTGGGCTCGTCCTGCGGCAGCAGCGGGCGCGTGATTTTGCCGGGCTGGGTATTGAGCCGCATCCCGCCCGAGCCCATGGTCAGCCAGTCGCCGGTGCCGCATAGCCGCCTGCGCTGGTGGCAGGAGCTGAAGGACAGGCTGCACAGCCACTGAGCCCCGAACATAATCCCCTGACCGCAAAAAATTGCGTTGAATATCCAGAGTAGCCGCCATGAAAAAAGACAAACCCTTGCGTGTTCCAGTGACCAGCGGCTTGAAAGATATTTACTCCATGGATATGCGCATGGCATACCAGGCAGCCCTGTGGAACAAATTCAATGTGGTGGCGTTTGCCCGCCTGGCAACGGCGCTTTCGGTAGTGCGCACAGCGCTGGAAAACAACCACACCGCTATTGCCAACGCGCTGGAAATACTGGATGCGGCGATAGTCAGCCTGATAGCCATCAGAAGCAGGGGCGATCAAACCGATGTGTGGGAGATCACCGAAAGCGAGCAGCCCTCGATACTGAACGGGATAGACATGGCCGAGCAGTGTATCGGCACCCTGGATGTGGCGCTGCTGGAGCAAACGGCAGCAGAACTGTTGCGTATTTCACGGGGAGAATAACAGGATGAAGGCAGTTTATTTATTGTTGCTGGCGTTATTGATCGCCCCGCTTGATGTGCAGGCAGCCGATTATGCACGCGAGCAGAAATGGGCGGATGAAGTGGTTCCCGGCGTGGTGGTTGGCGACCCGGTGTATCTGGAACTGGCCAATGCGCATAAATTCCTGACGCTGTTTACCGAGGCGCCCAAGGCCAAGGCCGCTGTTATTGTGGTGCATGGCATAGGCCTGCATCCGGATTGGGGCCTGATAGGCGTGTTGCGCAGCCAGCTGGCAGATCACGGTTACACTACGCTGTCAGTACAGATGCCTATCCTCGCGAACGAGGCGACCGGTGATGATTACCCCGTCACATTTCCCGAGGCAGGCGAGCGCCTGCAGCAGGCGGTGGATTTTCTGCGCGCCAAGGGTTACCAGAAAATTGCCATCGTCTCCCACAGCATGGGGTCACGCATGACGCATAACTATCTGCTGCAGCACCCGGGCGC
Organism: Nitrosomonadales bacterium; assembly: GCA_023259065.1. Taxonomy (GTDB): domain Bacteria; phylum Pseudomonadota; class Gammaproteobacteria; order Burkholderiales; family Gallionellaceae; genus 39-52-133. The sequence goes on from JAHFQY010000018.1 coordinate 33,465, forward strand.
GCCCATAGCGGCGTGGGTGGCGATTGGAATGGGCGCTGATCTCAGCTACAAGACGATGAAGATGCCAGTGCTGGATCTGTACGGGCAGAACGATCTGCCACAGGTTCTGAACGGCGCCAAACAGCGCGGTGACAGCCTCAAGGGCAAGGCGAAATCCGCCCAGATTGTTGTACCGCATGCGGATCATTTCTTTGATAACCGCGATGCGGAGCTGATGCGCACCGTGCAGCAATATCTCGATCGTACCCTTTGAACCTTGATGGCTGCTGCTCCACTGGCCGAGCTGCATGCACTGCTGGCCCAGGCCGGCGGCGATTTCCTGTGTGACACCGACCTGCCCGCGCCGCTGGCCAAGGTGCGTTTCAGCGGTTCATTCCAAGGTGCCGAGGTGGCGTGGGAGATGACCCTGACTACCCTGCACTACCAGCGCCATACCCTGAACGATCCCTCTGCGGCTCGCTGCCCATTCATTGAAATCAAACCTGATAGCGGAGGCGTCTACCCGATCACCGTCGCTCTGGATTTGCCTGCCATAGACGAACCTGTGATCAGGAAATCCATCATCATGGTGCGCAACTACAAACGGCTGATAGTCGGGAAGATTGAGTTTTGCCCACCGGCAACTTGACGGTTGTGCAGTGTTTAAACGGGTCGTCCTATGTTCGTGATTGCAAGATAAGCGGACGTAGGGAACGGGTAATCCGATTAGTCAGTACGGTGTCCATTGCGGCCAGATAATTTTCCCCCAAGCACCCACTCAAGAACGTGGAGTTAGGTCCAAGCTACGCGAACTCATCTCCATCCTGTGCCGGGTCGGTTATGCGCAAGAGTACTTCAATGCTGAGCGTGCCGGTCTCTAGTGATTTTTTAGCTCGCTCAATGAGATAGTAGTCGAACGCCATCATAGAGGTTGTGGTAGTGCCGCTCCTTGCAATCATTTCGGCGGCCTGTATGACCCGGAGTAGTTCGGCTATATCAAGAAAGTGAAGGAACCCCCCCGTTACCTGCATAAAGTCGGCGATAAAATCTCTACCGTAGCGCGTTGGATCCTGAATGAGATCAAAGTCTGGTATGAGCACGATGGCATGCACTGGTTGGATTCGATCCACGCGGAGCTCAGCCCCGGCTTTGTCGAATATGGGCACGTCCTCCCGGAGTTTTCGTATCGCACCGCGAAGTTGAGCAACCGCCTTCTCGATGTGTTTGGTTATATCCGAAGCGAGTGCATCTCGATTTGGAAGCGTGGGGCGATTAAAGATCGTTAGTGTCTTTGACTCGATGAGAGTTGTCCCAAACTGATATGAGAGCAGAAGATCGGTTAACTCCCTACGTCTTGTTCCCTTTTGCACCTGCGGACTGTGAATTGCGCCAGAGAACTGGAGGCTGTCAGTCAGCCATAAAGCCAACTGCTCCTGTTGACCGCCTTCATCGCGGTTGAAGATATGAATCGGACTGTTGGTGCCTCGATTGGTGATGTAGTGATTGAAAGTCTCTCTCCACTCATGGGTGGGGTTGAGGGATGCAGCGAAGAGAGTGGCGTTGGTGTCGTCGCAGGCATCCAACAAGTTGTCGAGTAGCTCGGCGGCTTGTTCCTTCACGTTGGTGTGTTTGATCGGACCTAGTACTGCAGTTGCAATCAGATCTGATACTTCATGCGGAAGACTGACCCTGATCGTTGTCCAAGCGGTGTTGAGCGCGAGTTCGTTAAACAAGAAGAGTGGGAACTCAGAAGTGTGCATGAGCGCCGCGAGAGCGTCGCGTTCGGTGCCATGCTCGGCGATTGACCAAATGGTTGCTGGCTTTGCGACGTCATCGAACACCTTGATTCCGTACAGCAAGTGATCCCCGCACTTTGCGACGAATAGTTCGAGCATGCTGCCTTGAATTATGTACTTGAGAAGAAGAGTGCTCGCCTTGAGCAGGAGTGTGGGGATTGGCCCATTTTCGCCATGAGCATGGTCGATGCGAAAGAGTTGAGGGGTTGCGAGGAATTCAGATCTGTAGTGATCAGCCAAGATGTGCATTCTGCGGCGCCTATGGTGGGATACTATTGCGCTGGAAACGGTGCGGCCTAACAGTTATTAGACTGCCCCATCGGCCAGTATTATTAAAATTAGTGAAGCGTGCATATCTGCCTGCTCTGGCATGTCCGCGCTACCTCGCAAAACAGACTGGTTATGATTTATTTCTACCGGGCTGCGTGGCACGAACAGACTTTCATGCGCACATTCTATCAGTCATTAAGATGTCTGCTTCTTCCCCTTGGCATGTTGCAGGGTGCTCCGGGTTTCCTAGGCGCGGCGCACTGAGAAGGTTTCAAACATGGCGCCGATGCGCTCACTCAGCGCTTCATCCAGCAGCTCCTTATGTGGATACGAGCTGATGTGCTCGTTGGCGCAGCCTTGGGGGCGGAACTCTTGCAGCACGTAATGGCGAATACCCAGGTCGCGCAGCTCCTCGGCCAGTTGCAGCAATGATTCCTGAGTGTGGAACAGCGGATGCACCGTGGTGCGGAATTCGCAGGCCACGCCGCTGTCCAGCAGCAGGCGGGTGCTGGCCCTGGCTTTTTCTCCGCTTCCCGGCGTGCCGGTTATTTTGTCGTAGTCCGCAAAACCAGCCTTGATATCCATACCCACCCAGGATAGCTGCGGCAGCACACTGCCGAGGCGGGCGGGATAAGAGCCGCCGGTGTGCAGGCCGATCCTGAAGCCGAGGTCGCGCACCTCGTTGATGGCAGCTTGCAGCTCGCTTTGCAGGGTGGGCTCACCACCGCTGAAAACGACTGCATCCAGCAGGCCGCGGCGGCGATGCAGAAAATTCATGACGTCTGACCAATGCAATGGCGCGTCGCCGTGGCGGGGAATCAGGTGCGGGTTGTGGCAGTAGTCGCAGCGCCAGGAGCAGCCCTGGCAGAACACTACAGCCGACAGGCAGCCGGGATAGTCGGTGCTGGTGAGCGGCGTGAGGCCGCCGACTTCAAGTTGCGAAAAATTCAAGACTGGGCTCACAACAGGCGCAAGGATTTTTTGTGCCTGAAATTTTTCAGGAGGCCAGATTGGCGCAGCTTTCCTGGAAGAACCTGCGCTCCTGGTGCTCGCCTTTCTTGCCGATGTTGAAAGAAGTCACCGGGCGGTGGTAGCCCATGACGCGGGTCCACACTTCGCAGGGCTGGCGCTCTGCGTCGCTCAGAAAAATTTCATTGCTATCGAGTTGGGCCTGCTGGGCTATATCGTTCATGGTTTTTCTCCTGTTTGCGGGGTTGGTTTAGGCTGCGAGTTTCTTGCGTTTCTCGGCCAGAATATCCTGGTCACATTTCGGGCAGAACTTGTGTTCACCCTCGATATAACCGTGCGTGGGGCAGATCGAGAAAGTCGGCGTGATGGTGATGTAGGGCTGGCTGAAGCGCTCCAGCGAACGGCGCACCAGGGCCTTGCAGGCTGCTGCACTGGTGACGCGCTCGCTCATGTACAGGTGCAGCACGGTGCCGCCGGTGTATTTGCGCTGCAACTCTTCCTGCCGCTCCAGCGCTTCGAACGGGTCGTCGGTGAAGCCCACCGGCAATTGCGAGGAGTTGGTGTAGTAAGGCATTTCCCGGCTGCCGGCCTGGATGATGTCGGCAAAGCGCTTGCGGTCTTCCTTGGCGAAGCGGTAGGTGGTGCCTTCCGCCGGCGTGGCTTCCAGGTTGTACATGTGGCTGGTTTCTTCCTGGAAGGCGATCATCCTGGCGCGCACGTGGTCGAGCAGGCGCACGGCAAACTGGTGGCCGTATTCCGTGGTGATGTCGTGTTCGTCGTTGGTGAAGTTGCGCACCATTTCGTTGATGCCATTCACGCCCAGGGTGGAGAAATGGTTGCGCAGCGTGCTGAGGTAGCGCTTGGTGTAGGGGAACAGCCCCGCATCCATATGGCGCTGGATCACCTTGCGCTTGATCTCCAAGCTGTTCTTGCCGATCTCCAGCAGTTCGTCGAGGCGCGCCAGCATCGCGTCTTCATTGCCCTGATACAGGTAACCGAGGCGCGCGCAGTTGATGGTGACCACGCCCACCGAGCCGGTCTGCTCGGCGCTGCCGAACAGGCCGTTGCCGCGCTTGAGCAGCTCGCGCAGGTCGAGCTGCAGGCGGCAGCACATCGAGCGCACCATGTTGGGCTTCAGTTCCGAATTGATGAAATTCTGGAAGTAGGGCAGGCCGTATTTCGCGGTCATCTCGAACAGCAGGGTGGCGTTTTCCGATTCCCACGGGAAATCCGGCGTCATGTTGTAGGTCGGGATGGGGAAGGTGAACACGCGTCCCTTGGAATCTCCCCTGGTCATCACCTCGATGTAGGCGCGGTTGATCATGTCCATCTCGGCCTGCAGCTCGCCATAGGTAAACGGCATGGCCTCGCCGCCGATCAGCGGCACCTGTTCGCGCAGGTCTTCCGGGCACACCCAGTCGAAGGTCAGGTTGGTGAACGGCGTCTGCGTGCCCCAGCGCGACGGCACGTTGAGGTTGTAGATCAGTTCCTGGATGTATTGCCTGACCTGGGCATATGGCAGCTTGTCGTTGCGGATGAAGGGCGCCATATAGGTATCGAAGGATGAGAACGCCTGCGCGCCGGCCCATTCATTCTGCAGGGTGCCGAGGAAGTTGACGATCTGGCCGACGGCAGAAGACATGTGCTTGGGCGGACCGGCCTCAACCTTGCCCGGCACGCCGTTGAGCCCTTCGTTGAGCAGGGTGCGCAGCGACCAGCCGGCGCAATAACCAGCCAGCATGTCGAGGTCATGCACGTGGATGTCGCCCTCGCGGTGCGCCACACCCACTTCCGGCGGGTAGACATGATTGAGCCAGTAGTTGGCCACCACCTTGCCGGAAACGTTGAGGATCAGTCCGCCCAGGCTGTAGCCCTGGTTGGCATTGGCGTTGACGCGCCAGTCCATCTGATCGAGGTATTCATTGATCGAGCTTTCCACATCCACCACGGTCTTGCGGTCCTGGCGCAGCTTGGTGTGCTGTTCGCGGTAAACGATGTAGGCGCGGGCGGTCTTGAGGTGGTTGGCCGAGATCAGCACCTGTTCGACCGCATCCTGGATTTTTTCGATTTGGGGAGGCTCGGAGCGGAATTTGTGGATCAGCACCTTGACCACCTGGGCGGTGAGCAGGAAAGCCTCGTTGGCATCGAGCTCGCCGGTGGCGGCGCCTGCGCGCTGGATGGCAGAACGGATTTTGTCCGAGTCGAAAGGGGCCAGGGTATTGTCACGTTTGATGACGCCCTTGATGAGGGTTGCTAAATTTGTGTTGCTGCCTTCCGACTGGTTTTCCCTCATTGCATTCTCCCTGTTCGTTTTAGTTCGATTTGCTTGAAACCCAGGTTTTCGGCATTAAGTTGACAAATGTCGGAAACCACAAGATGTTGTGTTGTTCGGTGCAGTATTACCCATCTAATTGTGGTGCGTCAAGATATTGCTGTGTTGTGGCGGGTAATGCGCTTGAGCTGCAATTTATGCTCAATCAGCTCAATGCCGGGCAGTGCAATCCTGTCCGGGTTAAATCGTTGTGTATATTTCCTGGTGCTGTGTTGTGCTGTATGAAGGTGTAACATAGGCCTGCACATTAAGGAGATGGTATGGCTTTCACGCTAGACAGTAAGCGCTTATTCAGGTTTGCAAGGTGGGGTGTTATTTTGTTTGCAGCTGCCGCAGTGCTTGCAGCGATAGGGTATTTCTCGCGCTCCATGCCGGTGTCGGTGACCTTGGTGAAAGTGGAGCGCGGCTTGGTCGAGGCCAGTGTCAGCAACACCCGTGCGGGCACGGTCAAGGCCTGCCGCCGCGCCAAGATGTCGCCCCCGGCCGGCGGGCAGATTTCCCGCCTGCTGGTAAAAAAAGGCCAGCGTGTGCGTGTCGGTGAAGTGTTGCTGGAGTTGTGGCACAAGGATCTGCATGCGCAGGAAGAACTGGCGCAGGATCAGCTGGCGTCGGCCAGCAGCCATGCGCAAGAGGCCTGTGCCATGGCGGCTGCAGCGCAGCGTGACGCCGAGCGCGCACGCCAGTTGCGGGAGCAGGGCTTTATCTCGTCGCAGCAGCTGGATCGCACGCTTACCGATGCCAGTGCGCGTCAGGCTGGTTGCGATGCGGCACGCAGCGACATTGAGCAGGGCAAGGCGCGCATCGATGTGGCGCGTGCCAGCCTGGAGCGCATGACGCTGCGCGCCCCCTTCAGCGGCATTGTGGCGGATATCAGCGGCGAGCTGGGCGAGTACGCCACGCCCTCGCCGCCGGGCATACCCACCCTGCCGGCAATCGACCTCATAGACGACAGCTGCATGTTCGTGAGCGCGCCCATAGACGAGGTGGATGCCGCCGTGGTCAAGGTGGGGCAAGCCAGCCGCATCACCCTGGACGCAATCAAGGGAAAAAATTTCCCGGGCAAGGTGAAACGCATTGCGCCCTATGTGCTGGACCTGGAAAAGCAGGCGCGCACGGTTGAAGTTGAAGTGGTGTTCAGCGAATTGCCGAAAGACGAGAGCTTGCTGGTGGGTTACAGCGCCGATATTGAAATCGTGCACAAGGTGCGTGAACAGGTGCTGCGCATTCCCACGCAGACACTGCTGGAAGGCAAGCGGGTATTGCTTTACCGGGCGGATGGCATGCTGGAAGAGCGCGTGGTGAGCACCGGGCTGGCCAACTGGCAATACACCGAAATTCTCTCCGGCCTGAACGAGGGCGAACAGATCGTGTCATCGCTGGATCGCGCGGGGGTGAAGGCCGGCGTCAAGGTACAGCCGGAAGCCGGGAAGTAATGCGAAAGGTGAAATGTGAAACGTGATGCCCACCCGGCGCTGCGCACCACCCTCCCCGCCGGGAGGGGCGGGGGTTTTTACGTTTCACTTTTCACTTCTCACTTTTCACGAGTCTTGTTCAAATGATCGAGTTCAATGATGTCAGCCGCAGCTTCACGGTTGGCGACCAGCAGGTGCAGGCGCTGCGCAATATCAACCTGACCCTGGGCGCCGGCGAATATGTTTCCATCATGGGGCCGTCCGGCTCCGGCAAATCCACCCTGCTCAATCTGATCGGCCTGCTGGACAGGCCCAGCTCCGGTGTCTACAAGCTCGACGGCATGGATGTCACCAAGCTGGATGACGAGCAGCAGGCGCGGGTCAGGCGCGAGAAGGTGGGCTTCGTGTTCCAGTCGTTTCACCTGGTGCCGCGTTTGACTGCGGCGATGAACATCGAGCTGCCGCTGATCCTGGCGGGCGTGGCGGCAGAGGAACGCAAGCTGCGCGTGCAGAAGCTGCTGCAAAATTACGGCCTGGCTGACCGTGCCGACCACAGGCCAGACCAGCTTTCCGGCGGGCAGCGCCAGCGCGTGGCGATCGCGCGCGCCACCATCATGCAGCCCAGCGTGCTGCTGGCAGACGAGCCCACCGGCAATCTCGACCGCACCACCGGCTGGGAGGTGCTGAAGCTGCTGGAAGGTTTGCTGGATCAGGGTATCACCCTGGTCGTGGTGACCCATGACGCCGAGATCGGCGCACGCGCCAAGCGCCAGATCCACACGCTGGACGGACGCATAATATCCGATGCACAACGCAACTCATGAAACTCTCCGACACCCTGCAATTCGCCTCCGGCAGCCTGCGCGGCAGCCCGACGCGCACCTTGCTGATGATGCTGGCGATGTCTATAGGCGTGGCTGCCGTGGTGGTGCTTACCGCACTGGGTGAGGGCGCGCGCCGCTATGTGATCAATCAATTTTCTTCGCTGGGCACCAATCTCGTTATCGTGCTGCCGGGGCGCACCGAAACGGCGGGACTGGGGCCGGGCATGCTGCTGGGGCAGATTCCGCGCGAGATTTCGCTGGACGATGCCGGGGCGATTCTGCGCAGCACCGCCGTCAAGCGCATCGCGCCGTTGACCGTCGGTTCCGCCACGCTGTCGCGCGACGCGCTGAACCGTGAGGTGGTGGTGCTGGGCTCCACTGCGGACTTGCTGGAAGTGCGCCACATGAATATCGGCCTGGGCAAATTCCTGCCGCCGGGCGACATCCACGAGAGCGCCTCGGTGTGTGTGCTGGGCAACCAGATGAAGCGTGAGCTGTTTGGCAACGAGCAGGCGGTGGGACAGTGGATCAGGCTGGGCGACCGGCGTTTCCGCGTCATCGGCGTGTTGGCGGCACAGGGGGAATCCATGGGCATGCGCACAGACGAACTGGTGATTGTGCCTGTCGCTTCTGCGCATCAGCTGTTCAACACCTCCGGACTGTTCCGCATCCTGATCGAAGCAAAGAACCGCGACAGCATCGAGCAGGCCAAGCATGATGCGGAAGAGATCATGTTCCAGCGCCACGGCGGCGAGAAGGATGTGACGGTGATCACGCAGGACGCGGTGCTCGCCACCTTTGACCGCATCCTCACCGCGCTCACCATGGCGGTGGGCGGCATCGCCGCGATCAGCCTGGCAGTGGCGGGCGTGCTGATCATGAACGTGATGCTGATTGCGGTGGCGCAGCGCGTCAAGGAGATCGGCCTGCTCAAGGCACTGGGCGCCCCGCCTGCGCAGATACGCCAGCTGTTCTTCGCCGAAGCGGCGCTGCTGTCCGGCATCGGCAGCATAGCCGGGCTGGCGCTGGGTTATGCCGGCAGCATGATCATCGGGCAGATATATCCCAGCCTGCCGGTGGCGCCGCCCTGGTGGGCGGTGCTCGCGGCCTTTGCCACGGCGCTGGGCACCGGCATCCTGTTCAGCGTGTGGCCCGCGCGGCGCGCGGCACGGCTTGATCCGGTGGCATCCCTGGCGGGCAGGTGACGGCCATGTTCTTTCGCGACTTCATCACGCTGGCCAGCTCCAGCTTCCTCACCTACCGCATGCGCAGTTTCCTCACCGGGCTGGGCATAGCCATCGGCATTGCGGCGGTCATTCTGCTTACCTCCATCGGCGAGGGTTTGCATCAATTTGTGTTGAATGAATTTTCGCAGTTTGGCACCAACATTGTTTCCATCCAGCCGGGCAAGACCCAGACCCAGGGCGGCAATATCGGCGTGCTGGGCTCGGTCAGGCAGCTCTCGCTGGCCGATGCCGAATCGCTGCGTCATCTGCCCTATGTGGAGAACGTCAATCCCAGCGTGATGGGCAACGCCGAGCTGCGTGCCAACGGCAAGACGCGCCGCACCACGGTGTTTGGCGAGGGGCGCGATTTTGCCAGTGCCTTTACCATGAAAGTGCAGAGCGGCAGTTTCTGGACCGACGAGGACAACGAGCAGGCGCGTGCCTTTGTGGTGCTGGGCAGCAAGGTGCAGCAGGAGCTGTTTGCCGGGGAGAACCCGCTGGGCAGCTACCTGCGCGTGGGCGGGCAGCGCTATCGCGTGGTCGGGGTGATGGAGCCGAAAGGGCAGGTGCTGGGTCTGGATCTGGATGATTCCGTGTTTATCCCGGCCGCGCGTGCCATGGAGTTGCTCAACCGCCCGGGGCTGATCGAGGTGCAGGTGAGCTACCGCGCCAATGCCGACGTGAACGAGGTGATACGCCTGATTAGCGAACGCCTGAAGGAACGCCACGGGCGCGAGGACTTCACCATCATCTCGCAGGAGCAGGCGCTGGAAGTGCTGGGCTCGGTGCTGGACGTCATCACCTTCGCCGTCGGCGCGCTGGGAGGCATCTCGCTGCTGGTGGGCGCTGTCGGCATCCTCACCATCATGACCATGGCGGTGACCGAGCGCACCGCTGAAATCGGCCTGCTGCGCGCCCTGGGGGCGCGCGAACAACAGGTGCTGCTGCTGTTTCTGGGCGAGGCGATCATGCTCTCCGCCCTGGGGGGCGTGCTGGGATTGGCCATAGGCATAGGCATCGCGCAGGGTTTGCACGCACTGTTTCCGGCCATGCCGGTGCATACGCCCTGGTTCTTTGCCGTGCTGGCGGAGTGCAGCGCGGTGCTGATAGGCTTGATTGCCGGGGTCATGCCCGCGCTGCGTGCGGCGCGCATGGATCCGGTGGAGGCCTTGCGCAGTGAATGATCCGGGTTCACGGATCATGGATACACATATGCGGCATGCATGGTTTTCGTTGAAGCTTTACGCGTGCAATTTTTGCAGTAAACTCCTGACCATTCGACGACTGCTTTTTCAGCCAATGCGCATTGCCCCCCTCATCATTGATTACCTCCTCAAGCAAAGCAATTTAAGACTGTGGCTGTATGCCCTGACCATTTCGATGGTGATGGCCGAAGTGATTACCTGTTGCATGGGAAGGATGCTGCATGGGGAAATTACCTATGATTATTTATTGACAGGTTTTGTCGTCTCAATGTTGGTGGGAGGCATGGTTTCTGCGGCACTGGTCGGTTTTCTCGGGCGGGTGCGCAACGATGCAAAAAATTTCCGCGAGATGAGCAAGCAGCTTGCGCGAAGCGAGGAGCGCGCCAGGCAGGCAATCGAGGCGTCGAATGCGGCTTTGTGGGACTTTGACCTGACCAGTGGAAGCGTGTATTTGTCGGAGGGCTGGTCGCCGTTTCTTAGTGGCAAGTTGAAGCCGACGCAGACCACATTCGAGGAGCTAAGCCAGCTGGTGCCCGAGGAAGAAAGGCCGATGCTGAAGGAAGCGATTCTAACGGCCCTGAAAGGCGAGGTAACATCCAGGTACCAGGTGACACACCGGGTAAGAAAGCCGGATGGCAGCTATATCTGGGTGCGCAGCGAGGGGCAGGTTACAGAGCGCGACCGCAATGGCTGGGCGCTGCGCATGGTGGGTATCAATCGTGATATCACCGAGCTCAAGCAGGCTGAAGACAGGATCAAGCAGCAAATCGAGGAGATCACGCAGGCCAACACCCGTTTGCTGCAGCTCAATAGGCAACTGGAGCAGGCGCAGGATCAGTTGATCCAGTCGGAAAAAATGGCTTCCATCGGCCACTTTGCCGCGGGTGTGGCGCAAGAAATCAACAAGCCCGTCGCTTGTGTAAATTCGAATTTCAGCACCCTGAATAAATATTTGTCCAGCCTGATAGTCCTGCTGAACAAATATGAAGCGGCTGAGCCGCTGATGACCTGCCATGACCAGGAGCTGGATGAGCTGCAACAGTTCAAGAAGAAAATCAATGTTCAGTATGTCCGCAGGGATACGGTGGCATTGCTGGCAGAATCTCAAGCGGAGCTGGACAGGGTGAGGCAGATTGTGCTCGACCTGGACGCTTTTTCCCGCACGGGAAGCCAGGAAAAGTGGGCCTGGGTAGACATCCAGCAATTGCTGGTGGGCACGCTGAACCTGGTGTGGAACGAGCTGAAATACAAGTGTGAGGTCAGGAAAATATACGCTACGCTGCCCAAGGTTTATTGCCTGCCTTCGCGCATCAACCAGGTGTTCATGAATCTGCTATTGAATGCCGCCCAGGCCATCAAGGAGCGCGGAGTCATCACCCTTGGTACCGGCCAGGAGGGCAATCAAATCTGGGTTGAAATCACCGACACAGGCGAGGGCATAGCCGCGCAGAATATGTCGCGGATATTTGACCCGTTTTTTACCACCAAGCCTGTGGGTAACGGTACCGGCCTGGGGCTGGCGGTGTCCTACAGCATTGTTGAAAAGCACGGCGGTCGTATCGAGGTCGCCAGTGAAGTTGGCACAGGCACGACGATGCGTGTATGGCTGCCGATCAAACTTGATAACAGCTAATCCTTGCTGCTTCTGCAGCCATGACGAAATTCTTCAGTATGAAATCACCAGTAATCATTAGCTGCGACATTTTCTGTGCTGTAGTGGATAACTACGGGGATATCGGCGTGTGCTGGCGTCTGGCGAAGCAGCTGGCGCATGAGCATGGCGTCGCTGTGCGCCTGTGGGTGGACGATCTGGCCAGCTTCCGCAAGCTGTGCCCGCAAGTCGATGCGGATATCCCCAGCCAGCACTGGCGCGGGGTGGAAATCAGGCCGTGGAATGCAGCCTTTCCCGAGGTCGAGCCTGCACAAATCGTTATCGAAGCCTTCGCCTGCGATTTGCCCGAACGCTATGTGGCGGCGATGGCGGCGCAAGCGCACAAGCCGCTGTGGCTGAACCTTGAGTACCTTAGTGCCGAAGACTGGGTGGCCGGCTGCCACGTCTTGCCATCGCCGCACCCGCGCCTGCCACTGCTCAAGTATTTCTTCTTTCCCGGCTTCACCAGGGATACCGGCGGCTTGCTGCTGGAGCGGGATTTGCTGGCGCGGCGCGATGCCTTTCTGGCTGACCCGGCGGCACAGGAAAAATATTGGCAGGCGCTGGCTGTGCCTGCACGCCAGCCAGGCGAAGTGCGTGTGTCGCTGTTCAGTTACGAAAATCCGGCCATACCCGGCTTGTTGGCCAACTGGGCTGCGGGCGCGCAGCCGGTGACCTGCCTGGTGCCAGAAGGTCGAGCGCTGCCGCAAGTGGCGGAATTTCTGGGCAGGCCACAACTGGTGGCAGGCGACGTGGTGCTGCAGGGCAGGCTGCGTGTGCAGGTGCTGCCGTTTGTGGAACAGGAGTATTACGACGAACTGTTGTGGGCCTGCGACTGCAATTTTGTGCGCGGCGAGGATTCCTTCGTGCGGGCGCAGTGGGCGGGCAAGCCTTTTGTCTGGCACATCTATCCGCAACACGACGGGGTGCACATGAAGAAATTGCATGCTTTTCTGGATATTTACTGTGCCGGCTTGGCGCAAGCCTGCGCACAAGACGTGTGCGCCCTATGGGACGCGTGGAATATTGATGATGCGGCCAGTCAGGCCGATTTTGCCAGCTCAGGGCAGGCATGGAACCATTTTTGGATGCATCAGTCTATGCTGCGGCAACACAGTAGCGACTGGTCCCGACATTTGTCAGGAAATAATCTTGCATTGAATTTGCTGGATTTTTCGCGCAGAGTTGGTAAAATCGCCGCTTTCGAAATTTAGCTTTAGGCAGAATACAGATGAAAATCGCTCAAGAACTCCGCGCAGGCAACGTTGTAATGGTCGGTAATGACCCACTGGTAATCCAGAAGGCTGAGTACAGCCGTTCCGGCCGCAGTGGTTCCGTGGTCAAGATGAAATTCAAGAACTTGCTGACCGACGCGCCCAGTGAAAACATTTTCCGCGCCGACGACAAGTTTGAACAGGTCATGCTGGACCGCAAGGAATGCACTTATTCCTACTTCGCCGACCCCATGTATGTGTTCATGGACACGGACTACAACCAGTACGAAGTGGAAAAAGACAATCTCGGCGATGCCATCAACTACATCGAAGACGGCATGAACTGCGAAGTGGTGTTCTACAACGACAAGGCCATTTCGGTTGAACTGCCCAACACCATCGTGCGCGAAGTTATCTACACCGAGCCAGCCGTGCGCGGCGACACTTCCGGCAAGGTAATGAAGCCAGCCAAGATCAATACCGGTTTTGAACTGCCAGTGGCCGCCTTTATCGACATCGGTGACAAGATCGAGATCGACACCCGCACCAATGAATTCAAGAAGCGCGTAACCGCCTAAGAATACGGGTTGTGGAATAGAAAAAGCCGCTGTTAAGCGGCTTTTTCTATTGGTGCTGTTGTCGGGTTACACTCGCAAGGAGTAGGCCGTGGTTGTAAGGGGCTGAAGCCCCAACAACACACGCTCCGCTAGGCTAACCCGACCTACAGGTTGCTGCGTTATTTCAACGCTTCCACACTGTAAACCACGGCCAGGCGATGCGTCTCGCCGGGAGCAACGCTAACCACGTTGTGGGCGGCATTGGCGCTTTCCACGCAGACCATGCCGCGGTGCCCGTCCTGGCCGAAGTCACCCATCTTGTCGGCTTTCTCGGTCCATGGGTTCCATACCACGGTGGAACGGCTGCCTTGCTTGGCGATGCGGATGGCGCGCTTAAGTCCGCGATCTTCAATCACGCAATCGGCTGTGGTGTCCACGTAGATGCGATCCACCTCGCTCTCGATCACGATGCCGTCCTTCTGCGTTCTGCGCGCGGGTTCTCCCACCTTGTCCAGATAGTCGCAGCCTTCCAGGCCGCGTATGGTCATTTGCGCCACATCGCTGATGTGGAAGTAGGTGTGCAGGGCTTCACCCAGGGTGAATGCTTCCTTGCCGGTATTCTGTGTGACCAGTTCCACGCGCAGGTTTTTGCCCACGGTGATTTCCACTTTTGCCGTGCAAGGGTGCGGCCATTGTGCGCGGGTGGCATCGGTTTCAATCAAGCCCAGGCTGATAAAGGTTGCGCCGTCCGGAAGGGCCTTGCTTTCCAGCACTTCCCACATTACGGTGCGTGCGTAGCCGTGGCCGGGCAGCTTGGAGTCGGTGGCATGCGCACCAAACCATGGCCAGCAGATCGGCACGCCGCCGCGGATGGACTTGCCGGCGGCAAATTTTGCATATTTGGACAGCCAGATGACAGGTTCCTCGTCGTTGGGCTGGTAAGTCATCAGATGTGCACCCTGCAGGGCAATGCTGGCGCTGGCATGGGCGTTGTTGATTTGTGCCGCAATCAGGCCGCCGGCGATTTCACTGAAGATTAGGTTGTTGTTGATGCCAAAACGCTGGTTGAGATCTGCAAGAGTCATGGTAATGTCCTGAATGGTGAAGCCGTTATTTTCGCTGCAAATTTGAATGTGTGCCATGAATTTTTTGCTACTTGAACTTTCAGCTTGAGCCCCCATCTTAGTTAGCGACAGATTTTGAGTGTTTTTACCCTGTAACTTTCGTTCGATGGAGAGAGTAATGAAGCGAATATTCCTGTTTATCCTGACCAACCTGGCTGTGCTGCTGGTGATCAATATCACGCTGCGCCTGCTGGGCGTGGATCGCATCCTGGATCAGAGCGGCGCCATCAAATTTGATGCCCTGCTGATCATGTCCATGGTAATTGGATTCTCTGGTTCCATTTTCTCCCTGTTGATTTCCAAATGGTCAGCCAAGCGCATGGTGGGAGCCGAGGTGATCACCAGCCCCATAGACCCGACCGAGCGCTGGCTGGTGGACACGGTTACGCGCCAGGCACAGGCCGCTGGGATAGGCATGCCGGAAGTGGCTATCTATGATGCGCCTGACGTGAACGCTTTTGCCACCGGCTGGAACCGTAACAATGCGCTGGTGGCGGTGAGCACCGGGCTGTTGCACAGCATGAGCCGTGACGAGGCCGAAGCAGTGCTGGCACACGAAATCACCCATGTGGCCAACGGCGACATGGTGACGCTGGCGCTGATACAGGGTGTGGTGAATACCTTTGTGATTTTCTTCGCCAAATTGTTCGGCATCCTGGTGGATCGCGTCCTGCTCAAGAATGACGGCCGCAACGGCCCCGGCATAGGCGCTTTCGTTGCAGAGATAGTGGCGCAGCTGGTGCTGGGCGTACTCGCCAGCATTATCGTCATGTGGTTCTCGCGCCAGCGCGAGTTCCGTGCCGATGCCGGTGGCGCCAACCTGGCCGGGCGCAACAAGATGATTGCCGCACTCGAGCGCCTCAAGGCTAACCACGAACAGACAGTGTTGCCGGAAAAGATGGCGGCGTTCGGCATCTCGGGCGGCAAGGGATTCTCGCGCCTGTTTATGACTCATCCGCCGCTGGATGAGCGCATTGAGGCCTTGCGCTCTGGTCAGTTTCTGGCCGGCTGATCATGGCCGGAAAAACTCCCGATAACGCCAGACTGGATCGCGTTGTCGCCGAAGCGCGGCGCAACGCGGAACTGCGCGAACAAAGCTATCGTGAGCGCGCTCTCAAGTTGTATCCATGGGTGTGCGGGCGCTGCGCGCGCGAGTTTACCCGCGTCAATTTGCAGCAGCTGACGGTGCATCATCGCGATCATAACCATAGCAACAATCCAGTTGATGGCAGCAACTGGGAGTTGCTATGCATCTACTGCCATGAGAATGAACATGCCAGGCAGCTGGATGCGGCAGGGAGGGAGGATGCTCCGGGAAGCAAGGAGCTTAAATCCAGTGCGACATTTAATCCGTTTGCTGATCTCAAGTCTTTGCTGGGAAAAAAATCTTAAGGGATTGCTGCCGCAGTTCATGGGTAGAGGTACTCAAGGTTTTGTCGGGGGCAGCCCGACAGCTGCTTACTTTTCTTGCTTCGCCAAGAAAAGTAAGCAAAAGAAGGCGACCCCAGATCCGCCACCTCTTCGAGGTTCCCTGCGTTGCTCATCTGGTCAGGCGGCTGCGGAACTCGCACGATCCGCTGCGCGTCCACGTGCTCAAACAGTCCTCGCCGAAATCCCCTGACCAGCCTCCGCTACTCGGTGGCGGATAAGGGGAGGGTAATTCAAAAGCCAACCCGCAATAAATCCGACACACTGTGCACTCTGGGTTTGGGTACCCTTCTGTATCGCTTCGGTCGAGGAATAAAATTGGGAAGAAGGCGAGCACTGTTCGAGCTCCGCGGTGGGGCACGGTTTATGTGCCCCGCTAGGGCAATGGAATGGACACCTCCCACCTAAACGGCATCGTAATGTGCCAGACTGAAAGTCCAACCAATCAGTCAAAAGGAGGAGGTGTGAAATGGATATTACCCGTATTGGCATT
>JAHFQY010000019.1:0-2375 GCA_023259065.1 Nitrosomonadales bacterium
GGTGGAGTGTTCCGGAATCTTGCCTGCCGGTACGTTCCACATACTTTCCAGCGCCGCGACGTGGGCGGGGTTGTAATAGTTGCGGTACCCCGACAGCGACGAGGAACCGCCGGACTCGCGGTTGCTCATGGCGGTAGCCTGGCCGGTGATGCTGAATGGCGCCGAGCCGGGCCGGCCGATCTTGCCGGTGATCAGGTGCATGGAGCAGATCAGCCTGACCGTGTCGGTTGCGCCCATCGACTGGTACACGCCCTGAATGAACAGCGACCACACTTCCTGCGAGGTGCCTATCCACTGTGCAGCCGTCTGGATGTCTGCTGCCGGGATGCCGGTAATGCCGGAAACGTAAGTAGGCGTATACGCGGCAACCTTGGCCTTGAGCGCATCGTAATTACGCGTGTGCGCCGTAATGTAGTTGCTGTCGATCCAGTTATTCGCGATCAATTGTTGCAAAATTCCGTTCATCAGGGCCACGTTGGTGCCGGGTTTGAGCCGCAGATGCAGATCGGCGCTGCGTGCAGTCTGTGTCTTGCGCGGATCAACCACGATCAGTTTGACCGCACTGTTGGCTCTGCGCCTGTTGGCTATGCGGCGCCACACCTGGGGGTGCATCTCGGCAGGGTTGGTGCCGATCAGGAAGAAGCAGTTAGCACTCTCGATGTCGTCATAGCAGCCGGGAGGCCCGTCAGAACCGAACGAGCTCATGTACCCGTACACTGCCGCAGCCATGCACAAGCGGGTATTGGAGTCCATGGTGCTGGTGCCGATCGCGCCCTTGCCCAGCTTGCCCATGGAATAATATTCTTCTATCGTCCACTGGCCGGTATTGTAGATGCCCACAGAATCAGGGCCGCTCAGATTGACAGCATCAATGATCTTCTGGCTGAGCAGTGTGGTCGCCTCGTCCCAGGTGATGCGGTCGTACCCCCCGGAGCTGTTGCGCTTGAGCGGGTATTTGCCGCGCTCCGCGACGCGCAGATCGCTGTCGTCCAACACCTTGTGTTCATACAAGCCCTTGACGCATACGCGGCCGGCGTTGGTTGGATGCTGGTCGTTACCCTTCACTGCCACCGCCTTGCCGGCAGCGTTGACGCCGATGTACAGCCCGCAACCCACCGAGCAATAGCCGCACACTGAGGGTATCCAGCTGCTGACATTGACGAAGGTGTCATCGGCAAATGCCTCGCCTGTCATCAGGTTGAGCACTCCGCCAGCCACTACTGCCTGAGCCGGCAGCAGTGCACTCCACTTCATGAATGTTCTACGGCTCTGGTTGCAAAGTTTGCTGTCGACTTTCAGCCGCTCAAGTTCGTCCCTGGTAAAGTTCTCCGGACCGGCAATTCCCTTTATTCCCATCAGCTGCCTCCTCGAAATATGCATGAGCATTGCTCACCATGTTGTGTTTCAAGCGCACATAATTCGCTTGCGGAGCGCAATGTAACGAGGGGCTGGTGACATCAACAATGAAAAATGTCACCATGAAAAAAGTGGGAGACAGATACAATCACTCAAAAATACAATTGATATTGCTTTCCGGAGGATTTTGCGTGACCAAGTTGAAATTGGCAGGGGGCAATGAGCTGTTCGGCATTGCCGGCCCCTGCCGCCACAAACCGCAAGACGAACGTTGCCGCACCTGCATTCTCGACTCATCAGATTATTTTGAGGGCATGACTATCGCGGCGAAAACCGCGCTGCAGGTTGGACTCAAGCGCAAGCATTTCGCGCGCAAGGAAATTCTCTACCGCGAGGGTGATAGTGGAAAAAACCTGTATATCCTGCTAACCGGGGAAATCAAGGTGTACAAGTCCATGTCGGATGGGCGCCAGCAAATTCACAAGATCGCTTCCATCCCCGGCGACCTGATTGCCTGCGAAGACCTGTTCCTGGATACCTACAGCAGCACTGCAGAGGCCATCAGCGAAGCAAGCGTCTGCTACATAGAAAAGAGCCATTTGCAGGAAGTTACCAGCAGCCATCGCGAGCTCCTCGATGCGATGTTGCGCGTGATGACACGCCACCTCAATGCCTATATCCGCCACATCGCAAACCTGGGCAACAAGAACGCCCTGGAGCGGGTGGCCTCCTATCTGGTTTTCCTCCATGACACCCATCGCCAGCGCAATCTCAAACTGGATTTGCTGGCAGAATCGCTGACCCGGATCGAGCTTGGCGACATGCTGGGGATAACACAGCGCACCTTGATACGCGGGCTGAAAAGCCTGGAGGAGAAAAACATCATCGCACTGGCCCGTGACGGATTTATCATCCGCGATATGCCAGCGTTGGTATGCATCGCAGAATCCTGCTGAGCTGAAACACTTTCCGGATTTCAGGTTTTCCCCTTGCAACCAGGCTGGCTGCCTGGCTACAGT
>JAHFQY010000019.1:2385-45384 GCA_023259065.1 Nitrosomonadales bacterium
CGCAATATGACAGGCAGCTGTTTCGCCCATTTCATTACACCACACCCGCCTCCACCGCGTGGCGCAGGTAAAACAGATTAAGCTTGTGCGGACGCAACGATTCCAGCAGCTTGTCAGCCAGGGCTGCATCCAGCACAAACTCCACCTGTAACGGCAACTCGCCGGCCAGTTCAAAAAAGGTCTCTTCGTGCATATGGCCATGCCTGCCAAACCCGGCAACCGCACGATAGGCCGAGCCGCCCGGCGCACCCAGTTTTCTGCCCTGCTCCAGCAACCATTCATACACCAGCGTGCCGTTATGGCGCTGTTTTTCACTGAGGTAAAATTTCAGGGTGACGTTTTGCATGCTGCCTCCTGTCCGCTCTATTGCTGCAACCATTTGAATGTCTGCATACCCAGCACCGTCATCAGCAGTGAGCCGCCCAGGTGTGCCGCGATGATTGCCGTTCCCCAGGCGTACTGGCCGCGCATCAGCAAGGTGACGGTTTCGGCAGAAAAAGTGGAGAAGGTAGTCAAACCGCCAAGAAAGCCGGTGATGATGAGCAAGCGCCATTCCGGTGATAGGCCGGGGTGCTGCATGAAAAATGCCACTGCCAGGCCGATGAGATAGCCGCCCACCAGATTGGCGGCCAGCGTGCCCAAGGGCAGCTCGGGCAGGGCCGGGTTGAGCCACAGCCCCAAGCCCCAGCGCAACCACGCGCCGATGGCAGCGCCCAGTCCGATGGCAATAAATGCGTATAAGGTCATGGCGGCATTGTAGCAGTTGATGCGGCAAAACCATCACCCTCTCCCCTGCCCCTCTCCCGCAAGCGGGAGAGGGGCAGCTTTATCCGGCTGCACGTTTAATTTGCGCCGGCACTGCCATCGGTTATAGTTACCTCATTGTGTTTGTTCAGGAGGCGGGTGTGCGCGACAGCAAATTCATCAGACGACTGGAACAGGAATTACCCGCATGGGCGGAGCGCGGCTGGGTGCAGCGCGGCGCCGAGCGTGACATCCTGGCTTATGTTGCATCACAGCACAGCGGCAGCGAGCGCATGGTGATCGCGCTGTCGCTGATGGGCGTGCTGTTGCTGGGCAGCGGCGTCATCACTTTCTTCGCCGCCCACTGGGCGGGCATGAGCAAGCTGGCCAAGCTGCTGGTGCTGTTCGGCAGCATGAGCAGCGCTTATGTCGCCGCCGCCGTCACTGCCACACGCGGCAATTTGCCGCGCGTCAGCCAGGGGCTGTGGCTGCTCGGGGTAATCCTGTTTGGCGCCAATATCATGCTGATCGCGCAGATCTACAACATAGACTCGCACTACCCCAACGGCGTGCTGATGTGGGCGCTGGGCGGCCTGCTAGTGGCCTATACCATCCCCGCGCAGCTTGCGCTGGCTGCGGCCATCGCGCTGGGGGTACTATGGACGGGCATGGAGCACATGGACTTCAACCGTCACGTGCACTGGCCGTTCCTGCTGTTCTGGCTGGCCTGCCTGCCGCCCATCTATCGCCACAACTGGCTGCGCACCCTGCACCTGGCATTGATCGGGCTGTTGCTGTGGAGCTGCTTCACCTATTTTGATTTCCTGTGGGAATACGATGCGTCCGGCCGCCACGGCGCGCAACTGTATCTGATGCAGATATTTTTCCTCGGCTATCTCGCGCTGTTTGTCACCGGGCTGTTGCTGGAGCAACGCGACGACACGCGCAAGTTCGCTGCCATGACGCGGCACTACGCGGCCTTCGCTGCGCTGTGCGCCTTTTTTGCGCTGACCTTCCCCGAAATCCAGCACAGCAGCCGCTGGCTGTTTGCCGGTGACGGGCGCCTGCCCGCCGATGCCTGGTGGCTGGGGCTGACTGTGCTTGCAGCCGGCGCACTCGGCGGCCTGGTGCTCAAGCACCAGCGCACACAGCACGCAGCTGCAATTCCTGTGCACCTGCAATGGGGGCGCGGCCTGCTTGCAACTCTGTTGGCCCTGATACTGGCCAACGTGTTCATGAACGGCAGCGTGGGCGGACAGATTGCCCTGGCCTTCAACCTGCTGTTCTTTGCCGCGCTGGTCTGGCTGGTGTTCCACGCCCTCTACAGCAGCGACCGCACGCTGCTGAATTTTTCCTTTTTATTTTTTGCCGCATGGCTGCTGAGCCGCTATTTCGACACCTTCTGGACGCTGCTCGACCGCTCCATGTTCTTTATGGCGGGCGGCCTGGCGCTGATTGCGGGCGGCTACTTCCTGGAACAGCAACGGCGCAAGCTCGACCAGAAAATTGTCCAGGCCAGGGAGCACTGAGATGAACATGACCCTGCGCACCATTCTCGTCCTGGCCCTGCAAATCGCCGCTCTGCTCGGCATGATAGGCATCAAGCAATGGACGCTGAACAGCGGCACTCCCGTAGTGCTGGAAACCTTGCCGGTTGACCCGCGCTCGCTGTTCAGCGGCGACTATGTGCGGCTGAACTACAGCATCAGCACGCTATTGCTGGACCAGCTCGGTGGCGACAAGGAGTTCAAGCGCCACGATAGCGTGTATGTCGTATTGCAAAGCGGAGAGCCTTATGCCACGCCTGTTTCGGTTCATCATGAAATGCCGCAACTGGCCGGCGGGCAAGTCGCCATCAGGGGCGAGGTGGAATACGCCAGCACCACGCGCTGGAACCAGCAGAGCCGGCAACTGGAACCGGCGAAGAGCCTGAACGTGCACTATGGCATCGAAAATTACTACGTGGAAGAAGGCACGGGTCAAACCTTGGAACGCCCTGCCGACAATGCAAAAGTGACGGTGCGCGTGGCGGTGGACAGGTTTGGTAACGCGGGGATCAGCGCGATCCTGCTTAACGGCAAAGAGCGCCATGTGGAACGCCTGCTTTAAAACAATACCGGCTATGAGTTTTCCGCAGGGGAGAGTTGCAGGCGAATCGCATTGAGCAGTTCATCCGGGTTCAAAGGCTTGGCGATGATGTGCTGGCCGCCGACAAACTCTCCCTGCTGTGCTTCCTCCCCCTTCTTGCGCATTCCGGTAACGAATATCACCTTGATGTGGCGCAGATCAGGGGCGTCACTGATCTGTGATGCTATCTCGGTACCCAGCATGCCCGGCATCATTACGTCGAGAACCATCAGCGCCGGCTGGAATTCACGGGCAGCGGCAATAGCCTGATTGGAGCGATTGACTGTCATCACCTGATAGCCGCCAGCTGATTCAAGCGTGTCCTTGATCAACTGGGTAAAAATTGGATCGTCATCGACTACCAGGATTTTGCTCATCAATCCGCCTGTTCCAGTTCAGCCCACAGATCGTGGTCGTCCGAGTCGGTAATGCGCACGTTCACGAACTGACCCACTTCCAGTTCCTGGCCGTTGTCGATATACACCACGCCATCGATATCCGGCGCATCGCCGGCGGTGCGCGCAATCGCACCCTCGTCATCCACTTCATCCACCAGCACCTGCAGGGTCTTGCCGACCTTGCGCGCCAGACGCTCTGCGCTGATTTCAGCCTGCAGCTGCATCAGGCGGGCGAGGCGTTCTTCCTGCACTTCGGGCGGGACGTGATCGGCCAGTTCGTTGGCCACTGCACCTTCCACCGGCGAATACATAAAGGCGCCGACGCGATCCAGTTTCGCCTCTTCCAGGAAATCCAGCAGCTCTTCAAATTCCTCCTCGGTCTCGCCGGGGAAACCGACGATGAAGGTGCTGCGCAGGGTGATATCGGGGCAGATTTCACGCCATTTTTTGATGCGCGCCAGCACGTTTTCGGCATTGGCCGGGCGCTTCATTAATTTCAGGATGCGCTGGTTGGCGTGCTGAAACGGGATGTCCAGGTAAGGCAGTATCTTGCCCTCCGCCATCAGCGGAATCACCTCGTCCACATGCGGATAGGGGTACACGTAATGAAGCCGCACCCACGCTCCGAGTTCACCCATGGCCTGTGCCAGCTCGGTCATGCGCGTCTTCAGCGGCCTGCCGTTCCAGAAGCCGGTGCGGTACTTCACATCCACGCCATAGGCGCTGGTGTCCTGCGAAATGACCAGCAGCTCCTTCACGCCGGCCTTCACCAGATTCTCCGCCTCCTGCATCACCTCGCCCACCGGACGGCTGACCAGGTCGCCGCGCAGGCTGGGGATGATGCAGAAGGTGCAGCGGTGATTGCAGCCCTCGGAAATTTTCACATAGGCAAAATGCTTGGGGGTCAGGCGTATGCCCTGCGGCGGCACCAGGTCGGTATAGGGATCGTGCGGCATGGGCAGGCTGGCATGCACCGCCTCCATCACTTCATCGGTAGCGTGCGGGCCGGTAACGGCGAGCACCTTGGGGTGCGCCTGCTTCACCACGTCGCCCTTGGCGCCCAGGCAGCCGGTAACGATCACCTTGCCGTTCTCCGCCAGCGCCTCGCCTATGGCATCCAGCGATTCTGCCACTGCGCTGTCGATAAAACCGCAGGTGTTGACCACCACCAGGTCGGAATCGGCATAGCTGCCGGAGATAAGATAACCCTCGGCGCGCAGGCGCGTAAGGATGTGCTCGGAATCCACGGTGGCCTTGGGGCAGCCGAGTGAAACGAAACCGACGCGCGCTGGTGATTTTTGCTTGCTCATGATTTAAACCTTAAAAATATATATGCAGAATGAGCGGACACGCCTCTGCTGTTACTCCGCCAGCAGCACGCCCATCACGGCCACCGTCCCCACGCCCAGCAGAATCAGCACCACCTGCTGCAGGGTGTCGCGCAACTGTGCGCGCTTGTGCAGACCGGGAATCAGGTCGGCCACTGCCACGTAGATCATGCTGGCGGCGGCAAGTGCCAGCAAAGTGGGTATCCAGGACTGCATGGTCTGCAGGGTAAGGTAACCCAGTATGCCGCCCAGCACGGATGCAAAACTGGAAATCAGGTTCAACCACAGCGCTTTGGTCTTGCGGTAACCGGAGTGCAGCAGGATGGCAAAGTCGCCCACTTCCTGCGGAATCTCGTGCGCGATGATGGCCAGGGCGGTGACGATGCCGAGATGAATATCGGTCAGAAAGGCAGCCGCGATGATGACGCCATCGACGAAATTGTGGAAGGTGTCGCCCACCATGATCATCAGCCCGCTGCGCCCGTGGTCGTGTGTTTCATGCTGCAGCAGCTCGTGCGCCTCGCAGTGCTCATGGTGACAATGGCGCCACAGCACCAGTTTCTCCAGAATAAAAAACAGCAAAATTCCGCCCAACAGCGTGGCACTGAGCGCGGCCACATTCGAGGTGAGCTTGATAGCCTCGGGAAGAATATCCAGAAACACAGCACCCAGCAGCGCGCCGATGGCATAGCTCACCATGGAGTTGACATATTGTTGCGCGCGCGCGTTAAGCGCAATCAGCGCCGCACCCAGTACACTCAACACGCCGCCAGCGATACTGGCGGCAATAATCCAGGCGAGAACGCTCATGGTTGATTCAGGAAATAATTAAAGGCGCGGATTATAGCAAAGTCAGGGGCTGGCCAACTGCCCTTCCGGCGGGTACAACTCGCCACCGGCAATGGTCATGAATACGGCTTATTTCAACGAGCCGAGATAGAGCTCTTCGACCTTCTTGCGCGCCCACGGCGTTTTGCGCAGGAACTTGAGGCTGGACTTGATGCTGGGATCGCTGTTGAAGCAGCGTATTTCTATCATCCTGCCCATCTCCGCCCAGCCATAGTGCTCGACCAGGTGAACGAGGATAGCTTCCAGCGTGATGCCGTGCAGGGGGTTATTGGCTTGCGGGGTAGTCATGGGTGAAAATTATATCACCCCACCAAGTGGGAGCGCCGACGTCCTCGTCGGCATTCGTCGAGTATTGTGCCGACGAGGACGTCGGCGCTCCCGCCAAAGAATTAG
Source organism: Nitrosomonadales bacterium (assembly GCA_023259065.1). Taxonomy (GTDB): domain Bacteria; phylum Pseudomonadota; class Gammaproteobacteria; order Burkholderiales; family Gallionellaceae; genus 39-52-133. The sequence goes on from JAHFQY010000019.1 coordinate 8,225, forward strand.
CGTAAAATGGCGCCCCCATTCAGCACCTGCCTGTCATGTCCACTATCGTTCTCGCCACACTCAACGCACGCTATTACCACGCCTCGCTCGGGCTGCGTTATCTCGCCGCCAATATGGGCGAGCTGGAACAGGACACGCGGATCATGGAATTCATCCTGCAACACAAGGCGGAAGAGATTATCGAGGCGGTGCTCGCAGCCAAGCCGCGAATAGTCGGCTTTGGCGTGTATATCTGGAACATCGAGGAAATCACCAGGGTCGTCGCCATGCTCAAGCGCGTTGCGCCCGAGATCATCGTGGTGCTGGGCGGGCCGGAGGTAAGCCATGAATGCGCCGAGCAGGAGATCGTGCGCCATGCCGATTACGTGATTACCGGCTGGGGCGATGTGAGCTTTCCCCAACTGTGCCGCGAGCTGCTGGCCAGAAAACCGCAGGCGCAAAAGATCATCGCCGGCATCCAGCCGCCGCTGTCCGGGATCAAGTTGCCTTACGCGCTGTACACCGACGAGGATATCGCGCACCGCCTGCTGTATGTGGAAGCCTCGCGCGGCTGCCCGTTCAAATGCGAATTCTGCCTGTCCTCGCTGGACAAGACTGCCTGGGCCTTCGATCTGGACCTGTTTCTGGACGAGATGGCCAAGCTGTACGAACGCGGCACGCGCCAATTCAAATTCGTCGACCGCACTTTCAACCTCAACATCAAGGCCAGCGTGCGCATACTGGAATTTTTCCTCGCGCGCATGGACGAAAAACTGTTTGTGCATTTCGAGGTGATACCCGATCACCTGCCGGAACCGCTGAAGGAGCTGATTGCGCGCTTCCCCGCCGGGTCGCTGCAATTCGAGGTGGGCATCCAGACTTTCAACCCGGAGGTGCAGGCGCTGATTTCACGCAAGCAGGACACGCCCAAGGCTGAAGAGAATTTGCGCTGGCTGCGCAATGAAAGCCACGCGCATATCCACGTAGACCTTATCATCGGCCTGCCCGGTGAGGACATGGCCAGCTTCGCACAGGGCTTTGACCGCCTGGCTGGCCTCAACCCGCACGAGATTCAGGTGGGCGTGCTCAAGCGCCTGCGCGGCACGCCCATCATCCGCCACACCGAAGCGTACGACATGCGCTACTCGCCCTATCCGCCCTACACCGTGCTCTCCACCGACCGCATCGATTTCCCCACCATGCAGCGCCTGGTGCGCTTCGCGCGCTACTGGGATCTGGTGGCGAACTCCGGCCGCTTTCCCCAAGCGATGACCTTGTTGCTCGGTGACAGTCCGTTTGCGCGCTTCCTCACCTTTTCCGACTGGATGTACACAACCACGCGCAAGACCCACCAGATCGCGCTGGATCGCCTGTTTGAGCTGGTCTACAAGGGCATGATCGAAACTCTCGCCGTGCCTCAAGCAGATGCGCAGGCAGCGGTGACACAGGACTTCATGCAGTCCGGCAGCAAGGAAGCGCCGGCATTCCTGAAAGCAGCGGAGGCTGGCAAGGAAACTTCAAGAAAAAACAAACAAGCCAACCAGACCAGCCGCCAAGCCCGGCATCTAGCCGGCTAGCACCAGCGGTGCCAATTATTTGCGTCTGAGTCAGCCAGCAGCCTGGGCGCCCGGATGCCTGATATGGCACACGGACAAGGCCTCGCGTTTACCCTTGACCATGATCTGGAAAACTTCCCCGAACATGATTTCCGGATGATGCGATGTGACAATGGCATCACGCATTACCTGGCTGACCAGGATGGAACCCGGATTGCAGTTTTTTTCTATTCTTGATGCGGTGTTGACGACATCGCCTATGGCTGTCCAGTCCAGCCTTTCTGCAGTTCCCACGTTGCCGATGACGACCTCACCCCAGTGTATGCCGATGCGCAGGCGCAAGGTGTCCTGGCCTGCACGCGAACGCAGGCCGTTGATGTCGGCTGAGTGGCTCTGCATATCCAGCGCGGCGAATATGGCATCGACCGGCTTTCTGAAGATGGCCATGACGCTGTCACCCATGAATTTGTCGATATGCCCGTTATGGCGTTTTACCGAGCTGGATACGCGGCGCAGTATGGTGTTCAGCGTATTGATTACAGATTCGCTGCTGGCATTGCTTTCAACATAGGAAGTAAACCCGACGATGTCACAGAACAACACGGCGACAAAACATTCCTCATTGGTAAGCTTGTCCTTGCCCAGGCGCACAGCCTCCCTGGCCTTTTCCTCCACCAGTTGCGGCACATAACTGCGGGTGATTTTATGTATCCTGACCTCGCTCAGGATCGAGCCCTCGGCCAGATTTGCCCCGCCATCCTCCAGCGAGACTATTTGCCACAATGAATGAATGACAGACTGCTCGTCACGATAGCCACTGACGTTGAAAAGTATCGACAGGTTTTCTTCACCGGATATGTGCATGCGGGTGCGGTAGTTTTCAAAGACGCCATCATGCCCGGACAGGGCCAGGCCCCAGATAATGTCATTATAGAAATTGAACGGGATCGCACCAGCGAGGTTGGCAATTGAGGCCGCATTTGCCGGCAGCTTCACACTGGCCAGCATGGCCCTGGATAGCGCAACAATTTCACCCGCGCTGGAAAACTGGATCAGGCCATAACCCAGCTTCTCGTGGATACGCTGGATATCGCTGGAATTGGCGGCGTCATCAAGCAAGCTGGCCGACTGCACGGCAGGCGCTCTTCCCAACTGTTTTTTCAGCGTCAGCACACAGCCCCCGGCGGGTTCATCCAGCATGGTTTCGTGCCACTGATACCCCAGCGCCTCTACCAGCCTGGCGGTGCCGCTCTCGGCCAGGTTCCACCTCGCCGGAGTGATGATGGACACGATGGTGTCCGCTTCCTGTGGAAAGGTGATCGCCACCAGCCAGTCGTTCTCCTTGCAATACTGTGCGATGTTCTGCGAGCCATGCTCCGCCACTTCAGCCTTGTACAGCCCCTCCAGATATTCAGGATCGGTGCCGGCCACCATGCCGAAATCTTCCTCGGCCAATTGCAGGAATACCTTGCGATGCAAGGCTCTCACGGTTCCCTCAACGTAGTCGTGCAGCAACAGCATGCTGGGCGACAAAAGATGGGCAAGCTGCAGCTGGTTGAGCGTTTCCTCCAGACGCGAACGCAGTTCCAGCCAGATGCCGTGCTCGAGTGAAGTCACCAATAATGGCTGGGGCTGGTCGCTATTCACAGGGCTTCCCTCATCAGATGCTCGCGCACAGTTTATAGGTTTCGTTTTCCATCAGGCTCTCGATAAATGAATCCTGCAGCAACTGCTCACACAACGCTTCATTCAAGCCCAGCGCAAGCAATGCTGTATTTTTTGCCGCGTAATCAATTATTGCTTCCGCCCCCATGCCGGCAGCCTTGACCAGAAAATTGGCCGCCTGCAGGCTGAGCAAGACCGTATCGGCCTGTGTCTCTGCACCGGGAACCGTGAGCTCTGCTCCCATATACTCATTAAAACGCTCGGGCAGTTTCCACTCCTTGACCGCTTCGCGCCCGACCTGGCAATGATCAAAGCCAAAGAATTTTTGTTCGGCTTGCAGGCTGGTGCACTTGTCCGCCTTGGAATGGGCAAATACTTTCTCGTACAAATCCGGCTTATGGGTAAACATCAGCACCTTGCCGGTATCATGCATCAGCCCGGCGATAAATGCCTCATCGTTGAGCCTGGGCGCCACCAGGGACTGGCAGATTTCCTGGCTGGCAATGGCAGTGAGCAAGGAGTGCTGCCAGATGTGCAAACGGAAGAGTGGATTCCGCGTTTGGGAAAAAAGGGAACGGCTAAAGGCCAGCAGGGCGAGTGAACGCACCACGCTGTAGCCCAGCAAGCTGATTGCCAGGGGAATGGTTGCCACCTTGTTGCCGCGGCTATACAGCGGGGAGTTCACCACTCTAAGCACAAGCGAGGCAACGCCCTGATCTGAACTGATCAAATCATCCAGTTCCTTGAAACAATTATTCGCATCAACATCCAGATTGATTATTCTGGAAATAATCCCGGCCTGAACAGGGGTGTTCTTGAAGTTTATTTTTTCAGAATTCATATTTTTCCAGCAGGAATTTAAAACTAAAGCATGCGGTTTAATTCTCGCACGCCTGTGATTTTTTTACCGGCAATAGCCTGCCTTTGATTTCCTTGGATTATTTTCTGCAGCCACCAAACCCTGCTGAAATATCTTCAAAACTAGGCCAAATTACATATTGACAAGCCGGAATAATCCACAATCTGAATAACGACGGCACTTGCAAGGCTAGTTCTTGCCTTTTCCTCTGCAAAATCGCCATTTTTAATTGCATCTTATTGATTTTTATAAACATAATTATTAAGCGCAAAAAATAAGCAGGGGCAAAAAAGTGTTTATCCGAGAGTGAGTTACCCTTCCACAACAAAAAACATCCACAAAGTTATCCACAGATTATGTGCATAACTAAAAATCAGCTTTGGGTGTTGCAAGTTAGTTCAAAACTTCTATCCGGTTTGGCGGCAACCTTGCTCAAACCAGGGCGACAAGTTACAGTTCGGGCTTGGAATTCAAGCTTGTTTAAATCATTGTCTGGAGAAGTTGCGTGTTCACTATTGTCGAAGCAGCAGGTTGGCCCATCTGGTTTTTGATTATTGCCTCCATTATTGCCGTAGCCCTGATCGCAGAACGCCTGATGTTCCTGCGCAACAAGACGATAGCCCCTTCCACACTACTCAATGAAGTCATTCAGGAACTGAAGCAGCGCGGCGTCAGCGACGAAATGCTGGCACGCCTGGAAGCCGGTTCGCCGCTGGGACGCGTGTTTGCCGCCGGCCTGAAGAACGTCAAGAGCTCCCCGGCTGTCATGAAGGAAGCCATCGAAGAAACCGGCCGCGCGGTAACGCACGAGCTGGAACGCTTCCTCACCACACTGGGAACCATCGCCTCGATCAGCCCCCTGCTCGGCCTGTTTGGCACGGTGGTGGGCATGATAGAAATATTCAGCGCACAAAACGGTGTCGGCAATTCCCCCGCCGTACTCGCGCACGGCATCTCGGTGGCACTGTACAACACCGCGTTCGGCCTGATGGTGGCGGTGCCCAGCATGATTTTTTACCGCCATTTCCGCGCCAAGGTGGACAGCCTCACCGTGGAGATGGAGTTGCAAGCCGTCAAGCTGGTGGAGATCGTGCACGGCGAGCGCAGGAACTAAGCCATGAACTTTCAGCGCGGGCGCAGCCGTGAAGAGCCGGAAATCAACCTGATTGCAATGATAGACGTGTTGCTGGTGATCCTGATTTTCATGCTGGTAAGCACCACTTACTCCAAATACGCCGAGTTGCAGATCAACCTGCCGCAGGCCAGCGGCAAGGAAACTTCTCCTGCATCCAACCAGATCAGCGTGGCTGTGGATGCCTCCGAGCATTACGCCATCAACAACAAACCGACCAAATTCGCTGGTGTGGACACTCTGGCACAGGCTCTGCGCAAGGCAGCCGGCAAGCAGACCGACCCCACCATCATCATCAACGCCGACGCCAAGGCGCCGCACCAGTCTGTGGTCAACATCATGGAAGCCGCACGCCTGGCCGGTTACGGACGCATCACTTTCACTACACAGAGCCAAGACAAGTAAGTCACCAGACACGGGATGAACGGGCTGCAACGACACTGGTACAAAGTGGCCTGGCGGCATCTGCTGCTGCTTCCAGCCAGCCTGATGTTTGGCTTTCTGTCAGCCACCCGCCGCCTTCTATTCCGCCTTGGCATACTCTCCAGTATAAGAATCCCCGTTCCTGTCATTATAGTCGGCAACATTACCGTGGGCGGCAGCGGCAAGACCCCCCTTACGCTGTGGCTGGCGCAACAACTGATCGCCCACGGCAAGCATCCCGGCATTATCAGCCGCGGCTTTGGCGGTAGCGGCAGCACGCCTCAAGAGGTCACTCCCGGCAGCAGCCCGGACCTGGTAGGCGACGAGCCGGTGCTGATGGCGCAGCGCGGGCTGTGCCCGGTATGGGTAGGGCGTGACCGCCCTGCCGCCGCCCTTGCCCTGCTGCAAGCCCACCCGCAATGTGATGTGATACTCAGCGATGACGGACTACAGCATTACCGACTGCAGCGCGATGTGGAAATTGCTGTGGTTGATGGCGTGCGCCGCTTTGGCAATGGCTGGCTGTTGCCGGCTGGGCCCTTGCGCGAAGCAACGTCACGTTTGCGCTCGGTGGATGCCGTCGTGGTTAACGGCGGCACCGCGCACCACAACGAGCGCCTGATGCAACTTGACGGCATACAGTTCCATAACCTGAGCGACCCGGCAAAAGTCGCCACAGCAGCGGATTTTCACGGCCAGCGTGTGCACGCCCTTGCCGGAATCGGCCACCCGGAGCGCTTCTTCGCCCATCTGCAGCGCCTGGGACTGATGCCGCAAACCCACTCCTTTCCCGATCACCACCGCTACACTGCAGCCGATCTCGAATTCGGCGATGACAATGCGATACTCATGACCGAAAAAGATGCGGTAAAATGCCTCGCATTCGCCAATGACAAATGCTGGGTACTACGCGTGGATGCGCAACTTGATTCGGCCCTCACTCAACTCATATTAAAAAAGATCACCCCCACCAATGGATCCTAAACTACTCGACATTCTGGTTTGCCCGCTGTGCAAATCACCCTTGGTTTATCGCAAGACAGAACAGGAGCTGGTATGCAAGGCAGACCGCCTGGCCTTCTCCATCCAGGATGACATCCCCGTGATGCTGGCAGACGAAGCACGCAAACTGTCGCAGGAAGAAATCGACAAACTCTGATGCTTGCCTTTCACGTCGTCATTCCCGCTCGCATCAGCTCCACCCGCCTGCCCGGCAAGCCGCTGCTGCCCATAGCCGGCAAACCCATGGTGATACGCGTGGCGGAACAGGCCGCACAAAGCGGCGCACAGCAGATCTGGATCGCCACCGATCACCCGCCCATCATGGCGGCCGTGCATGAACATGGTTTCAAGGGCTGCATGACGCGTGCCGACCATCCCAGCGGTACCGACCGCATTGCCGAAGTGGTGGCGCAACATGACTGGGCCGATGACACCATCGTGGTGAATGTGCAGGGCGACGAACCGCTGATACCGCCGCAACTGATACGCGCCGTGGCCCAGCATCTGCACGATCATCCGGAGTGCGCCATGGCCACGGCCTGCCACCCCATCCACGACGAAGCCTCCATGCGCAACCCCAACATCGTCAAGGCGGTGGTGGACAAGAACGGCAACGCCATGTACTTCAGCCGCGCACCGATACCGTATCCGCGCGATGCCTTTATGGGTTTACCCTCGTCTGAAGGACGAGACGATTGCCCTTCCTCCCCGCAAGGGGGGCTGCGAGAGGGTGATGCCAAAGGCATCGGGCACCCTTCGGCGTCCCCCTTGCGGGGGGAAGTTGGAAGGGGGGAGCTCCCTGCAAATAACACCGAACTTCCCGCCAACCTCACCGTGCTGCGCCACATCGGCATCTATGCCTACCGCGCCAGCTTTTTGCGCGCCTACAGCCAGCTGGCGCCCACCACCATCGAGCAGATCGAGGCGCTGGAGCAGCTGCGTGCGTTGTGGCATGGCTACAAGATAGGCGTTACCATCACCCGGGATGCGCCACCCAGCGGAGTCGATACCGAAGCCGACCTGCTGCTGGCGCGCAAACTTTTCGAAGCAAACCAACCATTAAACAATTAACCATGAGGAGATCCACCAGGCATTGAAGGCTGCACGCATTTGATCAAAAACGTAAGCGCACCATTTAACTTAACTACAGGAAGAAGAACATGAAACTGATTTTGCTCGGCGCCCCTGGCGCAGGAAAAGGTACTCAAGCTAACTTCATTAAGGAAAAATACGGTATTCCGCAAATCTCGACAGGCGATATGTTGCGTGCCGCGATCAAGGCAGGCAGCCCGCTGGGCGTGGCGGCTAAGAAAATCATGGATGCGGGTGGTCTGGTGTCGGACGACATCATCATCAACCTGGTGAAAGAGCGCATCAAGGAAGCGGATTGCGCCAAGGGTTTCCTGTTCGACGGTTTTCCCCGCACCCTGCCCCAGGCCGAGGCAATGAAGCAGGCTGGCGTGGCCATCGACTATGTGGTGGATGTCGATGTGGCTGATGCCGAAATCATCAAACGCATGAGCGGCCGCCGCGTGCACGTTGCATCCGGACGCACCTACCATGTTGTGTTCAACCCTCCCAAGGTGGCCGGCAAGGATGACGTCACCGGCGAAGAGCTGGTGCAGCGTGCTGACGACACCGAGGAGACCGTGAAGAAGCGCCTGCAGGTGTATCACGAGCAGACCAAGCCGCTGTGGGACTACTACTCCAAGTGGGAAAAGAGCGGCGAGAAGAACGCCCCGCACTGCGTGCGCATCGCCGGTGTGGGCAATGTGGACAGCATACGTGACAACGTGTTCAAGGCGCTGTCGGGCAAATAACTCACTCTTGCCATCTTGAACATAAGGGCGCAGTCATTCGCGCCCTTAATTTTTTATAAAGTGAACTCTAATCATGCATAGCAAACCAATTCTTACCCTGGAAGATGCCAAACGCCTAGCCGCCGCCGCTGATGCCGAAGCCCGTGCCAACAACTGGGCGGTAGTCATCGCCATCGTCGATGATGGCGGCCACTTGCTATACCTGCAGCGCAGCCACGACACCCAGTTTGGCAGTGTTGAAACTGCCATTATGAAGGCCAACGCCTCTGTCGCCTTCAAGCGCCCGACCAAGTCTTCCGAGGAAGCCGTGCTGAGCGGCCGCCTCATCCACCTCGCCCTGCCCGGCGTGATACCCGCTGAAGGCGGCGTGCCAGTGCTGCGCGACAACGTGGTGATAGGCGGCATCGGTGTCAGCGGAGTACGCTCGGCACAGGATGGGCAGATTGCCCTGGCTGGTGTGGCGGCGCTGTAATGCTCTACAAACTGGGGCAGCGCATCCCCGAACTGCGCGGTGACACCCATTTCATCGCGGACACTGCAGCCGTCATCGGCACGGTGATACTGGAAAACAATGTCAGCATCTGGTTTGGCGCCGTACTCAGGGGCGACAACGAAGCCATTCATATCGGCGAGAACAGCAATGTACAGGATGGCGCTGTGCTGCACACCGACCCCGGCATACCGCTAAGCGTGGGGCCCAACGTGACTGTCGGGCATCAGGCCATGCTGCACGGCTGCAGCATAGGCGCAGGCAGCCTGATCGGCATCAAGAGCGTCATCCTCAATAATGCCGTCATCGGCAGGAACTGCCTGATCGGCGCAAACACGCTGATTACCGAGGGCAAGGTGATAGCGGATAACTCGCTGGTGGTGGGATCGCCAGGCAAGGTGCTGCGCAGCTTGAATGAAGAGGAGATTGCGGCGATGCACAACAACACCGCGCACTACGTCATCCAGCTACAACGCTATCTGAGCGGGTTAGAGTCCTGCTAGCGCGCGTGACACAGCAGGCTGGAATCGTTCTCACCGGCCTTGGCAACACGATCAAGCGACCTTAACACCTCCATGCTGGCAGATTCAGTTTTGGCCAATAACGCCAACGCTTGATCAGCATTGCCGCTGCAAAATGCCTCCAGGGCAGCACGACCATTATCATGCACAGCCTTGTGTGGTGCATCCATATCGCGGTATCCATCCAGTTTTGAGTAGCACTCAAAGCCTTCGCCAGAGAAATACCACTTGCCGAGACGGCACTCGGTATGCGCAGCAAAACTCTCGGGCGTGCGCTCCGACAAGCCCATAAACACCTTGTAAATCTCAAACTTGAACAGGATGTGATCAATTTTCGCCACTTCCACAAAGCTGCGCAGGGCAGAAGCTGAGATAGTGCCTTCCATGCGCTGCGACAAATCGAGCAATTGCCCCATGTTACGCATAACCTGCCCAACCTCCTGACTGAACACATCAGATTTTTCTGCCCACTTCAGCATCTGGCCACGCGTTGTCTCAGTCTCCTGTTGAATTACGCCAACAAGCCCGGCAATCTCATTGGTGGCATTGGCAGTACGCTCTGCCAGCTTGCGCACCTCATCAGCCACCACGGCGAAGCCGCGCCCCTGTTCGCCGGCACGCGCTGCCTCAATCGCCGCATTGAGTGCCAGCAGGTTGGTCTGATCTGCCACCTCCTTGATCATTTTCACAATTCCACCAATCTGTTCAGCACGCTGTGTCAGGCTATGCACATTCTTCGATGTTTGCTCGGTGTCACGGGACAGCGCTTCGAGATTGGTTGCGATATTAACTACTGCAGCACGATTCATGGTAGAAATATCCGCGGCTTCGATGGCATGAATTTTCTCTTCTTTCATGCTGTTGGCAGCAATCACCTGGGATTGCTGAATTGCCACGAAAGACTCGCCAAAGGCCTGCATGTTCTTGTGTATGCGTGTATTGCACTCAATCTGGCACAAAGCTTCATCCAGAGTGTTTTGCTGGTTTACCAGTTGTTCACGAGCAGCCTGCAATTCAACATTCAGCCGTGAGTTTTCACGCTGCATTGTCCTCAACTCTTCACGCAAACGACTTTCTTCTTTATGTCGACCAAAAAACATGTACCCTCCGGCTTGAATCATATTATTAAAATAATGCCTGCACATTGAGCCTTACCAGCCACGCCATGCAAGTCATGAACACAGGGCAAATTATCCCCCTGTTCAATCAAACTGAATGTGACAAATATCACGCAACCTCCTGCTCACGTCTGCCCATGCGAAAATATTTCGTGTTGTCATAATATTCCTCGCGTACATTGTCCACAGACCATCCGGGCATGCCCAGTAACGGCACGGGATGCAGCTCGCGTGTGCTGCGACAATGCTCCGGGTCGTCCAGATACCCGGCAACGCACTGATCCAGCCAGGCCAGCCTCTCGGACAAGGGCCAGCTGAAGAATTCCGGCTCCACCATCACCACCAGCCCCTGGCCCGTCATGCCAACATAGGGATGCAGGGCCTTTTCATACAGGCCATGGCCGAACATATAGAAATCCATTGCGCCTTGCAATTGCGCACGGTGCTGCCAGAACAACTCCTTCCACTTGAATCCGCGCAACAGCTCGGCCAGTTCAGTCTTTGCACACGCAACGATTACGCCAGATTCATCCAGCAAGGTCGCCATGTCACGCACCTTGCCGCGCTGGCTGTGACCATCATGCACGCTTTTCAGCGCCTGGTAGTGACGTGTATTGATCGCCGTCTTGGCCTTGGGAAAAGCCAGCCACACCAGCGCATTGAACAGGTCATGCCAGTTATTTTCGCGAGTCTGTACCTCACCGCTCAAATAGCAGCGCGGTTCATATTGGGATTCAAAACCCAGCTTGCCCTGCTCCTGGGCTACGAAGCTCAAGAGCTTTCCGCTTTGCACGCAAATACCTGGATATGATTCCAGCAGCCGGTTCCAATCCTGTAGCGAGGGGAATTGGCTGCCAGCAAGATGCTCGAGTGTGGGGTGTAATGGTGCAAACGCAGGCAATAACAGCAGGGCCCGCGGGTTCCATTCTTTTGCCTGAGTCATGGGTGCAATTTTAAACGGCTTACCCTAGCACTTTGTTTCACATCGTGCCACAGGTTAAAACAATTATTGGTTAATTATTAAACGCTAATTTGATAATTTTAGCGTTTATCAAGTTTGTAAATTTGGCGTAAGATTAGAACCGCAACATCAACGCCGAACCAAACTCTGCCCTTGAAAAAAGCGCTACGGATAGTTGAACAAAGGTGCACTGGCGGACTTGGCAAGCGTAATGCTTCAGCGTTTCATCCACGTCAACGTGGGACAGTATCTTCGATCAATTCTTTCAGGGAGTGTAGGGGTATGGCAAAGAAGAATGCGTTTTATGCACAGTCCGGTGGTGTTACTGCAGTAATCAATGCATCGGCGTGCGGTTTGATAGAAACAGCTCGCAAGCACAAGGACAAGATAGGAAAAGTATACGCCGGCCGCAACGGCATCATCGGTGCACTCACTGAAGACCTGATCGATACCAGCAAAGAATCAGCATCAGCAATTGCCGCACTGCGTCACACACCTTCCGGTGCATTTGGCTCCTGCCGCTTCAAACTCAAAAGCCTGACCGAAAATCTTGCTCAATATGAGCGCCTGATCGAAGTCTTCAAGGCGCACAACATCGGTTACTTCTTCTACAACGGTGGCGGCGACTCTGCCGATACCTGTTTGAAGGTTTCCCAGCTGGCCGACAAGATGGGCTACCCCATCCAGGCCATCCACGTGCCCAAGACCGTGGACAACGACCTGCCCATCACCGACTGCTGCCCCGGCTTTGGCTCGGTTGCAAAATATATCGCCGTCTCCACGCGCGAAGCCAGCTTCGACGTGGCCTCCATGGCCAAGACCTCGACCAAGGTGTTTGTGCTTGAGGTAATGGGCCGTCATGCCGGCTGGATTGCCGCCGCCGGCGGCCTGGCCTCGGATGAGAAATGCGAGATCCCCATCGTGATCCTGTTCCCCGAAGTAGCCTTCGACAAGAAAAAATTCCTCGCCAAGGTAGACTCCATGGTGAAAAAGCACGGTTATTGCTCGGTAGTCGTATCTGAAGGCGTGAAAGGTGAAGATGGCAAGTTCCTCGCCGACCAGGGCCTGAAAGACGCCTTCGGCCACTCACAACTCGGCGGTGCAGCGCCAGTCGTGGCCAACATGATCAAGGATGCACTGGGCTACAAATTCCACTGGGCAGTGGCTGACTACCTGCAGCGTGCCGCACGCCACATCGCCTCCAAGACCGACGTGGACCAGGCTTATGCACTGGGCAAAGCCGCAGTGGAACTCGCCATCAAGGGCAACAATGCGGTTATGCCTACAGTTGATCGCCTCTCCGACAAGCCATACAAATGGAAGATCGGTGTGGCACAACTCAAGAACGTGGCCAACGTCGAAAAAATGATGCCGCGCAATTTCATTTCGCCGGATGGTTTCGGCATCACCGACAAGTGCCGCACCTATCTCACCCCGCTGATCAAGGGTGAAGACTACCCACCATACAAGGATGGCTTGCCGCAATACGTTCGCATGAAGAATGTAGCCGTGGCGAAGAAGCTGAAAGAGTTCAAACTCTAGCCATACCAAATGAAAATGCGCTCCACAGGTCACACAGATTTGTTTAAGGCCAATCCGCTGCTCTGCGGGCGCAACCGGTGTTTTCTGTTCAACGTTTCAAATCTGCTGTTTCTGCAATTTTATTCAAGGAGGAATAAATCATGTCAGGTGGCTTAGGATTTGCACTGTTATGTGCAATAGCGGCGCTTCTATACGGGGCGATTTCGATCAACTGGATTATCGGCAAGCCAACCGGCAATGATCGCATGCGCGAAATTGCCGCGGCCATTCAGGAAGGTGCGTCTGCCTACCTGAACCGCCAGTACACCACTATCGGCATCGTCGGTGCCATTCTGTTTGTAGTCATTCTGGTGTTCCTGAAATGGCCAACCGCCATCGGCTTTGCCATTGGTGCGTTGCTGTCCGGATTGACCGGCTACATCGGCATGAACGTGTCGGTGCGCTCCAACGTGCGCACTGCCGAAGCTGCGAAGGATGGCCTGAATGCCGCGTTGAACGTGGCATTCAAAGGGGGGGCCATCACCGGCATGCTGGTGGTAGGTCTGGGTCTTCTGGGTGTGGCCGGCTATTACGCCTTCCTTACCCTGGTGATGCACGCCACTTCCACAGAAGCAACTCATGCGCTGGTTGGCCTGGCCTTCGGTGGTTCGCTGATCTCCATCTTCGCGCGTCTGGGCGGCGGCATCTTCACCAAGGGGGCTGACGTTGGCGCCGACCTGGTAGGCAAGGTCGAAGCCGGCATTCCCGAAGATGATCCGCGCAACCCTGCGGTGATCGCCGACAACGTGGGCGACAACGTGGGCGACTGTGCCGGTATGGCTGCCGACCTGTTTGAAACCTATGCCGTTACCATCATTGCCACCATGTTGCTGGGTGGCATGCTGATGGTCAACGCAGGCCCCAATGCAGTGCTTTATCCACTGGTACTGGGCGGTTTCTCCATTATTGCATCCATCATCGGCACCTTCTTCGTGAAGGCCTATGCAGGCGGCAAGATCATGAATGCGTTGTATCGTGGCCTGGCCGTTTCGGCCGCGCTGGCAGCGGTTGCCTTCTACCCGCTCACCAACTGGCTGATGGGCGACAACGGCGTGTACTCGGTCAACGCACTGTATGCTTCGGCGATGGTGGGTCTGGTTCTGACCGCCTTGCTGGTGATGATCACCGAGTATTACACCGCAACTGAGTATGGTCCTGTGCGCCATATCGCCCAGGCATCCACCACCGGCCACGGCACCAACGTGATTGCCGGCCTGGGCGTGTCCATGCGTTCCACAGCCCTGCCTGTGCTGGCAGTATGCCTTTCCATCTGGACTGCATTCCATTTTGCCGGTTTGTACGGCATTGCGATCGCTGCAACCTCGATGCTGTCGATGACCGGTATTATCGTGGCGCTGGACGCTTATGGCCCGATTACCGACAATGCCGGCGGTATCGCCGAGATGGCCGGTTTGCCTGAGAGCATCCGCAACATCACCGATCCTCTGGACGCTGTAGGCAATACCACCAAGGCCGTGACCAAAGGCTACGCTATCGGCTCAGCCGGCCTCGCAGCACTGGTGCTGTTTGCCGACTACACTCATGCACTGGAGAAAACCCATGCCGGTTTGACCTTTGACCTGTCCGACTACAAGGTGATCATCGGCCTGTTTATCGGCGGCATGGTGCCTTACCTGTTTGGCGCCATGGGCATGGAAGCGGTCGGTCGTGCCGCCGGTGCGATCGTGGTTGAGGTGCGTCGCCAGTTCAAGGAAATCAAGGGCATCATGGAAGGCAAGGCCAAGCCTGAGTATGGCACTTGCGTGGACATGCTGACCAAGGCCGCGATCAAGGAAATGATAGTTCCTTCATTGCTTCCTGTTGCTGTGCCAGTAATCGTCGGCCTGACTCTGGGTGCGCAGGCACTCGGTGGTGTGCTGATCGGCACCATCGTGACCGGCCTGTTTGTCGCCATTTCCATGACCACCGGTGGCGGTGCATGGGATAACGCCAAGAAGTACATCGAGGAAGGCAATCACGGCGGCAAAGGTTCCGATGCCCACAAGGCAGCTGTTACCGGCGACACCGTGGGTGACCCCTACAAGGACACCGCCGGCCCTGCCGTTAACCCGCTGATCAAGATTATCAACATCGTTGCACTGATGATCGTGCCGCTGCTGTAATCCGCTGTACAAGCTGTAGCGAAAGGGGCGCTGATGCGCCCCTTTTTTTGCACCCTCAACTTACATTCACCCAGGAAAAACCTTTTTTTCCGCAGATTGCGCAGATTAACGCCGATTCAACAAAAGTCCCTTACATTGCCAGCTTCACTCCATTGGCTGCTAAGATTTATTTTTTATCCGCTTGATAATCAATTTAATCTGCGCAATCTGCGGACAACTACTGATTTTAAGATCAAATGTTATAATCCCGCCCTTTCACAACCCCTCAAAAGGCTGCACATCATGAGTTTGAACAAAGTCCCTTCCGGCAAAAGCCTACCCGACGATTTCAACGTCATCATCGAGATCCCCATGCATGGCGAGCCAGTCAAGTATGAAGTGGACAAGGAATCCGGCGCAATCTTTGTGGATCGCTTCATGAATACCGCCATGCACTACCCCTGCAACTACGGCTACATCCCCCACACACTGTGCGGCGATGGCGATCCGGCGGACGTGCTGGTGATCACCCCGGTGCCTTTGCAAACAGGTGTAGTCGTGCGCTGCCGCCCCCTGGGCGTGCTCAAGATGACCGATGAAGGCGGTGAAGACGCCAAATTGCTGGCCGTGCCGGTGGATAAACTTTCCACCCTGTACCGTGGCATGAAAGACCATAACGACATTCCTGAAATAACGCTCAAGCAAATCTCGCATTTCTTTGAACACTACAAAGATCTGGAGCCCAACAAGTGGGTCAAGATTCAGGGCTGGTTTGGCGTGGACGAGGCTCGTAAAGAAATCATGTCCTCCGTAGCCAATTACCAGAACGCAACCGACAAGCCCGCTTTTTAAGCCAAGGAGCCAACATGACAGCCCGCATCATAGACGGCAAAGCCATCGCACAGGAAGTGCGCGCAGAATGGAAGCTGCGTGCCGATGCACTCAAGGCTCGCGGCATTACGCCGGGGCTGGCGGTCATCATCGTCGGCGAGGATCCCGCTTCCAAGGTGTACGTCGCCAACAAGGTAAAAGCCTGTGCCGAACTGGGTTTGCATTCCGAGCACATCGTGATGCCTGCCGACACGGCTGAAGCGGCCCTGCTGGCCAAGATTGCCGAGCTGAACAACAACCCGAAAATACATGGCATCCTGGTGCAACTGCCTGTGCCTAAACATATCGACAGCAACAAGGTGCTGGAAGCCATCAGCCCGAACAAGGACGTGGACGGCTTCCACCAGATGAACGTGGGCGCGCTGGTCACCGGCAACACCCTGTTCCCTCCGTGCACGCCCTACGGCGCGATGAAGCTGCTGGAGAAAAGCGGTGTCGCCATCGAGGGCAAGCACGCCGTGGTGGTCGGGCGCAGCAACATCGTGGGCAAGCCCATGGCCCTGATGCTGCTGCAGCAGAATGCCACCGTCACCATCTGCACCTCCAAGACCGTGGATCTGGCCAAATTTACCCGTGATGCCGACATCCTGGTGGTTGCCACCGGCAAGCCCAGGATGATTACCGGTGACATGATCAAGCCCGGCGCAGCCGTCATTGATGTCGGCATCAACCGCCTGCCCGATGGCAAGCTGTGTGGCGATGTGGATTTTGACAGCGCCAAGGAAGTGGCCGGCTGGATCACCCCGGTACCCGGCGGCGTTGGCCCCATGACCATCACCATGCTGGTGGCCAACACCGTGCAGGCTGCGGAACGCGGCGCAAAATAATCCGTTAATTTTTTACAAGGAAGAAACCATGAGCACAATTACCACAGCATCCGGCCTGCAATATGAGGACATCACCGTAGGCAGCGGCGCCACCGCTACCGCCGGCCATAGCGTCAGCGTGCATTACACCGGCTGGCTGACTGACGGCAAAAAGTTTGACTCCAGCAAGGACCGCAACGAGCCGTTTGAATTCAACCTCGGCGCAGGCCAGGTCATTCGCGGCTGGGACGAAGGCGTGCAAGGCATGCAGATCGGCGGCATCCGCAAGCTGACCATACCCGCATCCCTGGGCTATGGCGCACGCGGCGCAGGTGGCGTGATCCCTCCCAATGCCACACTGGTATTTGAAGTGGAATTGCTGGGCGTGTAAAAGACCGGCGATCCAGCTGCCTTAATGAAACAGATGCCTGAATAAAAACAGCCTGCAACTTTCGTTGCAGGCTGTTTTTATTTGTACCACTCACAAACTATCGAACAGCAGGTTTAGCCACGGTCACTGCCGAAGCTGGTGAATTTTCACCTACTATCTGGAAGAACACTTCACCCGGCTTGATCATCCCCAGTTCGCTGCGCGCATGTTCCTCGATGGCATCAGTGCCCTGCTTGAGATCGCGCACTTCGGCATCCAGTATGGCATTGCGCTGCTGAGTCTGTTGATTGGCCTTCTTCTGCTCTTCAACCTGGCGACCCATGTCCCACACCTTGAACCAGCCGCCCTTGCCCAGCCACAGCGGGTACTGCAACAGCAGAATCAGGGCGAGCAGGATGAGCGTAACCCAGCGCATCTACTTAACCACCACGGGCAACAACCCGGCTTATGGGAGCTGGTAGTAAGCGCCACGGCCCGGGTAGGACGCGCTGTCACCCAGATCTTCCTCAATGCGCAGCAACTGGTTGTATTTCGCCATGCGATCGGAACGCGACAGGGAGCCGGTCTTGATTTGCAGGGCGTTGGTTGCAACAGCCAGATCCGCAATGGTGGAATCTTCAGTCTCGCCCGAACGGTGCGAAATCACCGCAGTGTAGCCGGCACGCTTGGCCATTTCGATGGCTGCAAACGATTCAGTCAGGGTGCCGATCTGGTTTACCTTGATCAGGATGGAGTTGGCGATGCCCTGCTTGATGCCTTCAGCAAGGATCTTGGTGTTGGTGACGAAAATGTCGTCGCCCACCAGCTGGATGGTCTTGCCCAAACGCTCGGTGAGCAGCTTCCAGCCCGCCCAGTCATGTTCGCTCATGCCGTCTTCGATGGTGATGATGGGGTACTTGTCCACCCACGATGCGTACATGTCCACCATCTGCTCTGAGGTCAGCACCAGACCGTCAGCCTTCAGGTGATACTTGCCGTCATGGTAAAACTCCGATGCTGCCGGATCCATGCCGATGGCAACGTCTGCGCCGGGCACATAACCGGCAGCTTCAATCGCTTCCACGATCACTTTCAACGCTGCTTCATTGGAGCCCAGCGCCGGCGCAAAACCGCCTTCATCACCCACTGTTGTTGGCAGACCCTTGTGGTGCAGCACAGCTTTCAGGCTGTGGAACACCTCAGCGCCATAACGCAGCGCTTCACGGAAGCTCTGTGCGCCCACCGGAATGATCATGAATTCCTGCATATCGGAGCCGCCGGTTGCGTGCGCGCCGCCGTTGATGACGTTCATCATCGGCACCGGCATTTCCATGCGTGCGGCGCCGCCCAGATAGCGGTACAGCGGCAGGCCGGATTCTTCTGCAGCGGCCTTGGCCACGGCTATGGACACCGCCAGAATGGCGTTGGCGCCCAGACGGGATTTGTTCTCGGTGCCATCCAGCTCTATCATGGCCTGGTCGATAAACGCCTGCTCGGCTGCATCCAGACCGATAATCAGTTCGGCGATTTCAGTATTCACAAACTCAACCGCTTTCAGCACGCCCTTACCCAGGTAACGCTGTTTGTCGCCATCGCGCAGCTCCATCGCCTCTTTGGTGCCAGTCGAGGCGCCGGACGGCACAGCGGCACGCCCCATCACGCCGGATTCCAGCAATACATCGGCCTCAACCGTGGGATTCCCACGGGAGTCCAGAATTTCACGCGCTACTACATCAACAATTGCACTCATCTCTCGCTCTTTCTCTTTCTAGAATTTCTAAACACTACGCAAATTAACTTTTTCTTCAATCAAACCTTGTTTCTTCACTGTCGAGTCGATGACCTTCAGTGTGTGCAACAATTCTTTCAGGTGCCCCAGCGGGAAGGCGTTGGGACCGTCCGACAGCGCCTGCGCCGGATTGGGATGGGTTTCCATAAACACGCCGGACACGCCGGCCGCCACCGCCGCACGCGCCAGCACCGGCACGAACTCGCGCTGGCCTCCGCTCACCGTGCCCTGCCCGCCCGGCAGCTGCACCGAGTGCGTGGCATCGAACACCACCGGGCAGCCGGTACCGCGCATCACGGCGAGCGAGCGCATGTCCGACACCAGGTTGTTGTAGCCAAACGACGCACCGCGCTCGCACACCATGATGTTGTCCGCACCACTCGCCTCGCGCGCCTTCTCCACCACGTTCTGCATGTCCCACGGCGACAGGAACTGGCCCTTCTTGATATTCACCGGGCGGCCGCTGCGCGCCACGGCGTGGATGAAATCAGTCTGGCGGCACAGGAAGGCCGGCGTCTGCAGCACATCGACCACCGCCGCCACCGGTGCAATTTCCTCGATGCTGTGGATATCGGTCAGCACCGGCACGCCGATCTGGGTTTTCACCTTCTCCAGTATCTGCAGCCCCTTTTCCATGCCAAAGCCACGGAATGATTTGCCCGAGCTGCGATTGGCCTTGTCATACGAAGATTTATAGATAAACGGAATGCCCAGCTCCAGGCAAATTTCCTTCAGGCGCCCGGCGGTATCCAGCGCCATTTGCTCGGATTCGATCACGCAGGGGCCGGCAATAAGGAACAGGGGCTGGTCCAGCCCTACATTAAAGTTGCACAGCTTCATGCTTGCTCCTTGTGCGCCACGGCAGCCTGGACAAAGGCACTGAACAGCGGATGACCGTCACGCGGTGTGGAGGTAAATTCAGGGTGGAACTGCACGCCGACAAACCACGGATGCATGCTTTGCGGCAGCTCCATCATTTCCGGCAATGACTCGCTCGGGGTGCGCGCGGAAATTACCATGCCGGCTTTTTCCAGTGCAGGCACATAGTGGTTGTTGACTTCATAACGGTGGCGGTGACGCTCATTTACGTCCTTGCCGTAAATGCTGGCTGCCAGCGTGTCGCCCTTGATCGGGCAGCGCTGCGAGCCCAGCCGCATGGTGCCGCCCAGGTCGGAATCCGCACTGCGCGTTGCCACACGCCCATCGCGATCCAGCCATTCGGTAATCAAGGCCACCACCGGATGCTCGGTAGCCAGGTTGAATTCGGTGCTGTTCGCATCAGCCATGCCGGCCACATGGCGCGCATATTCGATCACCGCCAGCTGCATGCCCAGACAGATGCCCAGATAAGGCGTCTTGTTTTCGCGCGCGTAACGTATGGCTGCAATCTTGCCCTCGGTGCCGCGCACACCAAAGCCGCCTGGCACCAGGATGGCGTCAAAGCGCTTCAACTCGGCTGCGCCCGTGCTTTCCAACGCTTCCGAATCGATGTATTCGATGTTGACGCGGGTCGAGGTGTGGATGCCGGCATGGCGCAACGCCTCGATCAGCGATTTGTAGGACTCGGTCAGGTCGACATATTTGCCGACCATGCATATCGTCACTTCGTGCTTGGGATGCTCGAGTGAGTCCACCAGCTTGTTCCACACCGACAGATCAGCCGGGCCGGGGTTGATGTCCAGCTCTTCGCACACGATGCGATCCAGCCCCTGCTCGTTGAGGATTTGCGGAATCTTGTAGATGCTGTCCACGTCCCACACGGAAATAACCGCTTCTTCACGCACATTGGAGAACAGCGAAATCTTTGCGCGCTCATCATCGGGTATGCGGCGATCGGCGCGGCACAGCAAGGCGGTCGGGAAAATACCGATTTCGCGCAGCTTCTGCACGCTGTGCTGGGTAGGCTTGGTTTTCAATTCGCCCGCGCTGGCGATATACGGCACCAGCGTCAGGTGCACAAAAGCCGTGCTGTGGCGCCCCAGGCGCAACGCCATCTGGCGCGCGGCTTCGAGGAAAGGCAGGGATTCGATATCGCCGACCGTTCCGCCGATTTCCACGATCGCCACATCGGCGTGACCATCATATGATGCCCCCGCGCCGCGCTCGATAAACGCCTGGATCTCATTGGTAATGTGCGGAATAACCTGCACCGTCTTGCCCAGGTATTCGCCACGGCGCTCCTTGCGGATCACGCTGTCGTAGATTTGCCCGGTGGTGAAGTTGTTCGACTTGCGCATCTTGGCCGTTACAAAGCGCTCGTAGTGGCCCAGATCCAGGTCGGTTTCCGCCCCGTCCTCGGTCACAAACACCTCACCGTGCTGAAACGGGCTCATCGTGCCCGGATCGACGTTGATGTAAGGATCCAGCTTGAGCATTGTTACCTTGAGGCCGCGCGATTCAAGGATCGCAGCGAGGGAAGCGGCGGCTATGCCTTTACCCAGTGAGGAAACGACGCCGCCAGTAATGAAGATGTATTTAATCATGGGGCGTAATTGTACCGTAAATCGCCATTCCCCTCAAAAGAGACTGTGATTTCAGCGGAATGAAAGGCGTGCACAGGGAAAATCCAGGAGCCCCGTGACTAACACACCAGAAGTTTTGCGCCTGATTGCCCTGCTTTCTCCAAGGGTATGCAGATACCCATCAGTTCAATTGGGGCCGCATGCCAAATGCTGTGCACCGCACACATAGGCCTTGGCTGCTATCAGCGCAACCCACAGCCAGAACAGCAAGAAGAAGCTCACCAGTCCGATGTGGTTATCGGCAATGATTTTTGGCGTAATCTTGCGCACCGCCTTGAGCACCGGGGAGGTAACAATCTGCAGCAAGCGATAAACAAAATTATCTTGTCGTGACTTGCCGGAAAACAAGCCGACCACGCCTTGGGCAAGCAGGGCCATTCCGGCAATTTCAACCAGCGCCTTGAGCGCGCTGACGATAAACAATTCAATAGAAAACATGATGGATGGATTAAATGTCGGGTTGGCGATTTTACACGTTATCGCTTAACGGCTTGCAAGTAACGGAGACTATCGGGAGAATGCCCGCCACTACCATCACTCCGGAATGAAACAGATGAATTTTGCCAAATGGCAACACTATTTGCGGGCGCAACTCTTTCAGGCCCTGCACAAGGACGAAGCGGCCATCATCAGCTACAAACTAACCTTGCAGGCCGCCCCCGAATTTGCCCGGGCAGCGGCCTGCATCGGTTTCATTCATGCCAAGCGCGGCGACTTCGCTGCTGCCGCGCCCCATTTCCTCCAGGCCACACAGATCGATCCCGGTGATGCAGACATCCACTTCAATCTGGGTTATGTCTACGACAAGCTGGGAAAATACCAGGAGGCCCTGCAAGCATTCGATACCGTACTCAGGCTCTCGCCCAAGTTTGATCGCGCCTGGTATGGCAAGGGCATGTGCCATGCTGCCTTGGGCGACCACCGCGCCGCAGCGGCCGCACTGCTTGAAGCCGCCACCCTGCAGCCGATGAACCCGCACGCCTGGTACGCTCTGGGCATGGCGCATCATCACCTGCACGAGCCGGAACGCGTCAAGGAAATCATCCTGCAACTGAACCGCTTCGATCCGCGCATGACACGCCAACTGATCCATGAAACAGAAAGATCGGACTTGAGTTACCTGGTGCATGACCTGATTTAGTAAATCCTCGCCTGCCCCGGATACAAACAGCAACAAAAAAAAGGAGGCCTGCTTGCGCAGGCCTCCTTTTTTACTTCACAGCCTTATGCTTCAGGCTGCCATGCTTGTCATGCGTTGCCTTCCAGATTCGGATAGCGCACATGGTCCACCAATTCCTGTATCTCCTTGGACGGCGCTGCTGTCAGCAGGCTGCCGATAATCACCCCGGCAAAGCCAACCGGCATGCCGAAGATACCCGCAGAGATCGGGTTGATGTCCCACCACAACGGCGCGTTCACACCGAAGAACGGGTAGGTTATGTACATGTAGTACATGCAGGTACCCAGACCGCCCACCATGCCGAGGATAGCGCCCATCTTGTTGGCACGCTTCCAGAACACACCCAGCGCCAGGGCCGGGAAGAAAGCGGAAGCCGCCAGCGAGAACGCCGCGCCCACCAGGAACAGGATGTCACCCGGTTTCAGCGAAGTCACATACGCCGCCAGCAAGGCAACAACCAGCAACAGGCCCTTGGAGATTGCCAGGCGGCGTGTGGTTGGTGCATGCGGGTCGATCATCTTGTAATACACGTCATGCGACAAGGCATTGGCGATGGTCAACAGCAGGCCGTCCGCAGTGGACAACGCAGCAGCCAAACCACCCGCAGCCACCAGACCGGTGATCACATAGGGCAAGCCGGCAATTTCAGGCGTTGCCAGCACGATCAGGTCGCCACCGATGGTGATCTCGGCCAGTTGCACGATGCCGTCCTTGTTGATGTCGGTAATGCTCATCAGCGTCTTGTCCACCGATGCCCATGCCGATACCCAACTTGGCAGCTCGGAGAAGCTCGACCCGACCAGCAAGGTGTAGATATCAAACTTGGCCAACACTGCCAGCGCGGGCGCAGTGAAGTACAGCAGGAAGATGAAGAACAGCGACCAGAACACCGACTTGCGCGCCTCGCTTACCGATGGCGTGGTGTAGTAGCGCATCAGGATGTGCGGCAGCGCGGCGGTACCCACCATCAGGCACAGCACCAGAGCGAGGAAGTTCTTGCGCTTCTTGTCGCGTGCTGCGTCATCCTTGCCGGCAAAAGGCTCGGCATGTGATGCGATGGGAGCAGTCTTGGCTTTTGCACCGTCAGCTGCTTTTTTCCATGCCGCCTTTGCCGCAGCAGCGTCCGCCGGGAAGTCGGCAAGCGCTTTGTCAGCCGCAGCCACAGCCTTGGGATCCGCTTCAGGCTTGGCCTTCAGGTCAGCCGCATCCTTTGCCAGCTTGGCCTTTTCTTCCGCCAGATAGGCATCACCGCCTGCTGCCAGCGCTGCCAGCTTGGCTTCAGAAGCTTCCTGCCGCTGCTTGAAGATGGCGCGAACTTCAGCTTCACGGGCGCCGTCCGGTGTGGTCGGGTCATTCAGCACTTTCTCGCGCGCAGTGACCTTTTCCAGCACATAGCCGTAAGCGACCTGCGGAACCGGGTTGCCGGTGTGTTTCACCGACAGCCACACCACCGGAATCATGTAGGCCACGATCAGGATGATGTACTGGGCAACCTGTGTCCAGGTAACCGCGCGCATGCCGCCCAGGAAGGAGCACACCAGAATGCCGCCCAGACCGACAAACACACCGACACTGAACTCCAGGCCGGTAAAGCGGCTGGTGATCAGGCCCACGCCGTAGATCTGCGCGATCACATAGGTGAACGAGCACAGGATCGCGGCGAACACGCCGATGGAACGCGGAATATTGCCGCCGTAACGCGCGCCCAGGAAATCGGGAATGGTGAACTGGCCAAACTTGCGCAGGTACGGTGCAAGCAGCAAGGCTACCAGGCAGTAGCCGCCGGTCCATCCCAGCACGAAGGCCAGGCCATCATAGCCGCTCAAATACAGGGTGCCTGCCATACCGATAAAGCTGGCTGCAGACATCCAGTCAGCGCCTGTCGCCATGCCATTGAACAGTGCCGGTACACGGCGTCCCGCCACGTAGTACTCGGACACATCGGCGGTCTTGGACATGATGCCGATACCCGCGTACAGCAGGATGGTCGCACCGAGAAACATATAGCCCAGCACCTTGTTCGGCACCCCCATTTGCTCAAGGATGGCGACAAAAATGACGAAGGCAATAAACCCGCCGGTATAGAAAGTGTAGTAGCGCTTAAGCTGTGAAAAAAATTGTGCGTTGCTTTGCGTCGCGGCCATTATTCGTCCCCCTCGTGTACGTCGTATTCACGATCAAGCTTGCCCATCGCCCTGGCGTAATACCAGATGATAAGCACATAGATGATCAGGGAACCTTGCGCGCCCATATAGAATGAGAACGGGAAACCCAGAATCTTGATGGATTGCAGATCTCTTGCGAACCAGCCGATGACAAAAGTGACGACAAACCAGATCGCCAGCAATGTGCCGGTCAGCCGGAGATTTTTTTGCCAGTACTGTTTATGTTTCTCAGTAAGCTGCATTTTTTTCCCCTGTTTTTATTGAGCATGAAAGCGAAACAACTACAGGCTCCTCCCTGTAACACACCTGATTCGCAAGCCGGCCCGATTCAATTCGGAACACGAGATCAATTGCCGTTTGCCGCACCGCCAATTAAAATCGACATTCCCTGAGTGGTATGGCGCTGCTAGCAGCTCCGTCCGCAGGCAAGCTTACCGACATAACCTTACGCGGAACTTACAGCAGATATGCGAATACTGATTGCGGAAGATGACGAAGTGCTGGCTGACGGACTGTCACGCTCCATGAGTCAATCCGGTTACGCGGTGGACCGTGTGGGCACCGGCCTGGAGGCGGATACCATCCTCAAGGGCGGGCAGCCCTATGACCTCATCATTCTCGACATCGAGCTGCCGCGCATGGACGGTTTTACCGTGCTGCGCAACCTGCGCGAACGCCACCAGCAAGTCCCCGTCATCGTGCTCACGGCACGCGACAGCGTGGGCGACCGCGTCAAGGGGTTGGATCTGGGCGCCGACGATTACCTGATCAAGCCGTTCAGCCTGCAGGAGCTGGAAGCGCGGGTGCGCGCACTGCTGCGGCGCGGGCAATGCGGCGGCAACCCGCTGCTGAGTTGCGGTGCGTTGAGCTTCGACAGCGTGGGCAGGCGCGCCTCCATCGACAGCCAGCCGCTGGAGCTGACCACGCGCGAGCTGAACCTGCTGGAAGCCCTGATGCTGCGCTCCGGCTGGGTGGTCAGCAAGGAACAACTGCTGGAGCGCCTGTACAGCTATTCGGAAGAGGCCAGCAGCAACGCCATCGAGGTCTACATCCACCGTTTGCGCAAGAAAATCTCCCCCGCCGGCGTGACCATCCGCACCATCCGTGGGCTGGGCTACATCATCGACAAGCTGCCCGCCTGACATTGATGGCGGATCACGCTTCGCCCATGGCAACTGGCATATGCATGTGTTCACATCGTGCCATCAGCTGTGCAGAACATCCACTCATGAGCCAACCGGAACAACCATCATGAAAGAACACACCCCCTCGCTGCGCAGCCACCTGATGCACAGGCTGCTGACCTCGCTGTATGTGCTATGGCTGATCAGCACCATAGTCGGCTATTTCGCCACCCTCAACTACGCCAACGAACCTTACGACCTGGTGCTGCTGCACCGTGCCAGGGCAGTGGCGGAAGATCTGAAACTGGGAAGCATCCATGAACGGCTGGAAGTCATCCCGCAACTTCCTGACGGCTCCGACCCAAGCATGCCGGACCGGATTGTTTATACCGTCAGTGACAGCGAAGGCCGCAAGCTGGCGGGCAACGCCAGCATCTCGCGCCCGCTGTCCTACCGTCGCGGCAAGAACGGCCCCCTGTTCAGCAACGGTGAACGCGAGGGGCAAAAGACGCGCATGGTCAGCCTGGTGTACCAGTCCCCCGTCAACGGCAAGGTTCTGCAGTTGCATGTTTCAGAAACCACCCAACAGCGCCAGGCTCTCACGCGCGGAATACTGGCCAACATCCTCATCCCGCAACTGCTGCTGATCCTGATTGCGGTGGGCGCCGTGTGGTACGGACTGAAGCAGGGACTGTCGCCGCTTGAACGCCTGCGCCTCGAGGTGGCAACAAGGAGGCGTGACGACCTGAGCCAACTGGATGGCAACAGGGCGCCGGCGGAAGTGCGCCCCTTGATAGATGCGGTGAATGACCTGCTGGAACGATTAAAACAGGTGATGGCGGCACAGAAACGCTTTGTCGCCGATGCCGCCCACCAGTTGCGCACCCCGCTGGCGGGACTTAAAACCCAGGTGGAGCTGGCCCTGCGCGAAGAGGACCCCGAGCACAAGCAGCGCATCCTGCAGCATGTGCTCACCAGCGCCCGCCATGCCACCCACTTGGTCAACCAGCTGCTGATGCTGGCGCGCAACGAACCCGGCGGCCAGGGAGTCAACGCCTTTACCACGGTAGACCTGCACCGGATCGCCCGTGAGCGCACCACCAATTGCGTGCTGCAGGCGCTGGAAAAAAACATCGACATCGGGTTCGAGGGCGACACTCAGGCACCCGTGCTCGGTGACGCCGACAGCCTGGGCGAAATGCTGTGCAACCTGATAGACAACGCCATCCGCTACACGCATGCGGGCGGGCACATTACGGTCAGCGTGGCCAATGAAGAGCGGGCCGTCACCTTGCAAGTGCAGGACAATGGCCCGGGCATAGAAAAGCAATACCGCACTCGCGTATTCGAGCGCTTCTACCGCATCCTCGGCAACAACCAGAGTGGCAGCGGGCTGGGGCTGGCCATCGTGGCCGAGGTGGCCAAACGTCATGGCGCGGAGATCACGCTGGGGGAAGGCAACGATGGCAGCGGCACCGCTATCAGCATCCGCTTCCCGCACCATTACTGACGAGGCCGCGCTTAACCTGCGGCCCCCAGCCAGCGCTGCCCCTTCTCGATCTCCTGCAACTGGCGGAACCTGGCCAGTTTCTGCGCCCGCGCAGCGCGCAAGGCCATCAAGCCGAGTTGCGCCGTTGCCAGTGCATCAGCCAGGGCATTGTGGCGCGCATCATTGTCGACATGGAACAGCTTCAGCCAGTCGTCCAGCGCATGGCATCTGCGCACCGGCGCCGGAAACAATGCCGGCATCACATAGGCCAGGTCGGCCCAGGCATGCCGGAAATCAAGGCCGAGATATTTTTTGTACGCCTTGCGCAACATGGTCGCGTCAAATGATACGTGGTAAGCCAAGAGCGGCGCACCATCCAGATATTGCAGAAAATCCAGCAGCGCATCCTCCGGCGCCACACCTTCACGCTGCGCGCTGCCACCGATGCCGTGCACCAGGATATTGTCCTTGCCGCTCGCCACATCCTGGCGCAGCACTATTTCAAAACTGTCCGCCAGCACAATGCGCCCGCCCTGCATGGCGACTGCACCTATGGCAATCAGGTGATCGTTCGCCAGGCTAAGGCCGGTGGATTCGACATCCACCACCACGATGCGGCCCTGTTCCAGGTCGGCATCGCGATCCGGCGTGATGCCTTTGCGCAAGGCGGCCAGCCGCGCGGCATGCCCCGGCAACAACGCCGGGGCAGCAGGCCTTAGCCAGGAGAGCAATCTGGAAATCACAGCCCGTAATCCATGGAAAGGCGGCTTTGCAGTTTGCGCGCCTGGCGGAAGGCTTCTTTCAGGATGCGTCTGTCCAGCTCGTGCAAACGCTCGGGGTCTATCAGGTTGTCCAGCGCAGCATCGCCACGCCCCTGTTCGCTCAGCGCATCATGGTGGCGCAAGCGCAGCACCTGTATGAACAATAATGCATCGATCCAGGCCTCGAGCTCGCCGGCATTGATGTTCAGCCTGGGCGCGCTCAAGCGCAAGCGCTGTATCGTGCTGGTATGCGTGACACCCGCAGCCAGGCTGAAAATGCGCGCCGCATCCACAAAGGGCGTGATGCCGTTCAGCTTGAGATCCAGCGTGCGCTCCTTGCCCACCACGAAATCGCGCATCACCCCCAGTGGCGGGCGATTGCGCAGGGCATTCTCGGCCATCTGATGCAGGAATTTCTGGTTATCCCTGGCAATGCGGGCCAGCCAGGTACGCAAATCTTCAGCCAGGTTCTGCGCACCGTAGAGCGCACGGAAATCAAAGAAGATGGAAGCATGCAGCAGGGCCTCTGGCGCACCGTGCATGATCCAGCTGGAGAACGACTGCTTCCACTCATCCAGGGACAGGCACCATTGCGGATTGGAAGCCATGATCTCGCCCTTGCACAGGGGGAAACCGCACAAATCGAGCGCAACATTGATGCGCCTGGCCACCGGCAACAACTGCACCCGCACCTCCTCTGCCGTCATGCCATCGGGCACGGTAAAAATCAGCGCATTGTCCTGGTCGGTATTCAGCGTCTGCTCGAAACGTCCCTCCGAACCCAGCGCAATCCAGCACAAACCCGCCTGCTGCAATGCATCGCACAAGCCGCTTGCCGCACACTCCAGCTCGATCACGCGCACCGTGATCATGTCGTTGAAGGTGGAGATGAACTGCGTCAACTGCTCCGGCGCCACACCCTGCGCCATCATGCTGTGCGCCATGCGGCGAATGTCGGCAGCGGCACCCTGCAACACTTCAACAGTGGTGGCTTCGCGGATGCTGGAGCCGATCTGGCGCAACCCCACCCGCTGCAAGGCAAACAGGTCTTTTTCCGAAACCAGCCCGACCAGGCGCTCATTCTCCACGATCAGCACATGGCGAAAACCGTGCCTTGCCATCACCAGTGCAGCCTCATGCGCCAGCGCCTGCGGCTGCAGTGTAGTCAACTGCCTGGACATGATCCCTATCACCGCCTGCTCCAGGTCTATCTGCGGCAGCACAATGCGCTCCAGCACATCATGCAGCGTCAGGATGCCCAGTGGGCGCTGCTCTCCGTCCACCGCAACGATGGAACCCACTTTGGCCTCGTACATGAGTTCCAGCGCATGGCGCACGCTGGTCTCAGGCGCGCAGCTGACAGGCATGCGGGAAATAATCGCGGACAACGGGCTATTCAGGGATTGCTGCTCCGCACTCGACTGGCTGTACTGCGCCTGTATCAGTTGCTTGGAATGTTCGAGCAGATTGGCAATGCGGCGGGTGCAAAAATCACGGAAGGCCGTGCTCAAGCCCAGCAGGCCGTTGAAATCGGCGGCTGCCAGCTCGTAACAGAAAGTGTCGCTGCCGGCACGGTAAACACCGGCAACCGGCCGGCTCGCCAGCAACGCCCCCAGCGGAAAGCACTCGCCCTCGACCAGTTCCAGCCAGGCATCCGCATCTCCCCCCTGCGCCACATTCTGCTCACCCTGCACCGTGCCCTGCTTGATCACCAGAAAGCGCTCCACCGCTCCCTGCTCGGGAGAAATGATCACCTCACCCGCTGCGTAATAAGCCAGGCTCATGCGCTCCAGCATCCACAACAGGTGCGCGGGTTCCATGCGGTCAAACGGGGCATGTGCGGCAAAGAAAGACAACTGGGAAGAATGGATCGCGCTCAAGGCATCACCTCTATGGTCAGGTATCGAGGATGATTATATTTGAATCGCGCTTATGATACCTTGAGACTATCGCTTTACGACGACCTGCTGTTGCAAACGCGGCTCCAGCCTTTTGATGATGATCAGGAAACGGCCGCCAAGGTAGAATGAATTCATTCGATACAAGCGCAAGCAAGCATCCATCATGGCCATCTTCCTGAGTATCGTCCTGCTGATCTATGGCGCCATGCACCTGTATGCCCTGGGCAAGGTGTGGCAGGTGCTGCCGCATTCCACCGCGCTGGGCCTGGCCCTGCTGCTGCTCGGCCTGCTGCTGACCCTGTCGCCGTTCATCCTGTGGTGGCTGTCGCGGCTCAACTGGCACGGCCTGACTGCGCTGACATCTTGGATCGTCTACCTGTGGATGGGGGCGCTGTTCCTGTTCTGCAGCACTGCCTTGCTGTTTGACCTGGTGCGCCTGTTGCTGTCATTGCTCGGACAGCCTTGGCCGGCCAGTCCGCTGGCCAGCCTGCAGGCAACCTGGCTGCTGGCAGCGGCACTGCTGTTGTATGGGCTGTATGACGCGCGGCAGATCCGCATCGAGCAAGTGCACCTGGGCAGCAGCAAACTACCGGCCGGCAGCCAGGTGCGCATCGCGCAGATTTCCGACGTCCACCTCGGCGCCATGCTGGGCGAGCGCTTCCTCGCCAACGTCATCGACCGCCTGCGCGAACTGCAGCCCGACATCATCGTCGCCACCGGCGACATCGTGGATGGACAGGGTGACGATTTCGAGCGCCTGGCGCAACAGCTGCGTGCGCTGCAGCCGCCGCACGGCGCTTATGCCGTGCTCGGTAACCACGAATATTTCGCCGGGCTGGAGCACTCGCTGAGCTTCCTGCGCAGCGCCGGTTTCACCGTGCTGCGCGGCCAGGCCGTCAGCACCGCCGGCATCGTCATCGCCGGTGTGGACGACCCTGCCGGCCAAGCGCGCGGGCAGGAAGTGCAACTGAATGCGCGTGCCGCCGTCGCTGCCATGCCGCCCAACGCCTTCGTCGTGCTGCTCAAGCACCAGCCGGTGGATGACATCGGCACCCGCTTTGACCTGCAGCTCTCCGGCCACATCCACGGCGGGCAGATTTTTCCGTTCGGCCTGTTCACCCGCATGGCTTATCACATCGACTGCGGCCTCACTGCGCTGGGGCATGAGCAGTGGCTATACGTGAGCCGAGGCACCGGCACCTGGGGTCCGCCGCTACGCCTGTTCGCCCCGCCCGAGATCACCCTGATCACCCTCGGCCATCAGGATACGGCGCATGGCGGCTAAGCCCCTGCACCGCGCACTGCTAGCCGCCCTGCTCTGCGGCACAGCACCCGTGGCAAGCGCCGATGCGCTGGTGACCACTGCCGCCTCCTGGCATGCCACCAATCACGGCGGCAGCACCGGTTACAACGAGGTGAATCCCGGCCTGGGCTACGAGCACCAGCTCAACGACCAGCACACCCTGGCGCTGGGTTTCTACAACAACTCCTACGACCGCAACACCGACTACCTGCTCGACCTGTGGCAACCACTGCAGAGCGCGACCGATTTTGGCACCTTCAAGTTCGGCCTCGCATTCGGTCTTGCCAGCGGCTACGAGGGCGACTCCTTCGTCCCGGTGGCCGTGCCCATGCTGAGCTATGAAAACAGCGTCTGGGGGCTGAACCTGGTCACCGTCACTTTCCCCACCCCGGTGCTGGTGGAACGCTCGGTGTTTGCCCTGCAGCTCAAGCTCAAGCTACCCTGACGCGGACACAAAAAGAGCGGCCAGATTACTCTGGCCGCTCTTTGCAACACTCATCCCCACGTTGGGGATAGGGGCCTTACATTTCACATCCCGACCATTTCAAATGTAAAACCTGATCGATTTTTCTGACACATTCTCAGCCCCCTGGAAATATCGACTCTCACCTCGCCTCCTGCTCCAGCCGCAGCAGATTGAAGCGCGCCTGATAATACTCAGGGTCTAGCTGCAGCGCAGTGACAAACTCCGCGCGCGCCGCTCCTGCCCTGCCGGCCAGCATATAGGCATAGCCCAGGTTGTTGTGCGCCCTGGCTTTGTCAGGGGAGAGTTTAACCGTTGCTTGCCACAAGGCGACTTCACTACGGTAATCCTGATTGCGCATGACGGTTAAGCTGGTTAGTACCAGCAGCAACAGCGCGGCTGCCGTTATAAACATCCTGTGCCTGAGCCATAGCGACAGCTCGGCCAGCAGCGCCAATGCCAGCGGCCAGCCCAGCAAATACATCTGGCGCTCGTTGGCCACATCCAGGCGCGGCAGCAACAGATACAGGGGCAGCAGTTGCAGCATGGCCCAGGCCAGTGCAAAGCTTATCCAGGGGCGGCGGCGCAGGGGCAACAGCATCAGGATAAATATGGCGGCCAACACCATCACCTGCGGCAGCAGGCCGCTAAAGTCATGCACCACGCGCAGGTCGGGGTCGATATTCAGCCACAGCGGCAACAGCCATTGCCGCAGCAGATAGCTGAAGGCCAATACCTGCGTTGCCAGGTTTCCCTGCAGGCTATTGAGCCCGGCGCTGGTTTCCATTTGTGATTGGTAAGCGCCATGCAGCAGGAAAAATATTGCAGCAAGCAGCAGCAACAGCCAGCTGCTCCACTGCTGACGCAATGCCGTTTTCAGGCTGCCGCCGTTGTATAGCTCCCACAGCAGCAAGGCCAGCGGGAAGGTCACCGCAGTCTCTTTCACGGCCAGCGCCAGCAGCATGCACAAGGGGGCCACTGCATGCAAAAACCATCGATTGCCCTGCGCCCTGCCCGCCACATAAGCCAGCAAGCCTGCCAGGTAGAGCAGCGTCATCAATGCGCTGGAGCGGCCGCAGATGTAGGTCACGGCTTCAGTATGGATGGGATGCACGGCAAACAACAAGGCGGCCAGCCACGGCAGTGCAGCCTGTGTTTGCAACTGCGCATGATGGGCAACAAAACGGCGGGACAGCGCCCACACCAGGTAGACGTTGCACAGGTGAATAAATATGTTGGTGAGATGAAAGCCGGGAGCGCCCAGGCCCAGCGTCCAGTCCAGGGTGTAGGTGAACTTCAACAGGGGGCGTATGCCATGACCGGTATCCGCCCACCATGCTGCCCAGGAGTGTATGCGCGGGTTGTTGACGATGACGTTGTAGTCGTCAAACTGGAATACGCCCCACAGCGCATTGGCATAGGCAAGGCAGACGGCGAACAGCAACAGGGGTGCAGCAAACCAGCGCGAGCGGCCCAGCTGTACGCTCCACACCGCCATCAGTTACATGACCGCATAGATTTTCTTGGCGGCCACGGCGTTCACGATGTAGCCGCGCGTTTCCGTATATGGCAAACGCAGGCGCAAGGTTTCATACACTTCATCCGGCCGCATGGCGTTGATCTTGTCGATGGCATCTGCCTGCCTGGTCTTGGCCGGGTTGGCGCTGAAGGCCTTGAACACATTGCTGGGGCCGGTGTTGTAAGCCGCAATCGCGCAGTATTCGCGCGACACGGGATTGTCGATCTGGCGCAGCGGGCTGTCGTTCAGCAGCACACCAAGATAGGTCGCCCCCAGCTCGATGTTGTTTTCCGCATCGAACAGGTATTCCTTGGTGGGCGACTCATCCAGCCCCTTGGCCTTGCGATAGGCTTCGCGCCCGCCGCTGCTGGGCACCAGCTGCATCATGCCGTAGGCCGGTGCGCTGGAAACCGCATAGGGATTGAACGAGCTTTCGATCTTGATGATGGCAAAAATCAGGCTGCGGCTGACCTGGGTTGTTTCTGAATTTTTGCGCACCGTTGCGGCATATTGCAGCGCACGCTTGTCGATATGGTTATTCACCATGGCAAAGCTGATATACACCACCGTCTTGCTCACGCCGTTCACGTCTATCTGCCTGGTCTGCGTCTTGCTGCCCGCAAGGTAATCGGCATAGTGCTCCACATCCTCGCGCGTGTTCATGGGGTTGCCATTCTGGTCGACTACCAGCTGCTGCAAATAGGGTTTGCCCTTCAGCTCGATTTCCTTGTCGGAGAACAAATCCACCGCACCCGGATCATCGGGCGTAAGCAGCGCAGTCACCACGGCATTGCGCAGCCTGGTTTTAACCTCGGCCTCTTCCAGATGCTCAACCAGTATCGTGCCCTTGTCATAATCCACCACGGTGCGGTTTTTGTAATCCTCGGTGTACTTCACGTAGCGCGTCTTGCCGGGCAGGGTTGCCGCTTCAGACTTGCCCCATTTCTCGCCGCTTTCCTTCTGCAGCTTGCCCATCAGCCAGTCAAATTCCGCCTTCACCTTCTTGAGGTCATGCAGTGCCAGTTCCGGATTGTATTTATAAGCGTTGACCCGGTTGCTCGCCATGGATTTCATGGCCTGCTTGGGATCCTTGTTGGTAGCCACACGCAGCATGTCCTGGGTGGAACATCCCGGAAGCATCGCGCTGCCCAGTGCAGCTGCCAATATCAATAGTGATTTTTTACTCATGATCCAGCCTCTCTACAAAGTCGGAACCTGCTCAAGACGGCTTGCGCGCCTGCGCAAACGCCAAATCCAGAATATCTACCGCATCCCACCAGCGATTGGGTGCGTTGAGCATCACCAGCAATACTCGCACACCCTTTCTTTCGGCATAGGCTATCAAACATTTGCCTGCCTTGGGGGTGTAACCTGTCTTCAGGCCCAGCGCGCCCTGATAGCGGCCTATCAGCGCATTTTTATTTTCCACCTGATAACGGCCTGTGCCGCCTATGGCAGAAATCTGTGCCGATTCCCTGATCACCATTTCAGTCACCAGTTTGCTCTTGATGATTTCGTTAGCCAGCACGCCCAGATCATGCGCCGTTGAATAGTGCTTGTCGCCATCATGTCCGCAGGCGTTGGTGAAGTGGGTGTTGAGCATGCCCAGTTGCTGCGCACGCCGGTTCATCAGTTGCACAAAGTGTTCCTGGTCACCCGCCACATAATCCGCCAGCGCATGGCAGGCATCGTTGTCGGAATTGACCAGCGCCGCACCCAGCAGGTCTTCCACATAAAAACGCTCACCGTTTTTCATCCCCAACCGTGTGCCGCTTTCCTGCGTGGCAAGATGGCTGATCTCCACCACCGCGCGCGGCTTGTAGCTGTCCAGCACCAGCAGCACCGTCATCAGCTTGGTCAGGCTGGCTGGGGGTAGCCGGCGGTTGGCCTGCTTCTCCCACAACAGCTCGCCATTCACCTGCACCAGATACGCCGCAGCCACCCCGGGAAAGGGATCGGGCTGCGCCAGTGCCATATTGCACACCAGCAGCAGCCCGATTATCAGCCCACGCATTTTATTCAACTCAGAAGCCGAACAAACCCTTCAGCTTCTTTGCTCCATCCAGCACGGTGTCGGAGGTGCTTGAGCCCGAGTCGTCATCCGCTTTGGCTTTCTTCCCTGATTTGGAAGAGCTGGCAGATTCTTCCTCGATCATGTCACCCCCCATGCACTTCTTCATCTTGGCGCCAGAGGTAAAGCCACGACCCTCGCACTCCTCGCGCTTGCGCAGCAACTCACGGAAGGTCTTGGCCTCTGCAGGGCAGTTGGCCTCAAGGAAGTGCAAGGGGCCGCTGCGTGCCTTGGCCTTGCACAGCGACTTTCTCATGCTGTCGATATTGACGTTACAGGCCTTGGCTATCGAGGGCGAGCTTGCCGCTTCTTCCTGATGAACGAGCTGTTCGAAGGCCTGCACATCTTTCGGCACGTCATTGCGCACCACCTTGCACAGTGCCTCTTTCTTGCCCGCACAGGTGGGCTTGTCGCCCAGGAACATTTGCGATGAATTGATCCAGTTGGAAGTACTGTATCTGGAGGTATCGCACGCCTTGGCCATGCCTTCATCCAGCTGCGCCTTGACCTTGC
This sequence comes from Nitrosomonadales bacterium, assembly GCA_023259065.1. GTDB lineage: Bacteria > Pseudomonadota > Gammaproteobacteria > Burkholderiales > Gallionellaceae > 39-52-133. The sequence continues at coordinate 44,301 of JAHFQY010000019.1, forward strand.
GCCCCATCTCTTCGGTATCGCAAGCTCCGCCAATACGCTTGCCGCTGCTGGTCATGCTCATGTTGACCGGCTCGCCATGCGATTTGCCGGTCATTTTCATGTTGCTCTTGAAGCTGCTGCCGTCGTGAGTGGTCTCGCCCACCATGTTCATGGTCTCGCCATCGGTGACGCAAGTGCCCTTGTATTTGACCGTGTTGCCGGAATGCTGGACATCGGTCATCTTGCAGTTGCTGTCCTTGCCTTGAGTTTGGCGCGGGTCGCTTTCAGCGCCTTTGCCCAGGCACACTTTGCTGGTTTGCCCGGGCATGGCAAACGGCATTCCCGGCATTTCCATTTTGGCAGTGATTTCCCACCACTCCCCCGGTGCCGCAGCAACAGAAAAGGCAAGCGTGCTTGCAGATAACGCCACAACATTCAGCCAGATTTTCTTCATTTTCGTCCCCTCACGATAGAATCAACCGAAATAATTACTGCCCGGACATCATTAGTAGGAGCGGCTTCTAGCCGCGATTCGCACGCATGGCGTGCTCCTACAGGAGTCTTGAATTCCAGATGCGACCTGCCCGATTTTCCTCTCCCTGCGCCTGCTGTCAACCAGCAACACCAAGAATCAGCCCTTGCGGCTTTCCAGCTCTTCCCAGCGAGTCATCAGGCCCAGCAACTCAGCTTCGATGGCAGTGGCGCGAGTTTGCAGCTTCTGTGCCTGTTTGGGGTCATCTCTATACATCTTCCCCGCCGCCAGTATCGCTCCCACTTCGGCCTGCTCACGCTCCAGCTCGTCTATCTTGGCCTGTATCTCTTCCAGCTCGCGCGCCTCCTTGAAGCTGAGCTTGCTGGCAGGCTTCGCTTTGACCGGCTCGCTCTTGGGTGCAGCCTTGGCTGCTGCAGGCGCATTGCTGCCGCCTTTCGCAGCCTGAAATTTCTGCACGCGCACCCAGTCTTCATAGCCGCCCACATATTCCTTCAGTTTGCCATCGCCCTCGAAGGCGATCACCTGGGTTACCACATTATCGAGAAAGGCGCGGTCATGGCTCACCAGGAACAGCGTGCCGTCGTACTCGGTGAGCAATTCTTCCAGCAGCTC
>JAHFQY010000048.1 GCA_023259065.1 Nitrosomonadales bacterium
AATCGGCTGGGGCGAGGTGAGTGTTGCCGATGATGCAGAGACGCGCACCTGGTTTGGCAACACCAGAAAATTCACTTCATTCCATTGGCACGGCGAAACTTTCAGTTTGCCACCGGGGGCCAAACTTCTGTTATCCAGCCAGTACTGCAGCAACCAGGCCTACAGCTTGGGTAAGCACCTGGGGTTTCAATGTCATATTGAAATGACCGAAAGCATGATTCGTGACTGGTGCAGGGTTGGGGCGGATGAAATTGCCTCGGCTACCGCCAGTCCGGCAGTGCAAACCGCAGGGCTGATGCAGGAGCAAATGGGGCAGCACCTGCCAGCTCTGCATCAACTGGCGGCACATGTGTACGGTCATTGGGTGCAGGGCTTGAAAACCAGGCGCTAGCCACACACCATAAATATCAGGCTGCCTGCTGATATTTTCCAAACAGCGCTTCACGCGTTTCTTCATTGTTGAAAATTGCCAGCGCCACGGTTTTTTCCACGCCGATTTGCATGGGCGGGCCAAAGCGCTCTATCACGATGCCGGCACGGCGCATCATGCGTTCAATAGCGGTTGTGGTCACGGTTACATAAAGGTCTATGCCCTTGTTCATGCCAAACTGGAACAGGCTGCGCATGGTGTCCAATGCCAGGTTGGTGAAACCAAATCCCTGTTCTCCCTCGTTGTCGATGGCGAAGCGGCTGAGTTCCCATACTCTGGCGTCGCAGGGGGCCATGCGGCCGTTCAGCAGCTGCGGAAAGGTGTCGCGCAGCATATAGGGTCCTTCGGTAGGCAATAGCCGCCAGCAACCGCGCACGCTGTTGTTGTCCTTGATCAGCAGGTAATGCGGGTCAAGCGCATCGTAGCCGTCTATCTCCATGCCGCTGAGAACCGGAATATCCCATCCCATGCGCTCCTTGAATATCTTGGCGCGCAGACGGTACATCTCCCACAGTTCCAAACTCTGAAATTCGCGACGTGCTCCAATCTGAATAAATGGTGACATGGTGGCTCCTCCGTATGGTTATTGTTCTACCCAAGACGCATACAAAGTATGCCAATTGGATAAAACGCATAACTATCCGAACAGATAGGTGCGGTTCATATGCAACTTTAGGCAAAATTCGGGCCGTCTACCGGAGACGCCGCGCTATCAATGACAGTTCGCACAGGGCATGGAAATGATAGTTGGCAGCAACGGCAGAATCACTCAACCAACAATGCAGGAGGCACCATGAGCTCAGAAAAAATCCGTGAATATCGCAAGGGCGTGCAGGAGAGCCAGACTCGATTCTGGTCGAGGTTCGGGGTTACCCAGTCGCGCGGCAGCCGCTTTGAGATGGGGCTGGAGATACCGGCGCCAGTCTCGATTTTATTGAATCTTTATTTGAACGGTGTGATTAGCGATGTGGACCTGAAACTGGCCCATCACTAACAAGGAATCAGGCTGGCAAGCGCCAGCCTGAATTGTCAGATGGATCTGATAAGGCCGAGCTGAATGGCCTTGGCCACAGCATGGCGGCGCGAGGTGACGTCAAACTTGCGGCGTACATTGCCGATGTGGAAATTCACCACGGCTTCCGAGCAGCGCAATATCTGCCCTATCTCCCATGAAGATTTCCCGGCCGCGCTCCACTTCAGGCACTCCAGCTCACGCTGGGTCAGTGCGGGTATTTCCTTGTTGTTGGGCGCAGAGTGCATGAATTGCGTGGCGGCATCCAGCGCAAAATCGCGCATCATCAACAGGTCGGGCAAATAGCGGACTACTTCCCGCTGAAAGCGTTTGCCTGGCGCGCTGTCGTTCACAAAACTCAGCAGGCCTTTTTCACCGTTGGCGCCATGCATGGGCAGGCTGATACCGGCGCGCAAGCCATGGCTGCTGGCTTCCTCATACATGTATTGCTGCGGCTTGGTGGAAAAAATTTCAGGGGACCAGATCAGGGGAGTGGTTCTCTGGGCGCAGTGCAATACCACCGGGTCGATGTATTCCAGCTTGTTTGTACTGTACCAGCCCAGCCATTCGGGTGAATAGCTGCTGCACAGGAAGGCATTGTCCTTTTCCAGCGCAGCCTGGGGATTGGGAATGACGGCAAACAGCATCTGGCCGTAACCCAGGTCTTCACCCAGGCGCAGCATCAGGTCACGCCACTCATCTTCCGATGGGCATGTAAGTAACTCAGCAAAGCGCTCGATAGATTTCATGAACTGTCCCCAGTGGCAATTATAGGCATCATTCATGAAATATGCTGTGGAGATATTCATGAATGGCTGCATCGCCCGTTGCGTATGCCCACCTAGCTGAACGGATAGCTATCAGGGCACACAGCTTAACGCTATAAATACTGCCAGAATTGGAAATAGTCTACTCCAGCTGGGAAAAACAGGTAATAGACCTTCTGATGTTACGGGTATTGGGGCGGGAGGTCGCATGGATACAGGGGCAGGAAAAAACGACAGGCGTGGGCACACGCGCTATGAGGTGGACTGGAAAGCCTCGATCATGAACAAATCCGGTGCGGCACAGGAGATATATCGCGATCGCATTCATGATATTTCACTGGGCGGGGCGGGAATTTACTCCGATACGGACATTTTTACGGAAGAGCAGCTGGTGATTCTGCTGGAAACCCCGCTGCCCTTCGGCAGGGTAAGAAAAGTCATCACCGGAATCGAGTGCAACATGCGCAAGCCGGTATTTCTGGCGGATCACGGCAAGTTTCATATCGGCCTTGGCTTTGTCCGGTTTTATGGCGTCGACAAACATTTTCTGGCTGAAGCATTGTTCAGCCTGGGCAGGGGCGACACTACACGCAACGGGGAGTCCGGCACCACACCGCAGTAAATCTTTTTTACGCTGCTTGCACCGCTGAACCATGTTCCAGGAGGCTGCAATGATAGAAAACAGATTGGATATGACAGTTCAATACTCCCAGCGCATACGCTGGTTTCTGGTCATTGTTTGCAGCGCCATGCTGCTGGTGGTTTTGTTCAGTGAGCTGGATATAAGCCAGCTGGCAGGGGACATCGGGAATTCTGCAGAACAGGGGGCGCAGCAGTTGCTGGCGGGGCAGGTGAGCAGCAGTGCATTGCTGTCGCAAGTGTTGAGATGGAAATATGTATTGCTGCCTGTCATTGCCATGATAGGTTTTTATTTTGTACATCGCCTGCTGAACCGCATCTCCAGTACATATCAACGTTCGCACGTGATACTTCAATCGATTGGTGATGCAGTCGTGGTGACTGACGCCAGGGGAAGGGTGGAGTACCTTAATCCGCCTGCACAGAAGCTGATGGGGTGGACGCAGCAGGGTGCTCAGGGAAAGGATTTGGCGGAAGTGTTCCATCTGGTCAATGCAAAATCCAGGGAGCATGTGCTGGATCCGGTTGCTTTGGCGCTGCGTGAAGGGCGGATGGTTTCCCAGGATGGCAACATGATCCTGCTTGCCCACGATGGGCGTGAACTGGCGATTGAAGATTCGGCCGCTCCAGTTAGGGATGAGCGCGGACAAATCAATGGCGTGGTCATGGTATTCAGGGACATTACCGAGCAGAAGAATACGCAGCGGCAAATTTCACAGCTGGTTTACCACGACCACCTGACCGGCCTGCCCAATCGCCGCCTGTTGCAGGACAGAGTGGAAAAGGCCATCAGCAGTTCGCATCGCAACGATAACCGGCTGGCGCTGCTGCTGGTTGATCTGGATCACTTCAAGGTGATCAATGACACCCTCGGGCATGAAACTGGCGACAAAATCCTGATGCTTGCAGGGGAGCGGCTGAAGGGCTGTATCCGGGAACAAGATACCATTGCCCGTATCGGCGGCGATGAATTCGTGATCATGCTAGCCAATATGCATGAAGCCAGCGAAGCGGCAGTCGTGGCGCAAAAAATAATCGAGTCACTGTCGTCATCATATCTGGTGAATGCCGCAGAACTGCACAGCACCCCCAGCATAGGCATCAGCATTTATCCTGAAGACGGGCAGGATTTTGTCATCCTGATGCAACATGCCGATGCCGCCATGTATCACACCAAGGATACGGGCCGCGCAAGTTATCGCTTTTACACCGAGGAGATGAATGAGCGCACGCTGGAGCGCCTGACCGTGGAGAACAATCTGCACAAGGCGCTGGAAAGGGGCGAGTTTGACCTGTATTACCAGCCCAAGGTGAATATGCGCGAGGGCACGCTGGTGGGGGCCGAGGCCTTGATACGCTGGAATCATCCCGAACTGGGCTTGATATCTCCGGCCAAATTCATCCCCATTGCGGAAGAAAGCGGCATGATCAACGCCATAGGGGAATGGGTGTTGTATTGCGCCTGCCGCCAGAGCCGCATCTGGTCTGATGAGGGGCTGCTGACCTTGCCTGTCAGTGTCAACGTGTCGGCACGCCAGCTCCTGTATGGCGACTTGCCGGCGCTACTGGCCAAGATTATCCGCGATACCAGGGCGCACCCCGCCATGATGGAGCTGGAGCTGACCGAAGGCGTGCTGATGCAGCCGCACGAGGTGGAAGGCGTGCTGGCCGCATGCAAAAGCCTGGGTTTCAATGTGGCGCTGGATGATTTTGGCACCGGTTATTCCAGCCTGTCCTACTTGCGCCGCATGGCGATAGACACGCTCAAAATAGATCGCTCGTTTGTCTCTGATCTGGAAAAAAATCCGGACGATGTGGCCATCGTGCAGACCATCATTGCCATGGCGCACAACCTGCACATGAATGTCATTGCCGAGGGCGTGGAAACCAGGGCGCAGGTGGAGATACTGATACAGAACGGTTGTGATTATTGCCAGGGATACTATTTCAGCAAGCCGCAACCCGAGGCGCAGTTTTCCGGCTTGTTGCGCCGCTCCGCCAAGCGTTCCAAGAGAAATGCACTATCGCCGCGCGTGGCCGAAACCGAGATGAACAGCCTTGCCAACCTGCAGTCACACATGCGCCGCCATCGCTATTTGATCTAGTTGGAGAACAAGTCCTTACCCTTTTCGTGGTTACCTGCCCGGGCATAATATTGGCGGTGCGCGCCTGCGCAACAGGTGCATTCTGTTAGAATTCACCCCATTGTTATGCCGGGAGTGAGTGATGACCTATGTTGTAACCGAAGCCTGTATCTGCTGCAAATACACCGACTGCGTCGACGTGTGCCCGGTGGATTGTTTTCACGAGGGCCCGAATTTTCTGGTGATAGATCCGGACGAGTGCATAGACTGCACCCTGTGCGTGGCCGAGTGCCCGGCCGAGGCCATTTTTGCCGAGGATGACTTGCCGGAAGGACAAAAACAGTTCACAGCGCTGAATGCAGAACTGACCAGGCAGTGGCCGCTGATCGTGCGCAAGAAGGACGCGCCCGCCGATGCGGACGAGTGGAAGGCGGTCAAGGACAAGATGCACTTGTTGAAACGTTAATCCTGCAAAACCTGTTTATCCGCAGATGACAAAGATTAACGCAGATACAGCAAAATCACTTCAGCAAAACCATGCTGAGCCATTGCGTGGTTTTGCTGAACCAAGGCTCATGGGTGCCACATGGGTAATCTGTGAAATCTGCGCAATCTGCGGATTGACTTGTTCCAGGTTATAAATTCGCACGATGAGACAGACTGAGAGCGGCGGCACGCACACGGCGGCCGCTGTTTTTTTTGAGCAGGTCGCTGCCGCCATTCTGGCGCGGCACGCGCACGAGCTGCCCGACCTGCGCCGGGTAACGGTGCTGCTGCCCAACTACCACGTGGCGCAGCCGCTGGCGCAACATCTGGCGCGTGGCGCCGGCCTGCCGGCGTTGCTGCTGCCGCAGCTGGTCACCCTCAACGACTGGGCGCAGTCGGTTCCGCTTGCGCAAAGCATCACTCCCGACACCTGCCGCGCCACCACCCTGTACCAGGCCCTGCGTGCGCGCAACTGGTTTCCCGATGCCGACCTGTGGGGCATCGCCGCCGAGTTGCTCGACCTGCTCGACGAGCTCACCCGCTACCACGTACCCCTGCCGCAAAGCGAAGAAGACTTTCTCGCGCAGCTGGAGCGCGCCTATCAGGCCAGGCGCAACAGCGCCATGCAGTTTGAAGCGCGCGTGGTGCACGAGCTGTGGTACGCGATGAGCGCCAGCGGTGAGCTGGATGCCGCGCGCGCCATGCAGCAGCGTTTGGCGCACCTGGCGCAGCAGGCAGAAGCGCCGCTGTATGTGCTGCTCGCCTCCGACCTGGCGCGCCCGGAAATGCGCTTCCTGCAGGCCTATGGCGAGCGCGCTCCAGTCAGCGTTTTCGATTTGCGCGACATGGCTGCAAGCGAGCCGGCCTGTGCCGTGGTGCATGCAGCATGGGGGAGAGTTGAAGGTGCGGAAGATGTTCACGCTTCAACCTTGCACCTGCGCGAACAGGCGACGCAGTTGCGTGAGCACTTCCCGCGCAGCGCACTGGGGCCGCGTGTGCGCCTGTTTGCCGCGCACGGCCTGGAGCAGGAAGCGCGTGCCGCCGAGGTGCAGGTACGGCGCTGGCTGCTGGCGGGCAAGAACAGCATCGCCATCGTCGCGCAGGACCGCCTCGCCGCACGCCGCGTGCGCGCCCTGCTGGAGCGCGCCCAGGTGCAGGTGCGCGACGAAACCGGCTGGACCCTCTCCACCATGGCGGTCAGCACCGTGCTGATGCGCTGGCTGGATGCGCTGCAGAGTGATTTTTACTATCAGGACCTGCTCGACCTGCTCAAGTCGCCGTACATCTTTTCCGATGCCGAGCCGGGTGAGCGCAAGCAGCTGGTGTACCAGCTTGAGCAACTGGTGCGCAAGCGCGGCGTGGTAGCGCACCTCGATACCTTTATCGAGCTGGCCGATGCCGAAGCGCAAACCCTCAACGCACCGCTGGCCCGCTTGCGCCAGGCGGCAGACAGCCTGCGCAAGAAGAGCGACACGCTGGCCGGCTGGCTGGCTGCGCTGCACGGCAGCCTGGACATACTTGGTGTGTTGCCGGGGCTGGCGGCAGATGCGGCGGGCGAGCAGCTGCTACAGGCGCTGCGCACCTGGCAGGAAGAATTGGCGGGCGACAACACGCGCTTCAGCCGTGGCGAATGGCGCCACTGGCTGGCACTGCAGCTGGATAGACTAACCTTCCGTGACTTGAGCATCGAAAGCCCGGTACTCATCACCCACCTCGCCGCCACGCGCTGGCGCAGTTTTGATGCGGTGCAGCTGCTGGGCTGCGATGCCGCCCACCTGCCCAGCGCAGACAAAAAAGCCGTGTGGTTCAACGATGCCGTGCGCGACACCCTCGGCCTGCCGGTGGCAGCCTTGCACCGCGCGCAACAGCGCGACGACCTGCTCGCCCTGCTGGCGATGAACGACACCGTGCTGGCCACCTGGCAGGCGAGCAAGGCAGGTGAAGAAAACCTGCTCAGCCCTTATCTGGAAATGCTGCGCGGCCTGCATGATCTCGCATACGACGATGACCTGGCAGAAACCGAGTTGGCCGGCATGCTGGAAAGCGCCCAAGTGCGCAGCGCGCCGAGCACCATGCCGGAAGCCGCTGCCATGCCCGCACCGAGTGCGCCGCTTGCCCTGGTGCCGCAGCGCATCTCCGCCAGCGGCTACAACAGCCTGGTGGCCTGCCCCTACCAGTATTTCGCGCGCCATGTGCTGCACCTCAACGAACTGGACGAAGTGCGCGAAGGCATAGAGAAGCGCGATTACGGCGAGTGGGTGCATGCCATCCTGCACCGCTTCCACGAGGAATTTTCGCTGCTGGAAGAACACACCCGCGCAGAACTGGAAGCAGGCTTGCAGCGCATCAGCGCCGAGGTTTTTGCCGAGTATGTTGAGCGTGACTACTGGGCGCGCGCCTGGCTGCAGCGCTGGCAGCAAGCCATCCCTGCCTACCTCACTGTGCAGCAGGAAATCGAGGCCGAAGGCTGGCACTATGCGCAGGGCGAGGTGCCGTTCAAGCTGCAGTTCACTCCCGAGCTGCAGATTCAGGGGCGCATCGACCGCGTGGACGTGCAGGCGCAGGTCGCCAATGTCGAGCGTGTGCTGGACTACAAGACACAGGACCTCAACAAGCTGCGCAACAAACTCAAGGAGGTGGGCGAGGACGTGCAGCTGCCTTTCTACGCCTATGCCCGCGATGCCTGCGAGGCGGCTTATCTCAGCCTGGATGCGGAAAAAATGCAGGCAGTGGCGCCCGCGCAGGAAATACGCCATCTGTCACAAGCCACCATGGCGCGATTGAAAGAAATGTTCGCCATGTTGCGCGAGGGGGCGACCATGCCGGCCAATGGTATCGATGCGGTGTGCGAGTATTGCGAGATGAGAGGATTGTGCAGGAAGGCGGAGTGGAATCATGGATAACCACATCGCCCTCGATCCGAAAAACAGCGTCGTGGTGGAAGCCTGCGCGGGCAGCGGCAAGACCTGGCTGCTGGTGTCGCGCATCGTGCGCCTGTTGCTCGCCGGCGTGCAGCCCGGCGAGATCCTCGCCATCACCTTCACGCGCAAGGCGGCGCAGGAGATGCAGGCGCGTTTGCACGACTGGCTGCATTTGCTGGCATCGGCGGACGATGAGACGGTGCGCAACTTCTTGCGCGAGCGCGCCATCGCCGATGTAGATGCGGAGACCTTGGCGCAGGCGCGCGGCCTGTACCGCGATTTCCTGCTGTCATCCTCCAGCATTACCATCAGCACTTTCCATGGCTGGTTCATGCAGATCATCCAGCGCGCGCCGCTGAATGCGGATGTGCCGGTCGGTCTGCAACTGCTGGAGCGCACCAGCGCACTGCGCGAGGAAGCCTGGGATGCATTCGCCGAGAGCCTGCGTGCAGAACCCGAGGGCGAACTGGCGCAACAGATGCAATGGCTGTTCAACGCCATCGGCCTGCACAACACGCGCGCCTTGCTGGAAAATTTCCTGGGCAAGCGCGCCGAGTGGTGGGCCTACACCCTGGGGCAGACGGATGCCGTGGGCTGGGCGCTGGAGGAGCTGCGCGACGCACTGCAGGTGGATGAGGACGAGGATCCGCTAGATGCGTTACTGGAGCAGGATTTCGATTTGACCGTGCAGGCCTTTGCCAGCCTGTTGCAGAGCGGTTCCGAGGCACAACAGAAAGTGGCTAAGACGCTCGATGAGGCGCGCGCGCAGCAGGAACTGCAGGCACGTTATGAGGCGCTGTTCAATGCGCTGCACACGGCAAAAGGTGAACCCAGCAAGAAAATCAAAGCGAACAAGGGACAGGATGAAGTCCGTTTCAACAGTCTGCTCCATGGGGTCATAGATGTGCTGCACCAGGTGCAGGACGCGCTGGCCGAGCGCGCCGCCCTGCGCCTGAACCAGGCCGGGCTGCGCTGCGGCGCGACCTTCCTGCAGCACTACCAGCGATTGAAGCTGCAGCAGCAGGTGATGGACTTCACCGATGTGGAATGGCAGGTGGCGCGCCTGCTCAAGCAGAGCGACAGCGCCGAGTACATGCAGTACAAGCTCGACAGCCGTTACAAGCACGTGCTGCTGGACGAGTTCCAGGACACCAACCCGCTGCAGTGGCAGATCCTGCAGGCGTGGTTCGAGGCCTCGGTGGCCGCCGACGAACGCCCGAAAATCTTCGTGGTGGGCGACCCCAAGCAATCCATCTACCGCTTCCGCCGCGCCGATTCGCGCCTGTTCGGCGAGGTCAGCGAGTTCCTAAAGCGGGAATTTGGTGCGAAGCCACTCAACCAGAATGTAACGCGGCGCAATGCCCCGGCCGTGCTGGATGCGGTGAACGGCGTGTTCGAAGCGCACCCCGAAGGCTTCGTCGATTTCGCAACCCACATCGCCCACCATAGGAATTTACCCGGCCACGTTGCCGCCCTGCCCTTGCTTTTCCCTCGCCCCGACGGGGAGAGGGGCAGGGGAGAGGGGGAGGAGAAAAGCGGAGAGGGGGAAGAGGAAAGCACCGGGCTTGTTTTGCGCAACCCCCTGCTCGAAGCCCGTGCCGAAGCCGACAGCGGCGCGCGCGAACTGGAAGCAGAGCAATTCGCTGCGCACATCGCCGCCATCGTCGCCACCTGGACAGTGCAGGATGCCGCTGGCAAGCAACGCCGCGCCTCCTGGGGCGACATCATGGTGCTGGTGCGCAAGCGCACCCATCTGCGCGTGTATGAAGCCGCCCTGCGCGCACAGAACATTCCCTTCCTCACCTCGCGCCGCGGCGGCCTGCTCGACACGCTGGAAGCCGAAGACATCCAGGCGCTGCTCACCTTTCTGATTACCCCGTTTGCCGACCTGCAACTGGCGCAGACTTTGCGCAGCCCCATGTTCAGTTGCTCGGATGCCGACCTGATGTTGTTGGCAGGATTGGACACTGCTGCGCAGCAACCCCTGCCACTTAGCACTCAGCACACAGCACCCAGCCCTCAGCCCTCAGTCCTCAGTCCTGTAAGCTTGTGGACACGTTTGCAGCGCTGTGCCAATACTGGCTCGCCCGCCCTGCAACGCGCGCATCTCTTGCTGCAAGACTGGCTGCAGCGTGCCGACAAGCTGCCCGTGCACGACCTGCTCGACCACATCTACTTCAGTGCCGATGTGCCGCACCGTTATGCTGCCGCCGTGCCCGAGTCCATGCGCGCCACCGTGCACGCCAACCTGCAGGCCTTTATGGAAATCGCGCTGGATGTGGATGGCGGGCGTTACCCCAGCCTGCCGCGCTTCCTCGCCGAGCTCGGCGAATTGCGCGCGGCCGACAACGAGTCGCCGGACGAGGGCCGTGTGGGTGAGGTGGGCAACGCGCTGCGCATCTACACCGTGCACGAAGCCAAGGGCCTGGAAGCGCCCATCGTGTGGCTGCTCGATGCCAACGACACCAACAGCAAGACCGACAGCTACGGCGTGCTGCTGGATTGGCCCACCAACGCCGCGCGCCCCGCGCATTTCTCGCTTTACGGCAAGCAGTCTGACCATGGCAAACAGCGCCTGCCCCTGTTTGAAGCCGAGGAAGATTACGCCCGGCGCGAAGGCATGAATTTGCTCTACGTCGCCCTCACGCGCGCGCGCCAGGCGCTCATCGTGAGCGGCAACGGCAAGAGTGCAGAGGCGGAGCAGAAGAAAAATGTGCTGTCCTGGTACGACCGCATCGCCCAGCTGCAAGCTGCTGCCGACAACCCCTTGCTCACCGCAACGGGAGAAGCGGCATTAATCAAGGCGCACGCCACGGTGGATGTGGATGCCGCCCTGCAACGCCCTCTGCCCACCGGCAAGCGCGCAGCCGGCAACACCCTGGAGCAGCGCCGCGGCACCTGGCTGCACGCCTTGCTGCAACACCTCACCACTCCCGGTGTGCTTGCCGAACAGGCTGCGCTACAGGCGCTGTGCGGCATTCCCTCAGCTGAGATGGGCGCGCTGTGGCAGCAGGCGCAACAGCTGCTCGCCCAGCCGGCACTGCAGCGCTTCTTCGATGCGCAACACTACCTGAGCGCCGCCAACGAAATGCCCTACGCCAATGCGCAGGGCGAGCTGAAGCGCATAGACCGCCTGGTGGAGTTTGAGAACGAAGTGTGGGTGCTGGACTACAAGACCGGGGCTGCACCTGACGCAGCGCCTTACCGCGCGCAGATGTCCGAGTATCGCACTGCCATGCAGAGTGTTTATGCTGGCAAGACAGTGCGTTGTGCGTTGGTGTTTGCGGATGGCACCTTGCGCGAGATGTAGCCGGTGAGAATATGCCTGGCGGGTATAGGCCGTGTTGCGGCCAGTATATTGCGATAGCGGCTGGTCTAGGTATGATGGTGTCAGGTATTGCAACTGAATAGAAGGGGATACGAATGAGGGTCAGGCGCTTTATGCTTTCAGGATATAAATCTTCACAGGTGTCTACTTTACGTTATGCCCAATAGGAAAATTTATGCTTAAGAAGTTTACTGACGGCTTGGTATTTGGCACTGGCTTTGCCATATCTTTCGTGGCGATCTGGTACATAGCAACATACACTTTATATCCAACGCTAATTAGCTCTGTAACAGAATCAGCTAATCAGCAAATAGCTCAAGAAGGATATAGCGTTCCATCGGAGCAAACCGTACCAAATATCCAGCACCAGTTATCAAAACCATTCCATGAAATGAGCCCTGAGGAGCAAATTAAAAATGCCAGTGTTATTGCTCTTGCCAGGTTTGAGAAGTCCCCGGATGGAAAAATGAAGGCGATAATAAAAGAGTTCTTAAAAAAGGAGCCGAGAGTAACAATTTATTACAACATAGGCGATGAATACCCCTCTTCTAGTTATTATCCGAGCGAGAATAGAAGCTACGGTGATGGGGTTGTAATATTTTTCACCGGTTCTCCTGCCCGTATGGGAATGTCCGTAACATATACTGGTGATCGTATAAGTGGTCTTAGTGACATACCAATCGAGTTGTTCAAACAGAAGTGCAAAGAGTCAAATTCATAACCTGAGCCTCGTTAGCCTTATGGAACTCGGAGATAAATACTGGTCAATCGTTGAGTCTGTTTGGGACACCATTTCAATATACGATGGTGGAATGACCTTCCCCCGGTTTTTCGTCTTCCAAGGGGCGGGGTTCATGCTACCAGTTTTTCCAATTGCTGAGCTATGAGCCAGTCATCCAGAAACTGCTTCGGAGACTTGTAGCCCAGCGTTGAG
>JAHFQY010000020.1:0-1506 GCA_023259065.1 Nitrosomonadales bacterium
ACGATAGTCCAGCCATCACCCAGTTGCTTGATGCCGGCCTTGCCTGCGTTGATCATGGGCTCTATGGTGAAAATCATGCCGGCTTCCAGCTTCAGGCCGGTTTTGGGCTTGCCGTAATGCAGCACTTGCGGGTCTTCATGAAACACGCTGCCGATGCCATGGCCGCAGAATTCGCGCACCACGCTGTAGCCCATGCCTTCCACGTAACTTTGTATGGCATGGCCGATGTCGCCCAGATGGCTGCCTTGCTTCACCGTGCGGATGCCGCGCCACATGGCTTCATAGCTGGCCTCGCACAGGCGGCGCGCCTGAATCGAGGGCTCGCCCACATAGAACATGCGGCTGGTGTCGCCATGGTAGCGGTCTTTGATGGTGGTGATGTCGAGATTGACGATGTCACCGTTCTTGAGCTTCTTGTCACCGGGTACACCGTGGCATACCTGATGGTTGATGGAGGTGCAGATGGACTTGGGGTAAGGAGCGTGGCCGTGCGGTGCGTAATTCAGCGGCGCCGGGATGCATCCCTGCACATCGACCATATAGTCATGGCAGTGCTTGTCCAATTCATCGGTAGTTACGCCAACTTTCACAAAAGGCGCAATGTAATCCAGCACTTCCCCGGCCAAACGGCCGGCAATACGCATTTTTTCGATTTCTGCAGGGGTTTTGATGCTGACTGGCATGATTTTTTACTTTAAACAGGTGGGCGCAAGGATAGTAGATAGCGGCAACAATAACAACCGTGCGGGTGGGAGGTTTATCTTGCTGCGATTGCCATCAGCCTCTAAAATGCCAGCCAGCTTTCTTATAACAACTTTGGTTTGAATGGTTTTTCTCGACAGGAGAGATGGAAAATGAAAAATTCAGTTTTGTTGGCGCTGGCCTTGCTGGCATTGAGTACGGAAGCCATGGCCGTTGATGGTGGAGCGGTGCTGGGTGGTGCGATTGGTGGTGGTGCGGGTGCTGCAATTGGTTCCGAAGTTGGCGGCCGCAATGGGGCAATTATTGGCGGTGCGATTGGTGGTGCAACCGGTGCCGCAGTCGGGTCGCAAAATACTTCCCGTACTGCCCAGGCTCCAGTCAGGGAGCGTCGACGTGAAGAGTATCGCGATGATGATTACAACACACATCGTGATAATGGGCGCCACTTGGGCCAGCGCAAGCACCATAAGCACGGCCATGATGATTAAGGAGTGACGATGAAATATTCAGTTTTGTTCGGCCTGTTGCTATTGTCCGCCTGTACGGCGGATGGGCATCTGCGCAATGATGCGCTGGGTGGCGCCATTGGTGGTGGTGCAGGGGCTGCGATTGGCTCTGAAATTGGTGGTCGCCAGGGTGCGATTATCGGCGGGGCGATTGGTGGTGCGACTGGTGCTGCGGTTGGCAGCAATCACGAAGCTCGCCGTGAATCGCGTCGTGATGATAATTATTATGAAGATGAGGGCGAGGACGAGCATCACGACAATGGCCGCCATCGTGGGCACTACAAGAAAAAGCACAAGC
>JAHFQY010000020.1:1516-41314 GCA_023259065.1 Nitrosomonadales bacterium
TTAATCTCTGAGTTCCAGAAGTGGCAGTTGATGAATAGAAAAGGCACCTTGAGTGCCTTTTTTATTGCCCTGAAACTGTAACAAAAAATTCACAATGCATAGGGATGGTGTTCTGGCAGAATGGCGCGCCTTTCCGGCTCAGCACGGCATCTGCAGCGGTTCGGGACGGCAAAAAACGCCATATCTTAATTTTGGAGGCTGCATGTTTCATTCATTACCGGGATATTTTCTCCTGTTTTTAAGCATGATTTCGTACGCGTTTGCGGATGAGATTCATGGAGCAGGGGCGACTTTCCCCGCGCTGGCTTACCAGAAATGGGCCAAGAGCTACACCGAGAGCAAGGCGGTCAATGTTGATTATCTGGGTGTGGGCTCAGGCGAGGGTATCAAGCGTATAAATGCGAAGGAAGTCGATTTCGGTGCTTCTGACATGCCGCTGAATATAGAAGAGCTGAACAAAAAGGGATTGTTGCAATTTCCCATGCTGCTGGGAGCGATTACTCCTGTAATCAATCTGCCCGGCATATTTGTGGCACAGCTGAAACTGGACGGCCCCACGCTGGCGGCCATCTATATGGGCAAGATACGCAAATGGAATGACCCGCAACTGCGCTTGCTGAACCCTGATTTGCGCCTTCCTGACATGCTCATCAGCGTGATGTACCGCGAAGATAAATCCGGCACGACCTTCAATTTCACCAACTATTTGTCCAAAGTCAGCCCTGATTGGCAGGCAAATATAGGAGAGGGCCTGCTTGTTAAATGGCCTGTTGGGCAAGCTGCAAAAGGCAATGCAGGGGTAGCGGCCAAGGTCAAGGAGACACCAGGCTCCATCGGTTATGTGGAATATGCCTTTGCCATGGAGCAGCAACTTGATTATGTGCAATTGAAGAATCGCGATGGATTCTTCGTTAAGCCCAATTCTGCCAGCACTCAAGCAGCGGCTGCGGGAGCGCCATGGGACGCAGCCAGTGGTTTTTACCAGATATTGACCAATGCCCCGGGGGAGCGGAGCTGGCCTATTACTGCAACAACCTTCATCCTCATTTCAAAAAATATAAGTGATGCAACGCGTGCCAAGGAAGTGCTGAAATTTTTCGACTGGGCTTATCGTACGGGAGAACTGCCGGCGATGTACCTGGACTACGTGATGATTCCAAAGTTTGTGATGTCACAGGTGCGCTTTGCGTGGCTGGAACTTAAAAACAGGGATGGCAGGCCAGTGTGGAACTAGCCCGCATATTTCACGAGGTCGCCCCTGAGTTCCCCGGTTACCCGTATGAAACAGGGTTTACGCAGTACTTTACTGCTGATCCACTTTGTACTGCAGGGCTACGCAGGTGCTGACCAGCGAAACGCGGCATCTTCACGCTCACGCTTCGCGCCCATACGTACAGTATGGGCTTGGCGCGCGAACATGAATCTGCTCGCGTATCGCAGGCCATCATCCTGCGTCCCTCATGAAATATGCGGGCTAGAACTCTGGTTTGATTGAATCCGGATTCTGGAATGCAGAAAACAAGAAAGGCACGCCAAGCGTGCCTTTCTTGTTGCTTACGGACAAGTATTAACAGTAGCAGTGCGTCAGGATGAAATTTTCCCTAACGCCGGACTATTGCTTACCACTTGTTACCATTGGTGTTGCCACCACGATTTTGCGAGAAACCGTTACCTGTGCGGCGTGGAGAACCTTCGCCTGCACCTGTGCGTGGCGCGTTGCTGCGCGGTGCGCCGGAGTTGAAGCCGGTACGCGGAGCACCTGCACCTGTGCGTGGAGCGTTTGAGTTAAAGCCGGTGCGAGGAGCGCCCGAATTGAAGCCGCCAGTACCCGTGCGTGGTGCGCCTGAATTGAAACCGCCGGTACGGGGCGTGCCAGTGTCGGCACGATTGCCATTTACATGGCGGGAGTCGCTGTTTGCACCAAAACGATTGTGCGAGTGACCTTCGCGACGGCCCTGGCCGCCGCGGTCATCACGCGGGTAGCCATGACGGCTGTCCGGCGCGTGGTGACGCGGTGCACCGTTGCCGCGGCCGCTTGGTGCGGGGCGCGGCTTGAACTTGGGCTCCAAGCCAGCTACGGTATGGGCTTCGATGCGCTGGCCGGTGTACTGCTCGATCTTCTTCAGATGCAGGGCATCACGGTTGGAAGCAAACGATACGGAGATGCCGGTAGCGCCGCCACGGCCGGTACGGCCAATGCGGTGCACGTAGTCTTCGGCGAACTTGGGCAGGTCGAAGTTGATCACGTGCGAGATGCCGGCCACGTCGATACCGCGTGCCGCCACATCAGTGGCAACCAGTACGCGTACCTGGCCACGGCGCAGGTTGACCAGGGTGCGATTGCGCTCGCGCTGGTTCATGTCGCCGTGCAGGGCTGCTGCAGAGTGGCCTTGTGCGGACAGGCTGTCAGCCAGGGTGTCGGCATCACGCTTGGTGGCGGTGAACACGATGGCCTGGTTCAGCTCGGTGTCGCGCAGGATGTGGTCGAGCAGGCGGTTCTTGTGCGCCATGTCGTCCACATACATCAGCTTCTGCTCGATGTTTTCGTGGCGTGCCTTGGCTGCGGCAACGCTGATGCGCTTCGGTGTCTTCAACAGGCGGCTTGCCAGGTTGCCGATCACGCCGTCCAGTGTGGCGGAGAACAGCAGGGTCTGGCGAGTTTCCGGAGTGGCGGCGGCAATGCGCTCCACGTCGTCGATAAAGCCCATGTCCAGCATGCGGTCGGCTTCGTCCATGATGAGGATTTCGAGGCGCGAGAAATCAATACGGCCGCGCTCGATATGGTCGATCAGGCGGCCGGGGGTGGCCACCAGAATGTCTACCGGGCTGGACAGCAGCTTGTTTTGCAGCGGATAAGGCATGCCACCCAGAATGCTGACCACCTTGAGGCGCATGTTCTTGCCGTATTTGGTGGCAGCATCAGAAACCTGTTGCGCCAGTTCACGGGTGGGGGTCAACACCAGCACGCGCGGGCCTTTGCTGCGCACGGCTGAGGGCTCGGCGATGCGATGCAGCGACGGCAAAATGAACGCGGCGGTTTTGCCGGTTCCGGTTTGTGCAGATGCCATCAGGTCATGGCCGGCCATGACGGTAGGAATGGCTTCTGCCTGAATGGGGGTGGGTACGGTATAGCCGGACTCTTCAATTGCCTTGAGGATGGACGGATTCAGGCCCAGGCTGGCGAAAGTTGTAACTTCAACAGGTGCGGCTGCGTTTGCAGCAGGCACTTCAACGGGTGTAGCTGTGCTTTTAATAGACAAAATAATTCCTTACGTTTAAGTAATAGCGCGTGTGCAGCTCATGGCTACACAAAAAATTCAGTAGGAGTATTTATAGCTCTACCGGCGCAAAAACATCGTCGCTAACCGGTAAAACGAGACGCGTCTTGATGATCTGAAGTCGTGAAAGACTTGAATTCGGGACGCTGAGGGGTCAGGAAACGATGAACCACTGCTGCCATACATCACAGCAAGCGGCGCATTATAGAGAGATATTTCCGGAAAGCAAGCTAAATTTTGAAGACAGGCCCGGTGCGGCGCAAGCGCTGAACCTGTGCGGAAATGGGGCTATACTTTCCCTGATTCCATTGCTAAAACCGGGGCGCGCCATGAATGATAGGATACGTCAGATTCTTGAACAGATAAACGCGCTTGAAGCGGAGCTGCGCGTCCAGTTGCATGAAAAAGAGAGCCAGTGGCTCTACAAGATCATGGGCAGGCGTGTCGAGTTTGAATCCGGCATCAGGAAAATGCATCTTCGCCTGAAGATGGGAGTATTCCGCTGGTTAAGCACGGTGCGTCCGCAGAACTACCTGACCGCCCCCATTATTTACGGCATGATTATCCCGATTGTTTTCCTGGATGTGTGCCTGATGATCTATCAGCTGACCTGTTTCCCGATTTATCGCATCGCCAGGGTAAGGCGCGCAGACTACATTGTGTTCGACCAGCGCCATCTGGCTTATCTCAACTGGATAGAAAAGGTTGACTGCCTGTATTGCTCATACGGCAACGGGCTGATGGCATATGCCCGTGAAATTTTTGCGCGCACCGAGCAATATTTCTGCCCGATCAAGCATGCGCGCCAGGTAAGGGGCGTGCATGAGCGCTATGCACAATTTCTGGATTACGGCGACGCCAACAATTTACACGACAGGCTTGAAGAGCTTAGACTTGCTCTGGTCAAGGAAGGGAAAAAGGATTCAGCATCATCTGACCTTTGCGAGTGAGTTGTTTTTAACGTGTTCCGCAAAATGTGCCACATGTTGTTAATGCATTTGCATATGGGGATGGCAAGTTCATGAAGAAAAAAATCACGCGCGGCAAACTTAAACCACTTGCGCCTGAACTTCTGTATACACATTGTGATTTGGCGCAGCTCACCTTTAACACAACGGCCGAGCTGGAAGACCTGGCAGAAATAGTAGGCCAGGCAAGTGCGGCGGAAGCCATACAGTTTGGCGTGGGCATACGCCACGAGGGCTATAATATTTACGTGCTGGGGCCGGCCGGATCGGGGCGCTATTCCCTGATACGCAAGGAGCTGGAGGGGCGTGCCGCGAGCATGGCGGCGCCTGCCGACTGGTGCTACCTGAATAATTTCGAGTTGTCGCACAAGCCGGCTGCAGTCAGTTTACCGGCCGGGCGCGGGGTAAAACTCCAGCAACATATGCGCCAGTTCTGCGAAGAATTGAGCGGCGTGATACCGGCTGCATTCGAGAGCGAAGAATATCGCAGCCATATCGAAGCGCTCAACGATGAATTCAAACAGCGCCACGGCAAAATATTCGAGGATCTGGGGCATGAGGCGATCACGCAAGGTATTGCCCTGATTGAAACCCCGACAGGATTTTCATTGGCTCCCTACAAGAATGAGCAAATTCTCACGCCGGAAGAGTTCGACAAGCTGCCCGGGGATGAGCAGCAGCATTACAACCAGCTGCTTGAAACTTATAACGACAAGCTGCGTAAAATAGCCCACCAGATACCCGGCTGGCAGCGTGAGCATCAGGCCAGAATCCGCGCGTATAACCGCGAGACGATTGCGCTGGCAGCAGGGAGCCTGATCGAGGAGTTGCGTGGGCAGTATGCCGACCTGCCCAAGGTTCTCGACTTTTTCAATGCCGTGCAGGCTGACATCATCGAGAACGTGAGCGAGTTGAGGGAGCAGAAAGCCAGCGATGATTTTTCTGTTTCTTCCGCACCCTTGCAACGCTACCAGGTCAATCTGCTGGTGGATAACGGGGCTACGCAGGGCGCCCCGGTGGTGTTTGAAAACAACCCGACTTACCAGAACCTGATAGGCCGCATCGAGCACATTACCCGCATGGGCACGCTGTTTACCAATTTCAGCCTGATCAAGGCCGGCGCCCTTCACCGCGCCAATGGCGGCTTCCTGATTCTCAATGCCGGCAAGCTGTTGTCCCAGCCCTATGCCTGGGAGGGGTTGAAGCGCGCATTGTTGTCACGCGAAATAAATATCGAGACGCTGGGCGAAGTTTTCGGGCTGGTCAGCACGCATACCCTGCAGCCGCAACCCATCCCTCTGGATGTGAAAGTGGTTCTATTTGGCGAGCGCATGTTTTATTACCTCTTGTATCAAATGGATGCGGAGTTTGCCGAGTTGTTCAAGGTGGCTGCCGATTTCGAGGAGGAGGTGGAACGCAATGCGGAAAACACCCTGCTGTATGCGCGCATGATTGCCACTATGGTGCGCAAGAAATCGCTGCGCACCTTTGAGCAGCAGGCAGTTGCACGGGTGATCGAGCAAAGTGCGCGCATGGTTGCGAATGCATCCAAGCTTCTCACCCATGTGCGCATTCTTAACGATTTGCTGACCGAGGCCGACCACTACGCCGAAATTGCCCGCCATGACGTGGTGAGCATTGTCGACGTGGAAAGTGCGATTGCCGCGCAGATACATCGCGCCGAGCGCTTGCGCAAATCCTACCTCGAGGACATCCTCGAAGGCACTGTACTGATCGACACCGAGGGGCTGCATGACGGCCAGATCAATGGCTTGGGTTCCATCGATCTGGGCAATTACGTGTTTGCCCTGCCCATACGCATTACCGCGACCACGCGTCTGGGGGAGGGCAATGTGATCGACATCGAGCGCGAAGTTGCACTCAGCGGCGCCATCCATTCCAAGGGTGTGCTTATCCTCACTGCCTTCCTGGCCTCGCGCTATTCGCACAGCATGCCCTTGTCATTGAACGCCAGCCTGGTGTTCGAGCAGTCGTACAGTTCTGTTGAGGGTGACAGCGCATCCCTGGCGGAGCTGTGCGCCCTGATGTCAGCCTTGTCGGGATTGCCGATTTATCAGGGTTTGGCCGTGACCGGCTCGGTTAATCAATATGGGCAGGTGCAGGTGATAGGTGCGGTCAACGAGAAAATCGAGGGTTTCTTTGACGTGTGCAATGCCCGTGGACTTAACGGCAAGCAGGGCGTGCTGATACCTGCTGCCAACGTCAAGCACCTGATGTTGCGCCAGGATGTGGTTGAGGCCGTGCGTGCAAAAAAATTCAGCATCTACGCGGTGGAAAACGTAGATCAGGCCATGGAGCTATTGACCGGGGTTCCCGCAGGAGAGCCGGATGCCGAAGGGGTAGTGCCCAAGGATTCGGTCAATTATTTTGTCATGGTGCAATTGATGCATTTGTCGCAGATGCGCAAGGACAATGCGGCTCCTGCAGTTGTGAGGCGGCGGGTAGTGCGTAAAGCACCTGCCAAAAAGGCCGGGAAAAAGTGATTGCATGGAGCATCAAGATTTTGAACTTCATTTGTCTGAAAATATCGGATTTTTATGGCAAGATTGAGTTCTTTTATGGGGCCTTGTGCGGACTATTCTGCGCTGGTGGGCTGAATCAGGGACTTTCAGGATGAAACAGCGCTGGGATCAAAGCATACTTTACCTGACGACGATTGCCGTTCTGGCGATTGCGGTCGTTATTGGTGCTTTGTTTATTGATGCGGCAAACCGGGCTACCCGCGAGCGCATCCAGCAGCAGTCTATTGCCAGGTTGAGTGAATTGCTGAGCACGGTGGAAAGCGCTGCCAGTAACGCCTGTTTTCAGGGAGACCAAGCGCTGGCGCAAGAGGTGGCCAACAGCCTGCTGAAAAATTCTGGCGTACAGGGAGTCGTGATTCGCAGCAAGCGGACAGAGCTGGTGCGCAGTTTTCGCAGCTCATCTGCTGCGCTGGCAGCAGACAGGACAAACTCGGGCAGTCTGTTGCGTGAAATTCGTTCCCCTTTCAATTCCAATGAAATCGTGGGTGAGATCCAGCTTGATCCTGATCCGGATGAACTGGAACGCATGATCAGTCAGGAGGTGCATTTTGTTGGCAAATTCCTGGGGGTGCAGATTGCAGGTACTGCAGCGGCAATTTTTCTGGTGTTGCTGATCTGGATCGTCAGGCCCATCAAATCGCTGTCGGACCGTTTGCACAAGATGAATGCCACTGCCGGAGAGCGATTGCGCATACCGCATGGACACTCTCACACCGAAATAGGGCGCCTGGCAAATGACATCAACGCACTGGCTGCGCGTTTGGTAACCTCGCTGGAAGATGAGCAGAAATTGCGCATGCAGCATGAAATCGGCGAAAAAAAATATCATGCCATTTTTGACAATGCCGAAACCGGCATCTTCATTGCCAATCGTGACAGCCAGATTGAATCATTCAACCCGGCACTGTCACGGCTGCTGGAATTGCCAGATGGGACTTTGGTAGAATCCGTAAGCTGGTTTCTGGCCGAGCTCGCATGGAGTCTGCCGGAGAGGGTGTATCAATTGATAGCCAACTGTGTGGACACCAAGACAGGCAGTTCCGCCGATCTGGAGCTCATCATGCGCGACGGCTCTACGCGCTGGCTTAACCTGTTGTTCAGCCCCGTAGGCGGGGGAAGGGTGCAGGGGGTGGTGAGCGATGTAACCGAGCGCAAGCGTGCTGAAAACACTGCACGCTTGCAGATCATTACCGATCCTTTGACCGGCGTGTCAAACCGTCCCGGTCTGGAGCAGACGTTGCAGGCGCGCATACGCAAGTATGGCATCGTGTCTGACACTGGTTTTGCCCTGATGCTGATCAATCTGGACGGATTCAAGCGCGTAAACGAGGCGCTGGGTTTGCCGATAGGCGATGAAGTGTTGAAGGACGCGGCAAAGCGCTTGAGCAGCTGTCTCAAACCCAGCGATACGGTGGCGCGCATAGGCGGTGATGAATACGCAGTGATATTGCCGCTTGCCACAGAAGAGCACATGGCTGAGCGTATAGGCGAGCGGGTAATCAGCGTGCTACGGGAAAACTATGATGTGCACACCACCCCGATCCAGCTGGGGGCAAGCGTGGGCATCACCTTCTTTCCCGACGACGGCAAGGATATGCCAACACTGTTGCGCAATGCCGAGCTGGCCATGAGCCGGGCCAAGTCAGGCGGCGGCAACCGTTGTGCGTTCTTCAACCTGGGCATGGCTGAAGCGGCAGAGCAGCGCCGTGCACTGGAAATTGACATACAACAAGCCTTGCGGCGTGATGAGTTCAGGCTGTTCTATCAGCCGATTGTGGATATCGTCGATAACCGGCTGCTGGGCGCTGAAGCGCTGATACGCTGGCATCATCCGGTCAATGGGCTGATTCCTCCCGACGCCTTTATCCCGCTGGCAGAAGAAACCGGACTCATTGTGGATATTGGGTACTGGGTGCTGGAGGCCGCTTGCAAGCAGCTTTCCACGTGGAACGATGCGGGTAGAAGCTGTTATCTTTCCATTAATATTTCCGCAAGGCAGATTCCGGATGGAATGACACCGGAAAGATTGCTGGAAGCGGTTAGGCGGCACGGGGTTGAGCCTTCACGTTTGGTGCTGGAAATTACCGAGGGTGTACTGCTGAAAGACATGACCCAAGCCTTGAACTGGCTGAATGCGGTGCGCGACATGGGGTTCAGGATTTATCTGGACGACTTTGGTACGGGTTACTCATCGCTTTCCTATCTGAAACGTTTCCCCGTCAACACGGTGAAGATAGACAAATCCTTTGTACGGGACATGAGCAGTGACTCCAGCGATCTGGCCCTGGTTGGTGCGATCATTGCCATGGCGAACAGCCTGGGCCTGGAAGTGGTTGCCGAGGGGGTGGAAAACCTGGCCCAGCTCAAGCTGTTGCGCCAGATGAATTGCCGCAGTATTCAGGGCTATTATTTCTCGCGCCCGGTGGCATCGGACGAATTTACCGAAATGTCCACCCGGATTACGGCCTTGCTGAGCTCCATAGATGAGATCGATCATGCCCGCGTCGCATAACCGAATAAATATTATATTTAATCAATTTATTACATATCTCCCAAGCTGCTAACGCCAGCCTATGGGCATTTCCTGGTTTTTCTTCCTGCCATAATAAAAACTAACCGTCTGATAGTGCCCGGCTTATGGTAGAATGCGCGCCCTTTGAATCGAGCCAGGTATCAGAACATGTCGCGCCAACTCCGTAACATCGCCATCATCGCCCACGTTGACCATGGTAAAACCACCATGGTGGACAAATTGCTTGCTCAAACGCAAACCTTTGCAGCGCACCAGCAGGTTGCCGAGCGCTTCATGGACAGCAACGATCTGGAAAAAGAGCGCGGCATCACGATTCTGGCCAAGAACTGCGCGGTGGATTACGAAGGCATCCATATCAACATCGTGGATACGCCGGGACACGCCGACTTCGGCGGCGAGGTGGAGCGCGTACTGTCCATGGTGGATGGCGTGCTGCTGCTGGTGGATGCCGTTGAAGGCCCGATGCCACAAACCCGTTTCGTGACCAAGAAAGCGCTGGCCCTGGGCCTGCGTCCTATCGTGGTAATCAACAAGGTAGACCGTCCCGGCGCACGCACCGACTGGGTGGTTGACCAGACTTTCGACCTGTTCGACAAGCTGGGTGCGACGGATGAACAGCTGGACTTCCCCGTGGTATACGCCTCTGCACTGAACGGCTTTGCCACGCTGGATATGGCGACGCCAAGCAAGGACATGCGCCCCCTGTTTGATACCGTGTTGAAACACGTGCCGGCGCCAGTGGGCGACAGTTCCGCTCCGCTGCAATTCCAGATTTCTGCACTGGATTACTCCTCCTTCGTGGGCCGTATCGGCGTGGGCCGCGTTACCCGTGGCACCATCAAGCCGGGCCAGGAAGTCATGGTTCTGAACGGCGACAAGGCCCCGAAAAAAGGCCGTATCAACCAGGTGCTGGGTTTCCACGGCATCGAGCGCGTGCTGATGGACGAAGCCGGAGTAGGCGAGATTGTCCTGATCAACGGCATTGAAGAGATCGGTATCGGCGTCACCCTGGCTGACGTCAACCAGCCTGAAGCCCTGCCCATGCCCAAGGTGGACGAACCTACCCTGACCATGACCTTCCAGGTGAACTCCTCGCCACTGGCAGGACAGGAAGGCAAGTTTGTAACCAGCCGCCAGATCCGCGACCGCCTGAACAAAGAGCTGCTCACCAACGTGGCGCTGCGTGTGGAAGACACGGCTGATGCCGACTCCTTCCTGGTTTCCGGCCGTGGTGAATTGCACCTGACCATTCTGCTGGAGAGCATGCGCCGTGAAGGCTTCGAACTGGCTGTTTCCAAGCCACGCGTGGTTTACCGTGAAGTTAATGGTGAGAAGTGCGAGCCCTACGAAATGCTGACTGTTGACGTTGAAGAAGGTCATCAGGGCGCGGTGATGGAAGAGCTGGGCCGCCGTCGTGGCGACCTGCAGGACATGCAGCCGGACGGCAAAGGCCGTGTGCGTCTGGAGTACCGCATTCCAGCACGCGCGCTGATCGGTTTCCAGGGCGACTTCATGACCATGACCCGTGGCACCGGTCTGATCTCGCACGTGTTTGATGAGTACGGCCCGGTCAAACCGGACATGCCAGGCCGTCACAACGGCGTGCTGATCTCGCAGGATGACGGCGAAGCCGTGGCTTACGCCCTGTGGAAGCTGGAAGATCGCGGCCGCATGTTTGTGGCCCCCGGCGACAAACTGTACGAAGGCATGGTGATCGGCATCCATACGCGTGACAACGACCTGGTGGTGAACCCGATCAAGGGCAAGCAACTCACCAACGTGCGCGCATCGGGCACCGATGAAGCCGTGCGTTTGACTACGCCGATCAAGCTGACGCTGGAAGCGGCCGTGGACTTTATCGACGACGACGAACTGGTGGAACTGACACCGCAGTCCATTCGTGTGCGCAAGCGTTACCTGACGGAAAATGAGCGCAAGCGTAATGCGCGTTCGTAATTAGTGCTGTTGCAATGCACAGGAAGGGGCGCGCAAGCGCCCTTTTTTATTTGCCGCGAGCGCTTGGTTTATACTGCTGAATATTCATTGCCGGAAGCTTTTGTATGCTGGAAATCCTGATTGTTGTGAGCGTATTGGTATTGTTGCTGGTCATCGTCCTGCTGGTCATGCAGCAACGCCTGCCTGCCCATGCAGCCCAGGTGCTGGAGCAGCAGCATCGCGCCATGCTGTCCGATCTGCATGAGGGGCTGAACAGGCAGGGGGATCGCCTGATCGCCGCGCAGGCGGGCGAGTCCGAGCGCTTGCGTGCGGCGGTGGCCGAGGAGTTGCGCGCCACGCGCGATGCGCTGCACGCCATGCGCAGCGAGATGCTGACGCAAACATTGGCAAAGCTCGCGGAGCAGGGCAGGGCCGATCAGGAGCTGATCCAGAACTCCTTCCGTAATGCCAATCAGCTATTGTCCGGTAGTGTGGAAACATTAACCAAGACAGTGGACGGACGCCTGGAGCAAATCAGTGGCAAGGTGACCGAGCGTCTGGACGAGGGCTTTAAGAAGACCAACGAGACCTTCCTCAGCGTGATGACCCGGCTTGCCACCATTGATGAAGCGCAGAAGAAAATCGACGGCCTGACCACCAATATGGTGAGCCTGCAGGAGTTGCTGGGGGACAAACGCTCGCGCGGCGCTTTCGGCGAGGTGCAACTGGAAGGGTTGGTGCGCAATATTCTTTCCCCGCAGGCCTATGCCATGCAGTACACCCTGCCCAATGGCAGCCGTGCCGACTGCGTGTTAAAGCTGCCGGAGCCTACCGGCATGGTGGCGGTAGATTCCAAATTCCCCCTGGAAAACTACCATCGCATGTTTGGCGAGGTCGCGGTGACTGAGCGTGTGCAGGCGGAGCGCCAGTTCAAGGCCGACATCAAGAAGCACGTGGACGACATCAGCAGCAAGTACATCATTCCGGAGGTCACCTCGGATGGCGCCGTGATGTTTATTCCGGCGGAGGCCGTGTTTGCCGAGATTCACGCGCATCACCCCGAGGTGGTGGATTACGCCATGCAGAAACGCGTGTGGATTGTGTCGCCCACCACGCTGATGGCGGTGCTGAACACCGCGCGCGCCGTGCTGAAGGACGTGGAAACGCGCAAGCAGGTGCACATCATCAAGGACGAGCTGGGCAAGCTGGGCAAGGACTTTGCCCGTTTTGACGAGCGCATGAAGAAGCTGGCCGACAACATCCGCAAGGCGCACGAGGAAGCGGGCGATGTGCAGATTTCCAGCCGCAAGATCAGCCAGCGTTTTGCCAGCATCGAGCGAGTTGATCTCGATCATCTGCCCTTGTTGCCCGAGGGCGAAGGCTGAAGCGGCAAGGCCATTCAAACCGGCGGCAAAGGTTGCTATGATGCAGACCTTACAAAGCGCGTCCACAATGTATGAAACTCGCGATTGCACAAATTAATTGCACCGTTGGCGATCTCTCCGCCAATGCCGCCAAAATATCCGACTACGCAAACCGCGCAAGGCAGCAGGGCGCGTCGCTGCTGCTGACACCGGAGCTGAGCCTGTGCGGTTACCCGCCGGAAGACCTGCTGCTGCGCGAGGGTTTTTATCATGCTTGCGATGTGGCCTTGCAAGACCTGGCGCAGCAGATAAAGGGAATCAGCGTGGTGGTCGGCCATCCGCATGAGGTGGATGGCAAGCGTTACAACGCCGCCTCAGTGCTGCGTGATGGCAACATTGTTGCAACCTACCACAAGCTCGAATTGCCCAATTACAGCGTGTTTGACGAGGAGCGCTATTTTTCCAGCGGGACATCGCCTTGCGTGTTTGAGCTGGAAGGCGTCAAGTTTGCCATCAACATCTGTGCCGACATCTGGCAGGAGAACACCGCCCAGCTTGCGCGCGATGCGGGTGCGCAGGTGCTGCTGGTGCTGAATGCCTCGCCTTACCACATCGACAAGCAGCAGTCGCGCTACGAGGCCATCCGCGATCGCATCGGTGAAACCGGGCTGGCTGTGGTGTATGCCAATATGGTGGGCGGGCAGGATGAGCTGGTGTTTGACGGCGCTTCCTTCGCCATGTCGGCGGAGGGACATCTGACGCACCAGCTGGAATCATTTGAAGAGTCGCTGGCTGTGCTGGAAATCAGCGATGGGAAACTGCTTGCAGGGGCCAGGGTTCCCGCGCTGATGCGCGAAGACAGCATCTATCGTGCCCTGTGCCTGGGCGTGCGCGATTACATAGGCAAGAACAGATTTCCCGGCGTGCTGCTGGGACTGTCCGGCGGCATTGATTCTGCGCTGACCCTGGCGGTGGCCGTGGATGCGCTGGGCGCCGACAAGGTGCGCGCGGTGATGATGCCGTCGCCGTATACCGCACAAATCAGCCTGGACGATGCGCGCGAAATGGCAACCATCCTGGGCGTGCGCTATGACGAACTGGACATCCAGCCCACCTTCAGCGCGCTGCTGGATACGTTGAATCCGCTGTTTCAGGGCCTGCCCGCCGATACCACCGAAGAAAATCTGCAGGCGCGCATACGCGGCACTCTGCTGATGGCCTTGTCCAACAAGACCGGATCGCTGGTGCTGACCACGGGCAACAAGTCGGAGATGACTGTGGGCTATTGCACCCTGTACGGTGACATGGCGGGCGGCTTTGCAGTGCTCAAGGATGTCAGCAAGACCTGGGTGTATCGTTTGTCGAATTATCGCAACACGCTGGGACGCGTCATTCCCGAGCGCATCATCACGCGTCCTCCCAGTGCCGAACTGAAGCCAGACCAGACCGATCAGGACAGCCTGCCGCCGTATGATGTGCTGGATGCCATCATGGCCAGTTTCGTGGAGAGGAATCTGTCCATCGCCGAGATAGTTGGGCACGGTTATGCCGAAGCGGACGTGCGCCGTGTGGTGAAGCTGATACAGATCAACGAGTACAAGCGCCGCCAGTCGCCTGTAGGCGTACGCATCACCGATCGCGGTTTTGGCAAGGACTGGCGCTATCCCATTACTGTGCGCTACCAGGATGATTTCTGACGCTATGTTAGGGGCCATGTAGTGATCATTTCGCAGCAACCCTCGCGCAGGCAGCCAGGCCGTCTTTATCGACTGGTTTCCGGCCATGCGCGCCTTGCCTGGGAGGTGTTGTGCCGCCTGCCTGCATTGGCCAGATGGCCGGTGCGCCAGGTACTGCTGAAGCAGCTGTATTTTACCGGCACGGAATCCATAGGCACGATAGGCGTGGTTGGCTTTGTCGTGGGTTTGATTGTGATCACCCAGATCAATAACCTGGTGGGGCGCAATGAGGTGTTGACGATAGAGATCATGATCTGGACCATAGTGCGCGAGCTGGGCCCTCTGCTTTCAGCCATCGTGATTATCGGCCGCAGCAGTTCGGCTTTTGCCAGCGAACTTTCATCCATGCAGGTTAATGGTGAAATCAAGAGTTTGCGCAGCATGGCGATTTCCCCCATCTCTTACCTGGTATTGCCGCGTGTGCTTGCCATGACGCTTGCCAGCATTGCGCTGACATTCTATTTTCAGGTTGTCGCGATCAGCACCGGATGGGCGGTTACGGCAATGCGCATGGATATAGCCTTGAGCAGCGAGATAATCAACTTCTTTGAAATTATCACGTTCCGTGAAATTGCCGCATCGCTGTTGAAGAGCGCCGTGTTCGGTATGCTGGTGTCGCTGGTTTCTTGTTACCATGGAATGCGCAGGAAATCAGCCATGACAGAGGTGCCGCAGGCTGTGTCGCAGGCAGTGATACGCAGCTTGATGGCCGTATTTGTTGGCGATGGCATCGTCACCGTGCTGGTATTCTGAAATGGGCGTCCTGATGCAGTTTGCCAATGTGGTGCTTAACAAGGCCAATACGCTTTCATTCAGCATCAATGCGGGGGATATGCTGGTATTGCAGCTTGTCTCGCAGGAGGCCAAGACTGCAGCTATTGATATGGCACTGGGTGACATGATCCCGGCGCAAGGCGAAGTCCTGCTGCAAGGTGAGCCAGTGCAAGCAGCCAAACCGGGCAGCATTGGTTTTATTCCTGAAATGGGCGGCTTGATCAGCAACCTGAAGACCTGGGAAAACGTGACACTGCCCTTGTGGTATCACGGTAAGCGCCAAGTGCAGCCCACCGAGGAGAGCGTTACGCGTTGGCTTGCCAGGTTGGGGCTGGAACAAAATGAGTGGGAAAGCTTCATGTCCAGCCCTGCAGCCCGTCTTAGGCCAGCAGAGCGTAAAATGGCCGGTGTGCTGCGCGGGCTGGTGCTGGCCCCGCAGTTGCTGGTGATTGATGCAGCCGTGTTTGACGATGTGGAAGCGTCCCTGGCTCAAGCCTGGGTTGCAGTGCTGGAAGAATTTGTGCGCGAGGCTGAGGGCCGCGCGGTATTGGTTGTGGCCAACACTGCCACAGTGTTGCCATGGAAGATAATAAAGTGAGCCAAATATGAAGTTGCTGGCCGACAAGGACGAACGTTTCAAGGGACTGTTTGTAAAAGTCTCCCTTTTTGTGCTGCTTGCGGTTTTGGGTGTGTCGCTCAACCTGCTGTTTTCCGGCATCAAGAAGGGTTTCTTTACCCCTAAGTCGGCGATAAATTTTGTTGCCGGTACAGGCCAGGATATTAAAGTCGGCATGCCGGTCAAGCTGAATGGCTTCAAGATTGGCACGGTCAGCAGAATGGGCATGGATGACAAGGCGCAAGCTCGCGTGGAAATGTTGATCGAGAACCGCTACTTGTCCCTGCTCAAGGAGGATGCCGTGGTCAGCCTGAAGAAAGAGGGCGTGATCGGTGACAGCATACTTGAGGCACAACGCGGCAGCGAGGGCAAGAAGCCATTGCAGCCGGGAGCATCAATCATGTTCGAGCGTGGCGGCGGGCTGGATCAGATTGCCCAGGACCTGCGCGATCGCCTGTATCCGGCACTGGATGAAATCAATAAATTGTTGAAGGATGCCAATGACCCCAAGGGGGACGTGCGCCAGACACTGGGTAATCTGCGCCAGTTCTCTGCTGAAATGCGCAGTACACGTGCACGCATTGATCATCTGCTGGATCAGGTCAATGAGGGTGTGGCCAACGATGTGCGGCCCACGTTACGCGCGGTTAAGCAGGCCGCAGAGGGCACCGAGGCCATTATCGTAAAGGTGAATCAGGAACTGCCGGGCCTGCTCAAGAAGACGGATGCCAGCATAGACAATCTACGCCAGACCAGCGAGTCCATCAAAGCGGCCGTGGATAACTCGGCGCCGCAACTTTCCGGTTTTCTGGGCGAGACGCGCGGGCTGGTCAGTGATACGCGCAATATCATGGATTCGGCCAGCACCAGCTGGCCTCTTAAAAACATGATGCAGCCCCCGGAACAAGGTTTGGTGAAAATGGACAGCCATGATTGAAAGAGCCTTGAATAAAAGCGTTCCTCCCCTCCTGTTGCTGCTATTGCTGGGCGCATGCGGCAGTGCGCCGCCACGTCAGCCTGCCGTCATGGAGCAGGTGAAGAAGGCGGATCAGGCGGCGTACAGGGCGGTGCGCGATGGTGACTTGCTGCGTGCGCGCGAGTTGTTCAGGCAGTCCATGTTGTTGAATCAGTCGCTGGACAACCTGCCGGCCAGCGCAATGGCCGCCATCAATCTATCTTCGGTTAACCACAAGCTGGGTGACGATGCCGCCGCCCTGGCATTGCTTGACCATGTCCTGTCTGACGCAGCACCGCTTTATCCGGCGGAGTTGCGCGGCACTGCCGCCTTCCGCAAAGCCATCATCCTGGTGGATTCCGGCAAGCCGGTCGAGGCCGAAACCGCCTTGCAAAGCGCTGCCATGGAATGCAAACAACAATGTGCGTATGCGCCGGGAATGAACAACCTGCGTGCTCGATTGGCCCTGGACAAGGGGGATTATCCAGCTGCATTGACGCTGTCAAAGAGTGTGATCAATGCCAGCGCGGAAAAGGAAGAGCTGGCCAATGCGCAGCGCACAGCGGCAACCGCAGAGTCGGCCTTGGGGCAGCATGATGCAGCTTTGACTCATTATCTGGCTGCACTGGAGCTGGACAAAGAGCTGGGGCAGAGCACGCGCATAGTGGTTGATTTACAGGGGGCTGCCGTGGCTATGGAGAAGCTGGGGCGCAAGGCTGAGGCTGAGGCTTATGTTCGCCGGGCAATGGCAGCTGCTGAGGCTGCCCGCAGCTTGCCCGGCAAAGCGGGTAAAAATTCACAGCACTGATGCGGCAAGGCCTGCAGTGCTTTCAGAGGCAGATCTGCAGTGCTTTCAGAGGCAGATTTAGATACGCTATACTTACGCAATATTTTTTACCGGGGTTGCCATGAAAAAAATTGAAGCCATCATCAAACCATTCAAACTTGATGAAGTGCGCGAAGCCTTGTCAGAACTGGGCGCAAGCGGCTTGACCGTTACCGAAGTAAAAGGCTTTGGCCGCCAAAAGGGGCATACCGAGCTGTATCGCGGCGCCGAGTATGTAGTGGATTTCCTGCCCAAGATCAAAATTGAAGTGGTGGTGACTGCTGCCATGGTCGAGACTGCGGTAGATGCCATAGTCAAGGCTGCACATACCGGCAAGATTGGCGATGGCAAGATTTTTGTTACTGCAGTGGAAAAAGTTATCCGTATCCGCACCGGCGAAACCGACGACTCGGCGATTTAACCGGCCTTGCATATGATTTGAGCGTGCTGGCCAGGCGTTAGCAGTTCAGCCTTGCCGGGTTTCAGGTGTATGCATCTTCACTATGTTGCGGCCAGCCTCCTTGGCTGCATACATGGCATCATCAGCAAGATTGACCAGCTTATCCTCGCTGCTTCCATGTTCCGGATAAATGGAAATGCCGATGCTGGAGGAAATGTGTATGGTGTTGCCGCCCAGGTTCAAAGGTTGGCACAGAGCGTGACGCAATGTTTCAGCGACCATAAGCGCATCTTCCCTGGTTTCAATATCATGCAGCAGCACGATAAACTCATCCCCGCCGATGCGTGCAACTGTGTCAGATACACGTACGCAGCCCTGCATGCGTCTGGCAGCTTCCAGTAGCAGCAAATCACCCACCTTGTGGCCCAGCGTGTCGTTGATCTCCTTGAACTTGTCGAGATCAACAAACATGATGGCCATGCGTTTCTTGTAACGGCTTGCGATGGCTATGGCCTGTTGCAGCCTGTCGGAAAACAGCGCCCTGTTGGGCAGGTCGGTCAGGGTGTCGTAGTGCGCCATGTGGCGCATGCGTTCTGCAGCCTCCCTGCGCTCGCTGATATCCCTGCCTGTCCCGGTAAAGCCGATAATCTCGCCATGCGGATCCTTTAACACGACGCCATTGCACAAATAGGGAACCAGCGTGCCATCATGCCTGGTGCACTGTGCCTCTATGGTGGCAGAGCCCTTGTCGAGAATTTCATGCATCCAGTTGTCTATGGAGGGCTTATCCTCGTCGCAGAAAAAATCGAGCACATTCTTGAAGATTAATTGCGAATGTGACAAGTCAAAGAAACTCTTCAGATTGGTATTCCATTTGATCAGCTGGCCTTGCCTGTTGAATACATAGAGCAGGTCGGGATTGGCTTCAATAATGGTTTCCAGCTCATTCAGGGCCTGTGAAAATTTTTCATTCAGGCTGACCATATCCAGGTGGGCCTGTTCGGCCTCTTCCTTTTTCTCGCGCAAATCGCTGGTTGCACTCTGAATGCGCTGTTCCAGCGTGTCCCTGTCCTGGGACAATTGTTGTGCCATCCTGTTGATGTCATTCGCCAGTTCGTTCAACTCGTGAATGGCCGGTTGGGGCGGGATGCGCGCATTTAATTTTCCGGCGCCAATTTTATGCAGGATGACGCTCATGCTCATGATGGGGTTGGCGATGCGGCGTGCAGACCAGAGTGCCACCACGATGGACAGCAATAGAACCAGGAGCATGACCAACAGGTTGATCAACAGCATTTCAATTTTCAGCTGTTTAAGGTGGTCTTTGCTGATGGCGATAATTGCCGCGCCGAGAATGTTGGCGGCTTCCGTGGCGCTGGGTGTATCCAGCTCGCCCAAACTGATCTGGGTATAAACGATAGGTTCGTACAAAATCAGGACATCATCGTCCTGATAAATCCTGCTCTCTGAATTTACCCTGGCAGGCAGTGATTCGAGCATTGATTTATCTTTTCCATCCGCCAGCAACAACTTTGCATGGGCGTCGATGATGATTACTGCATTGACATCGGCTTGAGCCAGCGCGGTTTTTGCCTGCTGTTGCATGGCAACAATATTGCCGGAGAAGACGGGATATTCATTGCCTATGGCAAGGTGGTTGGCCACCAATTTCGAACGTTCGAGCAGCGCGGTATCAGCATCCGAGAAGCGCGAGAATATGGAATAGGAACCGAATAGCAGCGTCATCACCAGAATCGGGATTAACGCGACCAGCATGGTTTGCTGCCTGATTCCCGTGATTTTCATGGTGCACGCCTTCTGGGGGAATTCATTTTCTTTTGCAACTCTTCGGCGCCCTGGATTTTGATGTTAAGCGACTGTGCAACGCGTTCATTTACTGCTACTTCAAAGAATTTGGGATATTGCGCAGAGGGCAGGGTTCCGCTGTCAGCAAATCTCTGTATGGCTGCACTGGTTTGAGTTGCAATATGCGCCGGGGAGCTGAACACGGCACACATGGCGCCGGCTTTGACAAAGCTGGCTGAAAAACCAACCAGCGGCACTTCAGCTTGATAAGTGGAAACCAGAATATTGCGCAGGGTTGAGCTGTTAAAAATGGTGGGGGATGGCAGTGACAGGAATACATCGCTGTGTTTCAGCAATTCCTGCACTTCCTGGAACAGCGTGACATTGGCGCTTATCTCATCTGCGTACAAGCTGAAACCAAATTCGGCTGCTTTCAGTTTCAACTCTCCGATCTCGTCCGGGGCTGGAGCCGCGTACAGAACTCCCAAGTTGCGCCTGTCCGGGAAAGCGGCTGCAATCAGGCTGAGCTGGCGCTCAACAGGTTGATCCAGGTAAATGCTGGAAAACAGGTGAGAGTTTTCCCGCTTGGGGAAATCATGCAGCAGTTTCTTATGCCCCGATCTGGGGATCATGACATTTAGGACTGCATGAGCGTTGTCGCCACCCAGCTCGCTGGCGGCTTTCATGCCAACTGCAATAATGAGACTGGATTTGGGTGGTAGCGGCTGGCCGCTGTTCACTACCGTGAGCACTACATTGCCATTCGGCAGGCTTTCGCGCAAAGCAGCCGAAAATTCAGCATACGCGCCAGTGTTCTCACTTTGAACCACGGTGACCAGGAGCGGTTCGGCACCAGCCAGGCTTGCAGTGGGCAGGCATAGCAATATACCCGCCAGCGCAAACGCAAACAGGCGCATGGCGGAACTGAGCAGGGTGGATAGCAACGCCACAGCTGCCTTATTGTCTGAATGTTGCCGTAACAAAGACACGCTGGTTGAACTGATTTTCAATGAGGTAATCGATGTAGTGCTCGCCCAGCAATCCCTGCACAACCAGGGCTATCTCTCCTTGTGCGCCGTCACTGCCTGTTTTGAAGCCTTTGGCGATACGCATGTCCCAGCGGGTGGTAAAAGGTTGACGGTCAGTCGTTGGTCTATCGATGGGTAAGACTGAGTCCTGCTGATAATACCCCAGACTTAGCATCACTTCATCGGCAAAGGTTTTTGAGTACAGTGCGCTGATCAGGTTGCGCGGCATGGTGTCCGTATAAGGGGATGAGCCGGCTACAAAATCGCTAGAAAGAACCTGATAGGTATAGTTGAACGTCAACGTGTTGCGGTTGCCCCACTGGTGCTTGGTGGTTATCTCCAAGCCTTTATGTTCCGCATCAAACAGATTGGCGAAATTCTTGGGGGAGTCAGCAGTCTCGTAAATAACATCTTTAACTTGATCATGGTAAATACGTGCATCGATCGAAAATCCTTGCTCATAAAATTCGCCGAGATAACCGATTTCCTGCGATAGAACACTTTCTGGACGCAGGCTGCCAGTTGATTGGTAAAGGGTGCCAATAACGGGGAAGTGGTAGTTGCCACGTTCCTCATACAAAGACGGGTTGCGGTAAGCCTTGGAAACACCAAGCCGCAGTGATTGGCGCTCCTGCAATTTATAGACAAGCGCTGCACGTGGCGACAGATTGGTTTGCCCCAAGCCACTGTTTTCCTGCATGGCACCGATATTCAACAGCCATTTTGGTGTCATGCGCCATTCATCATGGGCAAACAGGGTAGTTTGATCCTGGGACTGATCATTCAGAAAACGGCTGGTTGTGCTGGTCCAGTCGTGGCGCATGGAGGCTCCCCATACCAGACGGTTATCTGGCGAGGTTTGCAGCGTGTGTTGAAGCTCAATATCGTCACGCGTATTGGTGTAGCTATCGCTGAGTGCGGGGAGTCCGAATGTGGGGTTGGGTGGAAGAGTGTTCAGAACATCCTGATATATGTGGTAGTACTGCAGCTTGAGCTCGTCGCCACCGCCCAAGCTGTGTGCCCAGGTAAGTTGGCCGAAGTTTTCGTTATGTTTATTGTCGTGTGGAATATTCGGGTCGAAGTCCTTGTTGCTGCCGTCTCCCTGAGTACTATCGGTGTAGCCAAACTGGACATCAACGCTGTCTTGCGCATTGGGATGATAGTTTGCACGCAAGTTCAACAGATGTGTCAAATGACTGTCGTTATTAAGCGTGTCATTGCCGACAGTCGAATTCTTGTAGTTGGGGTCGTAACCATAGTCACTGCGATAGCCCATGCTAACGCGGAAATCAATCAATTCTCCACGCTTGCCAAAACTAGCAGAGGCATCCAAAATGCCACCATTTCCTTCCGTGGCGCTGGCTTGGAGTCCCAGCACGGCTCCTGCATCACGCGTGATGATGTTGATCACGCCCTGAGTCGAATTTCCACCATAGGAGGCTGCTGCCGGCCCGCGTATTACCTCGATGCGTTCAATATCGCCGATCTGTAATGGTAGATCTTCCCACGCCACGGCAGCCATTGGAGGCATGTGAACCGCACGCCCATCCACCAGCACCTGCATACGTCGTGCAGAGTCATCGGTTGTGCCATGGTAAGAAACGATGGGTTTGTTGCCTGTGAAGTAACTTACATACATGCCAGGCACTAACCTGAACAGGTCGGCAATGGTGCGAAATCCGGAAGCCTTGATCATGTCCCGGTCTATTACAGTCATTGCATTGGGGGCCTCGTTAAGTGGCTGGGATAAACGCGAGGCGCTGAGAACGACCGGGAATTCCTGTAATAAGTATTGCTCGGTTATGGCCAGTTCCTCTGCCATATTTGCATTTGAATACGCGAGTATGCAGGCGGTGAGTAAGGCTAACTGCAAGCGCAGATTTGATGGTCGCGACATAAATTAAGCACTCTCTTTGAATTTATATGAGCAGGTTACGTTCATGGAATGCTTGCAATGGTTTGATTATTACCCAGAATGGATAAATTGACCAATTTTGTAGGGCAATCAGCTAGCTGCTTAATCCGGGTTGATATCCCTGTCGCCAGCCCTGAGCAGAACCCACACCGCGCCACCGCCACCAGCGTGGGCTGGAGCCTCGATAAAGGCCAGTACTTGGGCATGCTGCGATAGCCAGTGACGCACGCGCAGCTTCAATATTCCCTCGCCCCCCTCTGCGCGCCAGCCTTTGCCGTGGATGACGTTGACACAGCGCAGGCCATGCTGGCTGGCATGCTGCAGAAAATCCACCAGCAGGCGGCGCGCACCATCACTGGTGTTGCCGTGCAGGTCTATGCTGTCCTGCACAGGCCAGTGGCTGCGGCGCAATTTTTTCAGGGTCATGCGGTTCAGGCCGGGACGCAGAAATTCGGTGAGCGGGGTATCGCTGGCAAGGTGATCGGACAAATTATCAACGGCAGCAGGTGCGGGATTGTTTGCTGCAGGTAACTTGCATTTCCGAGCGGCGGGGGCGGGAGGAATGCGGTCAGTAGGGGCCAGCGGTGTGACCCCTTCCAATGCCTGGTGAAACAAGTCTGCATCATCTGCAGATTGTTCCGGTTTCTTGCTCATGCCTGCAGAATCAGGACTTGCCCAGCGCTGCCAGGTATTTGTCCGCATCCAGTGCAGCCATGCAGCCGGTGGCGGCGCTAGTTACCGCCTGGCGGTAAATCTGGTCCTGCACGTCGCCGGCTGCGAATACGCCGGAAATGCTGGTGGCAGTGGCATTGCCCTGGCTGCCGCCGCGCGTGGTGATGTAGCCATTGTTCATTTCCAGCTGGCTGGCAAAGATATCGGTATTCGGCTTGTGGCCGATCGCGATAAACACGCCGGTCAGGGCGAAGTCCTTGGTGGCCTCGCCTTTTGCCTGCTTCAGGCGCATGCCGGTTACCCCGCTGTCGTCGCCCAGCACTTCATCCAGCACCTGGTTGAGCTCGAGCGTGATTTTTCCTTCTTTTACCTTTTCCATCAGGTGATCGATCATGATGCGCTCGGCACGGAAGGTGTCGCGTCTGTGCACCAGGGTCACGTGGCGCGCGATGTTGGAGAGATACAAAGCCTCTTCCACAGCGGTGTTGCCGCCGCCAACCACCGCCACTTCCTGGCCGCGGTAAAAGAAACCGTCGCAGGTTGCGCAACCGGAAACGCCCTTGCCCATGAACTTTGTTTCGGAAGGCAGTCCAAGATATTGAGCTGAGGCGCCAGTCGCAATAATCAGCGCGTCGCAGGTGTAGGTGCCGGAGTCACCGATCAGCTGGAAGGGCTTCTGTTGAAGTTTTGCCGTATGAATCTGGTCGAAGATGATGCTGGTCTGGAAGCGCTCGGCATGTTGCTGGAAGCGCGCCATCAGATCCGGGCCTTGCACGCCCATGGCATCGGCAGGCCAGTTATCGACTTCGGTCGTGGTCATCAGCTGGCCGCCTTGAGCCAAGCCGGTAATCAGCACCGGTTTCAGGTTGGCGCGAGCGGCATAAACGGCCGCAGTGTAACCGGCAGGACCGGAGCCCAGGATAATAAGCGGGTGGTGTTGGGTGGTGTTTTCCATGACAATGCTCTCAGACTCAATTTTTAAACAAAAACGAAATTTAACACAGTGACGCACCTGTCTGTCGAGTAAAATAAGCAAATCATGATTAATCGCCTATCCTTTGCCTTCATACCCCTATATTTGTTGTGTGTTTTGCCTGTTGCCAAAGCCGCTGAACTACCAGGAATTCCCCAATTTATCGACGAAATGGTGAGCAAGCACCAGTTCAAGCGTGGCGAGCTGGAGCATGTGTTTCAGCGCGCCGAATATCGCCAGGACGTGATCGACGCCATTTCGGCCCCGGCTACCATCAAGCCCTGGCTGGAGTATCGTGCGGCATTCATCAATCCCAGGCGTATCAGCGGCGGCCTGAAGTTCTGGGAGCAGCATGCTGCCACCTTGCGCCGTGCCGAGAAACTGTATGGTGTGCCGCAGGAAATCATTATCGCGGTGATCGGCGTGGAGACCCTGTACGGGCGTAATGCAGGCAATTACCGTACGCTGGATGCCTTGACCACCTTGGCTTTTGATTACCCAAGGCGCGTCGATTTTTTCCGCAGCGAGCTGGAGCAATATCTCCTGCTGGCGCGCGAACAGAGCTTCGATCTGCTGTCGATACGCGCCTCCTATGCCGGTGCGCTGGGCATCCCGCAATTCATGCCCAGCAGCTACCGCAGGCTGGCGGTGGATTTCAATAACGATGGGAAAATCGACCTGTTGCATGATCCGGAGGACGCCATTGGCAGCGTAGCCAACTATCTCAGCCAATATGGCTGGATCACCGGTGAGCCCATCGCCGTAAGGGCCAAGGTAAGCGATGAGAGCCGCATTGGCTATACGCCTTCAGCACGCAGAATGGACGCCTGGGCCTTGTCCGGCGTGGTGCCTGAGAGCAAGGTGGAGACAGGGATGTATTCCTACCTGGTGGACTTTACCGTGACCAATGGCAAGGAGTACTGGTTCGGCTTCAACAATTTTGCGGTGATCACCACCTACAATAACAGCACCTTCTATGCGATGTCCGTGTTTCAGCTGGCGGAGGAGTTGCTTGCTGCACACGACAAACAGTGAGGCTCAAGGCCTGAGCCTGCGCGCGCCGTTATATCGCGCCACCCAGTAATCCTCATTCATGTTCTCCACCCGCACGCTGCTGCCGGCGCGCGGTGAGTGTACGAACTTCCCTTCACCCAGATAAATTCCCACGTGCGAGTAGGACTTGTGCATGGTGTTGTAAAACACCAGGTCCCCGGGCTGCAAGCGTGATGATTTTTGTGCATCGCCGATCCGGCTCATTTCGTGGCTGGTACGTGGCAGTGACATGCCCAGCGTATGCTTGAACACATGGCGCACAAAGCCACTGCAATCAAACCCGCTCTCGGGCGTGTTGCCGCCATAACGGTAAGGCGTGTCGCTCAGGCTTAGCGCATATACCGCCACATCATTCATGTCTGCATCAGAGCCCATGACAATGTCTGCCTGATGATTTGCATGGGATGTGCGTGCAGGGGTGCTGGAGCATGCGCTGAACAACAGCAATAACAGCAGGGCAAGGAATTTATGCATGCGCGGAATTTACGGTAAAGTAGTGCGGCTTGTAAAGAATTGCATTTACGCCAAATGGAGCATGACCATGAAAAAAGCAATCCTGACTCTGCTGCTGGCGCTTCCCTCGCTGCATGCGCTGGCCGCGCTGGAAGTGATACAGCTGCATTATCGCAGTGTGGAAGAAGTGCTGCCCATCGTGCGGCCCCTGCTCGACAGTGATGGCGCGGTAAGCGGTATGAACAGCCAACTGATCCTGCGCAGCTCGGCTGCGAATATCGCGGAGATCAAGCAGATGCTGCAAAGCATCGATGCCGCGCCGCGCCGCCTGAATATCACCGTCATGCAAAATGTCGATAGTGAAACCATCAGCCGCCTGACGCAACTATCCGGTAGCGTGAGTGCAGGGCGCGCGCGCATCAGCGTGGCGGGTAGCCCTGGTGGAACTGACAACAAAGGGCTGACCGTTGCGGCAGGGCAGGGGGCTGACCAGGTGCAAGCGCGCATAGCCAGCACGCGCGCCTTGGGCAATGACAACAAGACCCAGCAGATACAGGTGCTGGAAGGCAAACAGGCGCTGGTGAGCGTGGGGCAATCGGTTGCGGTTCCACAACGCCAGGTCGTGCAGTCGCCTTGGCAAACACAGGTCATCGAGAGTTCACAATATCGTGACGTGAACAGCGGGTTTTATGTCTTGCCTAGGGTAAATGGTGATCGCGTGACCCTGGAAATTTCCGCGCAGAATGATGCGCTCGATAGCAGTGGCCATGCGGCAATTCCCGCCATGCGCACACAAAAAGTGCTGACCACGGTTTATGGCCGGCTCGGTGAATGGATAGTGCTGGGCGGTACAGCGCAACAGACAGCAGACGATAGCTCCACCCTCAGTTCACATGGCACATCCGGCATGCAGGAGCGGAGAAATGTGCTGTTGAAGGTGGATGAAATCAATTAGCCTGAGTAGCTTGGGTTGCGCTTACCAACCCAACATTTCTGTGGAATTACACTGCAGTCAGTAATTATCACTACAAGAATAATCATGCCCCTTATTCAGGCAAATTGTTTTTGTAGGAGCGGGCCTTGCCCGCGAAAGCGCAGTGGGAATACTTGTCGCAGGCATGGCCAGCTCCTACAGGCCTTCCATGGCCTCTTAAAATTGAGCGTTATTAATGTTGCCATACATACTAACTGCTGAGTAATTGTTGGGTTACGCGAAAAACCGCTAACCCAACCGAACTTCGAGCACAGCTAACCTGTTTAATCTATCTCACCGGTCGGTATCGTTTTTGAACGGCTGCCAGCGCTTCAGCAACAGTGCATTGCTGACCACTGAGACAGAACTCAGCGCCATGGCTGTGCCGGCAATCACCGGGTTGAGCATGCCAAACATGGCAAGCGGAATCCCCAGCACGTTATAGCCAAAGGCAAAGAACAGGTTCTGGCGGATTTTGCTCAGTGCGGCGCGCGACAGGTCTATTGCATTCACCACGCTCATCAGGTCATTGCGCATCAAGGTAATGTCGGCTGCCTCGATGGCAATGTCGCTGCCGCTCTTCATGGCAAAGCTCACATCGGCTGCAGCCAGTGCGGGCGCGTCGTTGATGCCATCGCCCACCATGCCCACCAGTTTTCCTTCTTTCTTGTAGGCCTGCACATGCTCTGCCTTGTCTTGCGGCAGCACTTCGGCGCGGAACTCGCGTATGCCGGCGGCAGTTGCAATGGCCTGTGCTGTCGCCGTGTTGTCGCCGCTCAGCATGACCACGCGTATGCCCATGTTGTGCAGCCGCTCCACTGCGGCACGGCTACTTGCTCGAAGGGTGTCGGCAAAGGCGATGGTGCCTAGTAGTGTGTTGTTTTTAGCGATGGCGATGACGCTCTTGCCTTGCTGCTGCAGTGATTGAATTTGGGCTTCATCCAGTGCTATGCCAGATTGGGTAATAAAGGCGGGCGAGCCCAGCAAATAGGTTGCGCCCTTCATATTTGCGCTCAGGCCACTGCCGGAGAGCTCGTTATAGCTGTCGGTGGCGGAGAGCTGCGCCTGTTTCGTTTGCGCGTACTCCAGCAGGGCGCGCGACAGCGGGTGAGTGGAGTGCTGCGCCAGGCTGGCGGCGATATTCAACAGTTCTTCATCATTGCTTCCCGCAGCAGGAAGCAGGTTGGTGATGGCAGGCTTGCCCTCGGTCAGCGTGCCGGTCTTGTCCACGATGAGGATGCCCAGCTTGTGCGCTTGTTCCAGCGCTGTGGCATCTTTTACCAGGATGCCGGCATGCGCCGCGCGGCCGGTGGCGACCACCACGGCGGTGGGGGTTGCCAGTCCGAGTGCGCAGGGGCAGGCGATAACCAGCACGGAGACGGCATTGATCAGTGCAGTGGCAAAACCTGAGCCCAGCCAAAACCATATGGCGAAAGTGAGAACGGCCAGCACCAGCACCACGGGCACAAAGATGGCAGAGATCTGGTCGGCGAGTTTTTGTATTGGCGCCTTGGAGCCCTGCGCCTGCTCGACCAGGCGAATAATGGCAGCGAGCTGGGTGCGCGAACCCACGGCCACTGCGCTGCAACGCAGCACGCCGGACTGGTTGACGGTGGCGGCGTAAATGCTATCGCCAGCCTGCTTGGCTTGCGGCAGGCTTTCGCCGGTGAGCATGGCTTCATCCACGCTGGATGCGCCTTCCAGCACTTTGCCATCCACGGGTATGCTCTCGCCGGGGCGCACGATGAAGACTTCTTCGGGGCGCAGCTGGTTTACCGAGACATCGATAACGGCGCCATTGCGCTCGACATGGGCCTGCTTGGGCTGCAGATTGATCAGGGCTTCCAGTGCTGCCGAGGCCTTGCCCTTGGCGCGCGCTTCCAGCAGCTTGCCCATCAGCACCAGCGTGATCAGCATGGCGCTGGCCTCGAAATACACGGGTTGATCGAGCTTGAGCAAGATTACTGCACAACTCATGAAATAAGCCGCACTGGTGCCCAGCGCCACCAGCACGTCCATATTGCTGCCGCCGCTTTTCAGCGCGCTCCAGGCGCCATGGTAGAAGCGGCTGCCCGCCCAGAATTGCACAGGAGTCGCCAGCAGCCACTGCAGCCACAGCGGCAACATGGCGTGTATGCCCAGCATCATCAGCACCATTTCCACAAACAGCGGCATGGTCAGGGCAACTGCGATAAAGAATTGCGTGAGTTCCTGGCGATAGATTTTCTGGCGCGCCTCTTTCTCCAGCGCGAAATCGCGCATGGGGTGACCATCAAAGCCGGTGCTGCGTACTGCCTCGATCAAAGCCGGGATGTCGATGCGCTCGGGGTTGAAGGTGATGCTGGCTTTCTCGGTGGCGATATTCACCACGGCGTTGACATCGGGCAACTGGTTCAACGCCTTTTCCAGGCGTGAGGAACAGGATGCGCAGTGCATGCCGGTAATCTGCAGTTCGGCGTGTTGATTGGTAGTCATGATTTTGGCTGGCTCGGTAGCTAAAGACAGTGCTGCGGTATAGGGTATCCAGGGCGTATCGTGCGCAATTCTACGTCTTTTTGATGGCCATGGTCTCGACTAGTTCTGCTTTGCTGGCCCATATTAGTTTTGTCGAATATTATGGCGCAACTTTGGCAATTGGAACTTTAACGCATGAGCGCACACCATCACCCTACGCATGACCACGATCACGGCACACTCGACCCCACCAGCAAGGCATTTGCCGTAGGTGTGACGCTCAACCTTGCCTTCGTGGCGATAGAAGTGGTGTTTGGTTTGCGCGCCAACTCCCTGTCCTTGCTGGCAGATGCCGGGCACAACTTCAGCGACGTGATCGGG
The DNA here is from genome assembly GCA_023259065.1 of Nitrosomonadales bacterium. Taxonomy (GTDB): domain Bacteria; phylum Pseudomonadota; class Gammaproteobacteria; order Burkholderiales; family Gallionellaceae; genus 39-52-133. The sequence goes on from JAHFQY010000020.1 coordinate 31,153, forward strand.
CTGCTGGTGGCATGGTGGGCGATGGCCATGGCCAAGCGTGCACCGTCCGAGCAGTTTACCTACGGTTTGCGCAGCTCCACCATCCTCGCCGCGCTCGCCAATGCCATGCTGCTGCTGATTGCGGTGGGCGGCATTGTGTGGGAAGCGCTGCACCGCTTCTACGAACCCTCAGCAGTCAGTGAAATCACCATGATCTGGGTGGCTGCGGTGGGCGTGGTGATCAACGTGACAACCGCGCTGATGCTGATGCACGGGCGGGAACACGATATCAACCTGCACGGCGCATTCCTGCACATGGTGGCGGATGCGCTGGTATCGGTGGGTGTGGTGCTGGCCGGTATAGGGATGATGTGGACCGGGTGGCTGTGGCTGGACCCAGCCATCAGCGTAGTGATCGGTGTGGTGATCTTTGCGGGAACCTGGAGCTTGCTGAAAGCGTCGTTGCGACTGTCTTTGCATGCCGTACCGGACGGGATTGAAACGAAAGCGGTGATGGAGTATCTGCAAGGCTTGCCGCAGGTGGAAGAGGTGCATGACCTGCATATCTGGGGCATGAGCACTACCGAGGTTGCCCTGACTGCACATCTGGTTACGCCACAGGGCCATCCTGGCGATGCTTTTTTGCATCATCTGGCGGAGCAGCTGCATGAACGTTTTGATGTTGATCATGCAACATTTCAGATCGAGCTGGGTGATGAGGGCATTTCATGCCGGCTTGCGCCGCATGATGTGGTGTAAATTGCGGGGAAAATTCGGCACGCTCTAAATACGTGCCAAACTGTTTGGGCTGGGTTAAAGCGCGCGCTTGATGCTGATTGCGCCGCGTATCTGGCCAGGCGTGTAGCCGATAGCCTTGTCGTTCGGATATTCTTCATTCAGGCGGGTTCTGACGTTGGTAGAAATCTGATCAGCCGTGCCGTGGCATGCAACACAAGCCTGTTGCAGCGCAATCGCCTTCATATAGCGGAAGGAGCTGCCTGCAGGCTCTTTCACCACTTCGACAAATTCCATGTTGTCCGGTTTTTCGCCTTTGGCTACGCGCGCTTCAAAATCCTGCAGCACTTTCTGTTCCCATGCATCGGCTGTGCCCAGCATGGGGTTGCGCACCTTGAGCGAGACGCGGGTCATTCTTACGCCGTTCTTGCGCGAGGCTTCACCTGCCATACTGGGGGCGATGTCCTTGCAGACTGTAATCGCGGACTCCGGGCCGCCTTCAGATACGGCTTTTTTGTTTTCTTCGGCCAGTTTCTTCATGAAGGGCATCGCCATGGCGCGGCTTTCATCCTGCATGATGGCTATGCTGTCAGCCAAGGCCGGGGCAGCAAAAAAAGCCGCCAAAATGAGGAAAAATGAGGATTTTTTCATATTTAGTTCTCTCTTTTGTCAGTCAAATCTAAAGAAAACGCCCGACGCATAAAAGCTCATCGGGCGTTGCGCTTGAACCTGCATGATTTATTTCTTGTCCATCGGGCAAGTGTTCATACCCAGCAAGCTGTAGGCCGGGCAAAACTTGAAGATGCCGGTCAGCAGGGGAACGACGCCGATATAGCCCCATACGCCTACTGTGTGGGTTGCTGCCAGGGCGATCAAAGCAATGCCTACTACAATACGCAAGATCCTGTCGATACCGCCTACGTTCAATTTCATGGTGTGCTCCGATTGAGTGGTTAATGGAAGCCGCATAATAGATAATTCCCGAGTGAATGTCTGTGAGATTAGTCACAAACAGGAAAACTGTTCCGGAATTTGGAAAACTGCGCCGGAATGCAGGATATTGTAGTGGCGATGGCATGGCTAGTTGTCCTATCATGTGCGTAGTGGATTAGCGGAGATTTCGATGGAAAAGCAGCAATATATTGCCTGGTTTGAGACTTTGCGCATGAGCGACGTGGCCAGTGTTGGCGGCAAGAATGCCTCGCTGGGCGAAATGATCAGCCAGCTTGCGCACCTCGGCGTGCGCGTTCCCGGCGGTTTTGCCACGACAGCCGTTGCCTATCGCGATTTTCTGGCACAGGGTGGCCTGGACAAGCGTATCCAGACCATGCTCGACGCCCTGGATACGGAAGATGTCACCGCGCTGGCGCTGGCAGGCAAGCAGATACGCCAGTGGGTCATGCAAACCCCGATTCAGCCGCAGCTCGAACAGGAAATACGCCTTGCCTGCGAACGCATGACGCAGGAAGTGGGCAGCGATATTTCGCTGGCCGTGCGCTCCTCCGCCACGGCGGAAGATTTGCCCGATGCCTCGTTCGCCGGGCAACAGGAAACCTTCCTCAATATTCACGGTGCGGACAATGTGCTCATCGCCATCAAGGAGGTGTTTGCCTCCCTCTACAATGACCGCGCCATTTCCTACCGCGTGCATCAGGGTTTTGCTCATCACGATGTGGCCTTGTCGGCAGGCGTGCAGCGCATGGTGCGCAGCGACATCGGTGCCAGCGGCGTGCTGTTTACCCTGGATACGGAATCCGGCTTTGATCAGGTGGTGCTGATCACCTCGGCTTATGGCCTGGGCGAAATGGTGGTGCAGGGCGCGGTAAATCCGGATGAATTCTATGTTTACAAACCGGCTTTGCAGAGTGGCAAGCGCGCGGTAATCCGCCGCAATCTGGGCAGCAAGGCCAACAAGATGGTGTTCACGGACCAGCGCGCAGCGGGGCGCTCGGTGCGCATTATCGAAGTGCCGGAGGTGGAACGCCGGCGTTTTTCCATTAACGATGTGGAAGCAGAGGAGCTGGCGCGCTACGCGCTGATTATCGAGAAACACTATGGCCGCCCCATGGATATCGAATGGGGCAAGGATGGCGCGGACGGCAAGCTCTACATCCTTCAGGCGCGTCCGGAGACGGTGCAGTCGCGCGGGGTGGACGCGCTCAAGCGTTATCGCATGAAGCAACATGGCAAGTTGCTGGTAAGCGGGCGTGCCATCGGCCAGCGCATCGGCAGCGGCAAAGTGTGCCTGGTGGTCGATGCCAGCGAAATGGCCAGGGTGCAAGCCGGTGATGTGCTGGTAACCGACATGACCGATCCCGATTGGGAGCCGGTGATGAAGCTTGCCTCGGCGATCGTCACCAATCGTGGCGGGCGCACCTGCCATGCCGCAATTATTGCGCGCGAGCTGGGCATACCGGCGGTGGTGGGGTGCGGAAACGCGACGGAACTGCTGCAGCATGGCGACGAGGTTACCGTGTCCTGCTCGGATGGCGATGAGGGCAAGGTCTACCAGGGCTTGCTGGATTTCGAGGTGCTCGATGTCAGCATGGATAAATTGCCGGCGCCGCCGGTCAAGGTAAGCATGAACGTGGCCAACCCGGAGCTGGCTTTCCAGTTCAGCCGTTTGCCGAATTTTGGCGTGGGCTTGGCGCGCCTGGAGTTTGTGATTGCGCGCATGATAGGCTTGCACCCCAAGGCGGCGATGGCCTATCCCAATGTCCCTGCCGAACTTAAAATACAGATCGAAACGAAATCAGCGGGCTATGCCACACCCGTGGATTTTTATGTCGACAAGCTGACCGAAGGGGTGGCGACACTGGGTGCGGCTTTCTTCCCCAAGCCTGTCATTGTGCGCTTCTCCGATTTCAAATCGAACGAGTATTCCAGCCTGATCGGCGGCAAGGAATATGAACCCGTGGAAGAAAATCCGATGATCGGTTTCCGTGGCGCGTCGCGCTACGCTTCGGAAAATTTCCGCGAATGCTTCGCGCTGGAATGCCGTGCCATGCGCCGCGTGCGCGAGGAGATGGGGCTCACCAATGTGGAGGTGATGATACCGTTTGTGCGCACGCTGGAAGAGGCGCGCGGGGTGATTGCCGAGCTGGAAAAAAATGGCTTGAAGCGCGGCGTGAATGGTCTGCGCATCATCATGATGTGCGAGATTCCATCCAATGCGTTGCTGGCCGAACAGTTCCTGGAGTACTTCGACGGCTTCTCCATTGGCTCCAATGACCTGACCCAGTTGACCTTGGGCATAGACCGGGATTCCGGCCTGGTGGCGGAAGGCTTTGATGAACGCAACCCGGCGGTTAAGGCACTACTCAGCATGGCGATACAGTCCTGTCGCAAGATGGGCAAGTATGTGGGCATCTGCGGACAAGGACCTTCCGATCATCCGGATCTGGCGCAGTGGCTGGTCGAGCAGAAGATCGAGGCCATATCGCTCACGCCGGACACCGTGGTGGAAACTTGGTTGTATCTGGTGGAGCAAGGCAAATAGACGCTCGCCGGCAAGACACCAGGCCTGGGCTGGCTGGCGCTCCACTGTTATATTGATCACCCCCTATGCGTCAAAAAATAACCACTATCAGAACCTGCTTTGCCTTGTTGCTGACCTGGCTGGGGGGCGCAGCGTTGCTGTGGCCGGCACACACGCTGGCGAATGACCCCTTCAACACTGAAGCTGAGATTACCCGCAGCCATCTGGATATTGCCGGCGATGATGTTCGCTGTGGCCGTGAAAAAATCCAAACGCCGCTGACACTGGCCGATGTGGTCGATCTGGCCTTGTGCAACAATCCGCAAACCCGCGTCCTTTGGGCCGCAGCGCGGGCACAGGCGGCACAAATGGGCGTCAGCAGCGCCGCGTATTTGCCCACCTTGTCGGCGCAGGCAAGCGTGGCGCGCAATTTTTCAGCCACGGGAGATTTGCCGCTGGAAGGCGTTACCAGCAAAAGCGCCAGCCTGTCTGCCAGCTATTTGTTATACGATTTTGGCGGACGTTCTGCGGCCCTGGAGAACGCGAAACAACTGCTGATAGCGGTGAATGCAACGCGGGACGCGACACTGCAAAATAACTATCTTGGCGCGGTGCAAGGCTATTATGCTTTGTTGTCGGCGCGCGCCAGCGTGCTGTCGTATCAGGCGGCTGAAGCCTCGGCGCAGGAAAGCCTGGCGGCTGCGCAAGCGCGCTATCAGGCGGGGGTGGCGACGCCGGTGGACAAGCTGCAGGCACAAACCACCTTGTCGCAAGCCAAGTTCAATCGCATTAACGCCGAGGGTAATGAGCGCAATGCCCAGGGCACGCTGGCGAACCTCATGGGCTTTGATGCAACGCAGGCTTACACCCTGCAGGAGGTGTCGGAGGCAACACCCGATCCGGTTATTGAGCAGGATATAGGCAGGCTGATTGCGGGTGCGCGCCAGAGGCGCCCTGATCTGGCTGCTGCCGAGTCACAGATCAAGGCGGCGGAGGCGCAACTGGACGCGACCCGTGCGACGGGGCGGCCTAGCATCACCCTGGGGGCGGTGGCAGGGGTGACGAGCGTGACGGATACTCCCAACAGCCGTAATGGCAGCATAGGCATCACGCTGAGTGTGCCGCTGTTCAGCGGTTTCAAGACAACTTATCAGTCACGTGCCGCCGAGGCGCAATTGGAAGGCAAGGTGGCCGAGCGTGATCGTCTTGCCAACCAGATCGCGCTGGATGTGTGGAAAGCCTATCAGGGGCTGCTGTCCAACAGCCAGGCACTGCGCTCGGCCGATGATCTGGTGGCCGCTGCCGAACAATCCGAGAAGATGGTGCTGGGCCGCTACAAGGCGGGCGTGGGGAATATTCTGGATACGCTGACCGCGCAGAGCGCGCTGGCCAATGCCCGTCAGCAGCGCGTGAGTGCGCTATATAACTTCCTCTATAGCCGTTTTGCGCTGGCCCAGGCGATAGGCCAGCTTGATCTTACCCAAACTGAAACCAGGAATTGACATTGTGAAATTGCCCGTTAAAAAGATTTTTCTCATCCTGTTGCCATTGTTGCTCGTCGCGGGTGGGGTGGCCTGGTGGCTGATGCCGGGCAAGGCGAATACCGAGAATCGCTATGCGACAGCGAATGTGGAGCGCGGCTCGCTGACGCAGACTGTTTCTGCCAATGGCACATTGAACCCGGTCAAGCTGGTGAATGTGGGCAGCCAGGTTTCCGGCATCGTGAAGAAGCTGCATGTCGATTTCAATGACCGCGTTACGGCGGGCCAGATATTGCTGGAGCTGGACCCATCTCTGACGCAGGCGCAGTTGCAGCAAAGCCTGGCCAATGTCGCCAATGCCGAAGCACAACTGGAGCTGGCCACGGCAAACGAGGCACGCATGCGCGGTTTGTTTGCACAGGAATACGTGACACGCCAGGAGCTGGAGCAGGCGGTACAGGCGCTCAAATCGGCACGAGCACAATTGGCACTGGCTCAGGCTCAGGCTGACCGCGACCGCACCAATCGTTCCAACACGGTGATCCGCTCGCCGGTATCGGGTGTGGTGGTGTCGCGCATGGTGGATACCGGGCAAACCGTGGCGGCGAGTCTGCAAGCTCCAACCCTGTTCACGATTGCGCAAGACTTGAGCAAAATGCAAATTGACACCAGCTATGCCGAAGCGGATGTGGGGGCGATCCATGTCGATCAAGCTGCCACTTTCCGGGTGGATGCTTTTCCCAATCGCAGCTTTAAGGGTGTCGTGCATCAGGTGCGTCTCAACCCTACTACACAGCAGAATGTGGTTACCTATGATGTGGTCGTATCCGTGGATAACCCGGACCAGAAGCTGATGCCGGGCATGACTGCCTATGTGAACATCACTGTTGCCCAGCGCCAGGATGTGCTGATGCTGCCCAATGCTGCGCTGCGCTTCCGTCCTGCTGATGCATCCAGTCGCACAGGCAAGCCACAGGGTGATGGCAGCAAGTCACAAGGTGATAACAAGCCCGGCGGTGGACACGGCAGGGATAAGCCCGACGCAGCCCCCATGGGCACAGTGTATGTACTTGAGAACGGACAGCCGAAGCCGGTTCGCGTTAGCGTGGGTATTACCGACAATCGGTTTACCGAGGTAGTGGGAGGTGAAATCAAGGAGGGTGCTGAACTCATCGTTGAAGATCGCCAGCCACCTGCCAAAGCATCTTCTGCAGGCTTGAGGCTGTTCTGATGAGTGACTCTGTCATCCGCATCGAGCGGCTGTACAAGGAGTATGTAACCGATGCCGGAACGGTGCCGGTGCTCAGGGACGTGGCTGTCACGGTGATGCCGGGCGAGTTCGTCGCCATCATGGGGCCTTCAGGCTCAGGCAAGTCTACCTTCATGAACATACTCGGCTGCCTTGATGTGGCTACCAGCGGCAACTACTTCCTGAATGGGCGTGATGTAAACAGGTTGGATCGCGATGAGCTCGCGCTGCTGCGCAATCAGGTTATCGGTTTTGTATTTCAGGGTTTCAATCTGCTGCCGCGCGCGAATCTTGAAGATAATGTTGCCTTGCCGCTGATTTACCGTGGCATAGGGCGCACAGAGCGTCTGGCCCATGCCAACGCAATGCTGGAGAAGGTGGGCTTGGGCAAGTATAGCCGTTCGCGCCCCAACCAGATTTCCGGCGGCCAGCAGCAGCGCGTGGCCATTGCCCGTGCCCTGGTCAACCAGCCCAAGCTGTTGCTGGCCGACGAGCCCACCGGCAATCTGGACACCAGAACCAGCAAGGAAATCATGACGCTGTTCAGCGAGCTGAACCAGCGTGATGGCATCACCATCGTGCTGATTACGCATGAGCCGGATATTGCTGCATACGCACATCGACTGGTGCGCCTGGCCGACGGGCAGGTGATTTACGATGGCCCTGTCGAGCATGCTGCACCCGAGCATCTGGAGCCCACGGCATGATTACCCCCATGCTCAGCGAAGCCTGGATGGCGATGTGGGCCAACCGCCTGCGCACCATCCTCACCATGCTGGGCATGGTGATAGGCGTGGGCGCGGTGATACTGATGCTGGCGGTGGGGCAGGGCGCGCAACAGCAGGTACAGGCTTCCATTGCATCGATGGGCAGCAATCTGTTTATCATTCTGTCGGGTTCTACCACCTCGGGTGGCCTGCGCATGGGTGGTGGCGCCATACCCACACTCACTGTGGCCGATGCGCAGAGTATGGAAGATCTGCCCTCGATTGGATCTGTGGCGCCTTCGTCACCGGGTACGGCGCAACTGGTGTACGGCCCGAACAACTGGAGTACGCAGATTATCGGCACAACGCCCAGTTATCTGCAGGTGCGAGACTGGCAGCTTGCTGCAGGCTCTCCCTTTACCGATTCCGATATACGCTCTGCTACACGGGTAGCGTTGGTGGGGCAGACGGTAGCGCAGAATCTGTTTGGTGAGGAAAATCCCGTAGAAAAAACCATACGCATCAAGAACAGTCCCTACGTAGTGCTGGGTGTGTTGGCAGCGAAGGGGCAGAGCCTGGATGGGCGCGACCAGGACGACACCGTGCTGGTGCCGGTAACGACGGCACAGCGCAAGCTCTTTGGCACCCAGTTTGCCGGCACAGTGCGCTTTATCATGGTACAGGCTGATTCGGCCGAGGCCATGCCGCGAGTGGAAAAATCCATCAACGAACTGCTGCGCCAGCGCCACCGTATTCGCGAAGGCGCTGACAATGACTTCTCCGTGCGCAACCTCACTGCCATGGCCAATACTGCGGCCGAAACGGCGCAGGTGATGTCGCTGATGCTGGGTGCCATTGCCTCGATTTCGCTGTTGGTCGGCGGCATCGGCATCATGAATATCATGCTGGTGTCGGTAACCGAGCGCACGCGCGAAATCGGTATCCGCATGGCGATAGGCGCGCGCGGCAAGGATATCCTGCTGCAGTTTTTGCTGGAGGCCATCATCATCTCGGTCATTGGATGCTTGATAGGCGTGCTGCTGGGGGTGGGAGGTGCGCTTGCAGTGAGCAAAATCAGCGGCATGGCGGTGGTGGTGACCATCAGTTCCATCCTCATGGCGTTTGCCGTGGCTGCCGCGGTCGGTATTTTCTTTGGCTGGTATCCGGCGCGCAAAGCCTCCCTGCTACGGCCCATCGATGCATTACGCTTTCAGTAAGCTGGCCTTTTGCTTCCTTCAATCATGACAAAAAAATTCTCTGATGCAACTCGCGCCATGATCGCGCTGTTTTCCCTGTCGCTAATCTGGGGCTACAACTGGGTGGTGATGAAGGAAACGCTGCATTATGTTGGGCCATTTCAGTTTGGTGCGATACGCACATTTTTCGGCGCCCTGGTGTTGTTATTGGTGTTACTGCTGCTTAGAAAGCCGCTGCGTCCGCAACATCTGGCGCGAATTGCACTGATAGGCCTGTTGCAGACAGGCGCTTTTACGGCGTTGATTGTTTATGCACTGGTGGAAGGTGGGGCGGGCAAAGTGGCGGTGTTGACTTATACCATGCCGTTCTGGGTGATGTTGCTGGCCTGGCCATTGCTGGGCGAGAAGCTGCGCGGCCTGCAGTGGCTGGCTGCGCTGGCATCCAGCGTTGGGCTGCTGTGCATCGTCGAGCCATGGCATATACATGGCAGCCTGCTCAGCAATATGCTCGCTGTGCTGGCGGGAGTGTGCTGGGCGCTGGCCGTCATTCTGGCCAAGAAGCTGCATCAGCAGGCGCCGGAAATGGATTTGCTGTCGTTTACCGCCTGGCAGATGCTGATTGGCTCCCTGCCTTTGCTGGTGCTGGCCTTTAATGTGCCGGCAGAGCCGATGCAGTGGACAGGCTACCTGGTGGGCGCGACGCTGTATAACGTGATTGCCTGCAATGCCCTGGCCTGGCTGCTGTGGTTGTATGCCCTGCAACACCTGCCTGCTGGAGTGGCCAGCATGATTTCGCTGCTGACCCCGGTAGTCGGCGTGCTGGCGGCCTGGTTGCAGCTGAACGAGATACTCACCGCGCTGGAAGTGGCCGGCATGCTGCTGATAGGCGCAGGCCTGGCCATGCTGGCAGTGCGTGGCATGCGCAGACACGAGGCGATAGAGCCAGCCATGGCCTAGGAATAGTCCAGAAACCAGGATTTGCGCACCGGGCGGTTGACTGGCGGGCGAATTCCGCTATAATCGCGCTCCCGAAAAACCTTGCCCTACCGTTTTTTAATGGCGGAGGGCTAAAACCACAAGGAGATGTAATGCGACACTACGAAATCGTATTTATCGTGCATCCCGATCAAAGCGAGCAAGTTCCCGCGATGGTCGAGCGATATCGCACGCTGGTGACTGGCAAGAATGGTCAGATTCACCGCCTGGAAGACTGGGGCCGCCGTCAACTGGCTTACCCGATCCAAAAAATTCACAAGGCGCATTATGTGCTGATGAACATCGAATGCGACCAGGAAACCCTGGAAGAGTTGGAGCACGCATTCAAGTTCAACGATGCC
>JAHFQY010000021.1:0-21723 GCA_023259065.1 Nitrosomonadales bacterium
TCAATGCCAATACGGGTAATATCCATTTCACACCTCCTCCTTTTGACTGATTGGTTGGACTTTCAGTCTGGCACATTACGATGCCGTTTAGGTGGGAGGTGTCCATTCCATTGCCCTACACTACTTTGCGTTGCGGCATACTCAGCGCAAGCACACCCAAAGCGACAGCAAACCACAAGGTAGCCAGGCGTATCAGCACTGTCACCGCCACCGCCTGTGGCTGGTCGATATTGTTGAGCAGGAGCAGCGCCACCATGGTGGCTTCGGTGCCGCCCAGCCCACCGGGCAGGAAGCTGAACGCGCCCACCAGCATGGAAAAAGCATAGATGAACAATGCCGTCTGCAGCGACATGTCGCTGCCCAGCAGGTGCACGACGTAGTAGAACGCCACGCCTTCCGCGCCCCACGCCACCATGCCCAGTGCAATGCTGTACAGCAGCATGGGTAGACTGAAGCAGCGCTGTGAATGCAGCACGATTTCGATGCTGGAGACGATCAGCTTTGCCAGGCGCGCCGGCAGACGCCGCTGCACCACACCCTCCAGCCGTTGCAGCCAGCGGTGCTGCTGCAAAAAAATCAGGATGAACACAATCAGCCCGGCCAGCATCACCACCATGGGCTTGGCCTGCGGGTAAGCCCACATGCCTATGGTGGCGAGCAGCAGCATGCTGATCAGGTTGGAGAGCTGGTCGGAGAAAAACGCGGCCAGGCTCTCGGGATAGGACACGCCATGCTGTTTGAGGAACACGCTGCGTATCGATTCACCGACCTTGCCCGGCAATATGGTCAGGCCAAAGCCGGCCATGTAGATGCGCAGGCTTTCCTGCCAGTGCACGTGATGATCCATCTGCGCCAGAAATTTCTGCCAGCGCACAAAACGCAGCAGGTAGTTGACCAGGGAAAGCGCGAGTGCGGCGACCGTGCCTATCAGCCCCACCTTGAGCAAGGCCGCCACCACCTCGCGCCAGCCGCCCCACAGGGAAAAGCCCAGATAGCCCAGCGCGCTCACCAGCACGATGATCAGCAAAACGCGAAAGCGCCATTTGCCCAGCACAGCATTAGCATGGGTATGCGTCATGCTCAGGCGATCAGCAGGATGGTTGCAGCCAGCCAGCCCAGCACCACGACCAGCATGTGCGAATCTCTTACCAGGTCGCGCGCGGTATCACTGCCGCCGCTCTGGTGATGCAGCAGGTAGATGTAGCGGAACACGCCATACATCACGAAAGGCACGGTGTAGATCAGGTTGGCCGTGCCGTGTATGCGTATGGTTTCGGGGTTCATGGTGTACAGGCTGTAGCTCATGATCAGGCCGGCAGCCGTTACCACGATCATCTTATCCAGCAGCACCGGGCTGTAGTGCTCCAGCACCTTGCGATGGGCAGTCTTGTCGTCACTCAGCGCGATGATTTCTGCGCGGCGCTTGCTGAAGCCCAGAAACAGCGTCACCATCAGGCCGCACAGCAGCAGCCACTGCGAAGGCGGCACTCCTACGCCCAGCGTGCCGGCGAGTATGCGCAGCATGAAACCGGTGGCGATAATGAACACATCCAGTATCACCACATGCTTCAGCCACAGCGAATAGGCCACGTTCATCACGGCATAGGAAAGCAGAATAATGGCGACCGTGTTCGATGCCCAGACGGCCAGAGCCAAGCCCACTGTGCCCAACAGCACAGCCAGAGCGATGGCGGCAGAGACACTCAGCTGGCCAGACGGCAAGGGGCGTTGGCGCTTCTTGGGATGATGCCTGTCCTGCTCGATATCGACGATGTCATTGAGAATATAGATGGTGCTGGAAATCAGGCAGAAGGCGGCAAACACCACCACCACCCTGCTCACCAGGGCCGGGTCATGCCAGGCGTGGCCGAACAACAGACCGATAAAAACGAAGGTGTTTTTTACCCACTGATGGGGGCGCATCAAACGCAACAAGGCGAGTATATTTTTCATCTTTAGGCGAAGAATTTTTTATAGAAGGCGTGGTCTGCTGCTGATAATAACTCCTTGTCGCCCCGGCTGTCGCCATACGCATACAAAGTGTAGCCGCTGCGTTCGCCCAGCAAGGCTTCCAGCCTGCGCACCTTTTCCGGGCCGAAGCAGTTTTCTCCCAGCAGCCTGCCAGTGACACGCCCGTCCGCGCGCGTCTCCAGCTGCGAACCCAGGGCATCGCTGAAGCCCATTTTGCTTGCCCAGGGCTGCAAATACAGCTCCAGCGAGGCGCTCACCACCACGCAGCGATGGCCGTTCTGCAGATGCCAGTGCAAGCGCCACATGGCCTCGGTGCGCAACAGCCAGGGCAGCTTGTGCTCAGCAAACTGCTCGCCCTTGCGCTGCAGCTCGGCCAGCTCCATATCGGCCAGAAAGCGCGTCAGCACGCGCTGCTTGGCGATGTCATTGCGGATCAGGCCCAGCGCATAGCCGGCCAGCACCGGCAAGGACAGCAGGAATTTCCAGGCAAACACGGGGGCGCCCACCACAAACAGCAGAAAGGGAAACAGGGTATCGCGGCGGGTCAGCGTGCCGTCAAAATCAAATGCCGCAACGATGGGCTTGGCCGTCCACGACATCTACAGCTTCATCCGCTTGAAGATGGGCTCGGGCACATGCTTGATGATCAGCATGATGAAGCGCCAGAAGCCGGGCAGGTAAACCACGTCTGCAGATTTTTTCAGCGTATTGACTATGTCCTCGCCAATTTTTTGCGGCGAGGCCACCAGGAACAGGCCGGGCAGGCCAAAGGTCATGGCGGTATCGACAAAGCCGGGTTTGATGGTGATGACGCGCACGCCACTGGCAAACAGGCGGTTGCGCAGGCCCTGCAGGAACAGGCTCAAGCCGCCCTTGGCGGCGCCATACACGTAATTGCTCTGCCTGCCGCGATCGCCCGCCACCGAGGAAATGCCGATGATGAAGCCGCGCTTCTGCGGCTCGAAATAATTGGCACACTCGCTCAGGATGGACACCGCACCGGTAAAGTTGGCGGCAATCACCCTGGCGCCCTGCTTGAAATCACGCGCCGCCATCTGATCGCCAAGGTAGCCGAAGGCCAGCACCACACCCTCCAGCCCGTGCATCTCGGCAATCACCTTCTCCAGAAACTCAGCGTGCGTAGCGGTTGCCTCGGCGTCAAACAGGCCATAACGCACCTCCACGCCATAACGGATATGCAAATCGGCAGCGCTGCGCTGCAGCTCATCCAGATCGCGCGAAGCCAAGTACAAGGCATGGCCGCGTGCCGCAAAGGCCGCCGCCGTGCCGCGCGCAATGGCAGAGGTGGCGCCGAGTATCAGTACGGGCTTGTTCATGCTGGCCTCCCCATGTTCAAGCGGCGCGACAGGCTGGAGCTGAAACGGTTGTCAGGGTCGATGGATGACTTGATCTTGAGCCACTCCTCATAACGCGGATACATGCTGCGAAACGATTCCGCCGACAGGCGCGCATCCTTGGCCAAGTACACACGCCCGCCATGCTGCAACACGATGCCGTCCAGCTTGGCTAACAGCGCAAACAAACCGCTGTCGCGTATCGGCAAATCCAGCGCCAAAGTGTAACCCGCCGTGGGGAAGGACAGCATGCCCCTGCCCTGCGCACCAAAGCGCTTCAGCACCGCTAGGAAGGAAGGACGGCGGCTGGCGCTGAGCTCATGCAGCAAAGCGGCCATGCCCTCGTGTGCGCCGTGCTCGGGAATCACGCACTGGTACTGCACAAAGCCGCGCTTGCCGTACAAACGGTTCCACTGGCCGATGGCATCCAGCGGGTAGAAATAAGGATCGTAGCCGCTCAGGAAAGGGTCCTGCTTGCCCCCCTCCTTGTGGTAGTACAGGGCATTGAACGCGCCTATGCTCAGCGGGTTCAGCGCAAATGCCGGCAGGTCGAACGGTAGGTTGCGGCTGCGCGCAGGCTTGTGCGGGTTGGGCTTGCTGTTGCCCAGCTCTGCCGTGGTGGCGTGATGGCCAAACATGGCCACGCCACGCCCGAGATTCCTGCCCGTAGCCAGGCTGTCTATCCAGGCCACGCTGTAGCGGTCATCCAGGGTCGGGGCTTGCAGAAGCTTGAACAGCTGCTCCAGGTTGATGGCTGCATGGTGCCTCACCATCATTTGACTGGTCTGGATGGGAACAAGCTTGAGCGTGACCTCGCCGATAATGCCGGTGAGCCCCATGCCGCCGACTGTGGCCCAGAATACCGCGGCATTTTCAGTCGCGGAACAATTCATGCGTGAGCCATCGGCCAGTATCATGGCCAGGCTCAGCACGTGGTCACCAAAGGAGCCCTCGTGGTGATGGTTCTTGCCGTGCACGTCCGCCGCAACACAGCCGCCCAGGGAAACAAACTTGGTCCCCGGCGTCACCGGCAGGAACCAGCCCTTGCCCACGATCACCTCAAGAATCTCGGCCAGCGTGACACCCGCCTCGGCGCGCAATATGCCCTGCTCCACATCCAGCTCCAGCATTCGGTTGACGCGCTCGCTCAGCAGCACGCGGCCGTTCTCGTTGAGCGAAGCATCACCATAACTGCGCCCCTGTCCGCGCACAATCAGGCTGGGCGCGTCCGCTTTAAAGTCGGCATAACGCTCGGGGCGCTCCAGTTCGCAGGATTGCACCGGGTAGCGTCCCCAGCCGGAAATTGGCGTAATCAGTGTAGGCATCGTTTTATTTATTTGGCTGCACAGCGCAGCCCTCTCCCGGAAAATATTTCTCGCAAAAATAACACGGCGCATGCGGCAAAAATGCCGGAATCCTGTAGTACTTGTCCTTGATCTGTTTCAACACGACATCACGATACATTTCGTAATCAAAGTCGTAACCCAGCACCAGATACATCGTCGCGCCGTGCAGTGCCAGCGGTTTGCTTTCCACCTTGCTGAAGTAAGGCGCGTACTGCAGCAATACCGGTTCAGCCTTGGTCAGGATCAGGATGTTGCGTCCGCTGAACGGGCGGAAGTCGGTAACCATGTCGTCCTGTCGCGCGTGCAGCCCGCCTTCGCCAAACACGAAGAACTCACGGCCATAGTGGTAGGAAATAATCGCCGAGGGCGAGTAGCCGTCGGTCGCCAGCAGGAATTGTTGCTGCTCGTAGGGGCGTATCTTTTCGGCTATTTCATCTGTTTTGAAGGTAAACACGATGCTTTCGTACAGCCTGGTCTTTTGCCAGGTTTGCATCGGTAGCAGCGCGATAACCACTATCACGGCCAGATGCGCCGCGGTAAACCAGACCATGAACTTGACCAGCTTCAGCAGCTCTTCACGCGCCAGCAGCTGGTACAGCAGCAGATACACAAAGGGATAGAACGCCAGCACCCAGTGCAGCCCGATCACCTTCTTGAACGACAGTAGCGCAAATACGGCCAGCGGCACGGCAAAGGCAAAGAAAAACAGCCTGAACTGCCCTGCCGAAATTTTGCCCCAGAAGCCGCTGCGGTTTTTGAACAGGAAATATATGAGTGGCGGCGTCAGCAGGTAAACCTGCGTACCCAGATAAAGCGCCAGCTTGCCCGGCGAGAACTGCGCTCCCTCATTACGGGTGTACAGATTGAACAGGATGTTGTCCCAGCAATGCGTGTAATTCCAGTAAATATTGACCAGTGCAAAAGGAAACGCGGCCAGCAACAGCAACGCAAAGCCCTGCCACTTTCTGCTGCTCTTTGCGGAGAAAATAAAATACGTGACATAAGCCATGCCCAGTAGCACGGCAAAATATTTCGACAGAAATGCCATGCCGAAAAGCACGCCCGCAGCGCCATACCAGGCCATGCTGTCTTTCTGCAATGCCTGGTACAAGGCTGCAACCGACAGAAACACAAACAGGATCAGCGGCGTATCCGTGGTAATGAGTACGTTGAGTACATTGAGCGGAGAAATCAGGAACAGAATGGCAATCAGCGCCGCCTTGGCTTCATCCAGCGGCTTGAGCAGCCGGTAGATGCCGTAGCCTATTAGCGTGGAAGTCAGAATCGCTGGCAGGCGCAATATCACCTCCGCACTGCCCAGATACATCACCAGGTGCAGAAACCATCCCACCATGGGTGGATGATCGTAATAGCCAAAATCCAGATGCCGCGCCCACACGATGAAATACGCTTCGTCGCCCGACATCGGAATGACGCTGGCGAGGATGAGCTTGATGGCCAGCGTGGTAAACAGGACGTAGTTGAAGGTGGATTTCAAGTTCATGGTTGTTGCCAAAGCGTGTCTTTATAGGTATTTATTTTGGTGGCTCGCCATAACGCCGATGTCTCAGAAGTGCCCATTGCAGCAACAGCTTAGTTAAGCCGTCTAACGAATGAAGAGGTAAGAAAAAAAGCATTAATTAAGACACCCCAAATTGCAGCCCCTACCATTACCGCACCTCCAATAATGATGATGAGCAGCAGAACCCCTAAGCCATAGATTTTTAATTGCTTACGATTAGATTCTATAAATCGTATTTTGGCTTCACTCTCATCAGAATTTGACTGAGCAGCAAAAACCACTACTGACGCAAGGACTGGGACAATCAAAGCTGAGGCTAACATTAGTTGCCAAGCTCCTAGGTTATTCATTGCAGCCCCACTATAGCTTTCAATACCGTAATAACTAGCAACAAGTAAGTAAATCCATAGAACCATCAAAGCGAAAGCTGGCTTTTTCATATTGGGCTTAGCTTTCAGTTATGGCAAAATCTATAGGGCCTTGCATTTGACACATCACCACGCCGGTCATTCATTTCCAAGCACCGCCCCAAGACAATCCAGGATTTGTTGCACAATTTCATCCGGCGCCTTCTCAACCCGTTTGGCTTTGCGCGCACTCCAGTCCAGCGTTTTTAATTGATGCGCGTGAACGCAGCCATCCGTTTTCAAGCCCAGCCCCATCAACGAAATCAGGAAGCCGGAGTCGCGCGCCACCGCAGCATTACCCCCTGAAATCGGGCAGACCATGACGAGTTGAAATCGTTGGTTGAAAGCTTTTGGCGACACGACCAAACAGAAGTGATCTCCGCGCATTTCCTTGCCGCTGGCGGGATCAAATTGCAAATGCAGTATATCGCCGCGATCTGGCGTCACAGCTCTTTACCTGCATTCGGCATCTCGTCCCATCCCTCTACACGGTCGATGTTTTTTGGCGTGGCCGCAAGCAGCTCGGCAAGCGTTGGCCGGATCTTGGCTGGTTTCAATGTCAGTTCGTCACCAACAATTTCCAACGCTACGCGGCTACCCGCATCCAGATGATTTTGTTCTATGTAGGCCTGTGGAATGGTAAGAATCAAAGACCCCCCGGAGCGGCGCAATGCAGAAGTAATCATGGCTTATCCTTGAAAATTAAGTTTTACCATAGTAAAACAAGCTCTCGCCGGAAGCAATGGTTATTAGCGACTAGCCAACAACCACCTGCGCCACCCCCGTGCGCAATTTGCCGATGATCGCTGCGCGTCCAAATCCTTCCTGGTGCAGTCGCTGCACAACCCCCGTTGCTGCATCCGCATCACATGCAATCAGCAGCCCGCCGCTGGTTTGCGGGTCGGTCAGCATATTGTGTTGCCACTCGGCCAGATGCGGGGCCAGTTGCACCTCGTGGCCATAGCTTTGCCAGTTGCGCGTGGAGGCGCCGGTGACCATGCCTTGTTGCGCCAGTTGCTCCGCGATGGGCAGCAAGGGCAACTTGCTGAAGTCCAGCTCGGCAGTGAGCTTCGCACCGCGGCAAAAACCCAGCAGATGGCCCAACAGGCCAAAGCCGGTTACGTCGGTCATGGCATGCACGCTGTCCATTTCCGATAACCAGCTGCCGGGAGTATTGAGTTGTGTGGTGCTGGTCAACATCTCGGTGTAGCCCTCGGCGTTCAGCGCGCTCTTCTTCAGCGCCGCACTGAGTATGCCCACGCCCAAGCCCTTGGCCAGGATCAGCACATCGCCGGCGCGCGCCTGGTTGTTGCGCTTGACCTGCGCCGGGTGCACCACACCCAGTGCCACCAGGCCGTAGATAGGTTCCGGGGCGTCGATGGAATGACCGCCGGCCACCGGTATGCCGGCCTGCTGGCACACGGAAGCACCGCCTGCGAGGATCTGGCGTATTGTTTCCACGGGTAATGAATTGATCGGCATGCCGACGATGGCCAGTGCCAGGATGGGCTTGCCGCCCATGGCATACACATCGGACAGCGCATTGGTGGCGGCGATGCGCCCAAAGTCAAAGGCATCGTCCACGATGGGCATGAAGAAATCGGTGGTGGCGATGATCGCCTGCTCGTCGTTGAGACGATACACCGCGGCGTCGTCACCGCTCTCTATGCCCACCATCAGATCGGGAAATGCCTGAGCCAGGGGAGCCTTGCCCAGTATCTCGTGCAGCACGGCGGGCGCAATCTTGCAACCGCAGCCGCCACCGTGGGAAAGTTCGGTCAGGCGCACACTCATCAGCGCAACACCACTCCATTAAGCTCGCTGGAGAAGCCGGGGAATGCACTGGCCACGCCGGCGCCAAATTTCTTGGCGAGGCGGTCGGCAAAACCTTCATGGGTGGTGAAGTCGACGATGTTGTCCGCCTTGATCACATCGCGCGCAACGCTGTCCACGCTGCCGAGCTCATCGGCGAGTCCCATTTCGATACTCTTTTGCCCGCTCCAGAACAGTCCGCTGAATGTTTCGGGTGCTTCTTTCAGGCGCTTGCCACGGCCTTGTTTGACCACATCAATAAACTGCTGATGGATTTCTGCCAGCATTTTTCTGGTGAACTCTTCATGCTTGGGATTGCGCGGCGAGAATGGGTCCATAAAGCCCTTGTTCTCGCCCGCAGTCATCAGGCGGCGCTCCACGCCCAGCTTTTGCATGGTGCCGGTAAATCCGAAGCCATCCATCAGCACGCCGATGGAGCCGACGATGCTGGCCTTGTTCACGTAGATCTTGTCAGCCGCCGCGGCGATGTAATAGCCGCCGGACGCGCATATGTCTTCCACCACCACATACAGCGGAATATTGGGATACTTGGCGCGCAAGCGGCGTATCTCGTCATTGACATAACCTGATTGCACCGGGCTGCCACCGGGGCTGTTGATGCGCAGGATGACGCCCCGCGTGCCTTTGTCCTTGAACGCCGCCTGCAGGCTGGAAATCAGATTATCGGCACTGGCCACACTGTCAGCCGAAATCACGCCATGCAGATCGACCAGCGCAGTGTGCTTGCCGGTGCTGAGAGAGCCATCGCCCTTGTTCATCGCACCCAGGAACAGGAACAATATGATGAACAGATAGCCAAATGTCAGCACCTTGAAAAAAATGCCCCAGCGGCGCGCGCGGCGTTGTTCCTGTATCGCGGACATGGCGAGCTTCTCCAGCACGCCGCGCTCCCAGTTGTTGATCTCTTCTGACATGTTGTTCCTTATCGATTCAATGCGTCTGCATCAGGCCTGCAGCAGGGGTTGTATGGTGCTGAACACGCGGTCCACGGTAATCGCCTGCAGGCACACATTGTCGCTGCACGCAGTCTTGCGGTGGTTGGAGGCGCTCACGCAGGGGGAGCAGGCCAGGCCGGCATAGATGGGCGTAGAGTTGCCCAGCGAACCATACAGCGCAGGGGTCTCCGGGCCAAACAGCACAAAGGTGGGCAGAGCGGTTACCGAGGAGAAATGTCCGGGGCCGGAATCGTTGGTTACCATCAATTGCGACACGGAATACAGCGCGGGCAACTCGGTAAATTTCACGCGACCTGCAAAGTTGACGCAGCGCTCGCTGCCCACTTGCCCGCGCAAAACTTCCGCCTCTGCGCGCTCGGCCGGGGCGCCGGTGATCACCACCACCGCGCTTGGGCTGTAGGCCACGATGCGGCGCATCAGCTCGGCGTAGCGATCCTTCATCCAGCGGCGCTGCGGCAGCAGCTCGCTGGCATTGGGGTTGATCAGCACCACCTGCTGCTTTGCCGCATCAAAGCCGGCGTAGTCTTCACGAATGCGCGCCAGCATCGCCGCCTTCTGTTCGGCGCTGACACTCACTTGGCGCAGCTTGATCTCTTCATCGCTGATCAGTGTCTTTGAGTATGGCACCTCAGGCTTGTCCGACAACAGCGCGTTCACCAGCGCGATAAAGCTGCGCGCAATGTGCTGGTGCGGGTTGTACGACACTTTGTGGGTGAGCATGGCGCCGCGGTACAGGCCTTCGTTGTGGAAGGCGTGAAAGCCCACGCGATTGACCGCGCCGGACAGACCGGTGAGCAAGGCGCTGTAGCGCGAGAACAATTCGAGGTCGATCACCGAATCGATGCGGCGCTGCCGGCACCACCAGAAAAACTTCAGGGTATCGACGGCCAGCGGCACAATGCCGCTCTCGCGTATGGTGAAGATGTTCTCGTCAGCCACGCTGTTGAGCAGCTTGAGGCTGGGCTTGTTCTTGTCGAAGATGACAAAAAACAGTTCTGCTTTGCCGGCATTTTTCAGCTTCTGCATCGCGGGGTCCACGATAATGGCGCTGCCCATCTCGGAAAGCTCCACCAGCAGCACGCGCTGCGGGCGCACAGGTGCGCTGAACAGGTGCGACAGCTTGACCAGAAAAGTGGACAGGAAACACAGCGGCACGCCCGCGTAGTAATCAACTTTGCGCATCAGATCAACGTTCATTTTGGCTCACTATTGTGTCGTTTCAATTCAACGTTCATTGCTTCTCACCCTTGTTGCGATTCATTAAAAACAGGTACAGGCCGGGCAGCGAGGCTGCCAGCAAAACCAGACCATACAGCACCGACATGGACAACACCTTGGCTTTGTCTGCGCCTATCAGCAGGAACAGGCCTATCATGCCGCTCTCGCGCACGCCCCAGCCCGCCAGGGAAATCGGGGCAATGGTCAGCATCATCACCGGCGGCACCAGCACCAGGAATGTCAGCAGGCCGTAATTCAGCCCCACGCCGATGCCGATGAAATAGATCGCCACCATGGACACGAAGTGAATCAGCACCGACATCACGCTGTGCAGGAAGATGGCATGGCCGTCACGATAAACAGAGCGCATGGCCCCGGACAGTTCATGCAGGTGGCGGGTAAATTTGAAATGGGCGAAGCGCTCGATCTTGCCCAGCATGGCAAACATCAGCACCCCGCCAATGCCAGCCAGCGCAATAAGACTCAGGATATGGAAAATGGGCCGTGGCAACAGGTCCGGATAGGCGATATTGGCCAGCAGATTGAGTAACATCAAGCCTGCCAGGCCCAGCACGCGATCCAGAAACACGCCATAGAAGGCCTCTTTCTTGCCATGTCCCAGGGCCGCAGTCTCCAGCACGCGGTAGGCATCGCCCCCTATGCCGCCCGGCAAGGCCTGATTGAAAAACGTGCCCTTGAGGTAGCTCTTGAGATAAAACATCGGGCCCAGCGAAAACTTCAGCCGGCGCATGATGTGGTACCAGCGCCAGGAAGCCAGCCAGGCGCTGAGCAGCTGCATGACCAGCGCCAGCAGCAGGTATTCCGGCTGCATGCCGCGCACAACATCAACCACCGATTGCACATCGATGTTGCGCACAATGAAAAACAGCAACGCGAGCGAAACAACGATTTTGATTATTAGTTTGATCATGCGCTTGTATTGACGCCTGACGGCGCGATTAGGGTCAGGCCCGGGACAGGTAGGCGATTAACCGTGTGTAACATCTAACCGTTGGCATGCCCGCCAACGCTGTTTTGCAATCCATAAAATTGCCCGGCACGATACGGGAATTCGGCTGTTTTGTCCAATCTGGCGCCCCATTCCCGGGGATGATTTTGGTGGTGATATACTCCCCGCCGCCCTACATCACTCACATGAAAGTCACCCCGTACATGCCCTCCGAGAAATCGCCACAGGTAGCGGACGTTATGCCGCGCAAAGTCCTTATCGCAGCCTGTTTTGGCACCTTTCTGGAGTGGTACGATTTCCTCACTTTTGCTTCGCTGGCCATTTATTTCAGCGTGCTGTTCTTTCCGCCCGACAACCCCACCGCCGCCCTGCTCGCCAGCCTGGCCACCTTTGGGGTAGGCATGGTGGTGCGCCCGCTGGGTTCGGCGCTGTTTGGCTCGCTGGCCGATAAGTACGGGCGCCGCCCCATCTTCATCACCACCATCTCGCTAATGGGAATCTCCACCTTTGCGGTCGGGCTGCTGCCGACCTATGCCCAGGTCGGCCTGCTGGCCCCCGTGCTGTTGCTATTGTTGCGCCTGTTGCAGGGCTTCGCGGTGGGCGGAGAAATCGGCGGTGTGGCGGTATACCTCACCGAGCATGCGCCGGACAAGAAGCGCGGCGCCTACACCAGCGTGCTGCAACTGATGGGGCCACTGGGCATCATGGCGTCCATGCTGCAGGTGATCCTGCTACAACACTTTCTCAGCGATGCTGATTTCCACGCCTGGGGCTGGCGCGTGCCCTTCCTGTTTTCTTCCATCCTGCTGATCATCTCGATCAGGACGCGCATGAATCTGGAAGAATCCCCGGTGTTTGTGCAGCTGAGCGCAAGCGAGAATATTTCCAAGGCCCCGCTACGTGAATGTCTCAGCGACCGCCGCACCCTGGAGCGCATGGCGCTGCTGTTTTTCTGCATCTCTGCCGGCGGCTCATTGCTGTTTTTCTCGTCGCAGGTTTACACCACGGTGTTCCTGAAGAATGTGGTTAGAATCGACCCGCAACTTGCTGTTGGCGTGGTCATGCTGAGCACGCTGCTGCTGTTCCCCCTCACCATCTTCTGCGGCTGGCTGTCCGACCGCATCGGCCGCCGCCCGGTGTTGCTGGCCGGACTGCTGCTGGGGTTTGTCAGCATCATCCCGGTGTTCAACGGCCTGCTGCATTTCGGCAATCCATCCTTGCAGCAGTTCAACCGCGAAGTGCCCGTGGTGCTGTATGGCACGCCCTGCGCCTACAGCCCGTTCACCTCCACCGGCAACGACTGCGAGCGCAACCAGGAATTCCTCACCAAGCAGGGCGTTTCCTACACCCTGCAGCCAGCACGCAGCGGCCAGGAAGCCGTGGTCAGCATAGGCGGCAGGACCGAGGTGACAGGTTTTCACCCGGCCGAGCTGAACACCGCACTCAAGGCCTATGGCTGGTCCGAGCGCGCTGACCCGCAGCAGGTCAACAGCCTGATGCTGTTCCTGCTGCTGATTATCCCGGTGGTTGCGGTGGCGCTGATCACCGGCCCGCAAACCGCCGTGCTGGCGGAATTGTTCACGGCACGCACGCGCTACACTGCTGCCGCGCTGCCGCACAACCTCAGCGCCGGCTGGATAGGCGGGCTGTCGCCATTCATGGTGACTTATCTGAGCGTGTACGCGGGTGATGCCATGGCGGGGCTGTGGTATCCCGTCGGGCTGTTGGGATTTGCATTTGTGGTCGGCCTGATCTTCCTGCCCGAGACCAAGGGTGTTTCGCTGCACGATTAGTCACGGCCACCTGAAAGTTCAGAATGAAATAAAATCAGCACGTACTTCAATAAATGACTACAGCGAGGCTGCCATGCATAAATTCCTGATTAACATTTTCGCAGTTCTGCTCCTTGGGTTTGCGGCCTGCGCGCATGCCGAAGATGTCACACTGTCGACTGGCGAGACCCTGTACCTGCCGATTTACTCCCACGTCTGGCACGGCGACACCCATCCCATCAAGGGCGAGCCGCTGAAAGCCAATATGTCCGCGCTGGTCAGCATCCGCAATACCAGCCTGAAAACCCCGCTCAGATTAATCTCGGCGCGCTACTACAATACCAATGGCAAATTGCTGAAGGAATTTGTAACAGCACCCAAAGGCATTGCCGCCATGGGCACGGTTGAGCTGTTCATTGAAAAAAGTGAATCCGAAGGCGGCTCCGGCGCCAATTTCATCATTCAGTGGGAAGCGGCAACGCCAACCAATCCGCCCGTAGTCGAGGCGGTGCATATCGACAACCAGGCCAGCCGCCCCTATTCATTCATCACCACGGCACGCATCATCAACAAGGATAAATAACGATCACGCGTTGCCATGAATCCTGAAGATCTGCAGCTTCTGCTCACACGCGAGATGCCGTTTGGCAAATACAAGGGGCGCCTGATTGCCGATCTGCCCGGGCATTACCTGAACTGGTTTGCGCGCAGCGGTTTCCCCCAGGGGGAGATAGGCCGCCTGCTGGCGCTGATGCAGGAACTGGATCACAACGGCCTGTCCGGATTGCTGGATCCGCTGCGCAAGCGCTGATTTGGCCCTTGGGAGCGCCGACGCCCTCGTCGGCATTTGCCCTTATCGACTAGCCGACGAGGACGTCGGCGCTCCAATCTGCTAGGATTTCATCCTTTGAAGCTGGCGCGAAATCTTTAGCATATGAATCAACGTTTATTCTGGTGGTCTGCAGTCGCAGCATTGGCCGTCTTCTCCTACCTGTATTCCCTTGGTGGCATGCACATCCCCGCCACCGGCGATGAAGGCCCTTACCTGCAGATCACCCGCCTCACCGCAGCCACCGGCCACTGGCTGCCCTTGCAACCGGTGGAAGGCCTGGGCGTGACCAAGCCGCCGCTGCTGTTCTGGCAGGGCATGGCCGCCACCAACTGGGGGCAAAGCTGGGACTTGTGGCGCTTGCGCCTGCCCATCGTGATGTATTCATTCCTCACTGCCCTGCTGGTGTTCTGGGTGACGCGCCGCATCAGCGGCGATAATGAAAGCAGCGCAATTGCCGGGCTCGCCTTCCTCGGCTTCACTGCCATCTTCCACCACGGGCGCCCATTCATCACCAACCTGCCCGAGGTATTGTTCCTCTCCTGCGCATTCTTCCTGCCCGTGCTGTATCGCGGAAAAAGCATCAGCCGCAGTTACCTGTTCTGGATGGGAATAGGCGTATTGGTGGGCCTCGCCGCCTGGGTGCGCTCCATCTTCATGCTGGCGCCGGTGGGCCTGGCGCTGTCGATTTACCTGTTGTGGCAGCGGCGCTGGAGCATCACTGCATTTCTGCGCATGGATGCTCTGCGCCTTGCAGTGTTCACCTTGAGCGCACTGGCCGTGTTCGGCCTGTGGTTCGTTATCGACCCTGATCCCGGCGCCATCGTGCGCGAATTTTTGCTCGGAGAAAATGTCGCAAAACTCAAGCACGAGGGCTACTGGCAAAACTTTTTCAGCGGCCCGTACCCGGTATGGGGCGTGTGGCTGGGCAGTTTCCGCAACGCCGGCTTCCTCGCCCTGCCGCTGTTGTATGTGACCATCACCAGCCTGCGCCACTGGCGCGCGCAGCGGCATGAAGAGCAGGCGCTGTGGATCTGGGTGCTGGCTTTCATTATCGTGTTTACCCTCCCCGCTCAGCGCCAGGACAGCTATGTCATGGCCACCATGCCCGCCATCGCCGTGATACTCGGCCTGCACTGGCGCGAGATTCCGCGCGTCTGGTTCTACCTGTTTACCCTGCCGCTTATCGCGATCTTTGCCGGCCTGGTTTACCTGATGCTCCCCATCAGCCAGCAGGTGTTGCCCGCCGGCGCTTACGCACCCTGGCATTACCTGGCCCCGTTTGGCGGACTGGCGCTGGCGCTGCTGGCACTGCTCTACAACAAATGGGCAAAGCAATTGTTCCTGCCGCTGATCTTCCTCGCCTTCCTGTCACTGGCCAGCATCATGGCCCCGCTGGAAGGCCCGCTTGGCCGCTATGATGCACAGACCATCAGCGCAGCCGCAGGCAAGACGGTGTACGTGCCCTCCAACTTCCGCGCACAGTACGAGCGCTATCGCTTCCTGTTGCCGGGAGCCGAAATACGCAGCTACGAGGAAGGCGACAACGCCACCCGTGACCGCCTGCTTGCCGCCGGCGAGTTGGTGGTGATGGATGTTGCACCGGGCGCAAAGACTTTTGCGCCTTACAGGCTGCTGGGCATGCGCCTCACCGTGCGCAGCCGTTTGCCGCAGGAGGATGTAAACAAGGTGTTATACGAACGACGCATGGAGCTGCTGTTCCGTCAGGAAGTGCTGCTTAAACTGGAGCGTGAAGTTCCTGTCGCACTGGAGCAGGAAGCGCCACCTGCCACGGCAAGCAGGAAACACGACCCTGCGCTCAGCTTCTTGCAACCGCAAAAGACCCGCGTCAAAAAAGTGCAGGCTCACCCCAAGGTTGATGCAAAAACACTGGCCAGTCACACCTCGGTGTTAAGAAACAAACCGGAAAACGAGGCCGGCAGGAAAGCTAATATCGGCAATAGCTGAGGCGGCCTTCGCCTTTGCTATAATCCGCAACCTTTTAATCTTTCAGGTAACTACCGTGTCCGAACGCCTCGCAGTATTGCTGCAGTATCTCCTCCCCAAACAGGCGTTGACCGTACTTGCCGGAAAAGTGGCCAGCGCCCAGTCCGGCAAAATGACCACCCGGTTGATCCACTGGTTTGTCGCACGCTACCAGGTCAATATGGCGGAAGCGGCCAACCCGGATATCCACAGCTACTCCAGCTTCAACGAATTCTTCACCCGCCCCCTGCGCGCAGATGCCCGCCCGCTGGCACAGGCCGATTTCATCTGCCCGGTGGATGGCGCAATCAGCCAGTTTGGCAACATCGTGTACGACCAGGTATTCCAGGCCAAGGGACACTCCTACTCCACCACCGCCCTGGTCGGCGGTGACAAAGACCTGGCCGCAAAATTTCTCAACGGCAGCTTCGCCACCCTGTACCTCAGCCCGCGCGATTACCACCGCATCCACATGCCCTGCGATGGCCGCTTGACGCGCATGATTTATGTGCCGGGCGCCTTGTTCTCGGTGAACCCGACCACCGCACGCGGCGTGCCCGGATTGTTTGCGCGCAATGAGCGCGTGGTATGCGAATTCGAATCCGCACACGGCCCCTTCATCCTCACACTGGTCGGCGCCACCATCGTCGGCAGCATGGCCACCGTTTGGCACGGCGTGGTCAACCCGCCGCGCAGCCGCGAGGTGCGCGAGTGGCGCTATGACGACAAACAGGTGGTGTTGAAAAAAGGCGAGGAGATGGGCCGCTTCCTGCTCGGCTCCACCGTGGTGATGCTGTTCCCCAAAGACACCCTGCAGTTCAACCCGGAATGGGCGCCCACACGAGCCATACGCATGGGCGAGATGATGGGGGTGAAAAAGAACTGATCAGGCTTTGAATCTGCGCAATACAACACCTGCTCCCTGCACCAGGGCATAGACCACCAGTAGCGGATCGAGCAGGTAATTCCACAGGTTGTCAGACTCCAGCAGATGCAGGTTATAGGCCAGCAAGGGCAGCAGCAGGAACACCGCGAGGCCGCGCGCACGGCGCAGCCAGGCGACGATAGAAGCCAGGCACAGCACAGCCACCAGCCCCATTGGTGCGAAGCCCCAGCGATACGGATCGACAGGGCCTACTCCCAAAGCCATGGGATAAAACACTACACCCACCACAGCAACACTCAGCAATAATGCCGTGCGCGAGGCAGGCTCAAGCAGCGTGCGGTTCCACAAGCGCCGCGCCAGAATATCTGCAAACAGCACCAGCGTGAGCACGCTCAAATCACCCAGCACACTGCGCAGCCACTGCGCCGCAGTTGAACCCGCCACGGGCACGGCAAAACCCAGCACCAGCAGAATGGCAAGCAGCGCCAATCGCGGCACCGGCTGCTTGATCAGTTTGCCCAGCAGCATTGCAAACAGCACTGCCATCAGCAGTAGCTGGCTCAAAAATGGCAACAGGGTCATGGCTTGCCTCCATCTACCCAGCGGTCATTAAATACAACGTGGCGGATGCGTTTGCGGTTCCAGGTATAGAGCAGGTGCATATTGCCGTCGCGGCTGCGGATGAGGTAGGGATAGGAAAATTCTTCTGATTCTTTAGATTGCTCGAAGTGGCGCACGATCTGCCAGTTGAGCCCGTCATCGCGCGACACCGCCAGCGCCAGGCTGTTGCGCCCTGCTGCCACATCGTTGAACACCAGCAGCAGGCTGCCGTCCGGGCGGCGCAGGCCGGCGACAGCGGAATCAGGGTTGGGCAGCGGCAGCTTCCTATCAGCTAGCCAATGGCTCCCCGCATCAAAGCTGCGGCTGCTCAGCACATGACCCGGTGCCGGCCCGGTGTCGCGCATCAGCGCCAGCACCTGGTACTCGGAGAGCGGCAGCAACGCCGGCTGTATGGAATGACGACCATGGGTGATGCGCGCCTTGTCCAATACTTGGCCCGAGCTATCGACGCGCAACAGCTCGGCAAACTTGCCGATGAACTCGTGATACACCGGCAGTGCAATGCTGCCATCGCTGTAGTGCAGCGGCGCGCTCTTGTTGAGCGTGCTGATGTTGAAGAATGGCGAGGTGATCAAGCGCCTCGGCTCATCCCAGGTCTTGCCCTCGTCGCTCGAATGCATGGCATTCAGCGCCGAGCCTGCCCAGCCGCCCACCGACACGCTGACGTAATACAGCCACAGCCCGCCATTGTCGTCGCGCGCCAGCACCGAGTTGCCCACGGTCTTGATATGGCGGCCCAGCGCGGCTTGCGTCTCGGCCGCGCCGATAATGCGGTGTGGCGCACTCCAGTTGCGGCTCTGCGCTGAATAGTCCGCGCCCCACAAGGCAACATCCGTTGCGCCTTCGCGCGCACCGCCAAACCAGGTTGCCAGCAACCCATCGCGGGTTTCGATCAGGTTGGCGCCGTGCACCGAGGGCGTGGGGCAAGCTTCGCAGGCATAGCCCATCTTCATCGCAGGCGCGGCTTTGCCCAGTGCAGCTTCCTGTTCGAGCACAAAGCCCGGCGCTATAGCAGGCGCGAGGTAGCGATTGAACAAGGGTACCGCCGCGGCCAGCAGCAACAGGCCGTAAGCGGCATTGGCGAGTATGGAGGTAAGCCGCGGCAGGTGCGTGAACATTGGCTATCTAAACACCACTGTAGGAGCGGCTCCTAGCCGCGATTCGCACGCAGGGCGTGCTCCTACAATGCTCTTTGTGTTAATGGTTTTGCAATGAAGGCTCATCAGGCGTGCACCCTGAGCCACTCGCGCAACTGGGCAAAATCATCCATTAGCGCAAGCGGCTTTAGCGCCTGCAATTGCGCTGAGGGATGGGCGCCATGCGTCACGCCGATGGCATCCACCCCGGCGTTGATCGCCATCTGCAGATCGTGCGTGGTGTCGCCTATCATCAGGGTGCGCTCGGGCGTCACGCCCAGCTCGTCCATGATTTCTTGCAGCATGGCCGGATGCGGCTTGGAGTGGGTTTCGTCGGCGGTGCGCGAGGCAATAAAGCAATCCTCGATGCCGGAGGTCTTCAGCACGCGGCTCAGGCCGGCGCGGCTCTTGCCGGTAGCGATGGCCAGCAGGTAGCCCTGCTGTTGCAGTTCGCGTATGGTATTTTCGGCGTGTGCGAACAGCGGGATAGACTGATCCTGCGCCAGGAAGTAATGCTTGTAGCGCTCCACCAGCGCACCGTGCATCTCCTCCGGCGCTGCAGGCACCGCATGGCGCAGCGCCTGCGCCAGCCCCATGCCGATCACGTAGCGCGCGGCTTCGTCGCTGGGGATGGGCAGATTGAGGTCGCGCGCGGCAGACTGGATGGACGTGGCGATCACCGCCGTGGAATCCATCACCGTGCCATCCCAGTCAAATACTATCAAATCGTAACGTTTTGTCATTTCAATATTTCTAAAAAACCAAGGGGCGGTGAATTGTCCCTGGCATCATTAATAAATTCACTCCAAAGGTAAATCAGCCAACACAATTCAAGCGGCAAGATGCATCTTCACACCGGTTGCCTTGAGGATGGCAAAAAGAGTTGACCAGCGTGGGTTGCCACGCGCTGAAAGTGCTCTATACAAGCTTTCGCGTGGGATACCCGCCTCTTCTGCAACTTTGCTCATGCCACGCGCTTCAGCCAGATGGCGCAGTGCCAGCATGAAAACATGCGGGTCATTTTCTTCAAGCGCTGTTTCAAGGTAACTTTCCGCAAATGCAGGATCGCGTTGCAGCTCTTCAACAACCCACTTGTCATGAGATGTACTGGTGCGATTAGTCATTTTGTTTGCGTCCTTTCCTGATAGTCTTTCCAAAGTTTCTTGGCTTGTTTGATCTCGGCAGCTTGTTGTCTTTTATCACCACCAAGCAACAACAGAATCATTTTCTGTCCTGCTTGAGCGTAATAAACACGGTAACCCGGCCCGCAATCAATGCGCATCTCCCACACGCCCTCATCAATCGGCTTGCAGTCGCCCGGATTTCCAGACTTCATGCGGTTGATGCGCATAGCAATGCGCGCTTTGGCCTGAGTATCCCGCAAGCCGGAAAGCCAATCACCAATGAGGTCTTGCCCCTTTTCGGTGAGATAATGTTCGATTTCAAACATGCGCAAATTGTAACCTATGCGTTACATAAAGCAAGCCAATAATCAACGCTTGTAGAAAGCAAATACATTTGCTGGAGACAAGTAATACCACGCGAAAACATTGCCAATAACCTCGCCAGCGCCTAGCATGCGCGCCATGCAAAACTCTACCCCACCACAATGGCTGCTGTACTGCCGTCCCGGCTTTGAACGCGATTGCCTGCAAGAGACCCAGGGCACGGCGCTCGATGCCGAGGCCAACAGCGGTTTTGTCATCATCCGCGGCAAAGCGCGCCTGAACTATGCCCAGCTCACCTTTACGCGCCAGCTCATCAAGCTGCAGGGCGAGGTGAGCGAGCTACCCGAGCGCGACCGCCTCACGCCCCTGCTCGCTGCCGTTCCCGATGAACCGGCGCAATTCGGCGCGCTGTGGCTGGAAACGCCCGATACCAACGATGGCAAGACCCTGTCCGGCTTCATCAAGCGCTTTCAGCCGCTGCTGGAAGCCAAGCTGCGCGCCAGTGGCCGCCTGGTGGACGATGCCACGCTGACGCGCTTGCACATCTTTTTCCCCGACAAAAACCGCGCCCTGATCGGCACCAGCGACCCGCGCAATAGCGCCGCAGCCCCCATGGGTATATTGCGCATGAAGATGCCCTACGAGGCGCCCAGCCGCTCGGTGCTCAAGCTGGCCGAAGCCTTCGAGGTGTTCCTGTCGGAAGAAGAAAAAACCCAGTGGCTCAGGCCGGGCATGCGCGCGGTAGACTTGGGCGCCGCACCCGGCGGCTGGACCTGGCAGCTGGTCAGCCTGGGCCTGCAGGTAGAAGCCATCGACAACGGCCCGCTCAAGGGCGTGGTGGCGGATCATCCATCGGTGCGCCATCTGCGCCAGGACGGCTTCCGCTACCGCCCCAAACACTCGGTAGACTGGCTGGTATGCGACATGATCGAACAACCGGGACGTGTTGCAGCGCTGGTAGCTGACTGGGTGGCAAGCGGTGACACAAACCGCGCCATCTTCAACCTCAAGCTGCCGATGAAAAAACGCGTGGAAGCCCTGCACGAAGCGCTAGCCAGCGTGCGTGAAGTGCTGGACAAGAAGGGCATGAAGTATCGTTTGCAAGCCAGGCAGCTTTACCACGACCGCGAAGAGGTGACGGTGTTTCTGGGGAAGATCAAGCGCTAACCCTCTCCCCTACCCCTCTCCCGCATGCGGGAGAGGGGGGAGCGAAGCGGAGGGAGAGGGTAATTCTGGAATTCACGACACAGTGTTAATTCCTGGGCTCCGCCGCCCTACCCCTAACCTCAAACCCCACCGCATCTATCTCCTGCCCCGCCGCATCCGACAGCACCAGCCTGTGCTGCCCCGCCACAGGCTGCCAGAACACCTGCCCGTCCACCACAGTCAGCGTCTCGCCATCCATCGCCCAATGCAGGCCAACCGCCACAGGCTTCGCCAGGAATTCCACACGCTGGTGTCCGGCGG
>JAHFQY010000021.1:21733-40432 GCA_023259065.1 Nitrosomonadales bacterium
CCGGATCCACGGCTATCAGTGTGCCGTTGCCCGGGTAAGCGATGCGCGGCGTCATCGAACCAGCGAGGGTGGTTTTGATGTGCAAGTCAGCCGGCTCGGTGCCGCTCACAAACCATTCCCTGCGCGCAGGGTCAAGCGTGGAATCAAAGCTGATCTCCAGCTCCACCAGCCCTGCGGGCGGCTTGCGCTGTTGGCTGGCGCGGCTCTGGTGCAGGTAGTGAATCACATCGCGCCAGATCGGTGCGGCCCCGGTCACGCCGGAAACATCCCACATCGAAGCGCCGGAGAAATTGCCCACCCACACGCCCACGGTGTAGCGGTCAGTAAAGCCCACGCACCAGTTGTCGCGCATGTCCTTGCTGGTGCCGGTTTTTACTGCGGCCCAGGTGCGCACCGCAAGCGGGTTTTCCAGGCCAAAGGTCAGCGCACGGGCGCTGCGGTCGGAGAGGATGTCACCGACTATAAAACTGGCGCGACCATCCATCACGCGTCTGGATTTGCCTTTTGCGTCCGCCTGGCGCAGGCGCAGCGGCTGCCACACCCCGCCATTGGCCAAGGTGCGGTAGGCATTGCTCAGTGAAATCAGGCTCACTTCCGCCGAGCCCAGCGCCAGCGAGTAGCCGTAAAACTGCGCAGACTCGGTGAGGCTGTCGAGGCCGGCGTCACGCAGCCTGTTGTGGAACTCTTCCAGCCCGGTGAGCGCCAGCGTGCGCACTGCCGGCACATTGAGAGACGAAGCCAGCGCCACGCGCAAGCTGACCGGCCCCTTGAAATCCTTGTCGTAGTTTTGTGGAATATACAGCCCGGAAGGCGTGGTGAGGTTCAGCGGTGAGTCATCCAGTATCGAGGCCGCCGTCAGCAAGCGCTTTTCCAGCGCCAGCTCGTACAGGAATGGCTTGAGCGTGGAGCCCGCCTGGCGCAAGGCGGTGACGCCATCGACATCGCCCGCTGCAGAAAGCTTGCCGCTGCTACCCACATAGGCCAGCACATTGCCGCTGGCGTTATCCAGCACCACCACGGCCGCATCCTCGACGTTGCGCTCGGTCAGCTCCATCAGGTGGTCGTGCATGGCCTCCAGCACAAAGCGCTGCAAACGTATGTCCAGCGTGGTGCGCACGTTCTCGCCCGGCTTGGTGAGCAGACGCCGCGCCAGATGCGGAGCAAGGTTGTCCTGCGGCAATTGAAAGCTGCTTTCAAAACTGGAAATGGCCAGCCCGTGCAAGGTATCGCAGTTAACGTCATCCGCCATGCTGCGCCCCAGCACACAGGCGCGCTTGCTCACCTTGTCGCCGCTGGCGTTCGGCCCGCGCAGCAGCGCGGCCAGCAGCAGCGCCTCATTGCGGTTCAGGCCGGAAGGATGCTTGCCAAACAGCCTTTGTGATGCAGCATGAATGCCGATCAACTCTCCGCGAAACGACACCAGGTTGAAATAGGCCTCAAGGATCTGCGCCTTGCTCCAGCTTTCTTCCAGCGCCTGCGCCGCCCCGATCTGATCCCATTTCTGCGACAGCGAGCGCGAGCCGTTCCTGGCCGGCTGCAGCGCCGGGTCAAGCAGGCCGGCCAGCTGCATGGTCAGCGTGCTGGCGCCGCGCCCCTTGAGCGCGCCCTTGCGAATATTCACCCAGGCGGCGGCAACCAGCGCCTTCCAGTCCACCCCGCCATGCTCATAAAAATTCTTGTCCTCGGAAAGAATCAGCGTATCGCGCATGGCCAGCGACAAATCGTCGAGCGCCACCCAAGGCAGGCGCAGCACCTTCTTGTCCATGCGCAGCGCCTGCAGCGTTGCGCCATTGCGGTCCAGCAGCAAGGCGTCGGAAGCCGCGTAGGATTGTTTTACATCCTCAAAGTTGGGATAAGCTCCTGCCTGAAGGGGCAATAGCAGTGCAATGAATATCGCGCACACAGCCCATAGCCATTGGGCTGCGAATAATTTTTTCTGCATGAGGAAGAAAAACCGGGAAGTATGTCTCCCCCTTTGACAAGGCGGGGATAGACAGGATTGACATTGCTTACAGTTAAGATTGAAACAGGACACTAGCGTACAGCCCTTTTGTTACGCTCCTGCTTAGTGCGTATCCACTTAATGATTTGTGGCCAGTTTCTGGCGTGAAACTCGGCATTCTTTATGAGCTCAACTGGAGCGGCTTCGATAACATCAATACCCCAATGGGCAAACACGAATATTCCCGCATCTGAGAGCGCCAACTCCTTCAGCCACTGCACCCGACCAATCAAATAGCGATCCGGATCTTTGCCGGCCAGCCCCAAGGCAACATAGTTCATGAAAAATGCTCTTAATGCCAACACAGCCAAACGCGCCTGCTCTACGCCATTGCTATCGCGCTTGGTCTTCAGATAATACAAATTGGCAATGCGGCTTTTGAGAACCAGAGTCGGATGCAGGATACGAATCAGCCCGTACTTCGGATGTTCCAGCTCGACAGCGGTTTTCCTGATTTCTGTATTGCTCAGCCCGACCAGCCTGCCCATAAAATCGACAAACAATTTGCGCCCGTCCGGGGTTTGATAAGTAACGATGGCCGTGTTGGGCGTGTGGTCGTCAAGATCGGGGATATTCAAGGTGCCACCGAGTTCCGTTGCGACAATTCTCGCGTCGTGCTTTGTGGCTAGCACATCAGCATCCTGGGTAAGGTAGGGCGTGCCAGTGAGCGGAATTAGAATATTGAAATAATCCACCCAGAACGTTAATGATTGGCCGCCAACCAACACCGCTGACTGGGGAGCCTTTTGAAGCGCATGGAAAAACTTTGGGAGGTCATCTGGCTTAAACCAATCGTAACCAGTTAGCACGTCTTAGCCTGGCATGCGAATGATGCGAAATTCAGATTGAATAACCGCTGGAATCAGTTTGGCTCTGGCTACGGCTTTTGCGGCAGGTACATGACCCACTGCCTTGCCGAAAGCTGCCTGACGAGCCATCTTGCTGTATGAATGCTTTGCAGCCACCACTTTTGCAAGACGTGCGCGCGCTCGTTTAGGCTTGTTCATATCCGGATTGGCAAGTACCTTTTTCATGGGGGCATCCTAACATGTACGCAATAAACTGTTAATACTGCCAATTTATACATAGCGACATAGCTTTACCAAACACCCATCCCGTCATTCCCACGCGCCGCTTCTGAAGCGGTCGATGTCGCGTCTTTCCTTCTTGGTCGGCCTGCCCTCGCGCGTGACGTTCTGCGCTTGCGCCTTGCGCTCAAAGGCCAGCTCTTCGCGGTGCTTGCGGCTTTCCTCAGTCTCACTGTAAAGCTTCTGCGCCTGCGGCGCCGGGCCGCGCCTGTCGGAAATGCCCAGCACCTCCACCACAAACTGGTAAGGCCCCAGGCGTATGCCCACCATATCGCCCACACCCACCGTCTTGGCCGGCTTCACGCGGTCTTCATTCACCAGCACCTTGCCGGACTCAATAGCAGCCACGGCGATGGCGCGCGTCTTGAAGAAGCGCGCCGCCCATAGCCATTTGTCTATGCGCAGTTTTTCGGACTCAGGCTGGTTTTGTTTGGAGTGCATTTGTTACGGTCTTTATGAATTCAAGTGCGAATTAGACAGTTGGAAATCGAAGTGGTTTCGGTCTGTTCACTGGAGCCTTATTCCATGTTGGGTGGAGTTGACACTTGGTGGAGATTAAGAAAGGCAGTTCCTGTTTTTTATACTGCGATCCACTACAACAAACATTGCGATGCTAACCCCTTAAATTTTTTAATGCAGGCACGATTCTGAGTTTTCCAATTTAATTCGACTCCGTATTTTTAAACACAAGGAATCATCTTCATCATTTAATTTCAATAATTCGAAATACTTTGGACGATGAGCCAGGCAAATGAAGTTGTACTTCATCCCCAACAATTGCACCAAGTAATGTTTGAGCAAGTGGCCTACTTTCAGAAATCAAGCCGTTTGAAAAATCATCCTTATTTACCGTAAGTTGAACTGTTATCACATCGTCTGGATTTGTAATGTCAACATACCTAACTACATCCCCTACTTGAACCTCACGGTCAAAGCGAGCAGCGTGTGCGAGGATGTCATCTGTTCTCTGTGACATCATTGGTTCATGCACAAAAAGGTCAGGTTGTGCCTCCTTGGAATGATGTGATTTCGAATTAAATAATGTCGGGATATCAATACAAAGTGCGGCTTCTTGTTTCAGTGGAATTGTGTTCGTCACAGTAGCGGTTTTGAATTCCTTGGGAACCTTGGAGGTTTTATCTGATTCGACTAAATCTGCAACCATTATCGTAGGATTTAAAATTAACGAGCTTGCCTCTAGAGGCTGCGGTGCATTAACCAAATCTATTGAACAGTTCACTGCAAGCGGATGGAAATTTAAATCTGTAGATTTAAATTCATATCGTGCTGTGTGGACGCTTCTAGGTGCCCCCTCAGCACCAATTGGTTCAATATTGCGTTCGCTAAGCACCCTCAACAAATCATCCAGAACTTCTTTCCTACGGCGGATAAATGCAGATGCAAAACAACGCCAGAATACCCAGCCTGCACGTTCCAGGACACGCTGCCGCTGCATGTCATCGGCCCATTTATCTGCTCCATGGTATTGATCTCCATCACACTCAATCGCAAGTCGAGCATCGTTGTGACCTTCAACCACCATATCAATACGATACTGACCGACTCGTACTTGTGGCGTAACCCAGAAACCACGTTGAATAAGTTCGTCGTACATCTCACGCTCAAAGGGTGACTCGCACAATTTTCGAGAGCTCTCCACACGCGTTTCATCCTGAGAAAATGGGGTCGAAAAGTGCCCAATTAGTGAGCGACGTAGGCGATCAGCTTCGCTCAGATCGCCAGGAATAACCGAGCGCACAAGATACATCCGGTCTTTTGCGCGAGATGCAGCCACATTAAAACGCTGCGCGAAAGTATCTCGCGATAGAGCTGCTCCCACATCGTTGGGAGCAGAAACCATGGAAAGAAACATGATATTGCGTTCCTTGCCTTGAAATGTACGTGCGTCCCCACAGGCAATACGATGCCGTTGTATGAGATCCGGCCCTAACTCCTCGGTAAGCATGTCCCAAATCAGCAATGCCTGTTTGTCCGCTAGTAGTGATACAACCCCGATAGTACGTTCCACCATATTTGGATCCGCAGCTATTTTTTTGATCTCGTCTACAATGAAGCGAGCCTCGGGGCGATTAATGTCGCCGCTACTGCGATAACCATCGGCAACCACAACATCGATCAAAGGCGGATCAAGGCGCTCGGATGCTTTAGGCACCCGAAGTGGGCGCAGTTCGTGGTTGTAGAACTCTCGCTTGGAATACTCAATGATTGGTGCTGCACAACGAAAATGTTCCTTTAGCATCACACCGCTTTTCGCAAACACCACCTTGAAGAGATCGTAGATAGACCTTTCTGGAGACATCTGCGGCCGATATGTCTCTACTTGATTGCCGAGGAAACGATTCATGAGACTACGAACTTTTTCCTCTTCGAGACCAACCCCTTCAGGTGAAACCTGCTTGTCGTCACCAACGATTAGCACTTTTTTCGCCCTCAACAAGGAGGGTAATGCAGTGAGATCAGACTGGGAAGCTTCGTCAATAATAACCAAGTCGAAGCACCCCAGTTCAGCAGGCAGGGTTTCAGACACTCTGTAATGTGGCATTATCCAACATGGTACTGCGGGATTTGCTAATGAAGCTGCCTTACGCGCATCTTGGCGATAACGAACCGCTCGTTTACCAGTCCCTTTTCCAATTTTCTGAATTGCACTTAGATAGGCTTGGAGTGCAGCGCGAATACTAGGTGAAGCATTATCCGCAAGTTTCAGCCATGTGCGCTTAACTACGATATCTTGGTATGCACGCAATAGGTCACTTTCGACGCCCTGGCGATCCTTCGCCATCTTCTTCAATTCCTCTTGAGCATCAATTGACTCAAGGTAAATGGCAAGGCGCTTCAGGCGCCACGCATTACGCCAGTTATCTGGTAGCAATCCGTCCACTGTATCTAGTATGGGTTGCTTAAGTGCTGCGGCATATTTTGGTGCACCGGATGACTCAATCTTGTCACAGACCTCGCATACTGAAGCAAGATGCGCCCCCAACCCGTGTACGCGCGAAAGCTCTGCCATCAAGGCAGACCAATCTGCCTGCATCTGCGCATCACCAATCTCAGGATTGCCCAGCGCTTCACCAAGGAACTGGCGGATATCGCTGATAACGTGGCCAGTTTTTCCTTCCAGAACTTTCTGAAAGCGTTCCTTATTTGCCCAGACATTGGCCAGCCGATTCTTTGCTAGATGGTGACGCAAGGCTTTCCCCAAATCCGTTAGATGCTGGGTGCTATCCGCCACTTCACGTGCATGTGGCCAATTTGGAAAAGTACGGGGAATCAAATTGCATAGTTCACCCTCTGCTTTCACTACAGCCTTCACCTTGAGATAATGTTCGTAGCCTTGAGCGGCGGCCAATCCTCCCTCTGGCTTATCGCTGGACACAGCTTCTATCTGGAGTTCATGCGCCAGTACATTCCAGCGTAGCGCTAATTCACGTAACGTCTTCAACAGCACCAGATACTCAGCAACATGTCGCCATGTTTGTTCATCGGCAACTGGATTGCCTAATACAAGAATGCTGTCTAGTAGCTTCTTTTTCTCAGATTTCCCAAATAATCCTTTTAATCCAAACGGACTCTTGCCTTCAACAAGCTTACCCACGGCTTCCATAAGTTCAGTATCTAACTCTATGCCCGCTGGTGCACTGACGGGTCGTGCAAGAAACGTTTTGCGCCACTCAATGGAGTTCCTAAGCTCATGTCCAAGTGCCTCCAACATTTGTATCAGGTCATCTGTTCCACCATGGCGCAAACGTTCTCGCATGTGAACAGTCCATGATCGATGAGCTGCTTTTACAACTTCATCACGGAGATGCTGTAACGCCTCAATTTTAACCATGAGCTGCTGCGCAAAATCCAACGTTTCCTGACTTGAGTCTGCAAGCGATGGTACATCGCCGCTCTCTACACCTTGTTTTAACATTTCAAACTGAGACAAATCTTGATGAACTTCAAGCAGTGCTTTTGAATCAGGAAACTCAACAAGTTGAGGGAGATTTTTATCGAGGTAGTCGATGTCCTGGCCTAATGTACGGCGTGCCTCACGTAGACGAACAACATCCGAATCCGAAAATTTAGGCGCGTATCCAGGGTCGATACCGAGCGCGTCTGGAATCCACTCGAATTGCCCGCTGTTTACAACCACGTCACGTGCAGCTTCCTGCGGGTCAATCTTCTCATCTTCCAGTGAAATTTTTGCTAGATTTTTCATTGCCCACTCGCCAACCTTACGGTCAATAACCGCAAGTCTGCTATGGAGAGAATCAATGGAATTACCCAAATGGATTATGGCGTTAGCCATACTGCCACGATCTATGGTTTGCACCTCTGAGGCAATCTTATGGATAGCATACTCAAACTGCTTCATCCCTTCCTGCTCACTGGTTAGCAATGTGATAGCGAGTGGGCGGATTTCATTTGGCAACTGCTCCTGTAGCACCGCCAACGCAGGATCCTTCATTGAAGTTACAAGAACACGCTTGCCCTCAGCCAAGTAATGGCAGATAACATTTGCAATAGTGTGCGTTTTACCTGTTCCAGGCGGTCCCTGCACAACCACGCCATCTGATATTTCGAGCAATTGAATAATGCGAACCTGTTCGTCGTTGAAAGGCTTCGGAAAGTACAGATCACGTGTCTTCTTGCCACCTGAACTACCTTCTGAATGGTATGAGGCTGATACACCACGGAAGGTTGGCAACTCGATGGAAGTATTTGCTGTGTCTGGATCAGTTACGATTGCAGCGACTGCTGGTGGAAAATCTTCTAACGCTTCGGTCTGATGCTTCAGCTTTTCCAAATCTTGTATAAACAGGCTATTAGTGCGCGGCCGAGCGAAGAGCACCCATGTATCTGTCACTTTTAACATGTCACTAGCATTTGGAAGAGTTCTATCCGCCGCGTGCACCTCATTAGGCCAGTAGATGCCATTTGCATCGAGGTTAGTAACGGCCGTGCGAAGTAAAGGCTCAAAAGTGCCACGATCGAATGGAGAGAAAGTTGTAGTTGCCTTTCCGAAAAACTCTTTCGCTGCTTTCTCAAGGTCAGCCACACCAAGATTGTCAACCGATGCGTACCAGTCAACCTCCAGACGAGCTTCAACATCTCGTGGTCGTATCTCCATTGCAGCAGTCACAGGGTTTAGCGACAACTCGACCAGACGCCCGACCACTGGATAACTTACAGTTGTGCCATTACATTTCCAAATACCAATGCCGACACCCAAGACAAATTCAAGCTGAGCTTCAACAATACCGCCTTCTAGTTGTTGTTTTAGAGTAAAAAGTTGTGCGTAAAAGCGGATTGTCTTCCGGCG
Organism: Nitrosomonadales bacterium; assembly: GCA_023259065.1. GTDB lineage: Bacteria > Pseudomonadota > Gammaproteobacteria > Burkholderiales > Gallionellaceae > 39-52-133. The sequence goes on from JAHFQY010000021.1 coordinate 30,153, forward strand.
AATTTTTTCTTCCTCAGCCCAAGGTCGCCATTTAGTAGTGACATAAGTAGTAAATTGAGCTTTAACCGAAACTGCCGAGTTGTATTCAAACAAGGTGATAGTTTGTTGTGGGTCAATTGACGGCTTGGCCTTTTCATCATTCGTCAGGTTCGTATTCAGCGAAGAGCGATGCGTACCTGCGGCAATCAGGCTTGCACCATCAGTAACGTCAAGAAGTCTAGGTTCCTCCAATGGCCCCTGCGTTAAATGCACCCAAGGAGATAGCACTGAACTCATTATTTCTGGCGGCTTCCGTTCATGAATGCGATCAACAGCAATCCAAATTTCATCCCCACTCTCAGTGCTATTTACGTTTAAATGCACACCAACCAAGCCTTGAAGCTGATGTTCATGCAGGGCAAATATTCCGTGTTGAGCAACAGTCGACACTGCTTTACTTCGTAGTCGAGCAGATTGTTGAGCGAACTCAACAAGTGAAAGGAGCCGTTCTTGCGCAATGCTCATGTGAATGTTGGCCTAGTTATAGAAATCAAAATTATTTTGTGTGGCTAATCGATATAAGCTGCGATTTACGCAGATGATTATGCAGCATTTCAGATTCACATTTATCATCATAGCATTCACAATGTGACAGCTTCCCTCAGCACTTTAAGGATGCGCTCGGCGATGGCAATCAGTGTCTTGGCTGCACCGCTGGGGTCACGCCGTCCTTGTTTCCAATATTGCAGGGTAAGTATGCACCCCGAAAAAAGGGGATTTATTTTCCACACCCCCACGATCATTATTTCTTCAGCTCGCTCTTTAAGCTGCCTGCTTTTCTACCTGAGCCAATGCATCGGCAATCCAGGCATTGATGCTTTTCCCCTGTGCCTGTGCCAATACGGCAGCACGCTCATGAATTTCTGGCGATACTCGCAGCATGAGTTTGCCGGAATACTGTTTACGCGGTTCTATGCCCTTCTTGGCGCACATTTTCAAATAGAATTCGAGCGACTTTTTGAATTCAGTGCGCAATTGCGCTGGCGTTGTCCCGTAAAAATCGGCGCCGCCTGTAAGACCAAGGATTTCCCCCCTGAACATATCGGTTTCAGGGTCATATTCGATTTTGGCCGAGTAGTCATCTAATGTAATAATATTTTTCATGGTTTTACTCCGTGCAATTTAAGCCAATCTCTTACCGCTGAAACGGCGCCTTTGTCCGTATTCGGGCTTGGATGAGGGCGATGAAAAACTCGCACCTCGTTAAACAGCACCACCGCAACACGAGAGCCAGCGCGATCCGATTCAATTTCAGCGCCCAACTCCACAAACAACGCCTCGATATCATCCCAGCGCACATTGGCAGAAACCGGCCGGTGGAATATCAACTCAAGCGTGCGTTGGTTTTTTCGCTTCATGGTTTTTATGATACTACTTAATAGTATCAAGTCAAATGAGGTTTCTGAACTTTGTTTGCCACTTAGGTGGGGTCTGGAGCGATGCAGACATAGCACACTTCTAAACCCCTCCCAACCTCCCCTTGACAGGGGAGGGGCGGTTCATCTGTCACTATGGCAAGGGCAGAATCAATGGGAGTTGATGTGTATCACAGTCTGGAGCCACAACTCTTTCACTGCTTCACCACCACCCCCATATTCGGTATCTCGCCAAACATCTCCGGCGCATACATGGCTTCCACCCTTGTTTCCGGCATCTTGAACTGCCCGCTATTGTTGAGCCTCAGTGTGTATTCCACCGTCCATTTGCCCTTGGGCACAAACTCATAATAAGCACGGAAGGAATCCAGGGTGCGCTCTTCAAACGCGGGCCATACCCAGCCCTGGCGCTTCTCGCCGCCAGTGAGGATTTTTGAATCCTTGCCCAATCCTGTCCCCAGGATGGCCGAGCCTGCCGGAATGGGGTCGTTGACGACCACCCAGGTCATGTCGGACTGGGCTTCCAGATCGAGGCGCACGCGCAGCACGTCGCCACGGTTCCACTCACCCGGCTTTTGTTGCTCGATGGGCGTCACAGTGCGGGTGATGCGGTAGCCGCTGGAGAAGGCTTCCTTGAGCGGGATGGCGGCGAGGCTTTGCACCATAGCCCAGGGGCGGCCTGTGCCTTCGTGCTTCATGCTGAGGTTGGCTTCTCCCTTGGGCCACGGCAGGGTGAAGCTGGTGTGTTTCTCTGACGAGGACCACACGTGCTCGCGCGGGTTGTTGCCCAGCCTGGTATTGGTCTTGCCGGTAACCGGGGTGGACTCGAACTTGGCGGAGAATTTCTCCATGGCCAGCACGCCCCAGGCATTGGCCACGGTGGTGTCCCATCTGCCGTGATGCTGGCGCCCGAGCGAGCCGCGCACCAGACGCGGCATGTCTTCACGCCATTCATCTTTGTCGAGCAGCTCCAGCAGCACGCGGTTGGCATTCAGATCCACCGAGGTCATCAGCCACCACAGGGCATCGGTGCGCTCGGTGGAAAAGCCCATGGTGGTGCCCTGGAAGTTGAGGCGCGAGCGGATGATCTGCTCGGACTCTGCCAGACGGTTGTTGCCCTGGGTAAGCACGGGTGCGCGCTTGAGCAGGCTGTGCCAATCCAGCACGGCGGAGGTGGGCCACAGGTTGGGCTCGATGGAGAAGCCATCCAGCCAGCGCGGGTTGATCTCGGTTTGCCCGCGCGACAGGGCGGCGATTGCGGCCACCTTGCGGATGGCGAGGTCAGCCGTGGGCAGGGAGGAGTAACGTACCACGCGGCCTTCGATAAAGCCGACCAGCGCGCGCTCCATGCGTGCCTTGCTGTTCTCGGGAATGTCGTAACCCGCTTCTTCGGCGATGGACAACACATAGGCCGTGAGCGTGTCGCTGCCGTATTCCATCATGGGGAAGTATTTCGCCAGGCCGTCACGATCGAGATACGACGGCAGGTTGGACATGACCCTGTCCCATTGCGATTCGTCGCGCAGGGCAACCGCAACGGAGGCCCTTTGCTCGAAGCAGGTGTAGGGGTAGCGCGACATGTATTCGCGCACGCCGGCCAGCTCGTCGGCCAGGCGGCTTTGCAGCTGCACGCGGATGCCGCCGCGCCCGGGGATGGCATCCTTGGGCAAGGCCACTGTCATGTCCAGAGGCTTGTCCAGCTGCGCGATGGTGGCCTGGAAGGTGCGCACCGCAACGGCGGGCTGGATTTTCTGGGTGATTTTCATGACATCGCTTGCCGCAGCTGCATCGCCCATGCCCTGCGCTTTCACCACCCAGTCCACGCTATCCACGCCCAGGGGCGCCTCGACATCCCAGCCGAATTCTTTCGCCTCGCCTGCATTGAGGGTTAGGGTTTGCGGCTTGAGGCTGTCCTGCAGCAGCGGTTGCTGTGTGGCCGTGGCCGCCAAGCTGGGGGTGAGGGTCACTTCCAGCGTTTTGTCGGAAGTGTTGCGCACGGTAAAGCCGGCACGGAAGTTGTCCTGCTCGCGCACCAGCGGCGGCAGGCCGGAAATCAGCATCAGCTCCTGCGTGGCCATGATGGTGGATTCGCCGGTGCCAAACAGACCCACCCCAGCACCCGGCCCGCCATTGGCCACCGCAACGATGCGGAAGGAAGTGAGCGAATCGTTGAGCGGCACCTCCACGGTGGCACGCCCTTCGTCATCCAGCTTGACGCGCGCCTTCCAGAACAACAGCGTGTCAAACAGCTCGCGTGCGGATTTGCGCCCGCCCCCGCCGCCGGCGGCAACCGATTTGCGCCCGAAATGGCGCTTGCCCACCACCTGCATTTGCGCGGTGGCGGTTTCCACTTCGATGCCGCGCCGTTTCATCATGGCGTCCAGCAGCTGCCAGCTGTGGTTGCCCATCAGCTCAAGCAGGCCTTCGTCCACGGCCACCAGGGCGATCTCGCTGCCCTTGGGCGGCGCGCTGCCGTCTACGCGGCGCACTTCCACCGACACGCTGGCCTTGTCGCGCACCTTGTACACGGTGCGGTCAGCCGCAACTTTCACCTTCAGCTCGTGCGCGGCCCAGCCCACATTGATCTCGGCCACGCCCATGCGGAATGCGGGCTTGGCCAGGTCTACCATGGCGGTAGGCGCAGGCCCGGCAATGCGGCCACGTATCGCCAGCACCGACACAAACACGTTGGGTGCGTAGTTGCCCTTGATCGGCACTTCGACCACCGGATTCTTGCGCGACAGCGGCACGACGAAAGATTCCACGATGCCTTCGCGTTCCACCGTCACCAGCGCGGTGGCCTCGGCAAACGGCGTGCGCACCTGGAAGCGTGCCACCTCGCCCGGCTCGTAGCGCTTCTTCTCCGGCAGCACATCCATGCGGTCGTTGTCGGAAGCCTCGTACCACCAGTCATCCGAACCGGCCACCCAGATTTCTCGGTTGGCGCGTGTGGTGTTGCCTGCGTCATCCCTGCTTTCTGCCACCAGTATCAGGTTGCCCGTTGCCGGGGCCTTGATGTCGCAGAACACCAGGCCTTTGGCATCGGCCTTGCCCTCACAGGCGGCGGCCTTGAGCGGCTTCACCTCGGCGCCATGCTCATAGGCATAGAAGCCGCCGATGAGGCGACGGCGATGGGAATAATATTCGCGCTGCAGCACGTCGACTTTGATATCGCGGCCAACAGCCGGCTTGCCTGCCAGGTCGAGAACCAGCAACTGGAACTTGAGGTGCTCCTTGGACGACACCCAGCCATCGGGCTTGATGCCCACAATGACGCCCGCGGGCCACAGCGCGACACGGTTGGAAGAGGTGAGCGTTTCGCCATTGGCATCGCGATATTCCAGCTCGGCCAGCAGTTGCTGCGGCACTTCGCTCCTGGGCAGGCCGGCGATGCTGGCACGCGAAGCGCCTGCGCCATCAAGATTGAACGCCAGGGTCTTCAGCGTGCTGGCGGGCCCTTGTGCATTGCTGCTGTCTGCCGGTGCGCTCTCTTCTTCGTCACCACCTTCATCTTCACCGTGATACGCGGCTTGCGCCTTGTTTTCTTCCTTGCCGGTTTTCACGCTGCCGTTGGCGAATACGAAACCTTCATAGTCGGCGAACTGCACGCTCCTGGGCTGCACCTGGCTGCGCAACTTCACCGGCAGCATGGCGGCAGCGCCGCCCGACAGGTAGTTCACCTGCACATCCAGATCGGCCGAGGTCGCGTTGATCAGGGGCTTGGACGGGCCTTGCAGGGTGGCGCGCATGGTGGGCACGCGGTAGGCCTCCACGCGGAAACTGCCTATGTTCTCGCCGCCATACTTGGCATTTTTTGGGCGCGCCAGCAATAAATATGTCCCCTGCTTCGCTTCCTTGGGTATGGCGAAGTCTGCCTCGGCGATGCCGCTGCCATCCCATGACAAAGGAATTTCGTATTCCTGCTCGCTGCCCTGATGCTGGATCACCAGCTTGACGTCCACGTTATTGCTGGTGGGCAGCAGGAAGCCATCGCGCGTATGGCGTCTGGCAAACAGTTTCATGTGCGCAGATTCACCGGCGCGGAACAGCATGCGGTCGAGCACGGCATGCATCAGCCCGGCGTTATGGCCGCCGCCATGGGGCAGGTTGAAGCGCCATGAGGCAATGCCTTCATTCCAGTCAGAAAATACGAAAGTGAAATCATCACGCAGGCGTGCCGTGACGAAATACTGCTTGTCCCAGTTGCTCATGCAACCGGGCAATGACTGACGCTCCGGCAATTCCTCGGCGATGCGCGCCAGGCCCTGGGCATCTGTTTTACCCTGCCAGTAAACGTGACCGTTGCAATCGCGCACCTCCACCATTGCGCCGGCTACCGCTTCGCCCTTGTCCAGGCTGGTTACCCACACCAGGGAAGATTCCCTGCCCTGCTTGAAGTGCGCCGCAAGATTGGTAACCAGCGCTGCACTCTGCGCATAATAAGGCTTGGACTCTTTCGTCAATGTTTTGATTTTGTTTTCTATGCTGGAGACCAGCTTGCCGAACATGCCCTCGTTTTTTTTCTCCTTGGCCTTTTCCTCGGCTTCGTCCTTTTCCTCACCAAACAGCGCAGCCCCCAGGCGCGGGCTGGCCAGCTCGACCACATAGAAACCCGGAGCTTTCACCGGTATGCCTATCACCTCGAAAGCGCGCTGGCCACCGGGCTTGGGCAGCTTGAAATTCCTTGTCTGCTCAGGATCGGTCAACAGTTGCGATTTCCCCGGCTCGCCACGGTTGGTCTCGTATATTCTCCTCATCCAGGCAATGATGTCCTGCGGCTTGTTGGCAAAGATGTAGCTTCCGTTCACCGTGGTTATACCGGCAAGATTGACGGTGGCCAGATGTGCATCCAGCTCCGCCTCCACATTGCGCACGGTCACCGCGATTGCTGGGTCGGCATTGCGCTCGAGTATGCCGAAATTGGTCGCAAACTTGACCAGCGGCGGATCTTCATCCGTACGCACTTGCAACGGGAAACGTGCCGCATTGGCAAGTACGCGGCCAGCGTCATCGCGCAGATTGGGCGGCAGTTCCAGGCGGAACTCCGTGTTGGATGCAAACGGGGGCGTGAAAGTAATGTTTTGTACAAAGCCGGCTTTGCTGTCATCTTGCGCCAGCGTCGCCTTGATCACATTTTTTCCGGCCACCAGCCGGATTTTTCTCGCGTCTTCCAGCTTGATCGGCGCGGAGAAATTCAGCGACATGGGCAGCACGGGGATGCATTGCGCATCCTTGTTGGCCCGATCGCAGTGAAATTGCGCGCTGAAACCCGGGCGCACCTTGAAAGCCCGGGACTGCAACTGCGAGGTTGGAATACCACTAACAGATTCTATACCTGCCCCCCACATCAACTTGACTTCCGCCTCGTTGGGGAAAGGGCGCTGGCATTGCAGGACCACGATGGGTGAATTGGGGTCATCCCTCATCTTGAGGAATTTTTCCTTTTCGCTGCCTGCGACAGAAATGCCGAAAACAATATCGACCGTACGCCCGCCAACCTTGGCGATGGCGCTGAAATACTGCTCCATGAAATCCTTGCGCACATCCAGCACCTGGCGGCGCTTCTCGCCGCTCAACAGCACCACTGGTATGCGTTCGTTGATGCCGCCCACACTGCACCAGGCATTCCTGGCAATGGTCTCGGGCTTGGCGGGGGCATCCAGGCCGAGGATAAAGATCTGCTCTTCGTCTATCTGCTCCCAGAAATTGGGCAGGTGCTGCACGATGGCCGGGCCGCCGGTATTGAAGGAGAAGCTCTGTCCGGCCGGCAATGGATTGCCACTGAGGCTCTTCAGCCCGGCTTTGAAACGGAAGGAACAACTGAGCCCTGCTGGCAAGTCGCGCTCGAAATCGTAAACCCAGTTACGCCCATCGGCCCAGCGGCCCTGCCCCTTTTCCGGGCAGCTTATTTCAAAGGGGGAGAGTTCGCGCGGATCGCCAAAGGGAACCATTTGCTCGCTAAAGCGCGCCGTCACCTGGCGCACTTTCTTTACTTCACCCTGCGGCGAGAAGATTTCGACGGGTGCGGAGGCTGCAACAGCCACATGTGAAACAGCCAGCAAACATACGGCAAGCGCGACAAATACCCTGTTCATAAAACTTTCTCCCCCAAGAAGTTCGATTCAATGCAGCTCTCTGAGCCGCACGCATTCTGGGGGAGAGGACGATTTGTAGCAACCGTTTCAGGCAGTTACCCAATTGGCATAGCCCGGCCTCAAGCACGCTCCAGCTTGTCCACAAACGACTGCAGCTCCTTGGGCAAAGGCGCGCTCAGGCTTAACGGCTCACCCGTCAGGGGATGGGCAAACGCAATCGAGTGTGCATGCAGGAACATGCGCTTGAGGCCTTTTTTCATCAGCTCCTTGTTGCGTGCGAAGTCACCGTATTTGTCGTCGCCCGCGATGGGAAAGCCGAGATGGGAAAGGTGCACGCGAATCTGGTGGGTGCGGCCGGTTTTGAGTTGCGCTTCGAGCAGGGTAAATTCCGGCCAGCTTTTCAGCAGGGTGAAGATGGTATGCGAGGCCTGGCCGTCTTCACGCACCATCACGCGTTTTTCGCCCTGGGGGGTGTCGAATTTGTGCAGGGGCAGCTTGACGTGCTGCTTGGCGTTTTTCCATTGTCCCAGCACCAGGGTGTAATAACGCTTGTCGCTTTGGCCTTCGCGCATGATTTCGTGCATGGCGGTGAGTGCCGAGCGCTTTTTGGCCAACAGCAGCACACCGGAGGTTTCGCGGTCGAGGCGGTGCACCAGTTCGAGGAATTTGGCCTGCGGGCGGGCGCTGCGCAATTGCTCGATGACGCCGAAGCTCACCCCGCTGCCGCCATGTACGGCCACGCCCGCAGGCTTGTTGATGGCCAGAATGGCGTCATCTTCATATATAACGGGAAATTCCACTGCCGGGACATATTCGCGCTCCGGCTCGGCGGCGACCCTCACCGGGGGGATGCGCACCTGGTCACCCAGTTTCAGGCGGTAGGTCTGATCCACGCGTTTTTTGTTAACTCTGACCTCGCCGCTGCGCAAAATACGGTAAATGTGGCTTTTTGGCACACCTTTAAGGTATTTACACAGGAAGTTATCGATACGCTGCTCGCAGCTGCCCTCGTCGATTTCGGCCCAGGTAACAGATTCTTTGCTTAAACCATTCATTTTGAATATACTTCGTCGCGCGCGTGTTGGGTTTTTATGGAAAGCGGGATGTAAAATTCCCCGTGAGCGTGAAGCTGGCAGATTTGCCGCCGCACCGTTCCAACCGCCATCCGGTTAATGTCACTCACCGGGATAAGCAGTGATAGTAATTGATTTGCGCGCTCTAGGCACCCGACATTTCGGGCACCTTTTGATTTTGCCCGTGCCGCCCGTGTGTTCAAGAACATCGGCGGCACTTAAGAATACAAGACAAACTAGTAACGAGACCAATACCTTGCAGATTCGTTGTTATAGAAATTTCAACACTGTCAGTAGCAAACCCGATCTCGCGCGCGGCTAGCCGCGTGTAGTTGTGTCTTGCCCGTGTCAGAGCGCGGGAGAGAATAAAAATGAAACGCATGTTATTTAATGCGACGCAGCCGGAAGAACTCCGCGTCGCCATTGTCGATGGTCAAAAACTGATTGATCTGGACATTGAATCCGCCGGCAAGCAGCAATGCAAAAGCAATATTTACAAAGCAGTCATCACCCGCATCGAACCCAGCCTGGAAGCAGCATTCGTCGACTACGGCGGCAATCGCCACGGTTTCCTCCCTTTCAAAGAAGTTTCCCCGCAGTATTACCAGAATGAAGGCGGCGGCCGCCCCAGCATCAAGGAAGCCTTGCGCGAAGGCCAGGAGCTGCTGGTGCAGATCGAGAAGGACGAGCGCGGCAACAAGGGCGCAGCACTGACCACCTATATCAGCCTGGCCGGTCGTTACATCGTGTTGATGCCGAACAACCCCAGTGGTGGTGGCGTTTCGCGCCGCATCGAGGGTGAAGACCGCAACGAGCTGCGCGACATTCTGGCCCAGCTGGAAGTGCCGCAGGGCTCCAGCATCATTGCCCGCACCGCCGGCATCGGCCGCACGCTGGAAGAGCTGCAGTGGGACCTGAACTACCTCACCCAGCTGTGGGATGCGATCGATGGCGCGGCCAGGACCGAAAAAGCCCCGTCGCTGATCTACCTGGAAAGCAGCCTGGTGGTACGCGCCATACGCGATTACTTCCACCCGGAAATCGGCGAAATCCTGATCGACACCGACGAGATCTACGAGCAGGCGCTGTCGTTCATGAGCACGGTGATGCCGGACAACGTGAACCGCATCAAGCGTTACCAGGATGATGTGCCGCTGTTCTCGCGCTTCCAGATCGAGCACCAGATCGAATCCGCCCACGCACGCCAGGTTAACCTGCCGTCTGGCGGCGCGATCGTGATCGACCATACCGAAGCACTGACCGCAATCGACATCAACTCCGCACGCTCCACCCGCGGCGGCGACATCGAAACCACCGCGCTCAACACCAACCTGGAAGCCGCCGAAGAAATCGCGCGCCAGATTCGCCTGCGCGACCTGGGCGGTTTGATCGTGATCGACTTCATCGACATGGAAAGCAACCGCAACCAGCGCGATGTGGAAAACCGCCTGCGCGACTCCTTGCGCTACGACCGCGCCCGCGTGCAGACTGCCAAGATTTCACGCTTCGGCCTGCTTGAGCTGTCGCGCCAGCGCCTGCAGCCCAGCCTGGAAGAAACCAGCTACACGCCCTGCCCGCGTTGCAACGGCATCGGCCATATCCGCGGCACCGAGTCTTCTGCACTGAACATCCTGCGCATCATCCAGGAAGAGGCGATGAAGGAACACAGCGCCGCCATCCACGTGCAAGTGCCGGTG
>JAHFQY010000022.1:0-22199 GCA_023259065.1 Nitrosomonadales bacterium
TTTGGCGCCCGACATCGGCTCGCTAGGCGCATCATGCGCAGGCGCGGGTGTAACCGGCTTGGCTGCAGCCGGCTTGGTCGCTGCGGCGGGCAGCTTGGGCGCCGGCGCCGGCCAGGTGACCTCGCCGTCCTTGATGACGGTCAGGCCGCGGATGGCATCATCTTCCATGTTGACGTTGATGATGCCGTCCTTGGTCTTGCACAGCTCCTCGGTGAGGCGGAACAGATTGGTGGCATACAGTGTGGAAGACTGCTTGGCCAAACGACTATTCAGATCGGTATAACCGACGATGGTCACGCCATGTTTCACCACCGCCTGACCCGGCTCGGTCAATTCGCAGTTGCCGCCGCGTTCGGCCGCCATATCCACGATGACACTGCCCGGTTTCATGCTCTGCACCATCTCGGCAGTGATGAGCCGGGGTGCGGGCTTGCCGGGGATCAGCGCGGTGGTGATGATGATGTCCACCTCACGGGCCTGCTTGGCGTACATCTCGCGCTGCGCCTGCTGGAAGCCCTCGCTCATCACCTTGGCGTAACCGCCGCCGCCACCGCCTTCTTCCTCATACTCGACCTTCACGAACTCGCCGCCCAGCGACTTGACCTGATCGGCCACTTCGGCACGCGTGTCGTTGGCGCGCACGACCGCGCCCAAACCGGCAGCGGTACCAATTGCAGCCAGACCGGCCACACCGGCGCCGGCGATGAATACCTTGGCCGGGGGCACTTTACCCGCGGCCGTGATCTGGCCGTTGAAGAAGCGGCCAAAGACGTTGGCGGCCTCAATGACGGCGCGGTAGCCGGCAACGCCAGCCTGTGAAGTCAGGGCATCCATCTTCTGGGCGCGGCTCAGCATGCGCGGCAAACAGTCGATGGAAAGTACGGTGGCTTTTTTGGCCGCCAATTGCTGCATCAGTTCCGGATTTTGTGCCGGCCAGACAAAGCCGATCAAGACACCGCCTTCGCGCATCAGCGCAACCTCGGCACTCGTCGGGACGGCGACTTTGAAAACGATGTCGGACTCAGCCCACAACCTGGCTGCCCCCTCGATGATCTCCGCACCGGCTGCACGGTAGGACTCGTCACTGCAATTCGCCGCCGCGCCTGCACCGGATTCGACAGAAACTTTAAAGCCCAGCTTGATGAGTTTCTCAACGACCTCAGGCACGGTGGCAACGCGCTTTTCCCCGGCGAGCGTTTCTGCAGGAATCCCTATACGCATGGAACTTCTCCTCTTTACTACTACACACGAATAATGCCCTGACCAAGCGGCATCTACACTTAAAAACGCCCGGTGTGACCGGGCGCGTACTGTTTAATTTTCGCAATTATATACGAGCTTTGAATACTGTAGCGTAGCAGTACACTTTCCCAAGTAATAAAGCACGCCGCAGCGTGCTTTATTACTTGCTTCTTCAACTTGTAACTGCGCCAAAAATTATCGTTTCCGTCCCAGCCCCTTGAGTATCCAGCCTTCGACTTGGGCTGGCTCCAGTGAACCGCTCAGGCCCACGGCATGCCCTTGCACATCGTAAAAATAGGTGCGCGGAAGTTCGCCATACCATTGCGCATCGATTTCAAAACGCAAACGCTCGGCATAATTATCGGCAAACACCCATGAGTCGGCATGCTCCAGGTGGTAGCGCTGCAGAATCTGCGCTATTTCGTGGTTTTGCTCCGGTGTATCGGTGGCAACCAGGACCAGGTCGAAATCCCGGTATTTTTGCTTCAGCTTGCCGAACAGTTCCAGGTCGTCACGGCAATTAGTGCAGGTGGCCGACCAGAACGCGACGACAAAAGGCTTGCCCGCATGCGCAGCAACAATTTGCCGGTGGCTGCCGCGCACGAATGGGTGGAGCTGTGTATCAGCCGGCTCTGCTGCGGCACCAGCCGCGCCGCAAACCAGCAGCAGGGGGAGCAGCCATTGCATTAACGCGGATGCGGATTTCATTGGGCCTGTTCCGGCAAGGCTATCAGGCGGTAACCCTCCTTGACGCTATTCCAGGAAAGGTAAACCTTGTCGCCATTATTCAGCAGCAAAGGATAATCTGACGTGTCGCTGGTGGATGCAATCACCTGCGGCGCCGACCAATGTTGTCCGCCATCGCCGGATTGCATCAGCCGGATGCTGGTGAGCGCACCGTCAAACTCTTTCCAGGCAACCAGCACGCGCTTGCCCAGGCTTAAAACATGGGGATGGGAGGCCTGCGCCTGAAAGTTGCCGAAGCTGAACGGGGTGGAAAAACTTTTCCCCTGATCGGAGGAGTGCGCGTAAAACAGGCCGTGACGTTCCGGCGCATTGTTGAACCAGACAAAATGATAAACACCATCGCGGGCAATGGAGGCTGACGGGCCGTGGTGTGGGCAGGCATCGATTTCCCAGTTGTCATGGCTCAGGCGCACCAGTTGCGATTTTCCGTCCAGCCGCAGCATGGCATGGTCGCGCACGTTCTTGCCAAACACGTGCCGCCACGCGATGACCGGCGTGCCGTCGGTATCCATCGCCATCGCCACACGGCAGCATTCGCACGAGTGATCGGCAGCCTTGATGTTGCCGGCGTGAAAGCTTTTTCCCTCATCGTCAGAGACGGCGTAATACACCGAAATGCCGGTATATTTCTCGTCCCTTTTCTTTGCCGCTGCAGCGTCGCGCTTGTCCAGCCAGGCGAGATAAACCTGGCCCCGTGCATTGATGCCCATCGCCTCGAAGCGGTGGGTGATGGATTCCAGATTGTCATTGACCGTCAGCGGCAGCGCGAATGTCTTCCCACCATCAATCGAGCGGCTGAAGCGGATATTGCCGGCGAAAGGCGTATCCAGGCTGGTGGTGTAGGAAACATAGATGTTGCCGTTGGCGGCCAGCAATATCTTCGGCCGGTTCTCGCCCTCCGCAGCCACAAATTCCGGCTCCTGATTGACCGCAACCGGCGCGCTGAACGATCTGCCCTGATCTTCGGAGTGGCTCACCATGACGCGGCCTTCGCTCACATTTGCCATCCACAGCCTGCCCTTTGCATCAAAGGTGGCGGCAACTGCAAGCGGCTTGCGCGCAAGAGCCGCTTGCCACATCCTGGACATATCATGCGCAGGCGCCGGGGCGCTGGCTGGTGTATCGGCAGCCAGGCACGCACCGCCAAGCATCAGGCCGACAATCAATCCGGGCCAGCGGCTGCGGTACGAGAGGACGCTCATGGTTTGCTTTCCAGGTTTCATTGCCGAGTTATCTCCCCACATTATTTCCATGCGCTTTGCACGCCCACATACAGCGTGCGCGGCATTCCGGGTGCATAAGCGCTTATGCCCGATGTGCTCTCGGCATAACGCTTGTCGGTTAAATTCTTGACCTTGGCGAACAAGGCCACATCCTTGCTGAAATAATAACTGCCGGACAGGTTCCACAGATTGTGGCCCTCGTATTCGGTCGTATTGGCATCATCCATCCAGTATTTGCCCAGGGTAACCAGCTCGACTCCCAGTTCGCCGCCCTGCAAGATTCCCGGAGTATAAGTCAGCCGCGTATTCGCGATCACCCGTGGCGCCAGCGCCATTTCGTTTCCGGAATAATCTGCCGTACTGGTCAGCCAGGTATCGTACATATGCTTGGCATAACTGCAACTCACATCCAGGCGCAGCGCATTAACCAGCTCTGCTCCTGCCCCGATTTCAACGCCCCGGTGCAGGGTGATGCCGCCGTTGGTCTGGATAGGCGCAGAGGTCAGCGGGTCTCTCTGGGTAAGAATATCATCGCGCTTGATCATGTTGTATAGCGAGACTTCATAGGAAATTCCCGAGCCGGATTTTCCGCGCACACCGGCTTCATAACTATCCACCTTGATCGGCTGCAGCGCCAGATTGCCGGCGGCAATTTGCTGTGCAGCAACAGCACTTGTTGATGTTGCTGCCGGACGGAAAAGCTGCCCTTCCGACGGCGCCCGGAAAGCATGGTTGTAGGCGACAAAGCCGTTCAGGCTGTCACTGAAAGCGTAGGTCGCGCCCAGCTTCGGACTCAGGTGCGAATAATGCAGCTGTGAATTTGCATCCTGCCCGTACCATTTAGTCCCGACTGATGTCACTGCGCTCACAGCCGTGGCTGACATGTTGTTCCGGAAGTCGTAACTCATGTCGTCATAACGCAACCCTGCTGTCAGGCGCAAAGCGGCTGTGGGCGACATTTCGCCATGCACATAGGGCGACACCCCCTGATAGGTGACCTTGTAGTCATAAACCCTTGCGCCTGTGGTGTATGCGATGTATTGCCGGGTAATTCCGCTGCCGACATTAGTGGTGAGTATGCTGTTTTCTGAACGGCTGCCGGGGCTGTTGTCCACATCCACTCCGACAATCAGCCGCGCACGGTAGGGCTCAAAATCGGTGCGGTATTTCGCCATCAGGCCCATGGATTGATTGCTGGTGTTATAAATGGTGGGGTCATATCCCAGCGACCAGTTCGCCAGCAGATCCATGCTGTCGTCGCGCACATAGGGCGTAATGCTTAACGACGAATTGCCGATCTCCTTTTCATAGGCCGCAGACAAGCGTGCCGCCTTGACCTTGCGCAATGAAATCGGGGTGTAGTTGATGGTGGGGTTGTTGAGATAGTCATCCAGAGAGATTGCAGAACTGCCGGCTGTTTGCTGGTCGATATCGGAATAGGTCAGCACGGTCTTGAGGGTTGCATCGCTGCCCAAGGCCCTGTCCCAGCGCAATGTTCCGCTGTTGCGTTTATAAGCCGTAGATTCGCGCCAGCCGTCGGTTTTGGTCAGGTTGAGATCGGCGCGCACACCATCATCCCCCCTGGTATCGCCTCCGGTCAGCAGCAGCCGCTTCCAGCCGAAACTCCCCACCTCGGCGCTGGCTTCAATTTCAGGGGCCAATGGCGCGAGGCGGGTCAGCGTGTTGATCACACCGCCTATTGCGTCCGAACCGTACAGCGCGGTTCCCGGGCCCTTGGTGACCTCAATGCCGCCTGCTTGCGGCATGTTCACTTCGTACAGCGCGTTGTGATTGAAAAATCCGGTGGAGCGCACCGGAATGCCGTCTTCCAGGTAGGCATAGACCGGGCTGGTGGTGAGCGGCTGGCGTATCGCGGTCTGGTGGCCCTCGCCGCCGGTGATATTGACCCACACGCCGGGCACGCGCCCCATGATCTCGGAAGGGTGTGAGGCTTTTGCCTTGCGGATGTCATCCCCCTTGATCACATCCACGGTGGCGGGCACCTCGGATTTGCGTTCTGCTTCGCGCGTGCCACTGACCACCACCTCATCCATCAGTTGCGGCTCTTCTGCCGCATACACCGCCTGATTCAGCGTGACAGTCAGTAAACTCAAGGCAAAACAAGTGCTGTATTTTTTATTGGCCATTTTTATCTCCCCCTCCATTGCTTGCGTTTAAATATGTATTTTCAACACTGCAATTCTAGGACAGAGGGAAAAAATCTGGCTGCGACATATTGCCGCACATCTATTTGGCCGCGATGGTCACGAAAGACATTCTTGTCACCCCGGCATGCTGCGCCAGTGCCATCAGCTCTGCCACGCGCCCGTAAGGCACAGTCTTGTCGGCTTCGACCTGCAGCTGGAACTGGGGATCCTGCGCGCGGGAATGCAACATTTCGCTTAATGCCTGGTCGCTGATGTGCGAACTCTCCAGTTCAAAGTTGCCATGTGCATCCACCAGCAGATGCACCGCTTGCAAGCGCTCATTGCCGGCCACCGCCTGGGTTTTGGGCAGGTTGATCTTCAGCGATTGGGGCGCCAGCAAGGGGGCGGTGATGATGAACACCACCAGCAACACCAGCATCACATCCACCAGTGGCGTGACGTTGATCTCGCTCATCATGCTGTCTTCCTGCTGGAAAGAATTGCCGAATGACATGAGGTCTCCCTTACAGCTTGAAGTTGTGCTTGCTGGCCAGGCGCAGGAAGTCATGCGCAAAATTTTCCAGCTCGGTGACTCTCACACGCAGGCCGCGCAGGAAATAATTGTAGGCCAGCACTGCAGGCACCGCGGCGGCTATGCCGATGGCGGTGGCGATCAGCGCCTCGCCGATGGGGCCGGCCACCACATCCAGGCTGGCCGCGCCGCTCCTGCCTATATCCTGCAGCGCATGCATGATGCCCCACACCGTGCCGAACAGGCCTACGAATGGGGCCGTCGAACCTATGGTGGCCAGCTCCGCCAGGCCGCGCTCGTGGTAACGCTGGATGTTCTGCAGCTGCTGACGCAACATGCGCTCCAGCACCTCTTGTGGCGCCCCCTGATGCTGCAAATCTTGACGCTCGGTGCTCATCGCCTGCAGCTCGGCAAAGCCCGCCTGCGCCAAACGCGCAATATCTCCCTCGCCGAGGCGGGCAGAATTCGCCGCATCGCTCCAGGCATGTGCAGCCCAGAAGGACGCGTTAAACGCGCGGTTCTGTTTGCGCTGCTGTATCTGCTTCCACACCTTGAAAACCACGATCGACCAGGTCACCACCGACAACATGATCAATAACAGCAATGTAGCCGCCACAATGTTGGAACCCACGGAAAAAAGACTGCTCATGCTGCGCTATCCTTCAAAGAAAAATTGATCGGCACCCTGAACCAGCGGGTAACGGCGTGGCCTGCCTGGCGCGCAGGGGAAAAGTGCCAGGACTTGACGGTGCGCAGCGCCGCATTATCCAGCACCTCATAACCACTGCCCTGAACTACATTGATCTGGCCGCACAACCCTATATCCAGCACCTCCACTTCCAGCACCACCCTGCCCTGCAGCCCCAAGCGCCGCGCTGCCAGGGGATATGGCGGGCTGGGATTGTTCAGATAGCTTGCCTTGTAGTCAGGCTCCACATCGGCCACGTCCGGCGCGTTCGGGCTTGCCACCTGCGCAGTCGCAGCTTGCGCAGCCACTTCGGCCGGGGCAGGTTGGGCTGCTGGCTGTTGCGGTGGGGCGGGCTCTGCCACCGCTGCCGGGGCGGCCGCAGCCTTTCTGGATTCAGCCCGCACGGCTGCCTGCGCAGTATCTGCCAGCATCGTCACCCGCACCGACATCTCGCCTACAGTCAGCGCAGCGCGGGAGGGCTGCGCCAGCCAGGCATACAGCATGGCCGCATGAATGGCGGCAACGATGGCAATCACCATCATGCGCCAGCGCAATGGCGTTTCCAGCTGTTGAAGACTCAGAACGGATTGATTCATCTGGCAAATATTGTCAGTTGGCAAAGATTGTCATTAGGCGTTTACGTGTAGAGGCAATGCCAATACTGCATGGAGCAATGATAACCGCACACCGGGGCGCAAGCGAGACAGAATATGCGGCATATTGTCGCACCCCGTCATGCAGTGGGTAATTATCTGCCGGATAAATCAGGCGGATAAATTCTGTGTGCCCTGCAGATACTGCAAGCACCGGCTTTCTCGGCGCAAGTGATGGATGCCTGCTCCATCCGCTATAATCAGCCCCCATGTCTGCCATCCAACTCCTCCCTGAACTACTCATCAACCAGATCGCCGCCGGCGAGGTGATCGAACGCCCCGCTTCCGCACTCAAGGAACTAATGGAAAACAGCCTGGATGCTGGAGCCACCGAGATCGTTGTGCAGCTGGAAGGCGGCGGCATCAAACTGTTGCGGGTGCGCGACAACGGTCGCGGCATCGCCCCGGAACAGCTGCCGCTGGCCTTGATGCGCCACGCCACCAGCAAGATTGCCTCACTGGACGACCTGCAGCGCGTCGCCAGCATGGGCTTTCGCGGCGAGGCGCTGGCCAGCATGGCCGCAGTGGCGCAGGTGGCGCTCACCAGCCGCAATGCGGATGCGGCCCATGCCTGGAAAATTGAAGCCTCCGATGGCAACCAGGGAGCCGCCATCCCCGCCGCCCACGCCCACGGCACCAGCGTTGAAATTCGCGAGCTGTATTTCAACACCCCGGCGCGGCGCAAATTCCTCAAGTCGGAAAGCACCGAGTTCGCCTATTGCGAAGAAACCTTCAAGCGCATCGCGCTGTCGCGCCCCGATGTCGCCTTCAGCCTGCAACACAATGCGCGCATGGTGTGGCAACTGCCCGCAACCCCTCCCAACCTCCCCTTGTCAGGGGAGGAGCTGGCCCCGCTCAAGCAACGCATCGCCGCCATGCTGGGCCAAGAATTCGCGCAAGGCGCAGTGACCGTGGAGCGCCAGGCCGCCGGGCTGCATCTCTACGGCATGGCCTCGCTGCCCGCCTACTCGCGCGCCACGCGCGACAGCCAGTATTTTTTCCTCAACGGCCGCTTCATCCGCGACAAGGTCATCGCCCACGCCATCCGCCAGGCCTATCAGGACATATTGCATCACCAGCGTCACCCGGCCTTCGTGCTGTTTCTCGACATGCCGCCTGAGCTGGTGGACGTCAACGTGCATCCCGCCAAGAGCGAGGTGCGCTTCCGCGAAAGCCAGGGCATGCACCAGTTTGTGTTCCACACCCTGCAGCAGGCACTGAGCGCACCTGCCAGCAATTACGCACCATCTCCTACCCCCTCTCCCCTCGCGGGAGAGGGCTGGGGAGAGGGGGCAAAGCAAAGCAACCAGCCAAGCCAGCACTACATACCCTTGCACAGCGCAGCCGAACCACTCGCATTTTACGATGCACTATTCGGGGCAAAGAGTGATGAGCAGGAAACGAACAGCAACGTTTCACCTTTCACCTTTCCCGTTTCACACCAGGAAATCCCTCCACTCGGCTTCGCCCTGGCACAACTGGCCGGCATCTACATCCTGGCGCAGAACCAGCACGGGCTGGTGGTGGTGGACATGCACGCCGCGCATGAGCGCATCGTGTACGAAAAACTGAAAGTAGCACTGGACGGCCAGCAGATCCCCAACCAGCCGCTGCTGATCCCGGTAAGTTTTCAGGCAGAGTCACTGGATGTCGCCACCGCCGAGGAAGAACAGGCCGCGCTCGCCACCCTGGGCTTCGACATCGCCCCGCTCTCCCCCACCACGCTGGCCGTGCGCGCCATGCCGGTGATGCTAAAACAATCCCACGCCGAAGCCGCCGCGCGCGACGTGCTGCACGAGCTGCGCGAATACGGCGCCACCCGCGCCCTCACCGAACGCCGCAACGAACTGCTAGGTACCCTCGCCTGCCACTCCGCCGTGCGCGCCAATCAAGCCCTGACCCTGCCGGAGATGAACCACATCCTGCGCGAGATGGAGCGCACCGAACGCTCGGGACAATGCAACCACGGGCGCCCTACCTGGTTCCAGATGAGCATTGCCGAGCTGGATACGATGTTCATGCGCGGGAAATAAAACCTATGCACCACAGAGACACAGAGACACAGAGAAAAACCACTGCATCACCAGAGTGCCGACCCAAAATATTGCCGTGTTCATTCAATTCAAACACCAACTTTGAGCCAGTCTGTTTGATTTTCCTTTCTCTGTGTCTCTGTGTCTCTGTGGTGGAGGTTTAATGTCTTTCCCTCCGGCCATTTTCCTGATGGGCCCCACCGCCAGCGGCAAGACCGCCGTCGCGGTGGAGATGGTGCAGCGCCTGCCGGTGGAGCTGATCAGCGTGGATTCCGCGCTGGTATATCGCGACATGGATATAGGCACGGCCAAGCCGGATGCCGCCACGCTGGCGCGCGCGCCGCACCACCTGATCGACATCATCGATCCCACCGAGGCCTATTCTGCCGCCGCCTTTCGCCACGACGCACTGCACCTGATGCACGACATCACTGCGCGCGGCAAGATTCCCTTGCTGGTGGGTGGGACCATGCTCTACTTCAAGGCGCTACGCGAAGGATTGAGCCCGTTGCCACAAGCCGATGCTGCAGTGCGCGCCGAACTGGATATGGAGATCGCACTGCACGGCATCGAGCATCTGCATGCCAGGCTGGCCGAGGTGGACGCCGAGACCGCTGCGCGTCTACATTCCACCGACACCCAGCGCATCCAGCGCGCAATGGAGATATACCGCCTCAGCGGACAGCCGATGTCGGTGCTGTTCAAGCAGCAGGTACAGGACGAACTGCCGTACCGCATCACCTCCATTGCACTCATCCCCGCCGACCGCGCCGTGCTGCACCAGCGCATCGCCACGCGTTTTGCGGAGATGCTGAAACACGGCCTGCTGGATGAGGTGCGCGCGCTCAGGAAAAAATACACGCTGCATCCCGACCTGCCCTCCATGCGCTGCGTGGGCTATCGCCAGGCATGGCAATTCATGGAGGATGAAATTGATGAGACCGGCCTGTTGGAAACAGGCATCGCCGCCACGCGCCAGCTTGCCAAGCGCCAGCTCACCTGGCTGCGCGGGATGCAGGACAACATCGAGCTGGACTGCCTCGCCCCTAACTTGCCGGAAAGCGTGCTATCCCATCTGCGCCAAGCTGGAATCGTGCCTTGATGAGCGCCTGAAAGATGCCTGTCATCTGGCATCGCGTATAATGTGCGCCACTATTTGAAATACGCTGACGTTCATCCATGAAAATTGCCATCGCAGGTACCGGTTACGTAGGGCTTTCCAACGCTATTCTGCTCGCCCAGCACAATGAAGTCGTCGCGCTCGACATCGTTGCCGAAAAGGTCGAGATGATCAATCGCAAGCACTCTCCCATTGAGGATCCGGAGATCGAGGAATACTTGCAGCACAAGGCGCTCAACCTCAAGGCTACACTGGACAAGCGTGCCGCCTACACCGGGGCGGACTATGTGATCATCGCCACGCCTACGGATTACGACCCCGACACCAATTACTTCAACACCCGCTCGATCGAGGCTGTCATCCAGGATGTGCTGAGCATCAACCCGCAGGCGGTGATGGTGATCAAGTCCACCATTCCGGTCGGCTACACCGTCAATGCCCGTGCAAAATTCAAGTGCGACAACCTGATTTTTTCGCCCGAGTTCCTGCGCGAAGGACGTGCGCTGTACGACAACCTGCATCCCTCCCGCATCGTTATCGGCGAGCGTTCCAAACGTGCCGAGACTTTTGCGAGTTTGCTCAAACAGGGCGCACTCAAGCAGGACATCCCCACCCTGTTTACCGACTCGACCGAGGCCGAGGCAATCAAGCTCTTCGCCAACACCTACCTCGCCATGCGCGTGGCCTATTTCAACGAGCTCGACACTTACGCGGCCACCCATGGCCTGGATACCAAGCAGATCATTCAGGGGGTCAGCCTCGATCCGCGTATCGGCGATCACTACAACAACCCCTCCTTCGGCTACGGTGGCTACTGCCTGCCCAAGGACACCAAACAGCTGCTGGCCAATTATCAGGATGTCCCGCAAAACCTGATCCATGCCATCGTCGAGTCCAACACGACGCGCAAGGACTTCGTGGCGCAAAGCATTATCAAGCGCAATCCCAAGGTGGTCGGCATCCATCGTCTGGTCATGAAGAGCGGGTCGGACAACTTCCGCTCTTCCAGCATCCAGGGCATCATGAAGCGCATCAAAGCCAAGGGCATCGAGGTCATCGTGTATGAACCCGCGCTCAAGGAGCAGGAGTTTTTCCGTTCCAGAGTGGTGAACGACCTGGCTCAGTTCAAGAAAGAGTCCGACATCATCATTGCCAACCGCATTACAGACGATATCCGGGATGTGATTGACAAGGTTTATAGCCGTGACTTGTTTGGCAAGGACTGAACCCGGCGCCGGCAAAAGGTGTAATGGAAAGCACAATTATTGGGTTACGCTGCGCTAACCCAACCTACTGGACTGCCTGATCCCCCAGCGATTTAATTGCTTTATCCAGGGAGCGCATGCAGCAAGTTTGGTCATCAGACAAATTCTCTGTGGACTCTGTGTTCTCTGTGGCTGAGGTTTTATTGAGGTTGAACTACCATGACCCTGCAAGAACTGCGCTATATCGTTGCACTGGCCGATGCCGGGCATTTTGGCAAGGCCTCTGAGGCCTGCCACATCAGCCAGTCCACCCTCTCCACCCAGATCAGGAAGCTGGAAGACTTTCTCGGCGCCACCCTGTTTGACCGCTCGCTCAAACAGGTCACGCTGACGCCGGTGGGCCGCGAGATCGTGGCATCTGCGCGGCTGATTCTGGAGGAGGCCAATCGCATCCGCGAGCTGGCGCGCCAGACTGCCGACCCGATGGAGCGCACCGTGCAGCTGGGTGTAATCCCCACCCTCGGCCCTTACTACCTGCCCCACGTGCTAACCCTGCTGCACGCCAAATACCCCAAGCTTCGCCTGCTGCTCAGGGAAGAAATGACACCCCATGTATTGGAGCATCTGGCCGACGGCAAGCTGGATGCGGGGCTGCTGGCATTGCCGGTGAATGACCCAAGCCTGGAGGTTGTGCCCTTGTTCAAGGAGCCCTTCCTCGCCGCCGTTCCCGCCAACCACAAACTGGCGGCTGCGAAGACGGTGCGCATCAACGATCTGGCCAGTGCGGGTTTGCTGCTGCTGGAAGAAGGCCACTGCCTGCGTGACAACGCCTTGGAGGCCTGCCATCTGGATGGTTTGCAAAACGAGGAAATCAGCGCCACCAGCCTGGAGACGCTGCGCCAGATGGTGGGCATGGGGCTGGGCGTGACCCTGATGCCTGCGCTGGCCTGCTGCGACCCATCCAACCAGGCCAGCCCAGTTGCCCTGCGCCCCCTCGCAGCGCCCGGCGCCGCGCGCACCATCGGCCTGGTCTGGCGCAAGCGTTCCCCTCTTGCCGCGACCATGGCGCAACTAGCGCAGCCCCTGAAATCCACCTTGCCGCCGCAGACGCTGGATGTCGCCTGAGATATTCTGCGCAGATGTTCCACCGTGTTGAACGGCAGCACCGTTCGCCCGCTGGCTCGCCCTAACATGAGCAATAGCCGCGGCCTCATAGCTTGATCCAGGTCAATGGATTGCCAGAATGCACGGGTAATATGCCGATCGGCACCCGAATACATCGATCTGCCGATCTGACCAAGGATACTGTGTAACACCTGCGTGCAGCCACTTCACTTACTCTCCCCTTGAATATCCTGCACAAATGTTCGCTCAAGACCCGGGTAACGCTGTTCACCCTGGTCATTTTCCTGATCAGCATCTGGTCTCTGGCTTTTTACGCCAGCCGGATCTTGCACAACGACATGTTGCGCATGCTCGGCGAACAGCAGCGCTCCACGGTTTCCTTTATCGCAGCCGAGGTCAATTTCGAGCTGAGCGACCGCCTGAAGATGCTGGAAAAAATTGCCGGCAGCATCATTCTGCCCAGCCTGGATAACACAACAGCCC
Organism: Nitrosomonadales bacterium; assembly: GCA_023259065.1. Classification (GTDB taxonomy): domain Bacteria; phylum Pseudomonadota; class Gammaproteobacteria; order Burkholderiales; family Gallionellaceae; genus 39-52-133. The sequence continues at coordinate 13,199 of JAHFQY010000022.1, forward strand.
TGCGGCAAACCCTGGATCGATATCCCGCCCTGCTCGACCAGTTCAATGGCGGACTGGTTGTCCGTCGCCTTGATGGCAGTATCATCGCTGGCCCCACGCACTCGGTCAGCCAGTCTGGCCTCAACTACCTGCGCACCGGCTTCATGCCCAACACACTGCAGGCAGGTGAGGCGGCAATCGGGCGACCGGTCATGGACCAGGCACTGCAGGTTCCGCTGTTCGGCATGACGGTGCCCATACACGATCAACGGGACAGGCTGATCGGCAACCTGGTCGGCATCATTAATCTGGGCAAGCCAAACTTCCTGGAAAGAATCACCGAAAACCGCTACGGCAAGAATGGCTACTACCTGCTGGAGGATCCTCAGAACAGGCTGGTTATCACCGGTACAGACAAGAGCCGCATCATGCAGGCGCTGCCTGCTCCCGGCATTCACCCCCTGGTCGACCGGCATATGCAGGGGCATGAAGAGACCGGGATCGCCGTCAACCCGGCAGGCGTCGAGGTGCTGGCGTCCGCCAGGCAGGTCCCGGCCGCGAACTGGCTCGTGGTCGCCGCGCTTCCCACCTCGGAGGCATTTGCACCGCTGCAGGACATGCAGCAGCAGATGCTGCTCACCACGATAGTCCTGACCCTGCTGACGGGCGCCCTGACCTGGTGGATGTTGCGGCGCCAGCTTTACCCGATACTGAACGCCACACGGACATTGGCCACCCTGACGGACAGCAACCAGGCCCCCCAGGCCCTGCCCGTCACCCGGCGCGACGAGATCGGCAAACTGATCGGCGGCTTCAACCGCCTGCTGCAATCCCTGGCGAAGCGCGAAAAATCCCTGAAGGAAAGCGAGGAGCATTTCCGCAATTTCTTCGAACACAACTCCTCGGTGATGCTGCTGATCGAGCCTTCATCGGGAAAGATCATCGATGCCAACGCCGCAGCGGTCGCCTACTACGGCTATACCAAGGCACAACTGACCGACGCCTCCATCAACGACATTAATATCCTGCCACCCGCACAGCTGCTGGAGGAGAGAAAAAGGGCGCTGCGCGAACAGCGCAACCATTTCCTGTTCAGGCACCGCCTGGCCTCGGGTGAGGTGCGCGATGTCGAGGTGTATGCGACACCGATGGAAACCAGTGGCCGCTCCCTGCTGTTCAACATCGTCCATGACATTACCGACCGCAAAAAATTCGAGTCCATGTTGCTGGAAAGCGAAGCGCGGCTCCGCGCCATCATCGAAAACGAGCCGGAATGCATCAAGATCGTCGACGCAGGCGGGCGCCTGGTTCATATGAATCCGGCCGGCCTGGCCATGATAGAGGCAGACTCACTGCAGCAGGTGGCCGGGTATCAGGTGGCAGACCTCCTTGCCCCGGAATACCGCAAGAACTACATGGAAATGCACCAGCGCGTGCTGGCGGGTGAAACGGCGCAATTCGAATTCGAGATCATCGGCATGAAAGGCAGGCGCCGCTGGCTGGAAACACATGCCGTTCCCATGCAGGACCATGGTGAGACGGTGCAGCTGGCCGTCACACGGGACATCACTGGAGAAAAACGGGCGGAGGAAAAACTGCATCTGGCCGCCAGCGTATTTACCCACGCGCGCGAGGGCATCATGATCACCGATGCCGACGGCAGGGTCATCGACGTCAACGACACCTTCACCCATATCACCGGCTACAGCCGCGATGAAGTGCTCGGAGAAAAGCCGAACATCCTCAATTCCGGCCATCAAAGCAAGGAGTTCTACCAGGGTATGTGGCACGACCTGATCGTGAACGGGCACTGGTATGGGGAGGTCTGGAACAGGCGCAAAAACGGCGAGGTGTATGCCGAAATGCTCACCATCAGCGCCGTGCGCGACAACCATGACATCACCCGCCATTATGTGGCGCTGTTTTCCGATATCACAGTGATCAAGGAACACGAGAAACAGCTCGAACATATCGCGCACTACGATGCGCTCACCGCCCTGCCCAATCGCGTGCTGCTAGGCGACCGCCTGCATCAGGCCATGTCTCTCGCACAACGGCAGGACAAGCGCCTGGCCGTGGCCTATCTCGATCTGGACGGCTTCAAGGTGATCAACGACAGCAACGGCCATGAAACAGGCGACCAGCTGCTGATGGTGGCGGCCAGCCGCATGAAGGAAGCACTGCGCGACGGCGACACGCTCGCCCGTCTCGGCGGCGACGAATTCGTCGCGGTGCTGTTCGATATATGCGACATCGAAGCCAGCGTGCCGGTGCTGACCCGCCTGCTCACAGCCGCCGCGCGGCCGGTGCACGTCGGCAATCAGGTACTCCAGGTTTCGGCCAGCGTCGGCGTCACCTTCTACCCGCAGGCCGAGGAGGTGGATGCCGACCAGCTGTTGCGCCAGGCAGACCAGGCCATGTACCAGGCCAAGCTGGCCGGCAAAAACCGTTACCATATTTTTGATGCCGAACATGACCGCAACATCCGCGGCCATCACGAAAGCCTGGAGCATATTCGGCGCGCACTTACACGAAATGAATTCGTGCTGTATTACCAGCCCAAGGTGAACATGCGTACGGGAATGATCATCGGCGCCGAAGCCCTGATCCGCTGGCAACATCCGGAACAGGGCCTGCTGCCCCCCGCTTCTTTCCTGCCGGCCATCGAGGATCATGAGCTGGCGGTCGAGCTGGGCGAATGGGTGATCGACACGGCCATGTGCCAGATGGAGCTGTGGCATGACGCAGGGCTGGACATTCCGGTGAGCGTCAATATCTGCGCGCGCCAGCTGCAGCAGGCGAACTTTGTCGAGCGCCTGCGCATGCTGCTGGCGGCACACCCGGAAATTGCACCTAGCTGCATCGAGCTGGAAGTGCTGGAAACCAGCGCTCTGGAAGACCTGGCGCGCGCATCGCAGGTGATCAACGACTGCCGCGAGCTGGGCGTGACCTTTGCCCTGGACGACTTCGGCACGGGTTACTCCTCTCTCACCTACCTGAAACGCCTGCCGGTTGCGCGCCTCAAGATCGACCAAAGCTTCGTGCGTGGCATGCTGAGCGACCCGGATGACCTGGCCATTCTCGAGGGCGTACTGGGCCTATCTACCGCGTTCCGCCGTGAAGTCATCGCTGAAGGCGTGGAATCCGCAGAACATGGTGCCATGCTGTTGCAGCTCGGCTGCGAACTGGCCCAGGGCTACGGCATTGCCTGCCCGATGCCGGCTCGCGAATTGCTTGACTGGTCTTTCACCTGGAAGCCTGCCGCATCCTGGACCAATCTGCCCGCCGTCAGTCGTGACGACATCTCGGTGCTATACGCCGGTGTCGAACATCGCGCCTGGATACTGGCCATTGAGGGCTATCTCAGAGGTGAACGCGAGGCGCCACCGGCGCTGGATCACCATCAGTGCCGCTTCGGCACCTGGCTGGATAACGATGGCCGCACTCGCCACGGCGGGCACCCTGCCTACCTGTCCATACAGTCGCTGCACAAGCAGATACATAATCTGGCGGCTGAACTTCTCTCCTCCAAGGCCGGTCATCAGTATCATGAGTCCTTCGACAGGATCCATGAACTGCGTGATGCCTTGCTGAAAGAACTGAAAACGCTGGCGCGCAAGTCAGACTGACGCCAGCGCAACATCCTCCCCCACGGCAGCAATCCAGGCTGTCCACGATGATTGACAAAATCGATCACAACCATCGAAACAATCTGCTTTTCTCGATCATTCAGAATCCTATACTGACCTCAGTGGTTTTCAGCCACTTTGTCCACAACCCTTTCTGGAGGTACCAAGCCATGAAACTCAAAGGAAGCAAAACCGAACAGAACCTGAAGGACGCCTTTGCCGGCGAATCCCAGGCCAACCGTCGTTATCTGTACTTCGCAGCCAAGGCTGACATTCAGGGACACAACGATGTAGCAGCCCTGTTCCGCTCCACCGCTGAAGGTGAGACTGGTCACGCGCACGGTCACCTGGAGTATCTGGAGCAGTGCGGCGACCCGGCCACCGGCATGCCATTCGGCCCGACCGCAGATAACCTGAAGTCTGCCGTAGCCGGCGAAACCCACGAATATACCGACATGTACCCAGGCATGGCGAAAGCCGCCCGTGCAGAAGGCTTCGAGGAGATCGCTGACTGGTTCGAGACTCTGGCCAAGGCTGAGCGTTCACACGCCAACCGCTACCAGAAGGCCCTGAACGAGTTCGCAGGCTAAGCAATACCCCGGCCACGCAGGTGGCCGGTTTAATACAGAAAAAACAGCTCTATCCGCAGATTACGCAGATTAGATTGATAATCAGGCAGATTTAGCCTTTATTAAATCGGCGTTAATCTGTGCAATCTGCGGACGACTGCCGTTTTCTGGTTTAACCCAAATTTTCTGGCACAGGAGTAACAACATGGCAGCCCCCACCCGTGAAGGCAATCTTGAAGCACCCACACGCCATCCCCTGGATTGGCTGAACCCGGATTTTTACAACGAGCAATCGTTGTTCAATGAAATGGAGCGGGTGTTTGATATCTGTCACGGCTGCCGCCGCTGCGTGAGCCTGTGCCAGTCTTTCCCCACCCTGTTTGACCTGGTGGACGAGTCCGCCACCATGGAAGTGGATGGCGTGCAGAAAGCGGATTACATGAAGGTGGTGGATCACTGCTACCTGTGCGATCTGTGCTACATGACCAAATGCCCGTATACGCCGCCACATGCGTGGAACCTGGATTTCCCGCACCTGATGCTGCGCGCCAAGGCGGTCAAGTTCAAGCAGGGCGATGTCAAAACGCGCGACCGCATACTCACCAGCACGGATGCAGTCGGCAACCTGGCCGGTATTCCGGTGGTGGCGCAGGTGGTCAATGCAGCGAATAAATTTGCGCCTGCACGCAAAGTTCTGGAAGCCGTGCTGGGCGTGCATGCCGATGCCAAGCTGCCGGAATATCAAAGCAACACCCTGCGCAAGCGCCTTGCCGGCCATGACAGCAAAGCCGTAGCAGAGCCAGCCGGGCGCACCAGGGGGAAGATCGCCCTGTTTGCCACCTGCTACACCAACCGCAATGAACCGGGGCCGGGTGAAGATTTTGTCGCCGTGTGCGAGCACAACGGCATCCCGGTGATACTGGCCGAAAAGGAACGCTGCTGCGGCATGCCCAAACTGGAGCTGGGTGATTTCGAAGCGGTAAAGGCGGCCAAGGAGTTCAATATCCCCGTGCTGGCGAAACTGGTGGATGAGGGCTGGGATCTGACGGGGCTGATTCCATCCTGCGTGCTGATGTTCAAGCAGGAGCTGCCACTAATGTTCCCGGATGATCCCGACGTGCAGAAAGTCAAAGCCGCCTTCTTCGACCCGTTCGAATACCTGATGCTGCGCCACAAGGAAGGCAAGCTGAAGACTGATTTCACCCAGCAACTTGGCAAGGTGGCCTATCACGCCTCATGCCACCAGCGCGTGCAGAACATCGGCCCGAAAACGCGCGAGATGCTGGCGCTGATTCCCGGCACCGAGGTGGAAATCATCGAGCGTTGTTCCGGCCATGACGGCACCTATGCGGTGAAAAAAGAGTTTCATGCCAGCTCGATGAAAATCGTCAAACCGGTAGTTGAGCGGGTCAGGAAAGCCGAGGCCGCACACTACGGCAGCGACTGCGCCATGGCCGGACATCACATAGAGAACGGCCTCAAGGACGGCAGGGCGCCGCAACATCCGATCACGCTGATACGCAAGGCATACGGCATATGATCAACAACATAAACACTGGAGTACATTCCATGCAAAAACTGGCACGTGAAAATTTATATTCCCTGGAAAAATATTCCGCCATACGCAACGATTTCCGCAACAAGGTGATCGAGCACAAGAAGCAGCGCCGCGTGCCGATAGGCGCGCATGCCGTGCTGTATTTCGAGGATGCGCTGACCATGCAGTATCAGGTGCAGGAGATGCTGCGCCTAGAGCGCATCTTCGAAGCCGATGGCATACAGGAAGAGCTGGATGTGTATAACCCGCTGATCCCCGATGGCAGTAACTGGAAGGCCACCTTCATGATCGAGTACGACGACGTGGAGGAAAGGAAAAAAGCCCTGGCGCGCCTGACTGGCATAGAGCAAACCGTTTGGCTGCAGGTGGAGGGTTGCAACACGGTTTTTGCCATTGCCAATGAAGACCTGGATCGCACAGCACCGGACAAGACCTCAGCGGTGCACTTCATGCGCTTTGAACTCAGCCCGGAGATGGTGGCAGCGGTCAAACACGGCGCGAGCATCAGTGCCGGCATAGACCATGCGGCTTATCGCGAGAAAACAGTGCTTGCGCCTGAAGCAAGAAATTCACTGAGGGCGGATTTGCAGTAATCGCAGTACAAGCAGGAAGCTGCCTGGATCAGGCTGCAGGTTTTTCCGGCTGCTCGGGATTGACGATGTGCATCACCTGCTCGGGCTTCATTTGCAGCAGGTCTGCAATACTCTTGTAGTCATCCGGCAAGGCGGCATCATCCCAGCCGTGTGCCGAATGCCGCGCCAGATCCACCGCCAGCAGCACATTGCGCACCCGTTCCTGGCCGCTATTCGCATCATCCATCAGTTTGAGCAGCAGGGCCGGCAGCACCCACTCCTTCACCAGCTCATGCTGCAAGGTGACCAGACTGAAGCCGAACACCTGCTCCTGCGCGGTGTGGCTGCGCAGCGTTTTGTCCTGTTGCTGCATGGCGCTTATCTTGAGCATTTCTACCGGCGCAAAACACCACATCAGAATTTCAGCCATGTCATGCAGCAGCGCTGCAACGCGCACCTCTTCAAAATGCAGGTCGCGCAGGCGCACCGCCCAGTCGACCGCATAGGAGGAAGCCCGGTGTGAGCGGTGCACGACATGCAGGGTGGAAATCAGCGCGGCAACATGGGAATGCAGCAAGTCCTCAACCAGCGTGGTGGGGCCGAGATTCTTGAAGAAAGGCTCTACACCGAGCATGAGCAAGGCCTGCTCCACCTGCAGCAGTTCGGTGGTCTGGCTGCGCCGTTTGTGTTGCTGCAGGTAGCGCAGCAGTTTTGCGGTCATCAGGGGATCACGCGCCACGACCTGCGCGATGGTGTGAGGGTTGGCCTTGTCGCTGTCCTCGCGCAATGTTTGCAGGTCGCGCGCGGTTTGCCTGAGCACCGGTATCTCGGCCTGGCTGAGAAAAGCGACCCAACCGCGCAAGTCTTTGGCTCCCTGTTGCATCATGTCCCCCAGCAAACAAACCTGTTAAAAAAACTTAACGGCACAATAGCAAAAAACTTGAGTGTCTGGCTGGGGATTGTAGTGCTTTTCGCGCGCGGTGTGGAGGCAAGGTCGGGCTGGAGCAGCGTCTCGTTCCCGAATGAGTGAACCCGAACTGCACATTCCTGCTATTTGCAGGAGCGGGCCCTGCCCGCGATAGCAATATATAAAACATATCGCGGGCAGAGCCCGCTCCTACAAAATCAATCGAGCTGAACCGCCAGCGTCCCCACGCGCCCATCCACTTCGCGCATTGCCACTTCGTGGCGCGGCAAGGTGGCAGGCAGGCTTTTGAAGTATTGGTGCATCGACACGATATCGTAGCCCTGCGACTTCCAGCCTTGCAACAGCTGCTCGAACACCGGCATCCACTTGCCGCCTTCCAGCTCGGCGTGCAGGGTGAATACATGGCCGGTGGCCGGCGGGTTGCTGGTGAGGCCCAGCAGATGCTGCGCCACATTGTTCAGGGTGATGCCTTCACGGTTGATCAGCTCATCCAGCGTGGGCAGGGTGGTGGGCAATTGCGGACAGGCGATGATTTCCGCATTCCAGGTGGGAATGAATGGGTGCGTGCCGCGCGTATCCGAGCTGTAATCCAGGCCCAGCATCTGGGTCAGGCGCAAGGCATGGCGGTTCATCTGCCAGCCAGCGGCGGCGTGCGCCTTGGGAGGCACGCCGAAAATTTCGGTGAAACGCTCCACTGCCCGCTGCATCTCGCGCCGCGTCCATTCCGCGTCCTTGTTCACGACATAATCCTGCCAGCGGATGTGATCGTAGCAATGTATGCCCACTTCAAAGCCGGCGTCACGCACCGAGCGCATGATGTCAGCGCAGCCGCGACCGATGTCCGGGCCGGGCAGCAGGGTGCCGTAGAGCAGGGTCTTGATGCCGTAATGTTCCACCACGGAAGTGCGCGATACCTTGCCCACAAAGCCGGGGCGAAACACACGCTTGATGGCGCGGCCGGTGTGATCGGGGCCCAATGAGAAGAAGAAACTGCCATCCACCTGATGACGCTGCATGGCTTCCAGCAGGCGCGGCACGCCGATACGGGTGCCGCGGTAGGTATCTACATCAACCTTGAGAGCTAATTGCGGTTTCAATCAACCAGCCCTTTCGCTTCGGCGATCTGGCCACGGTAGGCATCAAAAATCTTGCGCAGGGTATCGGCCATGGAAACGGTGGGTTTCCAGTTCAGCTCTTCGCAGGTGTTGGTGATCTTGGGCACGCGGTTCTGCACGTCCTGGTAGCCCTTGCCGTAATAGGCGTCGGAGGTGGTCTCGACGATCTTCACCTTCTTCACCGAATCACGATACTCGGGATATTCCTCGGCTAGTTTCAGCATCATGCCGGCGAGGTCGCGGATGGAGTGGTTGTTGACCGGGTTGCCGATGTTGTAAATCTTGCCGGTGGCAATGCCATCCTTGTTCTCGATAATCTTCATCAATGCTGCGATGCCATCATCGACGTAGGTAAAGGCGCGCTTCTGGTGACCGCCATCCACCAGGCTGATATTCTCGCCGCGCACGATATGGCCGAAGAACTGGGTTACCACACGCGAGCTGCCTTCCTTCGGGGTATGGATGGAATCCAGTCCGGCGCCTATCCAGTTGAACGGGCGGAACAGGGTGAAGTTGAGGCCTTCCATGCCGTAGCCCCAGATCACGCGGTCCATCAGCTGCTTGGAGTTGGAGTAAATCCAGCGCGGCTTGTTGATCGGGCCGCAGATCAGCTCGGAGTTTTCCGGATCGAATTCCTCGTCGTGGCACATG
>JAHFQY010000022.1:22209-39431 GCA_023259065.1 Nitrosomonadales bacterium
GATGTGGACGGGAACACCAGGTGTTTACCATATTTGACTGAGGCACGCACGATGGGCAGGTTGGCTTCGAAGTCCAGCTCGAACACGCGCAGCGGCTGCTTGACGTAGGTGGACGGTGTGGCAATCGCCACCAGCGGCAGGATCACGTCGCACTTCTTCACGTGGTACTCCACCCATTCCTTGTTGATGGTGATGTCGCCCTCGAAGAAGTGGAAACGCGGCTGGCCAATCAGATCAGAGATACGCTCCGAGCTCATGTCCATGCCGTACACTTCCCAATCGGTGGTGGCCAGGATGCGCTGCGACAAGTGGTGTCCGATAAAGCCGTTCACGCCCAGAATCAGTACTTTTTTCATTTTTATTTTCCTAACAATTAAAATTAAATCTTCCGGCGCCATGCTGTGCCGCAAATTCGGCGGCGCTCATTGCCACACCATCCAGCTCAAAAGCTATCACTCTTAGCACGCCCTGCCCACACACCGCGTAGGCACGGCCATCCTGCACATAAAAACATGGCGCGTTGCTTGCGCCCTGCTCATCCGTCACCAGCGTCTGCAGGATGCGCATGGGGCGGCCCAGCAATTGCGTGGTCGCGCCCGGATACGGCGGCGCCACGGCTCGCACCAGGTTGTGGATGCTGCGCGCATCCTGCGACCAGTCAATAATGCCGTCCTCCGGCTTGCGCCCGCCGAAATAGGCGCCCTTGCTCAAATCCTGCTTCACCGCGCGCGCCTTGCCTGCCAGCAAATCGGGCAAGCAGTCATTCAGCGCGATTTCCGCCGCCACGGTGACCTTCTGGAACACCTCCAGCGCCGTGTCGTCCGGCAGGATCGGCACCGCCTGCTGCGCCACGATGTCGCCGTTATCCGGCTTTTCCGTCATGTAATGCAGGGTGGAGCCGGTTTCCGTTTCACCGCGTATTATCGCCCAATTCACCGGTACTCGGCCACGGTATTTGGGCAACAGCGAGCCATGCATGTTGAGCGCCCCTGATTTGGGGATCTCCAGCAGCTCGCGCTTGAGCATTTCCCGGTAGTAAAAGGAAAAGAAGAAATCCGGCTGCAAGGCGCGGATTTGCTCGATAACTTCGGGAGTATTGGGGTTGTCTGGTGTGATCACCGGGATGTCGTGCAGAGCCGCCAGCCCGGCCACGCTGTCGAACCAGATGTTCTCTTTGGGGTTGTCTTTATGTGTCACCACCAGCGCCACATCCACACCGTGGGCCAGCAACACATTCAGGCAACGCACGCCTACATTGTGATAAGCGAACACCACCGCCACAGGCACCACAGACCTTTCACGTTTCACGTTTCACCTTTCACGATTTTCTTCAAGCACCGCTTCCACCAGGTAACGCGGGCGATGGCGCACCTGCTGGTAGATGCGGCCTATATATTCGCCCAGCAGGCCGATACCGAACAGTGCGATGCCGATCAGGAAGAACATCAGGGCAAACAGGGTGAACAGGCCTTCCGCCTCGGGGCCGATGATCAGGCGCCGCACCAGCAGCAGTACGAACAGCAGGCCGGAGCCCACCGAGATCAGCATGCCCAGCATGGAGAACCATTGCAGCGGCACCAGAGAGAAGCCTGTCATCAGGTCGAAGTTAAGGCGGATCAGGCTGTACAGCGAATACTTGGACTCACCCAGCGCACGCTCCTCATGCCCCACCACCACCTCGGCCGGGTTGCGCGCAAAGCTGTAGGCCAGCGCGGGGATGAAGGTGTTCACTTCGCGGCACGAGTTGATGGCGTTGATGATGTTGCGGTCATAGGCGCGGAACATGCAGCCCTGGTCGGTCATCTTGATGCGGGTGATGCGCTCACGCAGACCGTTCATCGCGCGCGAGGCGACATGGCGCCACCAGCTATCGCTGCGCTGGCGGCGGATGGAACCAACATAGTCGTGACCCTCGTCCATCTTGGCCAGCAACAGGTGTGTGTCCTCCGGCGGGTTCTGCAGGTCGGCATCCAGCGTCACCACGCGCTGGCCGCGGCAATGCTCGAAACCGGCCATGATCGCCATGTGCTGGCCAAAGTTGCCGTTGAACAGTACCACCCGCGTCACATCGGGGCGCAGTTGGAACTGCTCGCGCAATATCGCCGCAGAACGATCGCGGCTGCCGTCGTTGACGAACACAACCTCGTAGCTGATACCGAGCTTGTCCAGCGCCGGGTAAAGCCGGTCGAACAAGGTCTGCAGACCTTCTTCTTCGTTATAGACGGGGATGACGACGGACAATTCTGGTGTTTGCATAAAGCTTTATCTCTTTAAAATTTCACGGGCTGCGACACACACCCGCTCCACATCCTGATGCGTCATGGCCGGGAACAGCGGCAGGGTGACAATGCTGCGCCCCACCCGTTCCGCCAGCGGAAACATGCCGGGCTTGAAGCCGCGCTCGCGGTACAGCTGGAACAGGTGGATGGGCGGGTAATGCACGCCGCAGCCGATGTTACGCTGTTTCATTTGCGCCATAAAGTCAGCGCGGATGATACCTTCCGGCAGCACAATCTGGAACATGTGCCAGTTGCTGATTTCAAAATTCCGTGGGGGCAGTTGTGCGCCGGTCTGCTGTTCAAAATCCGCCCCCAAGGTGGCGAAATAATGCTGCGCCAGCTCACGGCGGCGCGCGGTGATGGCGGGGAGCTGCGGCAATTGGCCGAGGCCGATGGCGGCGGCAATGTCGGTCATGTTGAACTTGCCACCCAGCACATCCACCTCGATGCCGTCGAAGCCGCTACGGGTGACGCCCTGCAAGCGGTATTTCTCGGCGAGACGCGCTTCCTCGGCATTGTTCAGCACCAGGCAGCCGCCCTCCGAAGTGGTGAGGTTCTTGTTGGCCTGGAAGCTGAATGAAACGAAATCGCCGAAAGCGCCGATGCGCTTGCCTTGCCAGGTTGAGCCTATGGCCTGGGCGGCGTCTTCAACCACGCGCAAGTTGTGGCGCCTGGCGATGTCATACAGCCTGTCCATATCCACCGGCAGGCCGGCCAGATACACGGGAATGATAGCGCGCGTGCGCGGGGTGATCGCTGCTTCCACCTTGTCCAGATCGATGTTGCGCGTAACTGGGTCTATATCGGCAAACACCGGCGTGGCGCCCACTTCCAGAATCACGTTGGCAGTGGCGACCCAGGAGATCGGCGTAGTGATGACTTCATCACCCGGCCCGATGCCGGCAATGCGCAGGGCAATCTCCATGGTGCAAGTGCCCGAGTTGAAGGTGCGCACCGGGCGCCCGCCGAAATATTCGGACAACTGCTTCTCGAATTCCAGCACCTTGGGGCCGCTGGTGATCCAGCCGGAGCGCAGGGTTTCCGCGACGGAAGCGATGGTTGCCTCGTCGATATAGGGTTTTACAAACGGCAAAAATTCACTCATGTGCATTCCTCAAAATTCTTGTTTCATCCCGGCGCTAAACAAGCGCAACTGTCCCTTGAACGACAGCGCGAGGCAAGCTGCCAGCAGCAGCACTTTCAGCACATTGGTGCCGGGATAGACGTCGTCGTAATCATGCCACAGCGACCACACCGCCCATACCGAAAGCGGAGTCGCCAGCAGGGCAAACGCGCGCTGCGCCCACACATTCAGCCCGGCGCGCCAGTATTGGCTCAGCCATACGGCTCCCATGGCCACCAGCCAGCCGCCTAACGCACCACCCAGCACATCCATGGGCCAGTGCACGCCGCTGGCGATGCGCGAGAAGCCGATAAACAGCGCCAGCAACAGCACCGCAAGCTTGATCCAGTTGTTCACCCGTTGCAGGCACAGCAAGCCGGCCAGCAGGAAAGCCGAGGTGGTGTGGCCGGAAGGAAAGGAGTTGTTCTGCAGCGCAGGGCCTATCAGGTGGAAACTTTCCATGGGTAGCAGCGCCGGGGGGCGCGCGTGGGAAAACAATTCTTTCATCCCTTGCACCCACAGCGTGACCAGCACGATCGCCAGGATGAATTGCCACACCACATCCGGGCGCCGCCCCAGAAACGGCAGCAGGAACAGGATGGCGATCTTGCCATCGCCCAGCAGCGAGAGGTGTATCCACAGTGCATCGCCGGCAAGGGACATAAGCTTGTTCATCGCCTGGAACAGCACAATATTGCCATCCAGCGCAGCCAGCATGGCCAGTGCAGCCAAGGCTAACAGCGGCACGCCCCATTGCCAGATCAGGCATTCCCGCTTCATGGTGTCAGTTCTTGAATGCATCACAGGCGTAGAAAGAGAAAGTAGAGATCAGGCGGCCTCGCACCAGCACCGGCATTTGCTCGCGCAGCGTGCACGCGCCAAACTGGCCTGCGCCACCGGTAGAAGGTGTTGCCTGCGCCTCGGGCCACACCACCAGTATGCCGCGCGCGCCGTTTTGCGGCTTGCCAAACCACAGGTAGGACTGGTCATGGCGCTTATCCGGCACCTGCACCGGCTGCGGCCGTGCATACCAGGCGAGGCGGCTGGCATAGGTCCAGTTTTCGGTAAACAGCAACGCGGGTGCACCGGGTGTTGCGGCCATTTCGGCGCGGAGTTTTTCTGCGCGCTGCGCAGCCTGCTCCCAGCCATATACATCGCGCAAGGGATTACTGTTATCGGGGAATGCCGGCCAGGAAAACAGGAATTCGCTCAGCAGCAGGCCCAGCAACAGCACGGCATACACAGCAGAAATCCGGATGCCGACGCGCACCCAGCGCGCCTTGTTCCAGACGTGCAGCAGCCAGCGCGCAAGCAGCGGCAGCACGGCAATCCAGCCCAGCGAGGTCCAGTGCGGCAGGGTCATCTCATAGCCGGAGTTCCAGCCGAACAGCAGCAGCACCGGCAGCGCCAATGCGAGGCAAAGCTGCACGCCTGCGTCGCGCCAGTCGCGCAGGCTGGCCACCACGGCAACCAGCCCGAACACATAGATGGCGGGACCGTACACAACCAGTTGCGCAAGCTGGGAAATCAACAGCCGGCTGATGCGCCAGCTGGGATTGGCCGTGCCATGGTGCAGTTGATACAGGAAGGAAATCCATTCATGGCGATAATTCCAGTACAGCACCGGCATGATCAGCAGCGCGCCCAGCAGCAGCGCCAGCCAGGGGCCGGGGCTGCGCAGCTGGCGCCACTGGCGGCTGAAGGTCAGCGCCAGCAGCACGCTGATGATCAGCGACACCGCAGTGTATTTGGACAGCCCCGCCAGCCCCAGGCACAGGCCCAGCCACAGCCAGTAGCGGGTTTGCCCGCTGCTGATGGCGCCATGCAGTGCCAGCAAAGCGAGCAGGCCCAGCAGCAACAGCGGGCTGTCCGGCAACATGGCCATGCCGATGAGCTGGAACATCACCGCAGATTGCAGCAGGGCGACACTGACAAAACCCAGCCAGGGTGATTCATGAGGGAACAGGGTGAGCGCCAGCCGGTACAGCACCAGGCTGGCGGCAGAGAACAGCAGCACGGGAATGACGCGCATGGCCAGATCGGAGCTGCCAAACTGCAGCGCAATGGCCTGCAACCAGCCTATCATCGAGGGGTGATCGAAGTAGCTCCAGTCCAGGTGCAGGCCATACAGCGCGTAGTGGGCCTCATCCGTGCTGAGGCCCACAGAAGCCGAGGCCAGCAGGCGCAACAGGGTGCTGGCTGCAACCAGCCACAAGGCAGCCTGCCACGGAGTGAGGCGCTTGAAAAAAGCCATCATGGTTTAGCTGCGGCTGACGATGTAGACGCCGATAATAATGACGCCGATACCGGCCAGCCGCGTCAGGCTCACCGCCTCGCCAAACAGCCACCAGGCCGCCATTGCGTTGACCACATAGCCTATCGACAGCATGGGGTAGGCAATGCTCACCTCCACCCTTGAGAGCGCCATGATCCACACCACCACACTGATCACATAAAAACTGAGGCCTCCCATGATGTGCGGCTCGGTGGCCAGCTGCCAGCCCACCGGCACAATGTTGTCGCGGCTGAATTCAAAATGACCGATGGCATTGGTGCCCGCCTTCAGCAGCAGTTGCGCACCGGCGTTGAGCAGCACGCCAATCAAAATCAGGGTAAAACTGAGCAGGTTCATGGTTTCCTTATTACGACATATTGAATATCTTGGTATACCACTTCAGTGGGCGCAATCTGTTTCTGCATATCTTTCCAGTATTTGGTTTCGGTGATGGCCAGCGCCTGCGGGGCAGCGCGCCACGCAGCGGTAAATGCATCGAAGCTGAGCCCCTTGGCGGGTTCCTGCTGCAAGCCAAACAGCATTTCATCCGCAAAGGACACTAGCGGCATCGGCCGTTGCAGATAGAACGACAGCGTGTTGTCGTACATGTACAGGCTGTAGAACGGCGTGTCAGGCTTGAGAAATGGCTGAACCTGCTGCGCCACTCGCCATGCGGAGCTCAACGGCGCCAGGCTGTTGTGCCCGGTGATGACCAGCTGGCTGAACAGCAGCGAGGAAAGCGCCAACGCCAGTACTGCGCTACGCACGCGCTGCCGATACAGCCAGTAAAGCCCGAGCGCCAGGCCGGCCAGCCATACCAGCGCCGCGACTGCCAGCCAGCGCGCATATTCGTGGTAGTACACCGCCTCGTCCGCATCGCCGAAGCGGTCGGCAAATTGCGACAGCACCAGCAGACCCAGCGCGGCCAGCAACAACGGCAGCGTCATCCAGAACAGGCGGCGCGGATTCATCCTTTCGATCTGCAACGCCATCAGCAAGGCCAGCGCGGGAAAGATGGGCAGGATATAGGAGGCCAGCTTGGAGCCGGACGCCGAGAAGAACACGAAGATGAACACCGCCCAGATCAGCAGGAAGCGCTGCGGCTGGAAGCATACGCTGGCGCTCGATTTACCGGCCTGCCACACCGCTTCCGGCAGGTTGATCAGCCAGGGCAGGATGCCCACAGCCAGCACCGGCAGGAACCACCACCACGGCTCATAGCGCTTGTGCTCGGTGGTGAGAAAGCGCTCGAAATGCTCGTGGATGAAGAAGAAATGTGCGAACTCCGGGTTGGCGCGCGACACCGCCACAAACCACGGTGCGGCGATGGCGAAGAACAGCAGCGTGCCGGTGATCAGATGCAGGCGCTTCCACAGCGCCCAGTCGCGCTGGATCAAGCTATACAGCACCAGCACCGCGCCCGGCAGCACGATGCCGATCAGCCCCTTGCTCAGCACGGCCAGCGCCAGCGCCGCCCAGGCCACGTGCATCCACAGCCGGTTTTCGCGTGCCGTCGCACCATCATGCTGTGCCAGTACGAAGCCGCTCATGCCCAGCGCCATGAAGAAGGTGAGCCCCATGTCGAGCGAATTCATGTGGCCGATCATCACGTACAGCAGGCTGCTGCCCAGCACCGCCGCGGCATACAGGCCAACTTCACCGCCCCAGACACGGCGCCCGGTGTAATACGCCAGCAGAATGCCGAACAGGCCGGTCAGTGCAGTCCACAGCCGCGCCGTCCAGTTGTGCAGGCCGAACACCTCGAAGGCGGCGGCCGTGGTCCAGTATTGCAGGGGAGGTTTTTCGAAATACTTGAGGTCGTTCAGACGTGGTGTGGTCCAGTCGCCACTGGCGACCATCTCGCGCGAGATTTCGGCATAGCGGCCTTCGTCCGGCTTCACCAGCTTGCGGTACTCCAGGTTGCCGAACCAGATAACCATGACCGCCAGCAATACCGCCCACAGCCAACCCTTGCCGCGTAGTTGCGCCATCATGGTGCGATATTCCGGGCTGGTGCTTGAGTCTGTGGGCAGTGACTGAAGCTACAGCACTGATGAGAAGCCGGGTTCAAATTCATACTGAGGACTCACAGCTGAGGCATATATTTGGAAGGGGCGAATTTTAACCCAAATTAAACCGGAAACTGCAGTTGTCCGCAGATTACCTCAAAGAGGTTCTTGTGCCCGCAGATGAAACAACGACATTAACCCAGCCACACTCATAACACCTGGAGACAAACACTTTTCCCGCTGGAAAATAATCTGTGAAATCTGCTTAATCTGCGGATAAAGCAGTTTTTTGCCTGTCAGGCCTAGCCCTTTTCCTTCACATCGACCCTGGCCCACCCTTGGGCGAAGGTAATGCCGAGATGTGCATTGGCTTGCAGGGTGGCGCTATCGGTCACAATAGCGCCACACTCATCGCGCACCATGCTGTAGCCGCGCGCCAGCACCTGGCTGGGATCGAGGTGCTGCAGGTGCTGGCCTGCTGCGGCCAGCCTGTGGTCATAACGTTCCAGCGTGCGCTGCATGGCGTCCTGCATGCGCCGTCCCAGATCGGCTTCACGCTTGCCCAGCTGCAGCAGGTCAGGACGTGCTGCGCGCAGGCGCTGCCGCAATGCCTGCCAGCGCCACTGCTGATTATCCACCGCATGCACCAGTGCAGACTGCAAACGCTGCTGCAACTGGCCCAGATGCTGCATCTGCTGTTGCGCGCGCTGTGCCGGGTGCACCAGGCGGCGCTGCAGATAGTCCAGCTGCTGCATGGCACGTTCCAGCTGGCGCATCACGGCGCGCGCCATGCGCTGCTCTAATTGCTGCAGGTTCTGGCTGAGTTCCTGCCGGTTGGGAGACGCCGCCTGTGCGGCTGCAGTAGGTGTGGCGGCGCGCAGATCCGCGACAAAATCGGCAATGGTAAAATCGGTTTCATGCCCCACCCCGCTGACCACCGGGATGCGGCTGGCCGCAATCGCCCGCGCCACCACTTCCTCATTGAAAGCCCACAGATCCTCGATACTGCCGCCGCCGCGACACACAATGAGCACCTCGCATTCCTTGCGCTCGTTTGCCAGATAAATGGCCTGCGCAATCTTCTGCGCGGCCCCCTCGCCTTGCACCGGCGTGGGGTACAGCACTACCGGCAAACCCGGCATGCGCCGCGCCAAGGTGGTCAGTACATCACGCAGAGCGGCCGCCTGGGGTGAGGTAACGATGCCGACTTGTGCCGGAAAGTATGGCAGTGCACGCTTGCGCGACTCCGCAAACAGCCCTTCGGCTTCCAGCTTGCGCTTGAGCTTCTCGAATGCCTCGTACAGCGCCCCCAGCCCGGCAGGACGCATCTGCTCCAGCGTCAGCTGGAAATCGCCGCGCGCCTCGTACAGGGTGGCCAGCGCCAGCACCTCCACCTGTGCCCCGTTTCTGGGTTGCCAGTCCAGATACTGGCTCTTGTGGCGGAACATCACGCAACGCACCTGCGCCTGTTCGTCCTTGAGCGAAAAATACCAATGACCCGAGGCCGCACATACAAAATTGGAAATTTCGCCGCGCACCCACAACAAGGGCAAGCCGCCTTCAATCAACTGCTTGGCGGCGAGATTAAGCTCACGCACACTTAGTACACGGTTTTTATCTATCATCAATTCGAACTTTATATAAAGCTGCTCGATACAAAACGCTTTAATCCCATAGCAGATAATTGCAGCTGCAGCACACTGATTCCAACATTTTTATTTTCAAAACTAGTCCAGATGACCTATTGACAATCACAAATAATCCACAATTCAAATAACGACGGCACTTTTACGGCAGCCCTTCGCTGCCAAGCCCTGAAAAATCGCCAATTATTCTTATATCACATTGATTTTATGGGATTTAATTTTTAGCGTAAAAAGTAAGCATGGTTAAAAATATGGTTATCCAAGAGCAGCTTAAGTCTCTCTGCAATAAACCATCCACAAAGTTATCCACAGATAATGTGGATAACCCGAAATCCCTTTATGGCATTACCAGTTAATTCAAACAGAGATTTTTCCGCATCTTTAAAGCACAGGAAATCATCACTGGATAATTCAGCTCCAGCTTCTTACTTCAACCAGATAAATGTCCCCATGCGTCCCGTCACACCGTCACGCCGGTATGAGTAAAAACGTTGCGGATCGCTGAAAGTGCACAGATCGCCGCCATAGATGCGGGTGACACCAAGTGCTTGCAGGCGCAGGCGTGCCAGCAGGTATATGTTTGCCAGCCACTTGCCTTGATTGCTGGCAACAAAAGCTGCAGCCGCGTGCGGTTGCTGCGCCACAAACGCCGCACGCACTTCATCGCCCACCTCAAATGCCGCAGGGCCAATGGCCGGGCCCAGCCAGGCCATCAGGGTGGATGCGGACACTTGCATGGCAGACACCGTCGCTTCGATCACGCCGTCGCACAACCCGCGCCACCCGGCATGCGCAGTGCCCACCACCGTGCCTTTATCGTCGCACAGCAATACCGGCAGGCAATCTGCCGTCATCACCACGCACACTGCACCGGGGTGGGTTGAGATGCTGGCATCGGCCTCAGGCAAACAGCCAGCGTGCCCGGCATCGGCCACCTTGAGGCCATGCACCTGGTTAAGCCACACCGGCTCGCTGGGCACCAAGGAAGAAAACAGCATGCGGTTGCGCGCCACCGTAAGTGGCGCATCGCCTACATGGCTGCCGAGGTTGAGGCTGGCGTAGGGAGCGACGCTGTAACCGCCATTGCGCGTGGTTTGCAGCGCTTGCACATTGGCGGGAGCAGGCCAGTCTGGAATGAGGCAGTGTTCAAGCAAGCTCATTGCTCACCTGTTTGCTCTGCTGCCGCGATGCGCCGGATGTCGGCCAGCAGCTTCTGCATATCGGCCGGCATGTTGGCCTGCCACTCCATCCACTCGCCTGTTTCCGGATGCTCCAGCCCGAGACGCTCGGCGTGCAGGGCCTGGCGCGGAAAGACGGCGAGGACGTAGCGCATGTGCGGCGGGCATTTCTGCGCGCCCTTGATGTAGATGTGGTCGCCCACCAGCGGGTGGCGGATGGAGGCGAGGTGCACGCGAATCTGGTGGGTGCGGCCGGTCTCCAGCTTGCAGCGCAGCAGGGTGCAGCCTGGGAAGGATTCCACCAGCGCGTAATGCGTCACCGCGGGTTTGCCACCCTCGACGATGGCCATCTTGGTGCGTTGCGAAGGATGGCGGTCTATCGGTGCATCCACCTTGCCGCCGCGTGCCACCTCGCCGTGCGCCAGGGCAAGATATTCCCGGCTCACCGTGCGCTCTTGCAGCTGGCGCACCAGGTTGGTCTGCGCGATGAGGGTTTTCGCCACCACCAGCAGGCCGCTGGTGTCCTTGTCCAGCCTGTGCACGATGCCGGCGCGCGGCACCTCGGCCAGATGCGGCGCATGGTGCAGCAGGGCATTGAGCAGTGTGCCCTGCCAGTTGCCGTTGCCAGGATGCACCACCAGCCCCACCGGCTTGTTGATGACGAGTATGCTGTCGTCCTCGTACACGATGTCGAGTGGAATATCTTCGGCCAGATAGGGTTGATCGGCAGGGTCACTTTGCGGCACCAGCTCGATGTTCTCGCCTCCCCACACTTTTTGCTTGATCGTGGCAGGCGCGCCGTTAAGCGTCACCTTGCCCTGCGTCACCCATTCCTGCAGGCGGCTGCGCGAGTATTCGGGCAGCAGCTTTGCCAGTGCCTGATCCAGGCGCATACCGCCATATTCACTGGGTATCCTGAAGAGCAAGGGCTCAAGGCCTTCAGGCGTAGTGTCCGGATCATCGTCACTCTCGACGTCCTGCGTAGTGGGGGGCGTAACTTTGTTATAATCGCGTACTATTTTTTTGGATTCAGTCATGCGCCATAGTTTAGCCGTTTTCCTGCTGTTAACGTTAGCTGCTTGCAGTTCTTCCTCTATCGATCCCAAGGCAGTTGACCAGGCCAACAAGGTTCCCGCCGAGGAACATTATGCCCAGGCACAAGAAGCCATGCAGGATGGCAATCTGGACAAGACCATCAAAACGCTGGAAACCCTGCAATCGCGCTACCCCTATGGCCGCTATGCGCAGCAGGCGCAAATGGAAATCGCCTACGCCTACTACAAACACGAGGAACCCGAGGCTGCACTCACCGCTGTTGACCGCTTCATCAAGCAATACCCCAACAGCGTCAATCTGGATTACGTCTACTATCTAAAGGGGCTGATCAACTTCATCGACAACACCAGCTTCCTCCAGCGCCTGTCACAACAGGATCCGGCCGAGCGCGACCCGCAGTCCGCACGCGACTCCTTTGATGCCTACCGTGAACTGGTAACGCGCTTCCCCGACAGCCGCTATGCCCCGGATGCCAGGGTGCGCATGCAGTATCTGATCAACATCCTTGCCCGCTCGGAGATTCGTGTCGCCGACTATTACCTGCGTCGCGGCGCTTATATCGCCGCGGTCAATCGCGCCAACAGTGTGCTGAAAGAATTTCCGCAAACCCCGCAAACCCGTGACGCTTTGCAAATCATGGTGCGCGCTTACGACGCCATGGGGCAGAAGGATTTGCGCGACGACACGCAACGCGTGCTCGACCTGAATATTGCCAGGGACGGTGTCAAACCGGGATCACAGGATGCCTCGCTGGGCGAAAAACCCTGGTGGCGTTTCTGGTAGCACCACAGGACATCCAATGAAATTCTGTTCTGAATGCGGCGCCCCGGTCGAGCTGAGATTTCAGCAGGATGACAGCCGCGAGCGCCACATTTGCACGGTGTGCGCCACCGTGCATTACCAGAATCCCAAGTTGATCGTCGGCGCCATTCCCGAGTGGAAAGATGGCCGCATACTGCTGTGCCGCCGCGCCATAGAACCGCGCATCGGCATGTGGACGCTCCCCGCCGGCTTTATGGAGAACGGCGAAACCACGCCTGAAGGCGCCGCACGTGAAACCATGGAAGAAGCCAATGCGCTGGTTGAAGTCGGGGATTTATATTCGATGTACAACCTGCCTTACATCAATCAGGTGTACCTGCTGTTTCGCGCGCGCCTGCTCAATCTCGATTTCTCGCCGGGTGTGGAAAGTCTGGAGGTCGCGCTCTTTGCCGAGCACGAAATTCCCTGGGATGACCTGGCTTTTCGCGCCGTGCGCATGACGCTGGAAAACTATTTTTCCGACCGCCAGAGCGGCGCCTACCTCTTCCGCATGGGAGATCTTGCCCCCGCTCCGAAACTGCATACCCCCTGACAACGCACCACCCTATTTGGCGCCACCCAGCGTAGCCATAAAGCGTCCGGACAGGTTAGGCTGACTCTCGAAACGCTCAAACGAACTGGCCATCAGCCTGTCCAGCAAGCTCAGGCGGTCTGCCAGCGCCGGATGGGTCTTGAACATCAGCGCCAGCCCCGAATCCTGAGGGTTGATAGCCTGCAGGGTTTGCAACACTGCGGGCAGCCCGAATGGGTCGTAACCACTGCGGGCGGCAATCACCACTCCCATGCGGTCAGCCTCGAACTCATCCGACTTGTCCAGGCCACGCGTATACACCTCGGTGCCGGCGCTCACCAGCTTGTTCAGTGCCGGATTGCCGCCTTTTTCCTTGATCACCTCACCGGCAAACTCCGCTATCACCTCGGTGCGCGCACCTTTCTTGATCGCCTGCAGGTGGTGCTTGCGCAGCACATGGGAGATTTCATGCGCCAGCACGCCCGCCAGTTCAGCCTCACTGCTCATGCGCGCCAGCAAGCCCTTGGTGATGAACACATAGCCACCGGGGGCGGCAAATGCATTGACGTCATTGTCCTCCAGCACGCCAAACTGCCAGGGCAGGTCCGGGCGCTCGGTCTGCATGGCCAGCCAGCGGCCAACATGATTCACGTACTGCTGCACGCGCTGATTCTTCATCAACGGCGCGGCTCCCAGAAGATTGCTGGCGATGCCCTGGCCAAGCTCGATTTCCTGGGGTTCATCGATGTCGGTGTTGGCTTTCTTGATCTTCTTCAGCGTCTCCACGGTCTTGCCGATATCCAGATTGCTGAAGTCAAAAGCGCTCGCAGAAAAAGTTGTGCAAGTCAGCAACAAGGCCGCTACGGTAATTTTCGTTTTCATCAGTTATCCCCTTCAGGCTCGGGCAGATATGCCATGTCACGTGCACCCAGCTTGCCAGCCTGGGCAAAGCGTTTCGCCTCGGCCTTGCTCACCGCATAGGCGCGGGCCGCTTCCAGCTCCTGCGGGTTGGCACGGGTATTTTTCAGCTGCTCTTCAGACAGCCCGCGCACGCCGGTTGTCACCGTACTGCCGCTATTGCCTGTTGAGGCCACATTGAACAGTGCAGCCAATCCGCTATCACCGCGTTTTTTCTGCTCCGCCGCGCCCAGGCGCAGGCTCAACATCTTTACCCAGCCAGTCGCGCCGGACACCTTGACCTGCATCCAGCTGGATTTACGCTGCATGATTTCCACCTTGGTGTTGGCAGCGATCACAGACAAGCTATCCGAATCTGCAAACGGCTTGGCCCGCAAATCTGTGTCCCGCACCGTATAAGCAGGGTCACCAGCATGCGCCAGGCCGCACAATACACTTAAACAAACTGCAGCTAACCACTTCATATTCTCTCCTTAACTGTTGCCATTCCTTGGTTGCGGCGCAAACAATTCCACTTCCTTGCCCCTGCCTTTCACCGCATACGAACCATACGCCTTGAAGTCATAGGCATCGCCGCACAACTCCATGGTTTCGCGCGAAACCAGTATGCGCGAAACCCCCTTGGTCAGCCCTTCGATGCGGCTGGCAAGGTTGACCGTATCTCCTATCGCCGTGTACTCGCGCCGTTGATCCGAGCCTATCAGGCCCACCACCGCGGGGCCAGAATGTATGCCGATACCCACATCAAAGTCGGCATCCTCCTCGCCCAGCTCCTTCTTGAAGCGCTGCAGCACCTCGGCCATTTCCAGTGCTGCGGCCACCGCGTTGCGGGCATGATCGGGATCATCCAGGGGCGCGCCCCAGAATGCCATGATGCAATCGCCGATAAACTTATCCAGCGAACCGCCATGGCGGAACACAACCTCAACCTGCAGGGTGAAATAACGGTTGAGCAGATCCACCACCTGCTGCGGCGTGCGCTTTTCCGACAGCGTGGTAAAGCCGCGGATGTCGGAGAACAGCACGCTGACTTGGCGGCTTTCACCACCACGGCTCAAGCCACCGTGCGCCACCAGCTCCTGCACCACATGCGGGTTAACGAAGCGGCTGAACATCTGCACCGCCTGCTCACGCGATTTGCGCTCGCGCAAATACTCGCGCAAGGCACCCGCAACATAATACGTCCACGCCAGTAACAATGGCGTCAATACCGGCAGCAGGTACAAGCGTCCCGCAGCAAGATAGCTGGCGAGCAACAACAGCGCGCTGATCGCAGACAAGGCAATGCCGATCTTCAGCGCATTCCCGCCCCGCAAGAATGCAGCGGCCAGAAGCAACAGCAGGCTCCATGCAAGCGCCGGAGCCGCCAAAACTGAAGCGCTGCGCATCATGTGCTCGTTCTTCAAATTATCCAGTGCTGTCGCCAGAATCTCCACCCCTGGATGCAGGCTAGACAGTGGCGTGACGCGCATATCCTGCAAACCGGTAGCGGCAGTTCCAACAATGACTATCTTGCCCCTCAGCTCATCCTGCGCGCGCTTGGGCTTCTCGCGACTAAAGTCCTCATACAGATCAGCGTAGGAAATATGTTTGAAGGAACCAGACCTGCCGCGCCAGGACAAAACCATGTCAGCTTGCTGCGGCACGGCATAACCAAGATCGGCCGCCACCCGCGCCGGCAGCGAGGGAATCAGCCAGCCATATGCCGGCGTGTACAGCTGGTAGCGGCGCCCCACTCCATCACGGTCTTCGCTAAAGTTGATGGTGCCGCCGCGCCAGTAGCGCGCATCAATCGCCAGCGGCGGCAACAGGGCGATGCGAGCATGCTCGTCTGCCAGCGGGGTGCGCTGCAACCCCAGCAAACTGGCCACCTGCGCCAATGGAGCGCCCGCAGCATCCTGTGCCGGATCGCGCCGCACCATGGGGAAATAGACATTGTCCTTGCCCTTCAGCGCCTGATTGAACAGCTTGTCGCTTTCGGGGCGGTACTGGTCACGCTCGCTGAACAAGATGTCAAAAATGATGGCCCTGGGACGTTGCCTGGCAATCCCCTGCACCAGCTCCCCGTGCACGGAACGCGGCCATGGCCAGCTTCCTGCGTCATCCTGCATGCGCGCCAGGCTTGCATCATCAATATCGACAATCACAATATCGGGATCGGGCTGCAGAGCCTGCGCCTGATGCTGCACAAACCGGTCCGACAGGCGATTTTCCAGGGGAAGAAGCACGTGCAGCCAGCCCAACTCCAGCGTTGCCGCCAGCAGAAACAGCGCAGTAATGAGCAGCAGGGATTTGATGGAGTTTTTCATCGCGGACATCTTAATAGGATTATGCTTCAACGAGCAATCGAGCTTCAGTTTATTGCATCCGGCAGATTGCAACTATAATCCCGCTCACAAACTTTAACCACCCGAGTGTTTATGCCAGTTATCCGTATATTCTCCCTGCTCGCCATCCTGGTCTTGACGGGTTGCGCAACACCCAGCGGCCACAGCAACCCCAAGGATCCGCTTGAGGGATTCAACCGTGGTGTTTATCGCTTCAACGACACCCTGGACCGAGCCGTACTCAAGCCCGTGGCACAGGGCTACACCAATGTCACGCCCAAGCCGGTGCAGAACATGGTGCACAACTTCTTTTCCAATCTGGATGATGTGGTCGTGACCTTCAACGACCTGCTGCAATTCAAATTTGCCCAGGCAGCCTCTGACGGTACCCGGGTCATCATCAACTCGACATTTGGTGTGTTTGGCTTGATCAACGTGGCCAATCGCCTGGAGAAACACAACGAAGACTTTGGCCAGACCCTGGGTTACTGGGGCGTAAGCAGCGGCCCTTATGTGGTTCTCCCGATTCTCGGCCCCAGCAACGTGCGCGACGGCATAGGCCTGTATGCGGATACCTACCCCGGCCCGATCAGCAACCTGGATGATGTTGCCTTGCGCAACCAGCTATATATTGCAAAAGGCATAGAACTGCGAGCCTCACTGCTTGATACGGAAAAAGTGGTGGATGACACCATGCTGGATCGCTACAGCTTTATCCGTGATGCTTACATGATGCGCCGTCAGAGCCTGGTGTATGACGGTGATCCGCCACGCGAGAAATATGATGACGAGGATGATGGTGCGCCCTGAGCTTGATGCTTCGTAAATATCTGGAAGAGGTGCGCATAGTTTGTCGGGGGTAGCCCGACAGCTAGTCACTTTTCTTGCTTCGCCAAGAAAAGTAACCCAAAGAAGGCGAACCCTGCCGTATCGCCCTTCGGGTTCCTTCGGTCGAGAAATAAAATTGGGCGGCTGCGCAACTCGTATATGGACACCTCCCGTTTTGCAAGCAACTCGTGTTGATGGTTTTGGGTGCAACTGCTTCCGTATATCCGGCTTCCTGTTGGGTAGCAAGCTA